>NZ_JBEPSI010000009.1:0-258520 GCF_040548745.1 Arthrobacter sp. 2762
CACTCCGCGGTCTCTTCCGGATCACGATCAGGCAGCTGGGCAGTCAACCCGCTGAGGATGTGTGAGGTCTCTTCTCCTGCAGCCACGTCCAACCTCTCTTCATTGAATGTCTGGGCGCTTGCTCTGTGGGGGCGCTCAAGGAATTTCGTATTGTGAGAATAAAATTCTGCAATTCGAGATTACGTCTGCCGATGGGCAGCGTCAACACGGATTACGTAACCGCAACAGTCAACTGGGAAACAGGTGGGCAATCAACCGAATGTGACCCTCCATACACTTGTGACGCCTTGACGTGACGTGACCTGAGTCATAGAGTATTTTCACTATTCAATAACTTGTTTCCGTCTTGTGGAAACAGTACGAAGTGGAGATCCACGATGCAGACGACTTCATCAGTCGGCGTCACTGAGACTCCGGGAGACACAGCAGCAGGTGGTCCCAACCATCCGGCCGTGGGTAACACGGACCTATGCGCTATTGCTTCCGAAGCCGCAGGCCGTACCATCAGCCCCAGTCTTTACAACATTGACCTCGCACCCACCAAGGCCGCAGGCCGTAAGTGGACGAGCTACAGCATCTTTACCCTCTGGGCCAATGACGTCCACAGCCTGGGTAACTATGCCTTCGCCATTGGTTTGTTCTCGCTCGGTCTGGGCGGCTGGCAGATCCTGGTGGCACTGGGAATTGGGGCCACCCTGCTCTTCGCCCTCTTGAACTTCTCCGGATTCATGGGCCAGAAGACCGGCGTTCCGTTCCCCGTCATGAGCCGCATCAGTTTTGGCATCCGTGGTGCCCAGATCGCCAGCCTCGTCCGTGGCGCCGTGGCTGTCGCCTGGTTCGGGATCCAGACATACCTGGCATCCGTGGTGCTTCGCGTCATGCTCGTCGCGATGGCCCCGGGCCTGAAGGATCTGGACAGCAACTCGATCCTGGGCCTTTCAACGCTGGGCTGGCTCTCCTTCGTGGCGCTCTGGATAGTTCAGCTGGTCATCGTCAGCTTCGGCATGGAAATGATCCGTAAATATGAGGCCTTCGCAGGTCCCATCATCCTGGTGACCATGGCCGCGATTGCCGTGTGGGTCTTCATCGAGGCCGGCGGAGCCATCCAGTGGAGCGGCATCAAGGGACTCGAAGGTGCGGACATGTGGCTCACCATCTTCGCCGGCGGGGCATTGTGGGTTTCCATCTACGGAACGTTCGTCCTGAACTTCTGTGATTTCACCAGGTCCTCTGTCTCCAAGAAGTCCATCGTCAAGGGCAACTTCTGGGGCATCCCCATCAACATGCTGGTATTCGGCGCAATCGTGGTGGTCATGGCGGGTGGGCAGTACAAGATCAACGGCACAGTCATCGAAAGCCCGTCGGACATCGTCCAGAGCATCCCCAATACTCTGTTGCTTGTCCTGGCTTGCCTTGCCCTGCTGATCCTGACCATCGCCGTGAACCTGATGGCCAACTTCGTAGCACCCGTCTACGCACTGACCAATCTCTTCCCGCGGCACCTGAACTTCCGTAAAGCGGCGTGGGTCAGCGGCACCATCGGCCTCATCATCCTGCCGTGGAACCTCTACAACAACCCGATCGTGATCGTGTACTTCCTCGGTGGCCTGGGCGCCCTGCTCGGCCCGCTGTTCGGAGTGGTCATGGCCGATTACTGGCTGGTCCGTCGAGGCAAGGTAAACGTCCCAGAGCTTTACACCGATGATCCCAAGGGCGCGTACTTCTACAAGCGGGGCGTGAACCCCAAGGCCATCGTTGCCATGGTCCCCGCAGCCGCCTTGGCCATTGCCATTGCCTTCATTCCAGGATTGGCTCCCGCCGCACCGTTCGCGTGGTTCATCGGAGCCGGCGTCGCCGCGCTCACGTACTTCGCTGTGGCTGACAAGAAGCAGGCCCACGAGGACGTCTCCGGCGAACCCATCGCGGTCGCCAGCACCCACTGATACAGAGGAAACCATGCGCATCCTTGTCGCAAACGTGAACACCACACAGTCCATGACAGATTCCATCGCCGCCCAGGCCAGGGCTGCTGCCGCCCCGGGCACTGAGATCATCGGCATTACTCCACGCTTTGGCGCCGACTCCTGCGAGGGTAACTTCGAGAGCTACCTTGCCGCGATCGCCGTCATGGACGCCGTGGTCAACTATCCCGAACCGTTCGACGCCGTTATCCAGGCAGGCTATGGCGAGCATGGCCGCGAGGGGTTGCAGGAACTCCTCGATGTCCCGGTGGTCGATATCACCGAGGCTGCTGCCAGCACCGCGATGTTCCTCGGCCATAAGTACTCCGTGGTTACTACGTTGGACCGTGCCGTCCCCTTGATTGAGGATCGCCTCAAGCTTGCCGGGCTGGACGCGCGCTGCGCCTCGGTCCGCGCCAGCGGTATGGCTGTACTGGAACTCGAGGAACACCCGGACCGCGCCGTCGAAGCGATCGTGGACCAGGCCGAGCAAGCTGTCCTGCGGGACAAGGCCGAGGTGATCGTGCTCGGCTGCGGTGGCATGGCTGGCCTCGACGATCAGGTCCGGCAGCGCACCGGCGTGCCCGTTGTTGATGGTGTGGCTGCGGCCGTCACCATCGCTGAATCCTTGGTCCGGCTCGGCCTCACCACGTCCAAAGTCCGCACCTATGCAACGCCGCGTCCGAAGACTGTCATAGGCTGGCCGATAACAGCAGCCCAACCGACAGCTGCCCAGCCCACCTCTGAGCCGTCCGCAGGGGCCACGCGCTGACGCTGGCCGCTGACTAGTTGAAGGCGATTCCCTGAAAGGCACCACATGACTGACCCACGCCCGCCCGCAGACCCGAGGGTCGCCGTCGTGACCGGTGCCGGTTCCGGCATTGGGCGGGCCGTAGCCCGGCTCATGCTCGCCGATGGTTACCGTGTGGCGTTGGCAGGGCGTCGCGAAGCGCAGTTGCTGGAGACCGCGGACTACCATCCGGATGCCCTGGCCGTGCCTTGTGATGTGACAGTGCCCGACGACGTCGCCCGCCTTTTCGCTGATGTTCGCCAGCGCTGGGGCCGGGTTGATGTGCTGTTCAACAACGCAGGCATCTTCGGACCAGCCGGCGATGTTGGCGAGATCGACGTCGACGGGTGGGAGGCCACGTTGCGCGTCAATGTCACGGGCTCCATGCTGTGCGCCGCTGAGGCCGTGAGGACCATGAAGGCCCAGGAACCTCAGGGTGGCCGAATTATCAACAACGGCTCCATTTCGGCGCATTCCCCAAGGCCCAGGTCCGTGGCTTACACGGTGACTAAGCACGCGATGACCGGACTGACAAAGAGCATCGAGCTCGACGGCAGGGAGTTCGGCATTACGTGCGGGCAGATCGACATCGGCAATACCCGCACCGAGATCATGGACACCATCGGAGTCGGCTCGGGTGCCTTGCAGGCCGATGGCAGCCGTCGCGTGGAGCCGATGTTCCCCGTGGAGGACGCCGCCCGTGCTGTGCTGATGATGGCCAACATGCCGGCGTCGGCCAACGTTGGTTCCCTGGTGGTGACAGCCGCGGGCATGCCGTTCATAGGCCGCGGTTAGGTCATCCCAGGCCTGAGTGTGCCCTCCTGGCCTTCTTTGCTTCAACTCTGCCCACGGCACGCCCATTTCCAGGGCGTGTCGTGGGCTTTTCCTTGCCAAGAGTGGTCAGGAAGCCACGTCCGTGACCTTCTCAGCCAAATGTGACTTTCCGCAATATGGAAATTCAATTTCCCCTTGCGGAATGATGTGAGCGGGCTTACATTTGAAAACAACCCCCAAATGTGGGGCTGTTCCCAACTGATTGGTTCAGATCAATGAAGATCCCAGACTCTGCGGCGCTGAAGGCGAGTTCGGCCCCGCTGAAGAAGAAGCCACTGTATAAGTCGCTCTTTTTTCAAATCCTGATCGCCGTCGTCGCAGGTGTGCTCATCGGTCATTTTTGGCCGAACCTCGGGTCCACCCTCCGGCCGCTGGGTGATGGATTCATTCAACTCATCAAGATGATCATCGCCCCGCTGATTTTCCTCGTGATCGTCACGGGCATCTCGGCAGTCGGCGACGTCAAGGCGGTCGGAAGGGTCGGGGTCAAAGCACTCCTCTACTTCACCTGCGCCACTCTCTTCGCCCTGGTCTTCGGACTCATCGTGGGCAACATCGTTCAGCCCGGTGCCGGCCTGAACATCGATCCCTCCACGCTTTCCCAGGAAGCCGTGGACGCAAAGACCGGCCACGCAGTTCCCAAGGATGCTGCGGCCTTCCTGCTGGACGTCATCCCCACCAGTGTGATCGGCGCCTTCGCCAACAACAGCCTGCTCCAGGTGCTCTTCTTCTCCGTCTTCTTCGGTGCCGCGATCGTGGTCATCGGTCGCCAGCGGTGCCTGCCCGTGATCAGCCTCATGGAGACCGTTCTGGAGCTGATCTTCAAGATCATGTCCTGGATCATGAAAGTTGCTCCGATCGGTGCCTTCGGCGCCATGGCCTTCATCATTGGCCAGTACGGCCTTGGCACGCTTGGCACGTATGCGCTTCTGATCGCATCCTGCTACGGAGCCGCCGTCGTCTTTATCGGCCTGCTGTTCCTGGTGGCCTGGGGCTTCGCCCGCGTTCCGCTGTGGCACTTCCTGAAATACACCCGCGAGGAATTCCTGCTCGCCCTTGGCACGGCCTCCACTGAAGCGGTCATGCCGCGCATCATGACCAAGCTGACCAACGCCGGCTGCTCCCGGGCAACCACCGGCCTGGTGGTTCCCACCGGCTACTCCTTCAACCTTGATGGTGCAGCGATATACCTTTCCATCTCCCTGCTGTTCCTGGCCCAGGCGTTCGGCCACCACCTGGACCTCGGCCAGCAGTTGGCCGCACTGGGTGTCCTGCTCCTGACCTCCAAAGGCATGGCGGGCGTCCCGGGCTCATCGTTCCTGGCCCTCTCGGCCACGGCTGCCGCCCTTGGCATCTTCCCGGTTGCCGGCGTAGCACTCCTCCTCGGAGCCGATCGCCTCATGGACTCCATGCGCGTCGTCGTGAACCTGCTGGGCAACTGCGTAGCCACCTTCGTTGTAGCCAAGTGGGAAGGCCAGTTCGACCGCAGCGTCATGGTCCGTGCTTTCAACGGCGAGATTACCAACGAGGATTCGGCCATCATGCTCGGCCAGGAGGAAGTGTTCGAGGAACAGGAACTCGAACGCCTCAGCGAAGGCCACCACCCCTCACCGAAATTCCGTGGTGGTCCCACAGCGGACGAAATCCCGCAATTCGAGATGAGCAAGCCAGGGCAACCAACCACCCCGATCTGCCCCGACTAACCCCATGGTTTGTGTACAGCTGATGCCCTTATGACTTCGGTCTTGAGGGCATCAACTGTGTTTAGAGGGGAAGCAGTTCCGAGAGGTCCGCGCGCAGTCCGGACGCGGCAACGCGGCCAGCCGAAACGGCGTCTCCCCACGAGATCCGGCCGGTAACCAACTCAAGCCACGTGGCGGCGTCGCACTCTATGACGTTCGGGGGAGTGCCGCGGGTATGGCGGGGCCCCTCCACGCACTGCGTGACGCCGAACGGGGGCACGCGGACCTCCACCGAATTTCCCGGCGCACGGGCGGTGACTTCCTCAAGTGAGTAGCGCACCGCCGTCGCAATCAAAGAGCGCGACGGCGGTGCGGCGGCTACACTTCCCGGCTCACCGTCGGTTTCTCGGTTCGAACGCTCGACGGCGGATTGCCAGGCTGTCAGCGCAGCGCGGCCCTCGTCGACGTCAATGCGGCGTCGTGCAACTGCCATGGTTTCTTTCCTTATATAAACTAGGTGACTCAGTAACGGGCCGGCTCAGTCGAGCATCGCCGATACGGCGTGGCCCAGGCGGATCTTGCCCACGGGCCGTCCGCCGCCCAGCACGGGTTCCACGACGCGTTCCAGGACGTTGGAAACCGCGGGAATGTCCACCGCGCCACTGACGGCAAGAAGGGTCAAGCCCACCAGGGACGTAGCGCGGAGATTCCCGTCCAGCATCTTGACCGCGACGGTGGCACCGGTGGACGTGGCAAG
The DNA here is from genome assembly GCF_040548745.1 of Arthrobacter sp. 2762. Taxonomy (NCBI): domain Bacteria; kingdom Bacillati; phylum Actinomycetota; class Actinomycetes; order Micrococcales; family Micrococcaceae; genus Arthrobacter; species Arthrobacter sp. 2762. The sequence continues at coordinate 6,025 of NZ_JBEPSI010000009.1, forward strand.
GACCAGAATCCCTTCGGCGCCAATCTTGGCCAGGATGTCCAGCTCTTCCATGACGATCGTGTTTGACTCGCCCTTGCCCTGAACCGCCCACGGGTAGTCCAACATGGAGGTGGCGATGGTCGCGGCGCGTGCGTTCGAGGAAGAATCCCCCGGTGATTTAGCCAACCGCGAATACGCCCGTGCCAGTCCAGTCAGCGAGATCGCCGCAACGGGTGCTCCGCAGCCATCAATGCCCAGGTGCGAGATCGTTTCGCCGCTGTATTCCTCAATCACGGACCGCACGCGCTGCTGCAGCGGATGATTCGGCTCAAGGTAACTGCGAAGGTCCCAACCGTTTTCCGTGCAGGCCCAGAGGAAAGCCGCGTGCTTCCCGGAACAATTGAAGGCGAGCCTGGTCTGGCCGCGCTCGGAGCGGACCAGCCAATTGCGGGCAGTTTCGTCCTGCGGCCAAGCTGTGGGGCACTGAAGCTGATCCTCCCGGACACCTGCCGCTTTGAGCATTCCCTCCACCACGTCCATGTGATCCAGTGAACCGGTGTGGCTTCCGCAGGCGACAGCCACCTGTGCGCCCCTGAGAGGGACGCCGGACTGCATGGCAGCGAGGGCCTGGAATGGTTTGAGGGTGGAGCGGGCCAGGATGGGAGCATCGATGTCACCAAGCCGGGTGACCACGCTTCCGTCACCGGCAAGGACGACGGCAGCACCGATGTGCCGGGACTCGATAAAGCCACTGCGTTCGATGACTGCCAGTTCGACGGCGGACTCAACGTTGAACGTTTCATGCGAACTCATGGGCATGAGGCCAGTCTAGGGCGCGACGGCTGTGTTCCCCGGTCACATGCGAGGTCCGGGCGCGGTCCCGGATCCAGTCATCCGTTGCCGGGGAACGACACAGCTTAGGCCCCGCGCCCTACACAAAGTACCCTTGAAGACTGTGAAGGTACTCGTCATTGGCCCAGGCGGCCGCGAACACGCCATTGTCCGCTCTCTGCTTGAAGATCCCAACGTTTCCGAGGTCCACGCGGCTCCGGGCAACGCGGGCATCAGCAAACTCGTTCCCACGCACGCAATTGACGGGAACAACCCGGAAGCCGTGTCCGCGCTCGCCACCAAGCTGGGCGTGGACCTGGTTGTCGTCGGTCCGGAGGCTCCCCTGGCCGCCGGTGTGTCCGACGCCGTCCGTGCAGCCGGGATTCCGGTCTTCGGACCCAGCAAGGAAGCAGCCCAGCTCGAAGCATCCAAGGCCTTCGCCAAGCAGATCATGGCTGAAGCCGGTGTTCCCACGGCCATGGCCCGCGTTGCCACCAACGCTGAGGAAGCCGCTGACGCCCTGGCTACGTTCGGCGCTCCGCACGTTGTTAAGGACGACGGCCTCGCCGCAGGCAAGGGCGTTGTGGTCACCAACGACCGCGAGGAAGCCCTCGCGCACGCGCAGGCTTGCTTCGACGCCGGTGGAACAGTGGTCATCGAAGAGTTCCTCGATGGCCCCGAAGTTTCCCTGTTCGTCCTCTGCGACGGCCGCACTACCGTTCCCCTGTCTCCGGCGCAGGACTTCAAGCGCATCTTCGACAACGACGAAGGCCCTAACACCGGTGGCATGGGTGCCTACACTCCGCTCGAGTGGGCTCCCGAAGGGCTGGTCCAGGAAGTCATCGACCGCGTCGCCCAGCCCACCGTGGATGAGATGGCCCGCCGCGGCACACCGTTTATCGGTGTGTTGTACTGCGGCCTTGCACTCACCTCGCGCGGCACGCGCGTCATCGAGTTCAACGTTCGCTTCGGAGACCCCGAAACGCAGGCAGTCCTCGCCCGGCTCAAGACTCCGCTCGGTGCGCTGCTTCTGAAAGCTGCCAAGGGCGAACTGGACACCGCAGAAGAGTTGCGCTGGTCCAAGGACACGGCAGTCGCCGTCGTCGTGGCCGCAGAAAACTATCCGGATGCTCCCCGCACGGGCGATCGCATCCGCGGCTTGAAGAAGGTGGACGAGCTCGAAGGCGTCCATGTTGTCCACGCCGGCACCAAGCTGGACGAGGAAGGCAAAGTGGTTTCCGCCGGCGGCCGCGTCCTCGCAGTGGTCGCGCTCGGTTCCGACCTGGTGGAGGCCCGCGAAAAAGCGTACGACGGCGTTGAGCTGGTTCAGCTTGAAGGCTCACAGTTCCGTACGGATATCGGAGGCAAAGCCGCCCGCGGCGAAATCCGAGTGCCCTACGCAGCAACCGGAACCATCCCGAAAGTACAGGCCTGAGCATGACTGATTCGCTCCCCACAGGCGGTTTCAAAACCGAGACCCTGGAGCTTCCGGGCTGGACGCACGTCTATTCCGGCAAGGTTCGCGACCTCTACGTCCCAACCGATGAATCCATCACGGAGAAGGTCGGCCAGGAATGCGTACTGGTGGTTGCCAGCGACCGCATCAGCGCCTACGACCACGTCCTGAGCAGCGAAATCCCAGACAAGGGCCGCATCCTGACGCAGCTCAGCCTTTGGTGGTTCGATCAGTTGGATGTTGAGCACCACGTGCTGGCCTCCACGGTTGAGGGTGGCGTTCCCGCCGCCGTCGAGGGCCGGGCCATGATCTGCAAGAAGCTGGAGATGTTCCCGGTGGAGTGCATCGCCCGTGGCTACCTCACCGGTTCCGGGCTGGAGGAGTACAAGCACTCCCGAACGGTCTGCAACATCCCGCTTCCCGAGGGGCTTGTTGACGGTTCCCGCCTGGAGAAGGCACTGTTTACCCCATCTGCCAAGGCCGACGTCGGCGAGCACGACGTCAACATCACCTATGACGACGTCGTAGCCCTGGTCGGTGACGACATCGCCGCCCGCCTCAGCGAACTCACGCTGAAGATCTACACCCGCGCTGAGGAGATCGCCCGCGAGCGGGGCATCATCCTTGCCGACACCAAGGTGGAGTTCGGCCTCGACACGTACACGGGCATCATCACGCTGGGCGACGAAGTCCTCACCCCGGACTCCTCCCGTTTCTGGGACGCATCCACTTATGCGCCGGGTAAGTCGCAGCCCTCGTATGACAAGCAGTACGTGCGCGACTGGCTGACCTCGGCCGAGTCCGGCTGGGACAAGTCCTCGGACACGCCTCCACCGGCCTTGCCCACTGAAGTCGTAGAGCGCACCCGCGCCCGCTACGTGGAAGCCTACGAGAAACTCACAGGGCGCACGTTCGCCTAAGTTTGCACGAAACAGCCCCGGACCCATGGTCCGGGGCTGTTTTGCGATGTGCTGCCTTTGGGTACTTGGCTAGCTGGCTTCCGAATGGGCCTCGGGATGTGCTTCGGAGTGCGCTTCCGGGTGTGATGCAGCAGCGCGGCGTTCCGCCAGGCGGATCTCCAGAACAGCATCCATGGCTTGCTGGACCCGGTCCGAGGCGCCGGCTGCACTGAAGTCGTGCTGGGCCTCTTCCAGATAGTGCAGGGCCTCCGTGGTTTCACCGGCTGCCTTCAAGGACTTCCCCAGCAACAGCGAAACTTCTCCAGCCGTGTGGCGGGCCAATACCTTGCGGTCCTTGTAGATCTCGCGAAGCTTGTCCACCGCTGCCGGAATATCGCCCGTCAGGTATAGCCAGCGGGCACGGATGAAGGCCACTTCAAGCTGGTCCGTCTTGTTTCCGCCGACGATCGACAGTGCGAGCTCGGCACGTTCAATGGCGGACAGGGTTTCGGGCTCAACAATGCCGGACGACAACCTGACGGCTGCCGATGCCTTGTTGAAACGGGCCCACAGTTCGATGTCGTTGGCGGGGGAGAGCAGCTTTGCCGCGCGCTCGTGGTGCTTGATGCCCTCCACGTAGTCGTGTCGCATGAAAGCAACGTTGCCCACCACCCACGCGACCTCACCGGCCAGCTGGGACATGGAGTGCTCGTCCATGTGCTCGATCATGGTCAGGCAGTACTGCCATGCCTCGTCCAGCTTGCCGCTCTCGGCCAGGGCGCCGATCAGCGCGCGGTGCGCGCCGATGATCAGTGTGGATCCCTTGGGCAGCTGTTCTGACAGTTGCACGGCCTTCTTTGCATGCTCGACGGCGGTGGCCAGCTGACCCTGTCCGTGACAGACCGCGGCAAGCATCTGCCATGCCCGCACGCCAAGGCCTGCAGATTCCGTCGCCATGGGATGTTCCAGCAAATGCTCGACAATTTGCTGGCATTCCTTGAGTTGGCCTTGCTTCATCACACACTCGGCCTGCATATACGTCATATTCCACCAGGCGCTGTTGTTCTTCGCCTCGAGGGCGATCTGCGCCGCAGTCGCTGCATGGCTTGCTGCGAGTTGGTAGTCGCGCAGGTCCCACGCTTGCCGGGCATACAAGCCGGCCAGCACGTACTCTGCATCGCTCACCGAGACGGGTTGGCTCCAGGCTTCCAACGCCTTGGGCGCCAGCTCCAGCCTGCGTGCCAGCTCTTCGATGACCTCGGCAGTAGGCTCGCGTCGACCTGTTTCAAGCAGCGAAATGTAGCTCGGGGAATACAGGTTTTTGCCCAGTTCTGCCTGCGTTAACCCGCGTTCGAGCCGTTCGGCACGTAGCTTCTCGCCGAATCCGTTTCCCACGGGGCCCTCCTACAGGTGTCTTTTCACCAAAACCTTGACAGTCTCTGTGGAAAACATTTTACAATGTATGTCAACAGGGACCGTGCAATTTCCGTAACGAATCCGACTCGCATTGGGGAACATTATGTTCAAGAAAATGGCCGCTTCGGTGGCCTTGGCAGGCGCTCTCGCTTTTACGGTTGCGGCTCCCGCAGTCGTCTCTGCTGCTGCGGCAGCAGGCTCCGGCTCGGTAAGTGCTATTGGTAACTGGCCCGATCCTATGAGTTCCACCACCACGGTACCTACCAAGTCAGGTGACACGACGTACACGACGTCGTCCATCGGCAACTGGCCGGATCCTATGTAAATCAGTAGTTACTGAAGAAAACCCCGGAGCGTGACGAGCGATGCTCCGGGGTTTTCTTTTGCCCGGGGACAGGCGCGTGGGTCTACAGGCCACTGGGGCGACACAATACTCGAGGAGGTCCGGACAAACGAAAATGGCGCCGATTTCTCGACGCCATTTCCTTTTTGGTCGGGATGACAGGATTTGAACCTGCGACCTCTTCGTCCCGAACGAAGCGCGCTACCAAGCTGCGCTACATCCCGATCCGCTGCGAAAGCAACTGTTCAAGGATAGCTGAATCGCTGCGGGATGCGAAATCGAGGAAGGGGTGTCGCTCCTCACACGAGCGAGTCCCGCCATGCTCCGTGGAGCCGGGCAAACTGGCCACCACCTGTGATCAACTCGGCCGGTGTTCCGTCCTCAACAATCCGGCCGTCGTGGACCACCAGCACCCTGTCGGCCGTCTCCACCGTGGAGAGGCGATGGGCAATGATGATGGCGGTACGGGCAGCGTTCTGGCCTGCAACACCCTCCAGAAGGTGGGCGAGTCCTGCCTGCACCATCCGCTCGGAAGGAATATCCAGCGAAGACGTGGCTTCGTCCAGGATCAGAACGGCAGGCGCGGCGAGGAAGGCCCTGGCGAATCCAATAAGTTGTCGCTGGCCCGACGAGACGCGGCCACCGCGCTTATTGACATCCGTGTCATATCCCTCGGGCAAACTCATGATGAATTCATGGGCGCCCACTGCTTTGGCCGCGGCCTCCACTTCAGCACGCGAGGCTTCCGGCCTGCCCAGCGCGATGTTCTCCGCCACGGAGCCGCTGAACAGGAAGGCTTCCTGGGTCACCATGACCACTGCGCGGCGAAGGTCGGTGGTGGCCAGGTCCCGAAGGTCAATGCCGTCCAAAGTGATGGCGCCTGACGTGACGTCGTAGAAGCGCGCAACGAGTTTGGCAAGAGTGGATTTGCCGGCGCCCGTCTGCCCAACCAAGGCAACGGTTTGGCCAGCCGGAATGTGCAGGTCCAGCTTGGGCACAACCACCTTGCCATCGCTGTACCCGAACTGCACACCCTTGAAGTCGATCTCGCCGCGTGAACTCTTCAGCGGCACAGGGTTCTTTGGCGGCCGGACGGTGGGCACCTCTTCGAGGAGCCCTGATACCTTCTCCAGCGCCGCCTGTGCGCTCTGGAAGGAGTTGTAGAACATTGCCATCTGGTCCACCGGTTGGAAGAAGCGCTTCGTGGACAAGATGAGGGCCAGGAGGACGCCCACGGCGAGGTCACCGCTGAGCACCCTGAACCCGCCGAACAACAGGACCGCCGCCACACACACGTTGCCGATCAGTACCAGCCCCGGCTGGAAGATGCCGTTCAGGTTGATGGAGCGGACAGTGTTCTTGCGGTAGTCCTCAGCCAACGCACCATAGCGGTCGGCGTTCTCGCGCTCCTTGCGGAAGGCCTTCACCGCACGGATTCCGGTCATGGTTTCCACGAAGTGCACGATCAGCCGCGCCGAAACCACCCGTGATTCCCGGAACGCGATCTGTGAATGCTTTTGGTACCAGCGCGCGAGTAAGAACATGGGCACGCCCGCCGCAAGCATGATTAATCCACTGCGCCAGTCCAAGGCGAACACTGTGAAAGCTGTGAAGAGCATAAACAGCATGCCGGAGGCCAGCGAGCTCACGCCGGAGTCCAGCAATTCCCGCAGCGCCTCGAGGTCCGAGGTTTGACGGGCGATAATGCGACCGGACGTGTACTTCTCATGGAATTCAAGGCTCAACCGCTGGGTGTGCCTGAACACGCGGACCCGTAGGTCCAGCAGCATGGCCTGGCTCAATTGGGCTGTGGACGTTACATAGAGGGCGGTCATTGCAGCGGTAGCGACGGCCGCGGCCAAGTACAACGCACCGGCGAGTACCAGCGGGCCATTGTCGCCGGCTTGCAGTGCGGGCAAAGCGGTGTCGATGCCAAAGGCGATCAGGGCTGGCCCCGCGACGCGGGTGAGCTGCGAAACCACCACCATCACGATTGTCATCCAGAAACGCAAGCGCACGGGGCGGATCAGCGAGCCCAGCAAGGCGAGCGACCGGCGTCGTACTGCTTTGCTGTCCGCTTTGGTCAGGAGCGTGTTGTCCTCGTTGGCGGTTCCAAAGGTTGTGGCGCTCACCGGCGGGCCTCCTCGGCGTCTTCGAGCTCGTCCAGTTCGCTGTCCAGGTCCCTCGGACCGGTATCCAGGCTTGCGATGACGTAGCGGTAGTGGGCGTTTTCAGCCAACAGTTCCGTGTGGGTTCCGACGGCGGTGATGGTTCCGTTCTCAAGCAAGGCCACGCGGTCCGCCAATGCCACAGTCGAAGGGCGGTGCGCGACGATCAGCGTGGTCGTCTCGTGCAGTACTTCGCGGAGCCGGGCTTCCACGCGTTCTTCGGTGTTGACGTCCAAGGCCGAGAGGGGATCGTCCAAGACCAAGACTTTCGGCTTCGCTGCGATGGCCCGGGCAAGGGCTATGCGCTGCCGCTGGCCACCTGAAAGGCTCAATCCTTCCTCACCAATCAGCGTGTCCACACCTTCCGGCAAAGAGTACGCGAAGTGGGCTTGGGCGACGTCCAAGGCTTCATCCAGGGCTGCGTCGCTGGGTTCAGGGGAGCCGAGCAGGACGTTGTCCCGCACAGAGCTGGAGAACAGGGTGGTGTCCTCGAAAGCCACCGCAACGATGCGCCGGAGTTCCTCGATGTCGTAGTCGCGGACGTCCACGCCATCAATCGTCACGGAGCCTTCTGTGACGTCGTAAAGACGGGGGACCAGTTGGAGCAGGGCGCTCTTGCCGCTGCCGGTGATGCCCACCAGTGCCATGGTTTCGCCGGGACGAATGTCCAGGGTGATGTCGTGCAGGAGCGTACCGCCGTCGTCGAATCCGAAGCCCGCATGCTCAAAGCGCAGGGCGCCCTTCACCGTTGCCGGCAGCTCAGCATGATCCGGAGAAGTGATGGTGTTCTCGGTGTCCATAACTTCGAAGTGCCGGTCCAGTGCGGTCTTGGCAGTCAGCGCCATGGCCAGGAGCATGCCGGAAAATTCCACGGGAGTGGCCACCACGGCGGCGGTCGCGAAGAATGCAACCAGCGAGCCGATACTCAGCTGGCCGCTTGCCGCGAGCATGATGCCCACCACCAGGCCGACGCCCAGCGCCAGCTCAGGCAGCAACGTGACCACCAGCGTGAAGCCGGCTTGCTGCTTCGCCTTGGCAATCTCTGTCTGCCGCAGCTCTTCTGCCTGGCCGTTGAAATTCTCCAGCGCTTCGCGGCTGCGGCCAAAAGCCTTCAGGACGCGGATGCCGTGGACGGACTCTTCCACAGTGGTAGCAAGATCGCCCGCCTGGTCCTGGCTGAGGCGCGTGACCAGGCTGAAGCGACGGCGGAAGCGGAACGAATTGACCATGATCGGCACAGCCGCGCCGAGGAAAATCAACGCCAGTTGCCAACTCATGGAGAACATGACTCCGACGCCAATGATCACTGTCAACGTGGTGACCACAAGCATGATCGCGCCGAACGCCATCCAGCGGCGCAGAAAACTCAAGTCCGTCATGGCGCGGGACAGCAACTGCCCGGAACCCCAGCGGTCATGGAAAGACACTGTGAGTTGCTGGAGGTGACCATACAGCGATACGCGCATCCTGGTCTCAACCGTCGTGGCCGGGTTGATCACGAACTGCCGCCGCAGGGCCACCAGTCCGGCTTCAGCCACACCAAGCCCAAGAATCACGACGGCGGCAATCCAGACAGCGCCTGGGTCACCGCCGGGTTGAAGCGAGGTGTTGACCAATACACGCAACACCTGAGGAATGGTCAGTGCGACGATGCTGGCGAGCAGGGCGCAGAGGAGGCCCATGAAAAGCCGGGGGAGGATGGGCCGCACGTGAGGGTACAGGCGGCCGACGGAGGTGAAGAATGACGTTTGTTTGGACATGCCCGCTTCTCAACAGCTGGATCTTCAGATGGTGCAGAGGTAGTTTCCCGTAGCAACTACCCTATGCCATGCCGTGATTCGTTTCACAGGACCACACTTTGCTATGTGGAAAGTTCGCCAGTTATTGAGATTCGTAATGGTCCGTGCGTTTAGCTGGCCGTCGCGTTTGGCTGAGAACGGTGAGCGTCAGCTGAGGGCCGTTAGCGTCAGCAGGACCGCTTCCGGGCGGCACGCGATGCGGACCGGGGCGTAGCGCGAGGTGCCAATGCCGCCTGAGACGTTCACCGGCGTCGTGAATCCGTCGCTTTCCCAATCGTGGAGGCCCTTGGCCCGCCATGTCGGCAGGTCGCAGTTGGAGACGAGAGCGCCGTAACCGGGGATGCAAATCTGGCCGCCGTGGGTGTGTCCGGCGAGGATCAGATCGGCTTCGGCTTCAGTGAAGTGATCGAGGACGCGTTGGTACGGCGCATGGATGACGGCGACCCTCAGGTGAGGACGGGCATCCTGGTTCACGGTGCCGCGGGGCCAACCGGCATAACGTTCGCGCTTCAAGTGGGGATCATCGACGCCCGAGAAATCGAAACGCAGGCCACTCAACACCACCGACTGGGCGCGGTTTGTGAGGTCAATCCAGCCTCCCATGCCGAACGCAGACCGCAACCTGGGCCAGTCGAGCTTGATCGGATCGGTCCTGAGCTTCGACGGTCCGCGGAAGTAGCCCGCAGGGTTCTTGATCCTGGGTGCGTAGTAGTCGTTGGAGCCCGGGACGAAGACACCTGGGAACTCCATCAAGGGCCGGAGAGCGGTGATCAGCGGATCGACGGCCTGTTCATGGCTGAGGTTGTCGCCCGTGTTGACTACAAGATCCGGCTTCAAATCCACCAAAGACTGCAGCCACTGGGTTTTCTTGTCCTGTCCCGGAACGAAGTGGATATCGCTCAAGTGCAGTACGCGGAAGGGATCCGAACCTTCCGGGAGGATGGGGAGAGTCTCATGACGGACTCCGAACTGGTCCTTCTCCCACCAACCGTAGGCAGCAGCTGCCGCGCCCGCTGTGGCACCGAGGGCAGTAGTGACGGCGAAACCGCGCCCGATAGTGCGGACGCGGTTTGCCAGGGAATCAGGGAACTGCACGCTTAGTCCTTGCCAGGGCCGTCGTTGTTCCCATTCCCGTTGTTGCCACCGTTGTTGGTAGGGGCTGTCGGCGGGGCGGGATTGTTCTGCGTGGGTGCCGGCGCCGTATTGCGCTGTGGAGCAGGGCCTCCGAGGAGGTTGGACGGCGGCGCCTGGAACGGGTTGGTGCCATATGCAGGGGCAACGGCCAGCATGTAGTTGGTGAACTGCGGTCCAGCAATCATGTAACCGTCGATCGACTGGTAGAACTTGCCGTTGACGGTCAGGTTCCGGCCCGGTCGCTTCTGGTCACCCAAGGGGTCACCGAACCAGGACGCCGTTGCCAACCCGGTGGTGTAGCCGACAACCCACGTGGAACCGTTGGTGTCATTGGTACCGGTCTTGGCGGCTACGGGGAAGTTGTTACGAGTGGAAAGAGCAGGCCGGATCAGCGAACCCGAACCGGCGTTCAAGACTTCCTGCATGGCATATGCCACGCCTCGGGCAACCTCAGGTTTGACGGCATCCTTGCAGTTGGAGGATTGCGCCGGGAGGTCGGCGCCCGACTGGTCCTTTACCGAGGTAATCGCGATTGGCGCACAGTACTTGCCGTCGGCAGCGAACGTGGCGAACGCCGTTGCCATGGTGAGAGGTGCAGTCTGGGTGGAACCAATGAGGTTACCCAGAGTGGTCATGGGCACCTTGGGGTTGGGATCCGTGATCTTGCCGGTGTCATCCCGTGCAGGCAGGCCGCCATGGATGCCCGTGGCATCGACAATGCCCTGGATGCCACACAGGTCCAGCTGGGAAGCTGAAGCAAAGGTGGCGGTGTTAATCGAGTTCATGAGGCCGTAGAGGACGGTCATGTTTCTGTAGTAACCCTCATCCGAGTTCTGCAGGTCGAAAGTGCCGTTGGTGGCGTCATACCAGCCAACAGTGGGCGCAGGGCAGGTGTTTCTCCACCGGAAGTTCTGGGGGTACCTGCGGACCGAAGCGTTGATTGTCGTATTCATTGACTTGCCCTCGTTCAGCCATTCAGCGAACGTAAACGGCTTCATCGTAGAACCGGGCTGGAAGCCACCAATGCCGTTGAGGTCGTTGCCCTCGGCATCGAGGACGTCCACATTGAAGTTCTGCGTCTGATCGAACTTGCCCTCTTGAGGGAGCCAAACAGTGTTCTGGGCCATGCTCACGATCTGCCCGGTGCCCGGCTGGACGGAGGTGATTGAAGCGCCCCACTTGTCCGGGTTAGCGCCCGCCGTCGCATCAACCTGCTGCTGGGCAACGGTCTGTGCCGTGGGATCGAGGGTGGTCCGGATCGTAAGGCCGCCACGCATGACGCGCTTCTCGCGCTCGTCCGAGGTCTCGCCGTACGCCGGGTTGTTCAAGAGCAGGTGCAGCACGTAGTCGCAGAAATACGGAGCCATGGTGGCGTACGCGCAACCCTGGCGGGCAGGAGTGACCTTGGTGGTGACAGGGGTGGCTACCGCTTCGTCGTACTCTGCCTGGCTGATCTTGCCCTGGTTTACCATGGCAGCCAGCACGAGGTCGCGGCGCTTCTTGGAGTTATCCGGGTTGGTGATCGGATCGAAGGCGGACGGGCTGTTCACCAAACCAGCCAGCAAGGCTGCCTGCGGAAGTGTCAGATCCTTGGCGGACGTGCTGAAGAAGAACTTGGAGGCAGCCTCAATGCCGTAGGCGTCACGGTTGAAGAACACGATGTTGAGGTAGCCCTCAAGGATCTGCTCCTTGGAGAACTTCTTCTCCAGCGCGATAGCCAGCTTCATCTCGCGGAGCTTGTCGCCGACGCCCTTGTTCAGGCCGTTCAGCTTGACGTCTTCGTCCTTGCCGGATGCCACCAGCGATTCGTTGATGACGTTGTTAACGTATTGCTGCGTAATGGTGGACGCGCCCTGCTTGTTACCGCGGGCGGTGCTCACGATGGCTCGCATGATGCCGGTGGTGTCGATGCCGCCGTGCTCATAAAAACGGCTGTCCTCGATAGCGATGACAGCGTCCTTAATGAACGGGCTCATTTGATCCAGCGGAACCTTGGTCCGGTTCTCAGCGTAGATCGAGGCAATCGGTGTACCATCCTTCGCCAGAATCGTTGTGTTCTGGCTCGGCGGGTCCACCTGCAGCTCTGCCGGCAGAGTGTCAAAGAACTGGATTGAACCACTTGCGGCACTGCCCGAAACGGCGGCTGCGGGGACCAAAAGGCCCGCCACCAGGACGCCACAAATCGCGCTCACGCCAAGGAAACCTAAAATCTTTCCGAGGGTGGTGGCAGTGTCGAATATGGGGTTCTTGCGAGTCACCATGTTTTCCACTTTACCGGCAAGGGCTAGGCTTTCTGTCATGACCAAATGGGAGTACGCCACGATTCCGCTCATTATCCACGCCACGAAGCAGATCCTGGACCAGTGGGGCGAGGACGGTTGGGAGCTTGTCCAGGTCGTCGGTGGCCCCGATGGCAAAGGCCTTGTTGCATACCTGAAGAGGGAGAAGCAGTAACCATGACAACCCCCGCAGAAACCACGTCTGCCGCGGAATCCGGCGCTCCGACGTCGGCCGTTGAGCAGCGTCTCGCCGAGCTCGGCTTGACCCTTCCCGAGGTCGCCGCACCTGTTGCCGACTACGTGCCGGCGATCGTCTCCGGCAACTACGTTTACACGTCCGGCCAGCTGCCCTTCATTAAGGGCAAACTCGAAGCTACGGGCAAGGTCTCCCTCGGCGAGTTGGGTGCCTCCGACGAGCCCACCGTTGATCCCGAGGATGCCAAGCGTTACGCCGCTGTCTGTGCGATCAACGCCCTCGCTGCCGTTAAGAGCGTCATTGGCGACCTCGACCGCATCACCCGCATCGTCAAGGTAGTCGGCTTCGTTGCGTCCGAGCCCACCTTTACGGGCCAGCCCGGCGTGATCAACGGCGCCTCCGAACTTCTCGGCCAGGTACTGGGCGACGCCGGCAAGCACGCACGCTCCGCCGTCGGCGTTTCCGTCCTGCCGCTCGACTCTCCGGTCGAAGTCGAGCTCATCGCTGAATTCAGCTAAGGAACCGGTTCACCCAATTGCCGCAGCTTGCCCGCCGCCTGTTCGCACTCCCTCCGGCACTCGAAGGGGCGGCACGAAACTGGCTTGAGCTCGGCGAGCGGACCCCCAGGGCCGCCCGCTACGCATCATCCGTAGTCCTCTTGCGGGACTCACCCACCGGTCTGGAGACCTGGCTTGGTTACAGGCCAGGCTCCTCACCGCTGGGTGTCGTCGCGTTTCCCGGTGGTTCCCTGGACCCGTCCGACGACGACCCCGTCGGTTGGTTGGGCCCCTCACCGCAGTATTGGGCTGAGCACATGGGAACGGACGACGTCGGACTCGCCCGCCGCCACGTGGTGGGCGCCATCCGCGAACTCTTCGAGGAAACCGGCGTCCTCCTTGCCGGCCCCGACGCTTCCTCCACCGTGGAGGCCAACTCCACGGTGGAATGGATGAAAGCCCGGGAAGCTGTGTCCAGCCAGGAGAAGTCCTTCAGCGAAGTGCTCGCCAAGCGCGGCCTTTCACTGCGCACGGACCTCCTGAAGCCCCTGGTCAACTGGCTCAGCCCCGACTTCGCGCACACCCGTTTCAACACCCGCTATTTCGCCGCTACAGTCCCCGTGAACCAGCAGCCGAGCATCCTGGGCAGCAAGGGAGTCTGGGGCCGGTGGGTGTGCGCCGCGGAAGCCATCGCCCTCCGGGACACCACAGCCCTCGGCGACGAAATAGCCCAGGAAAACACAGTCGGACTCACCCTCGGCCAGCTCCTGGTTCCCGGGTCCGAAATCATGCTCGAAAAAATGGCCCACGCCAACGGCTGTATCGCCTACCTGAGTTACAAGCGCAAGGCCCACGTGTACCAACCCAAACTGGTAGACGAGGGTGGAGTGCTGATGCTCGAGGTCGAAGCCGCCAGGACCGTAGCCGGAGAGCCCCAGCGGGAGCGCTGAATCTGTCCCTCTCTCACTTCCCGACGGGTTTTGACGGATCCTCTCTCACTTCCCGACGGGTTTTGACGGATCCTCTCTCACTTCCCGACGAAAAAAAGCCGCCCCGGTTCATCACCAGGGCGGCTTTTTGCAAGGATAAATCAGCGCGAACGCTGGCGGAGCCGCTGCATGTCCAGAATGACGACGGCGCGCGCTTCCAGACGCAGCCAACCGCGCTGGACGAACTCGGCCAGTGCCTTGTTGACGGTTTCGCGGGAAGCGCCCACCAGCTGGGCCAGTTCTTCCTGCGTCAGTTCATGGGCAACCAGGACGCCGTCGGTGGCCGGACGGCCGAAGCGGTCAGCCAGATCCAGGAGTGCCTTGGCGACGCGGCCCGGGACGTCCGAGAAAACGAGGTCGGACAGTGAATCGTTGGTGCGACGGAGCCGGCGGGCGAGGGCCTGCAACAGCTGCGCGGAAACCTCGGGACGTGTGCGGAGCAGCGCGTTGAGGCTTTCGTTCTTCAGTCCTGCCAGGCGCGTTTCGGAGACGGCGGTGGCCGTCGCGGTGCGGGGGCTGGGATCGAACAACGCCATTTCGCCGAATAGTTCTCCCGGGCCGAGGATGGCCAACAGGGACTCGCGGCCATCGGGGGAGGTGCGGCCGAGCTTTACCTTGCCGGAAACGATGAAGTACAGCTGGTCACCCTGGTCGCCTTCGCGGAATACCGATGCCCCGCGTGAGAGGTCCACCTCGGTGAGTTCGTCCGTCAGCAAGCGGAATGCGTCGTCGTCAAGGGTGGCGAAGAGGGGTGCGCGGCGCAATACCTCGATGTCCATGAAATCTCCTGAATATAAGTTTCGGTCGTGGCGCTCCAGCCATTGTTTCAGAATTTTTAAGCTTCTGTGACGTACTTGGCAGGCGAAACGCTGAAACGGCGCGGTTTTTGCCCCTATCGGCCCTTGTTTGCCGTGCCATTGGACGCTCGGAGCGGACCCGTATCGTGATGGGACTAACGGTTCCCTGTCAGGGTGCCCAACTACAATTGGCGCTACCCGGTCACGAGGAGCATTGGTGTTTGGCTTGACGATTTTGGATTTGGCATTGATCTTGATGCTCCTGTCCTACCTGATCTATGGCCTGCGCAATGGCTTCCTGGTGACACTCGGCGGAATTGCCGGTTTTGTGGTTGGCGCGATTGCTGCATTTATGGCTGTTCCACTTGTGAGCGGCTGGGTGAGCGATAGCGGTTGGAGGCTGACCGCAACGGTGGGTGCCGCCGTCGTGCTTATTGCACTTGGCCACGGGCTGGGGACCATGATCGGACGAAAAGTCCGCCATGCTGTGCGGATTAAGCCGTTGCACGCAGCTGACCGCTTGATTGGCGGCGTGGTCAGCGTGGTGGTCGCGGCGCTGGTGATGTCCATGTTGGCGTTCAGTATCAGTTCGCTGGGCGTGCCGTTTGTCTCGCAGCAGCTGGCTGAATCCCGGGTCATTCGGTACATCGATTCCTTGACGCCGACGCCGGTCAAAACCACTATGGCCCAACTGCGGTCTACGGTCATTGGCGACGGTATTCCCAAACTGATTGAGGGCTTCGGCCCGGCGACGCCGGTTCCGGTTCCCAACGAATCCACGGACACTCCAGCCCTGAACAAGGCTGCCGAGTCCGTCCTGAAGATCGCGGGCACAGCCTTTGAATGCGGCCAGAACCAAACTGGTTCCGGATTTGTGGTGTCGCCCGGGCGCGTCGTGACCAATGCGCACGTTGTGGCAGGCGTGTCGCAGCCGGTGGTGGAGATTCCCGACGGCGGCGCGTTGCCGGGTCGGGTGGTCTATTTCGACTCCCAGCGGGACATCGCGGTTTTGGCCGTGGACGGACTTTCATCGGATCCACTTCAGCTGAGTCCAGACCTGGCAGCTGGCAGTCCCGCAGCTTTTGCGGGCTACCCGCACGGCGGTCCTTTCCAGTCCAAACCAGCAACTGTCCAGGGTATTTCCACCATCCTGGTGCCTGACATTTATGGCAGCAATCCTTCTCCCGAGTTGGTCTACAAGCTTGCGGGTGACGTCCAACCCGGTAACTCCGGAGGACCGCTGCTCACCATGCAGGGGCAGGTAGCAGGCTTGATCTTTGCCAAGACCACCACTGATGCGGCACTTGGGTTTGCACTCACCATGGAGGACATCCAGCCGGTGGCCGCGCAAGCTCCAGGCCTTAGCGCTCCGGTTTCGCCCGGGCAGTGCACACGCAAGTAACTTTGACGGCAATTCCCGGACATTCTCCATCGCCTAATAGATTGGGAGCCATGACTGAAGCCACCCCCGCCACCGAAGCTGGTCGCGGCACCATTCTTGTGATCAACGGACCGAACCTTAACCTTTTGGGCACCAGGGAGCCCGAGAAGTACGGCACTTCCACCCTCGCCGACGTCGAGCAGTTGGCTATGTCGGCGGCGGCCGCCCATGGCTTCACGGTGGACTGCGTTCAGTCCAACCACGAAGGGGACCTCCTCGACGCTATCCATGCGGCGCGCGGAACCGCGGCGGGAATTGTCATCAATGCCGGGGCCTTCACCCACACGTCAGTGGCACTTCGTGACGCCCTGG
The DNA here is from genome assembly GCF_040548745.1 of Arthrobacter sp. 2762. Lineage (NCBI taxonomy): Bacteria > Bacillati > Actinomycetota > Actinomycetes > Micrococcales > Micrococcaceae > Arthrobacter > Arthrobacter sp. 2762. The sequence continues at coordinate 22,561 of NZ_JBEPSI010000009.1, forward strand.
CCGCAGTTCAGCTGCCCTCGGTTGAAGTACATATCACCAACGTTCACCAGCGGGAGGAGTTCCGGCACCACTCCTACTTGTCCGGTGTGTGCAACGCGATCATCGTCGGCGCGGGCGTGCTTGGGTACAAGCTGGCCATCGATTACCTGGCTGAAACGGTGTAGTCCGGCGGATGTGAGAGAAGGTTCCCGGGGAGCCCTCAGGATGTGAGAGAGGGATCCCCGGGAAGCCCTGTGGATGTGAGAGAGGGCTACAGGGCAGTGAACCGCAGCAAAAGCGCGTGCTCGGGGTTCAACACGGGCATGGGAAGGCCCACCTCGCCAAGGAAGCGTCCCGTTGCCACAGCACCATCGGCCAGCCATGCGACCGGCAGGGCCTCGATGAACGTGTGCGCGTAGTCGGCATCCGCTGGTGTGGGGAAGATCGCTTCCACACGATAGGAACGGGAGGCTTCCAGCGCCGGAATGGCTACGCGGCCGGGCTGTTCGGCGAAACCAGTCCGCGTCTTGACCATAGCGAACAGGGCCGCCGTCCCACCCACTGCAGTACCGCCGTCGTGCATGGAACTGTCAGCAACAACACCGTGCAGCATCAGCGACTCGTCCGCCAGATCTGCGCGCACTATCCGCCCGGTGTGGATCAACCCACGGTGTTCCTTGTACAGGGTGATGAAGCGCTTCAGTTCCTCGCGCTCAGCTCCCTGGACTTCGCGGATGTCCCATTCCATGCCGAAATGTCCAAAGAGTGCCGTGATGGCTCGGAACGACAAGTCATGCGTCCGCGCCGTGGTGTGGGACGTAGTGGGCCCGATGTGCCCGCCCACGAGCTCCGGGGGGACCACCATGCCGGTCCAGCGCTGAATGGTTTGCCGCTCCAGGGCGTCATTGCAGTCAGAGGCCCAGATCCGGTCTGTGCGGTCGAGGATCCCGAGGTCCACTCGGGCGCCGCCGGAGGAGCAACTCTCGATCTCGACTCCCGGGTGCGCTGCACGGAGGGCATCGAAGAGCCGGTAAGCGGCAAGGGTTTGTTCATGCACGGATGAACGGCCCGCATGCCCGTGCTCCACGAGGTCCCGGTTTTGGTCCCACTTGAGGTAGCTGATGTTGTTCTCCCGCAGCAGGGCGTCAATACGGTCAAAAATGTACTGCCACGCGTCGGGGTTCACGAGGTCGATGATGTGCTGGTGTCGCCATTCGAGCGGCAGCCGGCCACCGTCCTTGAAGGACAGGGCAGATGGTCCGACGATCCACTCGGGGTGGGCGCGGGCGATGTCCGAATCAAGGTTCACCATCTCCGGTTCTACCCAGAGGCCAAACTCCATCCCGCGTGAAGTTACTGCATCAATCAGGGGTGTCAGGCCTGAAGGCCAGATGGTTTCATCGACGTACCAGTCACCGAGCCCTGCGTGGTCGTCGCGGCGTCCGCGGAACCAGCCGTCGTCGAGCACAAACCGCTCAACGCCCAGGTCCGCGGCGGACTCGGCCAGCTCGATCAAGGTCTCGAGGTTATGCTCGAAGTACACCGCTTCCCAGGTGTTGAGGACAACTGGCCGTGGTTTCCCAGCGACATCCACGTGGTGCGGGCGGGAGCGGAACCAGCTGTAAAAGGCTTCACTGATGCCGTCCAAACCTTGGTCGGAGTAGGCGGCATACAACGCCGGTGTGGTGTAGCTTTCGCCGGATTGCAGCACTACCTCGGAGGGGCCCAGCAGTTCGGAACCGCCGATCATTGTGCGGCCATCGGCTACGTTGTCAGCAAATTGCTCGTGGTTTCCGCTCCACGCCAAATGCGTGGCCCAGACTTTGCCGTGCCGGTTGCCGAAGCCTGCGGTTCCGGCTGCAAGCAGCAACGAGGAATCGTGTCCCGTACGGCCATGGCGGCCAGTGCGGACCCAGGTTCCTTGCTGGATGGTCCTGCGTTGTGGGTGCCGTTCGCGGCACCAACGGCCAGTAAGGTCCAAAAGCTCGACGGCGTCCGGCGCCACTGGGAGCATCGTCGCCAACTCGTCCACCTGGAAGGGCGACGCGCCGTCGTTGGTGACTGCGTGCCGCAGTTCCAAAAGCCCACCCGGGTGCAAGGTGAGGTTGCTCGTGACCGTGATACCGGCGTCGGGATCTGACTGAATGATTACCGCTGACGAGCCGTCCGCAGTCGCGCTCACCACCCGAAGGCGTACGGAGAAGTCATGTCCGGGAATGCCATCCGTGAACCGGTGTCCACGCAGCCCCGTCCGGCCTTGCCACGAGGAGGAGGCCTGAGGGAGGAGCCCGGCCGGTACGTTGGCATCGATCGAGGACGGAGGGATGGGCTCATTTAGGATGGAAAGGTCCGGAAGGGCGTCGCCCAGGTCTGCTCCCCAGTGGGATATTTCGGCCTCTCCTCGGTGAGTGCTGATCACCAGGCTGGTACCGGCGGAACGGAGATGGAGCGGGTGCATGGGTATGAGTCGCTTTCAAAGATGGTGTGTGGACTTGTGAGGCCTGCTCTGCGCGCTTCGCGAAGGAAATGACGCGCAGAGCAGGCCTCACATCGGGAGGTTTTACTTGAAGAGGGCGTTGACCTGGTTGTTGGCTTCGGTCAATGACGACGCAGGCTTCTTGCCGGAGAGCACAGCATCCATGGCCGGCTTCATGATGCCGTCCACCTTTGCGGCTTTGTCCGCGATCGGGAACAGGAACGTAGTGCCTTCCTTCACGTGTGTGGTGAAGGCGGAAACGTCGGTGCCCTTGTCTGCGAAGGCCTTGGCGGCTATATCAGACGAGCTGTTGATGGCCGGGAAGACCACGGCCTTGCTGGCCACGACGTCCTGGCAAGCAGTAGAGCCGAGGTACTCCACCCACTTCACGCTGGCGGCAGGGTTCTTGGTGCCCGCCCAGATCGAGTCAGCCAAGCCGTTGAACATGCTGGCACGCTGACCGCTGGGGCCCTTGGGCGTCGGCGCAAAGGCGGTCTCGATACCCTTGTACGTCTTGTACTGGCCGATCAACCAGTCACCGTTGGTGTTGATCGCGGCCTTTCCTGCACCAAAGCTGTCCGGCATGCTGGCTCCAACAGTGGTCTCAAGCTTGGGCATGTAACCCTTGTCCACCAGGCCCGCCCACCACGCGATGGTTTCCTGGAAACGGGGGTCGTCGTAGTTGAATTTGCTGCCCCAAGGGTTCTTGTCCGTGGAAGTCCAGCCGGTGGTCGCCGTGAGGAAGCTCCACTCCGTCTGGCCTTGGCCGGAGCCACTGCCGGTCAAGCCCAATCCGTACGTGGCTACGTTGTTCTTGTCGAAACCGGCTTCATCTCCGCGCTTTCCGTTCTTGTCTACGGTCAGGTGCGCGATCGTCTTTTCGTAGCTGCCGCCGTCCTTGGGGTTCCAGTCAAGGTTGGCCATCTGCTCCGCGCTGATCCCGGCGGCGTCAGTCATTGCTTTGTTGTAGAACAGGCCTACGGTGTCCCAGTCCTTCGGCAGGCCGTAGCGTTTGCCGTCCTGGCCCACCCAAAGCTCCGGGAGGCCCTTGGTGTAGGCATCAAGCTTGATTCCGTCTTTTGCCACAGCGTCATCGAGCGGCAGAAGCTGCTTCTTTGCGGCGTACTCCGGGTACTTGGACAGGTGATCCGTGAAAACGTCCGGCGCTGTTCCTGCAACGAAGCCGTTGGTCAGCGTGGTCCAGTAGTCGTCCCAGCCGCGCTGGGTGATCTTGACCTTGATATCCGGGTTGGCCTTGGTGAAATCGTCCGCGCACTGTTGGTAGGCGGGGAGCTGGTTGGCGTCCCAGAGCCAGTAGTTGATTTCTCCCTTGGCCTCGGAGGAAGCAGGGGCGGAGCCGCCACAGGCGGACATTGTTAGGGCGATGGCGGCGGCAGCAGCGGCGACGCCTAGGGTTTTCTTCATGACGAACCTTTCGTTGGGGAGTGCGGGTTTACTTGATTCCGGAGAATCCGATGGAGTTGACGACCTTCTTGCCGAAGGCGATGAAGAGAAGGAAGATGGGCAGTGCTGCGACGAGAGTTCCGGCCATGAGCCCGGACCAGTCGAGGGCGCCTTGCGGGGACTGGGATTTGAAGACGCTGAGGCCCACGGTGAGTACCCGGACGCTCTCGTCCTGACCCACCAGCAGCGGCCAGAAGTATTCGTTCCACTGCCCGATGAAGGTCAGCAGCGCCAGGGTGGCGATGGGGGCGGCGGCGTTGGGAAGCACAATCTGGAAGAAGATGCGCAGGTGCTTGGCGCCGTCGAGCATTGCCGCTTCCTCAACCTCGCGGGACATGCTGAGGAAGAACTGGCGCAGGAAGAAGATGGCGAACGGGGTCATGAACAGGAACGGCAGGGACATCCCGGCCATGGTGTTGAGCAGGCCGAGGTTCTTGATCATGAGGAAGTTGGGCAGCGCCGTGAAGATCGGCGGGACCATCATGGTGGTCAGGAATACGGCGAACACTTTGTTCCGGCCAGGCCAGCGCAATCGGGCGAAGGCGTAAGCGGCCATGGCGCTGAAGAACACCTGGCCGGCTGTTGTGACCGTGGCGAAGATGATGGAGTTTCGCAGGTAGAGCCAGAAGTTGATGGCGGCACCGGAGCCGCCTTCGGCGATGGCTTCCTCTGTGGTCTGCAGCCCGAGGACGCGCTTGAAGGCGCCCCAGCTGAAGTCCGCCGGCAAGAGGTTTCCGGCGTTGGAAGCCAACGCGCTGTTGCTGGACAGCGCCGTCCGCAGCATCCAGAGGAACGGGGCAATAGTCACGGCGACGGCGACGCCGACCAGCACCCAGGCGCCAACCCGGCGCCAATTAATGGGCTTCTTTGGGGACGAGGCGGTGCGTGGTGAGTTCTGGCTGGAGGCATTCTTAAGAGGCAGGTCTTTGTCAGGCAGGGTTGAAGTAGTCATGGCGGCTCTCCTTATTCCAAATCCGGCTTAGTCCAGGTCCGATTCGTTGCCCTTGAGGAACTTCATTTGCACGAAGGCCACCAGGGCGAGAATGACGAACAGGATCACGGACAATGCGGAGGCGTAGCCGAAATCGGATTCGCCGAATGCTTTTTGGTAGATGTACATCTGGATCACGCGCGAGGCGTTGACGGGTCCACCGTTGGTTGTGACGGCAACAGTGTCAAAGACCTGGAAGGAACCGATCACGGTGACCACAAGCACGAGTACCAACACTGGGCGGAGCAGCGGCATGGTGACGCTCCAGAACGTCCGGGCCGGGGACGCGCCGTCGAGGTTTGCTACCTCATACAGGTGGTTCGGGATGGACTGGAGGCCGGCGAAGATCAGGAGGGCCGTGTAGCCCATGTGGCGCCATACGTTCACGAAAGCGATCGTGGGAATCGCCCATTGCTCACTGCCGAAGAAGGCGACGCGGGGGAGGCCGACCCAGCTCATGACCTGGTTGACGATGCCCAGCTGGTAGTCCAGCATCCAGAACCACAACAGGGCGACGATGACATTGGCCACCAGGAAGGGCAGCAGAAGTGCGCCTCGGATGAACGTTGATTTGGCTACCCGGTGCATCAGAAGTGCAAGTCCCAGCGCGATCACCGTCTGGAAGCCGATATTCAGGACAACGTACTGGATTGTCACTCCCATGGCGTTCCAGAACAGTTCATCGCCAAATATTGCCGTGTAGTTCCCCAGCCCAATCCAGGTGGGTTCGCCGAGGATGCTGTACTCAGTGAAGCTGAGGTAGATGCCGCGGATTGTGGGGATCAGAAAGAACGCCACGAAGCCGATAACGGCGGGGAAGATGAAGAAGAGTGCGATCCTCAGGTCACCGAGGCGGCTTGTCATGCTGCGTTTGGCGGGTTGCAGTTTGCGGGGTTGCCGGCCTAGGAGGTTCCTGGCTGACCGCCGTGAGGCGTTGCCCGGTTGCTTGGTTAGCGTGGTCATCGTCGACCCTTTCCTGACTGTGATATGGGTAACAACTGGACTGGAATCTACACGAGTAGATCAGAATGATGCAAGCTTTTTGGGAATATTTGTTCGTTTATGTCCAATTTGTTGACTCGTGTAGATCGTAGTGAAAGACTCAAGCGAGCCCACTGAGGGGCCACTACAACTGCTGCCGAGTCAGCTTCAGGGAAGGCAAACGATGACGTTTTCGATCGGTGTTCTGGGTGTCGGGCAGTTCGGCAGCCAGTTCGCGCACCTCTTCAAGCTCCACCCCGGTGTCAGTGCCGTCTACGTGGTGGATGAGTTACCTGAGCGGGCCGCAGCGGCTCAGGAACGTTGGGGCCTTGATGGCGTGGTGGGAAGTTTTGAGGAACTCCTGGAGTCCGACGTCGATGCTGTCGCCATCTTCACGCAACGGTGGACTCACGGACCCCTCGTCGAGCGGGCGCTTCGCGCGGGCAAGCACGTGTATTCAGCCGTCCCGATGGCGATCTCCGAAGCGGAAATCGAACGGATCATCCAGGCCGTGCGCGAAACCAAGCTTGTTTACGCCATGGGGGAGACCAGCTACTACAACCCCGCAACAGTCTTCGCCAGGAAACAGCATGCGGCCGGGAAGTTCGGCCGGATCTTCTACACCGAAGGCGACTACGTCCACGACATGGACCTGGGCTTCTACGAGGCCTACCAGTACAGCGGTGGCGAACGGTGGAAGGAAACGGCGAGCTATCCGCCCATGCTGTACCCGACCCACGCCATCGGCGGCGTCCTCGGCGCAGTGCCGGCCCACGCTGTCAGCGTCAGTTGCATTGGGGTCAAGGACGATCGCGGAGATGGCGTCTTTGATAAAGACGTCAGTATGTTCGCCAACGATTTCTCGAATGCTACGGCCTTGTTCGAAATGAACGACGGCGGTGTGATGCGCACCAATGAGATGCGCAGGGTCGGCTACCCCTCACACCTGCGCGAGTCCCGCTTCCGCTTCTTTGGCACCGAAGCCAGTTTCGAGCAGCTGGCAACCACCACGGTGTGGCAGGACAAAACGAAGGTGGAGGACGTCTCAGAACAAGTTGAGACAAAGCCGACGATGTCAGCTGAGGACCCCTCTTTGGCTGACGTGGCGCCGGAGCTGCGCGATGCCTTCATCTCCGGGCTGGCGCCGGTTCACGATCAATCACGGCTTCCCGAGGAATTCCTCGGAGCGCCCAACGGACACGAAGGCAGCCACCAATTCCTTGTGGATGACTTTGTCACAGCGGTCAACAATCGAACGCTGCCACCCGTTAACGCCTGGCTTGCGGCCCGTTTCACCTTGCCTGGAATCGTAGCCCACGAATCTGCCCTCCGCGGTGGCGAACGACTTCCCATCCGGGACTTCGGCGACGCTCCCTCCTTGTAGCTAGCATTTACGTCATGACAACTTCGGCAGTACAAACCCCGCGCGGACCGGTTACACGCAAGGACGTGGCCCGGTACGCCGGGGTGAGTACCGCCGTCGTGAGCTACGTTGTGAACGGCGGACCCAAGAACGTGGCCCCGGCGACGGAAGCCAAAGTGCGCGACGCCATCCGTATCCTCGGCTACCGTCCCAACGCTGCCGCGCGGGCTCTGAAGCTCGGCTCAAGCGAAACTGTCGGCGTGATTGTTCCGGACAATACCAACCCCTTTTTCTCGCAGCTGGCCCACGCTGTTGAAGACGCTGCGGCAGAACTTGGCTACGGCATGGTCCTCACCAACTCGGGTGGGAGCCTGGCCAAAGAGCGGCAAAACATCCGTAACCTTGCCGCACGGCAAGTGGACGGAGTCTTCCTGGCGAGCTGCGTGTTCGATCCCGATCTGACCGACCTTGAAGCCTCGGAAATCCCGTCCGTGTTGCTGAACAATGCAGGCTCGCCGCCAGGGTTCACCAGTGTGGGTGTGGACCTCGAAGCAGGCGCCCGGGCCGCCGTCGAGCACCTCATAGGCCATGGCCACACAAACATCGGACTGGCCATCGGGACAAACACCGGGAACCAACTCGACGGGCGTGAAGTGGGTTGGCTTAGAACTTTGCGTGACGCAGGACTGCCGGATGGCCCCATGCTCCATGGCGAATTCAGCCGGCCGGGCGGTTACGAGGTAGGCAAGCGTTTCCTCGCCATGGCCAACCGGCCAACTGCGATCTTTGCCAGCAACGACATGCAGGCCATCGGAATCCTCCGCGCCCTCCACGAGGCGGGGCTGAACGTTCCCGACGACATGGCCGTGGTGTCCTTCGACGGTTCCCTTGATTCCGAATACAGTTGGCCGGCATTGACCACCGTGGCGCAACCTGTGGAGGAAATGGCTGAAGCAGCTGTTCGCGCACTCGTGGGGGAGGGCCGGGGCGAGGCACTGCAGCACAGGATCCTGCCCACGGAGTTGATCGTGCGCCAGTCCTGCGGCTGCAAGTGACCTTCCAACGTTCTCTCACGTCCTGCCGCTTTGGTGCCGATGTTCTCTCACATCCTGCCGCTTTGGTGCCGATGTTCTCTCACATCCCCCATCGATGTGGGAGAACATCCGTCAAAAAGGGCCCCGATGTGAGAGAACATCCGGGGGCTACGAGTCCATGCTGGCGTAGCGTTCCGGCCGGGCGAGTACCTGGCTGATCTGCGCAGTGCCCGCGGCCAGGGCGAGCCGGACCAACAGGAAACCGATCGCAAAAACTCCACCGACGGTCAGGAACACCACAGGACGGGTCAACAAGGCAGGACCCGCCAGTGGTAGAACCAACGCTGCTGCTGCGGCCGCAGAGATGCCCGCCACCAGGAGCAACGGCGACATCACTGCCTTGACCCGCGCAGCCACCATAAGTTGCCGCGGCATCCCTACCCGGTCCAGTGCCACGAGGGTCGAAGCACGGTCGAGCACGGCAGCGGCCTGGTTGACGCCGGCGGAACAAGCGACCATCAGGAACGAGCCCAGCAGGGTGATCATCACGCCGGTGTCGATATCGCGCACCAGCAGCGTGGTTTCATCCGACGCGCCGCCGCCCATCGTGTCCGCCACCGCCATGCCGACGCCCACGAACACTCCCACAAAGCTGGTCATCGCGACGCCCCCAACTTGTCGCCACGATTCCTTGGGACTTTCCAGGACTGTCCGTGCGGCGAGCAGTTGCTCGGGCCGCGTTGCCCTCTTGAGCTGCGATGACGCCTGAATCCGCAGGACCCACGGACCCATCAGGTTCAGTGCAAGCAGCGCCAGTCCGAAGCAGCCGCCCATCACGGCGATAATCACCATAAACGCGCCGAAGCTGCTGAGCATGCCCATGGCCGCCACTCCGAAGACCACCACCACAGCCGCGATGACACCGCGAACCCAGTGGGCGCCGTCGGCCGTTTGCCTGGTCCGCACGCCCAGCGGCGTCAGTACCACCTTGCGCAGGCCAAGCGCAGCGCTCGCTGCGGCAAGGAGGCAGACCGCGAAGATGCATCCGAGAATTGACGGCACGGACAACCAGGCATGGCTGCCTATCGCCTGTCCCCGGAACTGGATCAATCCCAGAAAAGGCGCCGAGCAGGCATACAGGCCGGCACCGGCCACCGCCCCGATTGCCGCCAGGACTGTTGACTCCATGACCGTCATCCACACGACCGTGGCACTACTGGCACCCAGGAGGCGAAGGGACGCCAAGCGGTCATCACGACGGCGGGCGGCCAGTCGCGCTGCCGAGGCACCGAGCGTCAGCAGCGGTATAACGAGCAAAACCATGGCGACGACGGCCAACGCCTGGTAGGTGCCCGCGATGTCATCAGACCAGGACCAAAAGACTTGGGAACCGCCAGCCACCGTCAACAGGAGTGCCGTGACGGTCCCGAACGCGAAAATAGGCAACCCGGCGTCGCGCAGTGTGGTTTGGTGCAGCCCGGTTTGGCGAAGGCTGCTGCTTCGGGAGAGATAGGGGGTGAGGCGAAGGGCCAGGGCAAGGCTAGACATTGAACGCACCCTTGAAGTTGGTGGTGGCGGGAGCTGGCTGGCTGGGAGAGGAAGGCTGGCTGGGAGAGGGAACAGCGCAGCCAGTGTCCGCCACGATTCGGCCGTCACGCAGCTCCACGACGCGTTGGCAGCGTGCTGCCACGTTGGGATCGTGCGTGACCACCAGAAGTGTTCGACCATTGGCTGCGACGGAGTGAAGCAGAACGTCCAGGACTTCGTTGGACGTAGCCGAGTCCAGAGCACCTGTGGGCTCGTCGGCAAAGACGATGCGTGCCCCGGTGACCTGTGCCCGGGCGATGGCCACCCGCTGGACCTGCCCGCCGGACAATTCACCGAGCCTGCGCTGTTCCATGCCTGCCAGGCCAAGGGCCGCCAACCACTCGGCGGCACGGGCCTCGGACGTAGTCCGATCGGTGCCGTTCAGCATCAGCGCCAATGCCACGTTCTCAAGGGCAGTCAGTTCCGGCAGCAGCATGCCCTGCTGGAAGACGAAACCGAATTCCTCCCGGCGGAGACCGGAAAGCGCCCCATCTCCGAGGGAATCCAACCGGATCGGACCGGCTGCCGAGCTCAAGGTGACCGTACCGGCGTCGGGCCTCAAAATCCCGGCGAGGCAGTGCAGAAGGGTGGTCTTACCGGAACCCGACGGCCCAATGATGGCAATGGATTCCCCCGCAACTGCGGCGAAGTCCACGTGATCGAGCGCGACGCTGCCGGGATAGTGCTTGGTGAGTTGCCGGGCATGGAGGATGGTGTTCATGGATCCAGCTTGGCTCCCGGGCCCATGCCAAGTCCTCAGTCCCGCGGTTGAACTCCCCGGGCAGGCCTCCACCCGCAGTATGAGAGCCTACTTGGCCTGGACGTCCGCGATTCTCAGCTTTGCCACATTCTCGGCAAGTACGCGGCGGGCATCCTCACCCAGGTTCGAATCGGTGATGAGCTCGTCGGCTTCCTCCAACTGGGCAATGGAGGCTATGCCCACGACGCCCCACTTGCTGTAGTCGGCCAGGACCACAGTGCTGCGGGCCGATGCCATGAACGCCCGGTCCGTTTCGGCCTCGAGCAGGTTGGGGGTGGTGAAACCTGCCTGTGCGTCCATGCCGTGGACACCCAGGAACAGGACGTCCAGATGAAGCTGCTTGAGCGAGGACGTCGCAATCGGGCCCACCAACGCGTCCGACGGCGTGCGTTCGCCGCCAATCAGGATCACGGTGGAGCCGAACCGGGCCGGCCCTGACGAAGACCCGTGATGGAAGAGGTCGGCAATCCGCACAGAGTTGGTAACCACGGTGATTCGGGGACCATGGACGAGCTCCTGCGCCAGCGCCCACGTGGTGGTTCCTGCGCTGAGCCCGATCGCCATGCCTTCGTGGACAAGCGAGGCAGCCTCGACCGCAATGGCATGCTTTTCCGCAGTCAGCTGCGTGGATTTGAGCTCAAAGCCTGGCTCGTGGGTGCTGGCATCGCCGGGAAGTTTGGCCCCGCCGTGGATGCGTTCCACCCGGCCGGTTTCTTCCAGGGCTTCGATATCGCGCCGGACGGTCATGGGGGAGACACCCAGCAACTGGGCGAGGTCCGATACCCGCACAACGCGCTCGCGCTGGACGGCATCGATGATGGCGGAGTGGCGTGCTGCCTGAAGCATCAGGACCTTTCTGGAGAGCCTCATCAAACATGAGGCTGATTCTGGCTCCAGTCTAGGACGCGGCGCTGCTGCGGGGTGGCAAATACAGTCGCGGCGCCGTCACGGTCCTTTTGAACGCACGACGACGCCGCTCGCCTTGGGAGGGGAGCGGCGCCGTCGTGAATGCTATTTCCTGAGGGATTCGGCGATTTGTTGCATGATGGCGGGGTCGGCGAGGGTGGTGGCGTCGCCGGTGTCGCGGCCTTCTGCAATGTCTTTGAGGAGGCGGCGGACGATTTTGCCGGAGCGCGTCTTGGGCAGTTCCGGAACGATGAGCAGCTGCTTGGGCTTGGCGATCGGGCCGATTTCCTTGCCCACGTGGTTGCGTAGTTCCAGGATGGTTTGTTCGCCGTTGTTCGTAGCGTCCCCGCGGAGGATGACGAACGCGACGACGGCTTGTCCGGTGGTTTCGTCGGCGGCGCCGACGACGGCTGCTTCGGCAACGGAGGGGTGGGAGACGAGCGCGGATTCGATTTCGGTGGTGGAGAGCCGGTGGCCTGAGACGTTCATGACGTCGTCCACGCGGCCCAGGAGCCAGACGTCGCCGTCTTCGTCTTTTTTGGCGCCGTCCCCGGCGAAGTACATGGACTCGAACCGGGACCAGTAGGTGTCCTTGAACCGTTCCGGGTCTCCCCAGATGCCGCGCAGCATGGAGGGCCAGGGTTCGCGGACCACGAGGTAGCCGCCTTCACCGTTGGCCACGGACTGGCCGTTCTCATCCACGACGTCAACTGCGATGCCGGGCAGCGGTACCTGTGCCGAGCCTGGTTTGGTGGCGGTCACGCCGGGCAGGGGTGCGATCATCTGCGCGCCGGTTTCGGTCTGCCACCAGGTGTCCACGATCGGCGCGGGGTGTTCCTTGCGTTCGCCATTCTTGCCGGCGTTGCCGCCGATGACTTCGCGGTACCACATCCACGCTTCGGGGTTGATGGGCTCGCCCACGGAGCCCAGCACACGGATGGAGGACAGATCGTATTTGCCCGGGATTTCCCGTCCCCATTTCATGAAGGTGCGGATCGCGGTGGGGGCGGTGTAGAGGATGGAGACCTTGTACTTTTCCACGAGTTCCCACCAGCGGCCCTGGTGCGGGGAATCCGGGGTGCCTTCATACATGAGCTGGGTGGCGCCGTTGATGAGTGGGGCGTAGGAGACGTAGGAGTGTCCGGTGACCCATCCGACGTCGGCGGTGCACCAGTACACGTCCGTTTCCGGGTGAAGGTCAAAGACCACCTTGTGCGTGTACGCGGTCTGGGTGAGGTACCCGCCGGTGGTGTGCAGGATGCCCTTGGGTTTGCCCGTGGTCCCGGACGTGTAAAGGATGAACAGCGGATGCTCGGAATCATGCCCGACGGCGGTGTGCTCGGTTGAGGCCTTATCTACGGTGTCGGACCACCAGAGGTCGCGTCCTTCGACCCAGTTGACGTCCTCGCCGTTGCGCTTGACCACGACGACGTTCTGGACGGTGTGACCTTCTTTGCTGAGGGCTTCATCCACGGCGGGCTTCAGGGCGCTGGGCTTGCCCCGGCGGTAGGTGCCGTCCGCGGTGACCACGAGCTTGGCCTCGGCGTCCTCGATGCGGGAACGGAGCGCGTCGGCGGAGAAGCCGCCGAACACCACTGAGTGCACAGCACCGATCCTGGCGCAGGCCAGCAGCGTGATGACGGCCTCGGGGATCATCGGCAAATAGACGGCCACGCGGTCGCCCTTGGCAACGCCCAGGGCTTCGAATGCGTTCGCGGCCTTCTTGACCTCCTCGGTCAGCTGCGCGTAGGTGTACGTGCGGGTGTCGCCGGGCTCGCCCTCGAAATAGATGGCCACCCGGTCGCCCAGGCCGTTCTCCACATGGCGGTCCAGCGCGTTGTAGGCAGCGTTGACCTCACCGCCAACGAACCACTTGGCGAACGGCGGATCCGACCAATCCAGGGCTTGCGTGAAGTCTTTGTCCCAGCTCAACAACTCACGGGCCTGCTTGGCCCAAAACGCGGGACGGTCCGCTTCGGCCTCTTTATACTCATCGGCGGTAGCCACGGCATTCGCGGCAAACTCAGCTGATGGCGGGAACTTACGGTTCTCGTGGAGCAAATTCTCGAGAGCCTCGACGTGCGGTGCCGGACCGTTCTGCGGCGTCGACGCTGCAGCGGTGGTCGTGGATCCGGTGGTGTCCTGGGACATGGTGAACCTCATCATTCATCGATCTTTGCTGCGTGGACGCCGCCAGCCGAGTCCGCACTCCAGCCGTGAGCCGTTGTAGTGCGTCCCGCGGAGGATCCGCAGAGTGTTGTCCGTCTCCAACATTATCGCCTTGGGAGGTCCTACGTGTGCGTGGTCACAAATGGGTCAGCGAGCGGTACGGATTCGGCGACGAATGGCTGTTTACGGTGTCAGGAAGCGTTTACATGACGAGAGTTGGCAGTGCTTGACTGTAAGGAACCTTGGAGTTTCCTGTGGACGGCGCAGCGTGGCCGATTTCAGCTAGAAGACTGTCAGTGGCGTGGCATAGGCTGAATAAGTCTTGGGACGCATCGTCAGGTGTGCCCGGTTTTCCGCGGAAACCCTGCGGAAAATACCGGTCCGGACTGTCCAAGACGCCGCCGTACGAAGGAGAAACAGATGAACCAGCTGAGCCCAGGCCCGCACGACTCACACCCGACGGGACCGGACACCGCGGCTGGAAAGGCGAACGACGCCGGTACCACCACGGCTGCGAAGTCCGTCTCAGGCGCACCCACCAAATACGAGGCTGTTGCCGGCCCTTTCACCATTCGTGACCTCACGGTTTTCGGTTCTGTACTCCTGATGTTCATCGCCTCGCTGCTGCCGATGTTCGGGGGCCGTTATAACCTGTGGAACCTGGACAACCTTTTCTTCCTCCTTCTGGGAATCATCCTGCCGGTGGTGGTTGTGGCGCTTTTCGTTGCCCGCCGGCTGCAGCCCGGGACCATTGTCCGCGTCGGCTCGCTGTCGATTGACCAGTTCGCTTCCGTGACCGCTGCATTTGCGGTACCGCTGTTCTTCCTGACGATCGCCGATTCCTTCAACGGCAGTGTCCTGCTGGGCCTGGTGGGTTCCTTGGGCTTGCTGGCGGCCACCGTTCTGGCCCCGCATCTGCCCTTCCTGTCGGCCGATTTCAAGGGCCGCGCTGAAACGCCGGCCCACATGGTTGCCCGCCAGGCCGCGATTCCCACCCGTAAACCTGCTGCCCCGAAGCCTCCCAAGGAAACCAAAGCGCCCAAGCCAGCCAGCGGGTTGCCTTCTACGCCGGGATTCCAAGCAACGGGGTATCAGGCACAGGGTGCAGGTTCTGCCGGTGCCCATCCATATGCTCCGGCAGCCGGCGCGAGCCCTTACGCTCCGCCAGCCACGTCCGGCCCCGTTGCTCCGGCCCCAACTGCTGGGCCCGCCGTCGTGCATTCGGCTGATTCCACGCCTCCTGCGGAATCTCAAGCTGCCGCCCCCTCCGCGGCCCCCTCGCCCGCCGCTGCGGCTCCAACCGCCGCGGCCTCGGCTGCGTCCGGGTCGCCCGCTCAGGCTTCGCCGGCAGAGCCTTCGCCAGCGGAGCCTTCACCGGCCGAGCCCGACGTTGTCTTTGGCAACCCGGGAGAACCGCAGTCGCCGACGCAGGCACCGGCCACCACCCAGCACGCCCAGCAACCGGCTGTCCAGACGCCGGCCTCCCAGACGCCCGGCAATGACCGCGGATGGGCTGCCACCATGGCCACGCCTATCGTGTCCTCCAATACCCGTTCCGTGAGCGACTCCATTGGTGCCACCGTGGATCCGTCCAGCCGTCCTGATGACTCCGGGTCCTCTCCTGCCTATGAAGCCTTCTGGTTTGCCGTAGCCCAGCCCCGAACTGCCTATGACGAACGGACAGGTGCTCCGGCGTTCACCATTGAGCCGGGCGGTTGGGTTCTGGCGCTCGAGGACCGTGGCGACGAATTCCTGGTTCAGGACACCGATGGCAAGGTTGGGGTCCTGCGGGAGCTCAGCAATATCGAACGCGGCTGAGCAGGACGCTGTGACCATCGCTGAAGCTGGTTCCCTGCTCGCCTTGAAACGTCGGGCACGCAAGATCAACAGGATCCTCGCTGACAAATACCCTTATGCTCACGCGGAGCTGGATTTCCGGAACCCGTTTGAGCTTGTGGTGGCCACGGTCCTCTCAGCCCAGACCACCGATGTACTGGTCAACCAGGTCACCAAGATCCTGTTTGCACGCTACCCGGACGCCCGTGCCTTGGCGGAAGCGGACCCTGCTGAGCTGGAATCGATCCTGCAGCCCACTGGTTTCTTCAGGGCAAAGGCCAGGAACGTCCTGGCTCTTAGCACCCGTTTAGTGGACGAGTACGACGGCGAGGTTCCAGGTCGCCTCGAGGATCTCGTGACGCTTCCGGGCGTCGGGCGGAAAACAGCCAACGTGGTCCTCGGGAACGCCTTTGGTATCCCCGGAATTACTGTTGATACGCACTTCGGGAGGCTGGCACGCCGTTTCGGGTGGACGGTATCCGATGATCCCGTGAAGATCGAATTCGACGTCGCTGAGCTCTTTGAACCACGCGACTGGACCATGCTTTCGCATCGCGTGGTCTTCCACGGCCGCAGGATATGCCACGCTAAGAAACCCGCCTGTGGAGCGTGCCCCGTTGCCAGCCTCTGTCCCAGCTATGGCGACGGCGAGACGGACCCGGTCAAGGCTGCAAAGTTGTTGAAGTACGAGCTCGCGCCCGGCAACGAGGCACTGTTGGAGAAGTTGCTGGCCGAGACGCACAGGGCGGCGGAGATCCGGATGGAATCACAGAGGAGGCCCGGGTGACCGCGTTTGAGGACCTTGCCAAGTTAGTGGCCCGTTTTGAGGCGGGCGAGCAGCAGCATTCTTCGCACTGGGCGCAGTTGCCCGTCACGCCGGAAACCAATCGCGCCGCCGCGGTGCTCATGCTCTTTGGTGTGCTGGACAATGTCCCGGCCGAATCCGGACGCCCCTTTGCGCCGGCGGACCTCGATGTCCTCCTGCTTGAACGGGCTCACACCCTGGACGACCATCCCGGCCAGGTAGCATTTCCAGGCGGGAGCGTGGATCCGGAGGATGACTCCGTGGTGTCCGCCGCCTTGCGTGAGGCAGTGGAAGAGACCGGGCTGGACGTCAGTGGCGTGAAGGTGTTGGGCGTCATCCCCGAGCTCGGGCTGATCCGCAGTAATTTCCGGGTGACACCCGTACTTGCCTGGTGGGACTCGCCATCACCCGTTCGCGTCGTCGATTACGCTGAGTCCGCCCAGGTGTTCCGGGTACCGGTTCGGGATCTCCTGGACCCCGTCAACCGCGTAACCGCCACTATTTCCCGCTTCGGCCGGACTTTCAGGAGTCCGGGTTTTAGGGTCAACGGCGTGGTGGTCTGGGGCTTTACCGGGATGGTACTCAGCGGTTTGTTCGACGAACTCGGATGGACGGTCCCCTGGGACCAGGACAAGCTGTACGAGATCGAGCTCTAGCAGCTCCGCCGCAGGCGCCGTTCAGGCGGCCCTTCGGTTCGCCGTCGAGCGGTCCACGATCAGCCCTGTTGCGGCGTTTTCACGCACTGCATTAATGCCGTCCACCACGCCCTTGAGATGTTTGAACGTTGGTGACTCCGCTACAACCGTTCCGTCCGCCGCTGTAAGGCGAAACCGGTACGAGCCGTCGCTGTCTTTGAGAATTTCGAACCTGCCAGCCATTTTGTGCTGTCCCCCTTGATGCTTCCTTGCAACAGTCGTGGGCCGGTGTGCCGGTCCCACCTAGAGAACGTATCCAGAAGGAGGCAGGAAAGAAAGTTACTTTGGGGTACCGGTCATGGAATTGTCATGCACCATCACACTGCGAGATGTGACTGGCTTGTTCTGAGGGTGGCAGCTAATCTGGGGCGCTTGGCCCGTCGACGGCGAACGGGGCGAATGATCAACCCAGCAGCATTCGGCGAGGCTCTGGGATAGGGGAGCTGAGCAACGCTGCCCGGAGGCTGGCCTCGGTCTCGGCGAGCCGACGCTGTTCCATGCTTTGAAGGGCCTCGACGTCCAAAGGCTCTGCCCCGGGCATTTCTGCAAGGCTTTTTATCCATGCCTGGCCAGCCACGCTGTCGTGTTGTTCCCCGAGGAGACGCTGCAGGATCATCGATGGTTGGATGATCGCCGTGGCGCCTGCACCCAGGACATGGGCCACCGCCTCCACGGAGTACCGCAATACTTTGATGTCCTTTCGCGCGCCATGGAGCACTTCGTTGCGTTCCGCTTCATCAGCCTGCGGGCTATCCGTTTCCAGGCTTCGTTGCGCAGCTTCCAAGCTCTTCTGCACCGTCTCCCAACGCGGCTGCAGGAGTTCTGCTACCTCGAGGAGGCTGGGATGGTGGTCAATTTCCTGTGCCGCCATGTGGGCAGTTGCAGGAAGGAGGGCTTGACGGGTTGCCCTGACGATTCCCTGCCATCGCCTTCCGGTCCCGACCCGGGTAGCCATTGCATTACTGCTGGCCAGGAGCTGGTTCACGGCTTCATGGAGTGCTTCCGGCGACAACCAGGCCTCTGATGCGTCCAGCCATAGGGTTAAACGCTGGGACAGAACGTATGCGTCGCGGGCTTCGCCGAGGGAGCGCGCCAGCCACCGGACATCTCGGCCCGTGGCCTGCGGGATGTCAGGGAGAACGGATTTGTAGCATGAAAGGACAGAACGAAGCCGCCGAAGCGCCAGCCGGGCGCCGTGGACGGCGTCCTGGTCGGCCGCGCCAACCAGCGGCAAACAGCCCTCCAGCTCTGCAAGTTGGAAAGCGATGTACGAATCCACGGAATCACGCACGTCCGAACCCACGTGGCCAGTTTCCCCCGGTTGCTCCCGGCGGACAAGCAGGTGCCTACTTCGCTTTGTCGTAAGAATCGACGACGGCGACACTCACCGGGAATTCGACCGGAATCCGGCCGAACATAAGCTCTTTCGCTGCGTTTGCAGACTCCTCGATCGCCTGGATACAGGCATCCACGGCTTCATCCGGGGCATGGACCATCACTTCGTCGTGGAGGAAGAAGACGAGTTCCCCTGAGGGTAAGCCTTCGGCACCCAAGGCCCGCAGCCGCCGTCGTAATTCCGCCAACCAGCAGGAAGCCCATTCCGCGGCCGAACCCTGGACCACGAAGTTTCGCGTGAAGCGGCCACGGGAGCGCGCCAGGTTATCGGCTCGCCGCTGCTCCTCGGCGGTGGTGGACTGTTGGCTTCGCAACCAGCCGTGGGACGGCGGTGGGCTGCTTCGTCCCAAACGGGTGGTGACGGTCCGCCCTGCCTCGCCTTCCCTCGCTGCCTGCTCAACAAAGCCCACCGCTCGCGGATACGTGCGGGCCAACTGCGGCATGAGCCTGCCCGATTCACCGGTGGTGGCGCCGTAAATGGCGCCGAGCAGCGCAACCTTCGCCTTGGACCGATCCCCGCCGAAGCCTTGGGCTGCTATACCGGCGTAAAGGTCCTTGTCGCGCGCGGCCTCGGCCATTTTTGTGTCTTGGGCGAGCGCTACAAGGACGCGAGGTTCCAGTTGGGAGGCATCGGCGACGATGAGCTTGTGGCCAGGGTCCGCACGGACTGCGGCACGGATATTCCGGGGAATCTGCAAAGCACCTCCGCCGCGGGAGGCCCACCTTCCGGACACCACGCCTCCCACCACATACTCGGGGTGGAACCGGCCATCCTGGACCCAGGCATCCAGCCAGGCCCAACCATTGGCGGTGTGCAGGCGGGATAGCTTCTTGTACGCAAGCAGGGGCTGGATCGCAGGGTGTTTGGACTCCTGGAGCTCCCATTGCCGGGTGCTTTTGACTTCGATTCCGTTCCGATGAAGGGCCCGCATAAGGTCCTGAGGGGAGTCCGGGTTCAGGCTTGGTGACGTGAGGATCTCCCGCAGCTCGTTGCACAGCATCTCAAGTGCCCGGGGCCTGTGGCCAAGTGGCGGACGGGGCCCGAGTACGTCGGCAAGGATCTGTTCGTGCACCTCTTCCCGCCAGGGAACGCCGGCGTGTTGCATTTCCACCGCAACGATTGCACAGGCGGACTCGGCCGCGAGCAGCAATTGCAGGCGTTGCTTCCGTTGGTCGTCTGCAGGGACCTGGGCGATCGCGTGCTGTTGCGCAGCAAACTCATCCCGCAGTTCAGCCAGCCCCGGACTTTTGGACGTCGGGGTGAAGTCTTCGAAGAGTGCGCCCTGATCGGCGGGCGGGGGTGGGGGCTGCAGTGCGCGGGGCGGCGTTGAATCGTCGTCCTGCGTGAGCTTTTCAGCGTTCTTTGCGTAGTCTGTGTGCGCCGTGAAAGAGGAGTGCGCCAGGATAGCTCCGCAGAGTGCGAGGTCGTGGCAGCGCTCCAGTTTCACGCCGTTCCTCAGGAGTTCCGGGTAGCAGTCCTGCGCGCGATGCCACACCCAGCGGGGCCGCTGGCTTTCCAGTTCACGGACGACGCCGGGTAGCTCACCTCGCGCGACGACGCGAGGGTCGGTGGTGGCCTTCCCCGTCGGAGAGACTCTTTGTATGGCTGCGCCGTCCGGATGGGCGGCGAGCAACAAATACATGGTTTCCATTCTGCCGTGTCGGAGTACATCAACTGTTCCTCCACACTCCTTGTTTGGGCCGGGTTGTCCACATGGGGCGTTTGAGAGCTTATGTTCCAGGCTTCGACGCCGGGAAAGTGGCTTCATGAGCAAGCGACATCTTGGGCACAGACGGTCCAGCAACGAACTCTTGGGGCAGGCTGCGGACGATTCCTGGATGCCAGGGGAAGCTGCCGATATCCTCCTCGTCACCGGCGACGCCTACCTTCAGGAAGAAGCGCGAAGAATCGTCGCTGCCGCAGGTGGCAGCCTCGAGCTGGCCGCCGACGTAGGAGCGGCAATGCTTGGCTGGGATGGCGCCGACGTTGTCCTGGTGGGCAGCGACATCCGCGAGCTGCCGCCTCGAAGGCAGGCGCCCACTGTCTTACTGGGCAGGTCTGTTGAGGGCGATGGGTTGTGGCGGCTGGCTGCAGCCCTGGGCGCAGAGCGCGTAGCTGTCCTTCCCGAGGCCGCAAACTGGTTGGCCGAGTACTTGAGTGTGTCCGGTTCGCCGGAACCTGGCGGGTTCGTTATCGGGATCGTGGGAGGTTGTGGCGGGGCTGGAGCCTCCACCACAGCAATTTGGCTTGCCCAGGCAGCGGCGGGCGACGGCATCAGCACCATGCTGATGGACGGAGATCCCCGGGGTGGGGGCCTGGAACTGGCAATTACTGTTCAAGAGCTGACCGGCTTGCGCTGGCCGGACTTCGCCGAAACGCGGGGAAGCATTGATTCCGTCCAATTCAGGGACTCCCTGCCAGTGGCCGGTGGCTTCGCGTTCCTGTCATGGCCGGGTACACGTGAAGCGTTCACAACACCGGATGCCGGTTCTGTGGCCGCTGTCATGGATGCGGCGCGACGAAGTTTCGAACTCGTTGTGGTGGACATCGGGCGCAGTGAGGAATGCCTGCGAACCTTTGCCTGGAACTGCGAGAAGATCCTGTTGATGACCACAGCCCACCTGAAACCGGCTGTCGCCGCGGCACGCATCCTCAACGAGCTGCCACCCCTGGATACGGGATTGGTGGTCCGGCGTGGTGGCCCTTCGGCCGTTGATGCGCAACTCATTGCCGAGTCGTTGGGACTGCCGCTCTTGGGGATTCTTCCGGAGATTCGAGGAGCGGCCGCAGGGACAGAACTCGGTCGGCTCCTTGAGCTGGGCCGTCGCAAGTCCGTGAACCGGTTCGCCCGGGGCGTGCTGGAATTGAACGGCACGATTGAATGAGCCGTCAGGACAGAAGCGGCCAAGGTTGGCCTCGGACGGGAACACCCTTCACCGCAGGGCGCCGGAGTCAGAGCCGTCGGTTGGACGCCGTCCTTCTTGAAACCGTCCGGGAGTCTGTGCTCTCGGGAAGGGGGCCAGTAACACCCTCCACCGTTGCGGCCGCCGTGCAGGCCACCGGCAAACTGTTGGGTACCGCGGGAGCACTGGAAGCCGCGGAATCCATCACTGCGGAACTGAATGGTCTGGGGCCCCTGCAGCAGCTTGCGCACGATCCCTCGGTCACAGACATTTTTGTCAATGGCCCCGAGTCCGTCTGGCTCGACCGGGGACGGGGCCTGGAACGGTCCCCCGTGCATTTCGATTCTGAACAGCAAGTCAGGGCGCTGGCCGCAAGGCTGGTCTCTGCAGGTGGTCGCCGGTTGGACGATGGCTCTCCCTGCGTAGATGTCAGGCTCAAAGGCGGCTATCGCGTGCACGCAGTTCTGGCGCCGATATCAACTGCTGGGACTCTGCTGTCGATTCGAATTCGACGCGAAGAAACCTTCACCATGGCTGAATTGCGTGAAGGTGGCATGTTCGATCAGCACATCGAGGCTCTTCTCCGCGCGATTGTGGAGCGGCGCCTGAGCTTCCTGGTCAGCGGTGCCACCGGATCCGGGAAGACAACGCTCCTGTCCACCATGCTCGGGCTGTGCCATCCGTCCGAACGTTTGGTATTGATCGAAGATGCCGCTGAACTCAACCCGATCCACCCGCATGTAGTCACCCTTGAATCGCGCCATGGAAACCTTGAGGGAGGTGGAGCGCTGGATCTTGGCGAGTTGGTCCGTCAAGCCCTGCGTATGCGTCCGGATCGGCTCATTGTGGGAGAGTGCCGCGGTGCCGAAGTCCGCGAGTTGCTCACCGCGCTCAATACCGGTCATACAGGCGGTGGAGGAACGATCCACGCCAACACGGCGGAAGCAGTTCCGGCACGGCTGACAGCCCTCGGCGCGCTCGCAGGGTTGAACGCCGAGGCCGTGCGGTTGCAGGTCTCAAGTGCATTGGACGTAGTGATTCATGTGGAACGGACGCCTTTGGGGCGGAAAATAGGCTCGATTGGCGTGCTGACTGACTCCTTGGATGGCCAACGAGTGGTGACCGCACTGCGATGTAGCCCCGAAGGACTGGTGCATGGACCAGCGTGGGCGGAGTTGAATTTACGGCTTTCTCCTGGATTATCCGGGGAGGCGGGCGGATCTTTGCAGGGCCTCCCCGTCGGCACGGATGTACTCACAGTGATGGGTTTGGACTTATGATTCCCGCCTTGGTTCTAGCCCTGGCGCTGGCGGCATGGCTCCAGCTCAAGCCGCCCCAAGCCGGCAGTCGGCGAATGCGGGCAAGACTCGCCAAGCCCTCGCCCCTGAGTGGGACCGGTGTTCGGAAAGAGCACGCAACACCAGGAGCGGGCAAAAGGCCGTGGCGCCGGCTGTGGCGGGCAAAGGTAGAACCCTTATCCCTCGTGGTGTTGGTGCAGCAGCTCGCTGCACTCCTGCGAGGAGGACGCGGACAATCGCAGCTTTGGGAAGAGTTATGGCTCGTCCACAGCTCCGGACCGGGGCTGGAGGCCAATCCGAGGACCACAGCCCACCAACCGGCTCCAGGAATCTCAGTGGAATCAGTCAGGGTGCTGGCCTCAGCGGGGGCAGCCTCAAGCATTGGAAATTCCCCAGCAGAAGCCATTCGCAACACCTCCGCGAAGGTCTATCCGGGCCGGGGAAGCACAGAACGCCGCATCTGGATGGAATTGGCTGCATGCCTTGATGTGGCCGAAACCAGCGGCTGTCCACTCGCAGAGCTCCTCACCCGGTTCGCAGCACAACTCGAAGCTGAGGAGGATTCTGAAGCAGCACGTCAAACTGCCCTCGCTGGACCCAAAGCCACCGTGAGGCTGCTGTCCTGGCTCCCGGTCCTTGGCTTGGTACTAGGGATGGCCCTCGGGGTGGACCCGTTGGGAATCCTGCTGGGTAATATCCTCGGAGTGGCCACGCTGATCATTGGCCTTCTGCTGACCGTGGCAGGGCGTGTGTGGTCCTCCCGACTCGTCGCTTCGGCGGTAGGGGCCACATGATGTTGTTTGCGCTCGTGGCGGTACTGGCCCTGGCAGCGTTTGTGGGATTCGCCAGGCCAGCAGGGCTTCGCGCCCGGCTGCAGGCAACTTTGGCCGAGGATCCTAACTCCAAGGACCGTAACTCCAAGGATGACCCCAGCCTTCAACCAGATGCCGCCGCTGCCGGGGACGGGCTTCGGGACACGGCGATGATGCTGGAACTCGTAGCTTCCATGCTGGATGCAGGCGCCGGAATCGGGCGGGCACTGGAACTGATTTCCCGAAGCGCCGCACCGAAAATCAGCCAGGATCTCCGTCCCGTCGTGGCTGCGCTGGCCATGGGGGCCGACTGGGACGCTGCCTGGCGAAACCCTACCCGCCATCAGCCCGAGGTAGCGCGCTTGAAGGATGCTCTGGCTTTCGCCGCATTGACCGGTGCGCCCTCGGCTTCCATTCTTTATGCCCAAGCGGCCAGGGAGCGCCGCGAGCAATTCCGTGCCGCCGAGAAGCGAGCTGCCGCCCTGGGAGTGAAGCTTGTGGTTCCCCTGGGCCTTTGTTCCTTGCCGGCATTCATTTGCCTGGGAATCGTGCCTGTCCTCATTGCCATGCTTCCGGCTGGATAAGTACAGGGCACCAGCACATGCACGGCAGCCGACCCTTCCTCCACACAGTCCGCTCTCTTCCTCCACAACCAGTCCCCGCGGGGGTTTATCCACTTGGATGAACCAGGGGCTTAAGGGTCGGCCGGAGTCAAGGAAGAGTCGATTTCACCCCGGCAGATCTGCCGGCTTTTCTGAAAGGAACACACTATGGAAACTCCCTCCAGCACCCTCCCCGCCCGGCGCTCTGACCGACGGAACGCATCGCGTGCGCTCGCAGCAAATATTGCCGGTCTTGCATCCGTCGGGCATGGCAGCGGCCAGGATGAGGCCCCACACCACAAGAGTGGCAACCGCGCGGGTGCGCAGTTCGGGATTGAAGAGCATGGGATGGAGCAGCTGGAGATCGAGCTGTTTAACCGAGCAGAACCTCACGCCCCGGCCGCAATCCAGCAGTTGGACAACCAACGGGTTGGGACAGCGTGGACCAGCAAGTGGACCAACTACCTGCACAGTGGTACACCCGGCGGGATTCGCCGACAGACCAGCTCGAAGCCGACCAACCCCAAGCAGACCACTCCCACGCGGAGCACTTTCAGCCAAACCACCCTCAGGCAGACCCCTCTCAGGCAGACGACCCTTAGGCGAACCCCGCTCATGGGCTCCGAAGGCGGCATGGCAACAGCGGAATACGCCATAGCAACGCTCGCGGCCGTGGGCCTCGCTGGTTTGCTGGTGGTTATCCTGCGGAGCGAGGAAGTTCGAGGATTCCTGCTCAACCTGGTTCGCACCGCGTTGTCCTTGCCGTGACCTCGCTGGTGCCTCTCCCGATCAAGCTGTTGCCTCTCCCAATCAAGCCGCTACCTCTCCCCATCAAAATGCCCGCAAGGCAGAAGCAACGTGGTGCCGTAACAGCAGAGTTCGCCGTCGCCCTGCCAGCGGTGATTCTGCTGTTCGCCTTCTTGCTGGCGGCCGGTGCAGCGGGGATAACTCAGTTACGTTTGGAGGAGGCGGCCAGGGCCGGTGCTCGAGGGCTTGCGCGGGGCGAGAACACTGGCGAGGTGCAGGGTATCGTCAGGCGTTTGGCGGGCGAGGGGGCCACCGCGGGGGTGCCAAGGGATGGCGATTGGATGACCGTGACAGCCTCCGCAGCGGTAGGAGGTTCGTTGGGCTCACTGATCCCTTGGACTTTGACGGCTTCGGCGTCGGCCCGGGCTGAAACACCCGGGGCAGCCGTTAGGAGCGACGTGGGCGACATGCCGCGAGCCTCAGCCCGCGGTGAAACACCCAAGGCATCTGGTCGGAGCGACGTGAGCGACATACCCGCAGGCTCGGGAGCCTCTATGGTCGGTGCAGCGCAAGTGGCATCACCGTGGAACATGCCCCCGGGGGATACCGCCTTACGGGTTGCGGCGAACCCATGGATTCCCTTGTGAGGGTGCGCTGCCCGCGGCGGAGAACCCTTGATGGTCCTCCTGTAGCGTCACACCCTGAGCAAGGATCCGGCACAGTTCTGGCGCTAACACTGGGGTTTGCAGTCCTGGCATTGCTTGCCGGGCTGCTGCTTCTTGCCCAAGCGGGGGTCATGGCGTCGCGGGCTGCGTCGGCAGCAGACCTGGCAGCTCTCGCGGCAGCCGATGCTGCGCGTGGAATAGCCTCCGGTGAGCCCTGTGCCGTGGCGGCCGGAGTGGCAGGACAGCAGGGTGCCACAGTGACTGCCTGCGACGTCGTCCGGGGCGAAGTCGTGGAGGTCGCCACCGAGCTGGACCAACCGTTCCTCTTCGGCACGGCTACAGGCAGGGCGCGGGCTGGGCCGCCTCCTTAGCCAAAGGGGCTGGGCCACGGGGTTGGTTGGAACTGCCCAGGCTAGACGGCGTCTTTCAAGAGGACATCCAGGAGTGTGATGGCGGCTGCCTTGTCCAGTGGGTTGTTCTTGTTGCCGCATTTTGGCGACTGCACACAGGACGGGCAGCCGGCTTCGCATTCGCACGCCTTGATGGCCTCCCGGGTGGCCGTAAGCCAGACCTTGGCCTTCTCAAAGCCGCGCTCGGCAAATCCGGCACCGCCGGGGTGCCCGTCGTAGACGAAGATCGTTGGTACCCCAGTGTCAGCATGCAGGGCGGTGGATACACCGCCAATGTCCCAACGGTCACTGGACGCCACCAGCGGAAGGAGGCCGATCGCCGCGTGTTCCGCCGCATGCAAAGCGCCGGGGAACTGCGCTTCCACCAGACCGGCGCCATGCAGGGACCTGTTGTCCACAACGAACCACACCGCCTTGGTAAACAGATCCCTGGCCCCGAGATCGAGCGGCTCCTCGCCCAGGATCTCGTTCGAAATCAATGCCTTGCGCTGGAAGGAAACCACTTGGGTTGTGACCTTTACGTCCCCAAAGTGCGCAGTGATGTCGCCCCACTGGACCGAGCGCAAGGTTTCCAGGACTTCGATCTGCGTTACATCCCGGGCTGTGGTGTAAAAATCGGGGTTCACGCGCCTCACCATGACGCAGTGGTCGGCCTCGTTGAGTTCCTCCACCAGGTAGCTGTCCCCCTGGTGGACGTAGATCGCTCCGGTATGGGCCTGATAGTGGGTCTGCGGCGAATCCATCGTCCCCAGAAGGGAACCTGTCCCGGCGTCGACGATGCTCACAGGTCCGCCACCGTCGGCCCGCAAATTCACCATCCCGGCTGCGCTCTCCGGATGGGTCCAGAACCATCCGGCCGGGCGTTTGCGGAGATACCCCTGCAGGACCAGCCGGTCAAGGAGGCTTTCCGCTGTGGGCCCGAAGAGTTCGAGTTCAGCTGGGCCCACTGGCAACTCCGCTGCTGCCGCGCACAAGTGAGGTCCCAGGACGTACGGGTTTCCCGGATCAAATACTGTGGCTTCGACCGACACATCGAAGATGGCTTCCGGATGGTTCACAAGGTATGTATCCAAGGGGTCGTCGCTTGCCACGAACGCCGCTATGGCGTCCTGGCCAGCCCTTCCTGCGCGTCCAATCTGCTGGAAGAGCGAGGCCCTGGTCCCGGGCCAGCCTGCAACCAATACCGCGTCAAGCCCGGAGATATCGATGCCGAGTTCCAGGGCAGAGGTACTGGAAACCCCCAGCAGCTGTCCGGACCGCAACGCCTTTTCCAAGGCACGCCGCTCTTCGGGAAGGTACCCGGAACGATACGCGGCCACGCGGCCGGGCAAGCTGGGATCCACCTCGTCCAAGAGCCGCTTGGTGATGGACGAAATCGACTCAGCACCGCGCCGGGACTTGATAAAGGCAATGGTCCGTACCCGGGAGGAAACAAGGTTCGCCAGGATATCGGCTGTTTCGGCCACGGCAGTCCGCCGTTGCTTCGCTCCGTTTTCGCCCTTGACGTCCGTCAAGGCAGGCTCCCAGAACGCCACGGTTGTTGAGCCATGTGGAGAACAGTCCTCGGAAACTTCCCTGACCGGAGCACCGATGAGCCGTCCGAAGGAGACAGCGGGCTCGGAAGCAGTGGCAGAAGCGGCGATGAATACGGGTTCAGGGAAGGAGCTCCCGGCGCCGTAGTAGGCGCAGATCCGGCGAAGGCGCCTCATGAGGTTGGCTACGTGCGAGCCGAAAACACCCCGGTAACTATGAGCCTCATCCACGATCACATAGCGCAACCGGCGGAAGAACCGTGCCCACCACGTGTGGTTGGGCAGAATGCCAAAGTGCAGCATGTCCGGGTTTGCCAGGATGAAATTGGCATGATCGCGGATCCAACGGCGCGACGCGACGTCGGTGTCGCCGTCGTAGGTTTCTGCACGGACGGTAGGGAGCTTCAGCGAACGGATGGCCGCCAATTGGTCCGCCGCCAGCGCCTTTGTGGGGGACAAATATAGTGTCACAGCACCGTCGTCGTGGATCTTTCCAGGCTCGGACAATACCCTCAGCTCCGAGCGGTGGATCGCGTCCAGTGCGGGTAATTGATAGGCGAGCGATTTCCCTGAAGCGGTGCCCGTTGCGATCACCACATGCTGGCCTGCCTGCGCGAGGTTGGCGGCCTGGACCTGGTGTCGGTAGGGTTCGTGGATGCCCAGGGAGCCGTAGGCCTGGACGATGTCCGGGTGCACCCATTCAGGCCACGGTTCGTTGACGGCCTTGCGGGCAGGGATGGTGTGGACATGGCGCAGCTGCTCCGGGTCCGGGGTCCGGCCCAGCAAAGAGATCAGCGAATTCGGTGCAGCCACCAAATCATTCTGTCACTCTGCGGCGGCGTCGACCGCGACGCCCACAGCGGCACCCGAAGGGACCGCCGTCGAAGAGGGCCGCTAAACAGCCGCTAAACCCGCGCTCTCACGCTACGGAGAGGTCGGAACCTTGGTTGCTGCTGACGGACATCATCAGAACGTGGCACACCACGTCCCACCCAAGGTGGGAGTAGAGCTTTTGGCCGTCCAAGGATGCCAGGAGAAGCCCGTTCTGGACGTCGTGCTCGAACGCTTGGGCGGCGAGGGCCTTCATGATGAAACTACCGAGGCCTCGGCGCTGGAATTGAGGCTCAGTTACGATCTTGTCGAAAACCGCGGTGCCGTTGACCACGAATACCCGGCCGCTGGCGGCCACGTTCTCGCCCGAGTGGACCACCGCATGGTGGACTCCGTTGGATTCTGAAGTGGCAAGTTCCAGATCGTCATCCGGGAGCCATGGATCCTCTGCGTCCTGGGTTTCCATGTCCACGATCATCATGGTCTGGGACGCCGAGTTGACGTTCAGCCCATGCTGTTCGGCCAAGTACTTATAACGCTGGACGTCATTGGTGAGTACCGTCAGAATCCGTGTCTCGGCTTCTGCGGTCTTCGCAGCGAGGGCGGCGAACTCTTCATCGGACGGATCATGGGCGAAGTACTCCCAGTCACCGGTTTTATCGGCGCGCAGCGCGGCAGGGAAGCGTCCTTCTTGTCGTGACTCATAGCCCCGGCAGCCGGTCCAACCGGCCACCCAGACTTCCAAGAGGTGCGCGATGTCTTCAACCAAGGCGTCTGGACTCATGTAGAGAGACTATGCCAGCGCTCGTTCAAGCAACAGAGTCCCGTCAGCGGAAGAATCCTTGCTTATGAAATTGTGACTTCGACGCCTGGAAACCGCCCCTGGGCGTTGAGCGAGTCGGGGGGCGGGCGTGGATTTTAGTACAACCAGTACCCTTTAATAGTGGCTTTAAACCGAATCGTACTTTTCTATGGCTTTACGCCGATCGCCGACCCCGACGCCGTGCGTCTGTGGCAGCGTGCCCTCTGCGAGAAACTGGGACTCACCGGCCGGATCCTGATCTCCAAGGACGGTATTAACGCCACAGTTGGCGGCGAGCTCAACAACATGAAGCAGTACGTGAAAACCACCCGCGAATACAAGGGCTTCCACGACATCGACTTCAAGTGGTCCGAGGGCGGCGCTGCCGATTTCCCGCGCCTCAGCGTTAAGGTCCGCGACGAAATAGTTACCTTCGGAGCTCCCGGTGAGCTGAAGGTCGACGAAAAGGGCGTGGTGGGCGGAGGCAAGCATCTCCAACCTGAAGAACTTCACACCCTGGTGGACGCAAAGAAAGCGGACGGGGAAGAGGTGGTGTTCTTCGACGGCCGCAACGCGTTCGAAGCACAGATCGGCAAGTTCAAGGACGCCATCGTTCCGGACGTCGCCACCACCCATGACTTCATCAAGGAACTCGAATCCGGCAAGTATGACGCCCTCAAGGACAAGCCCGTAGTCACTTACTGCACGGGCGGCATCCGTTGTGAGGTGCTCTCAAGCTTGATGGTCAACCGCGGTTTCAAAGAGGTGTACCAGCTCGATGGCGGGATTGTTCGATACGGCGAAACTTTCAAGGACAAGGGCCTCTGGGAGGGCTCGCTCTACGTTTTCGACAAACGCATGCACGTAGAGTTCAGCGACGAAGCGAAGACCATCGGCGAATGCGTTCGCTGCGCCGCGCCTACCAACAAGTTCGAGAATTGCTCCAACCTGAGCTGCCGGACGTTGACTCTCTACTGTGCAGAATGTGCCTCAAGTCCTGAAACCCTTCGCTGCCCCGGAGGCTGCGAAGCCGCCTGAGGCGCAACGCAATCAGAGCCTGCTGACCCGATAGGCGAAGTTCGCGTCGGATCTTGCCCCGACAGTGATGGCCAGGATGGCGTCCTTTTCCAACTGCACCACGCTCACCCGGGCATTGGCGCATCCCAGGGTCAGGTCAACCAAGTCCGTCTCGCCTACGCTGACTGCGAATGAAACGCGGCGGGTGCCGCGGCACGCCAGCGTCACGGCGTACGTTCCCCCGGGCAGCTGCACAGTCTGCTCAGTTCTGGACTCACCGGAATTCAGGAAGCCGCTGCTCGAATAGAACGACTGCCCCTGCGATTCCGGCAAAGCCGCTTTGGCCCACTCTTTCAGGGCCTCACCTGTAACGGTTTGCTCCAAGGCTGGGTCGGGAGGAAGCACGACATTGCTGCCGGTAGTGTCTGTGGGGCTGGAATCCGCACGCCCGCCGTCGTCATAGGTGTACTCGCACGCCGTCAGCGCGCCACCCAGCACGAGCAAGAGTCCGACGGCGGCACTTGACAGCCGTCTGGACACAACCGAGCCAGCCACGTTGCCGCCCATACGTTGACTTTACGCTGGCCTGGAAGCGCACCATAGTGCTGGCGGAAGGGGTTAATTAGCGGCGGGCACCAGCTGGTAAGCAAAAATCAGCGGGGCATCCACGCTACTCGTGGAGATAGCGAGGGCGCCGGTGGCAGGGACTTTGATCTTCGCCACTTCAAGGCTGCCGTTGCAGGCGGCTCCCGCATCGGCAATTTGCTTTCCACCGGAAGAGACGGCGAAGAAAACCTTTCCTCCTCCATCACAAGCCATCGTCAGTGTGTAATTCCCGGCGGGAACGCTCGGTGACTCCTTGACCAGCGGGTCCCGGTTCAGGATCTTGCCGGAATCCTCCAACGTCACGGTGCTGGCTGTGGGAAGAACTTTGTCCTTCCACGCCTGTACATCGGCATGTTCGACGCTGACCGGACCCTGGCAGGCTGTGGCCGCCAGTAGCGTCCCCGCAGCAATGACAACAAGGCCTGCGCTGCGCCTTGTGGAGGAGAGGTTGAGCATGCTTCCACGCTACCGGGTCCCACAGCAAGGTTTTGTCCACATAGCCCAAACCACGAACGCCTGCCATGAAGCAGCCCCCATAGACTTGCAATGTGACTCAAACCCCCGAAATATTTACCGATGGCAATACTGACGACGCCCCGCGCAGCGACCACCCGGAGCTCCTGGCGTCTCTGGCGTCTGACCTTCGCGCCATCTCGTACACGGTCGACGGCGTGGCGGAACTTCTGGGGGAATCCGCCTATGCCGCACTGAACAGGGACCAGATCATTCCAGCGTTGTTGGTGAGCGAACGCTCGTCCAAGAGCGGGGTGGAAACCACCCGAGCGCTGTCCGTCATAGTACGGCTGTGGTTGCTTGCTGTCCCACAGCCCCAGTCCGATGTTGACCTTGCGCTCCCCACCATCGGCGCCCAAGGCCTCGCCCGGCTCGGACTTATCACCTTGGAAGCCGGCGTTGCCACGGCCAAGGTGGATCTACGTCCGTATGGCTGGGAGGCCAATGCAGACGGCAGCGGGGGAGCGGAGCTTTGGGTAGCCAGCGATCTCGCTGCCCACCAACAAGCCGGGGTCCTGAGGCACGATCACGTGCTGGGGATAGGAAGGGCATCAACAACCCTTGTCCAAACAACCATCAGGCAGCACACGCACCGGGCGCTGGACCTCGGGACAGGCTGCGGCATCCAGACGTTCCACTTGTTGCATCACTGCGAACACGTGACGGCAACGGACATTTCCGGGAGGGCGCTCGCCTTCACCCGTTTCAATCTGCTCCTCAACGCTCCGGAACTGGACCTGGATCCGAACAACCTGGAAGCCCGCGTCAGCCTGCGCCTGGGCTCGCTCCTGGAACCCGTGGCAGGGGAACGTTTCGGCCTCGTCGTCTCCAACCCGCCCTTTGTCATTACCCCGCGTAGCGCTGGCGAGTCCTTGGCTGATCAATTTACATACCGCGACGGCGGCCTGCCCGGTGACGAGATCGTCGCCTCATTGGCGCGGACGCTGGCAGACGTCCTTGAACCCGGTGGCACAGCCCAGATGCTCGGCAACTGGGAGATCCGCAAAGGGACACAATGGCATGACAGGCCTTCCTCCTGGCTCAAAGATTCCGGCTTGGACGTTTGGTTCATTCAACGTGAGCAGCTGAACCCGGAGCAGTACGCAGAGACGTGGCTGCAGGACGCCTCGGAGAACCGGGACCGCAGCCACTATCAGGAGTCGTACGCCGCGTACCTCGACGACTTCGCATCGAGGGATGTTGAAGGAATCGGCTTTGGCATGATCTGGCTACGCCGCCCACAAACTTCAAACGAAGCACGCATTAGCCGGTTTGAGGAAATTACCTACCCCATTGAGCAACCTATCGGTCCCCATCTCGGCGCGGCCGTGGAGCGCTCCGACTGGCTTTCAGGCAGTAGTCTGCCGGAAGCACACCTTGTGGTGGCCGAGGACGTCACTGAAGAGCGCCATCAGCGTCCCGGGGCTGTGCATCCAGGCGTCATCCTCCTCCGGCAGGGGGCCGGCCTTCGTCGAACAAACCTGCTCAGCACGGAGCTGGCGGGCTTTGTTTCTGCTTGTGATGGCCAATTATCGGTACGGCAGATTGTCGGAGCCTTGGAAGCACTCCTGGGAGGCGCAGACGACTTCGATTCAGGGTCCTTCCGCGAAGGGCTTTTTGCCGAAGTACGGAATCTCGTCCTGGACGGGTTCCTCCTCCCGGATACGCAAGAGGCGTCCGCATGAGCAGTGCACGGCCGCCGCGCCCGCTTGGTAGCAAGTCCGCAGTAAGTGACCCTGCTTACACTGATGAAGTGATTGCGAACAACGAGACATCCCAGGCGTCAGGCGATGCCCCGCGGCGCAAGAGGGCCGAGAAAACGGTTGAGATAACCGATCCCAAGGCTATCCGTGCATTGGCGCATGCCGCCCGTCTCGAGGTTATCTCCGAGCTCTACGCAACACAGGTAAGCCACACGGCTACTGAGCTCGCGGCGCGTACCGGCCTGACGCCCAGTGCCATGAGCTACCACCTCCGTGCGCTCCAGAAATGGGGGATCGTTGCTCCGGCGGAAAATGCCGGCGACGCAAGGGAACGCCGGTGGAAGGCTGCTGGCACTGACTTCAGGATTTCAGGCGGCACCGTGGCCAGCCCGGAGATCGCGGTGGTCGATCTTGAGCTGGATGCCTTCCGGCGCAGGGCATCGGCTTTTGCCAAGGCCCGGGGAGAACGCCGGCAACGTGGCGAAGCGGCGGACGAGCCGGCGTCGGTGGTGCTGGCGAGCAACTTGCTGTACTTGACCAACCAGCAGCGCAAGGAGCTTTCTGAACGGATCCGGGAGGTCCTGCGGGAGTACGAACTGGAAGACCCTACCCAGATTCCGCAAGGTGCCGAGCGTGTTGCTACTCTGTGGTCAATGATCCCGGATGACCGCATGGCACCTGGGCACTAGGGGTCCGGCCAGCCCCTCGGATTTCCACGCCAGAACGCAGGATTCTGCAATCTATGGTGAACTAGGCCAATATGGGCACCAGCCCAATTACACATTTTTTCTGTAGGAGCACCGTGCCCAGCAAGGCAAAAACCGGCAAGAAACTCGTGATCGTGGAGTCTCCGGCCAAGAGCAAGACCATCGCCAAGTATCTTGGCGAGGGCTTCATCGTCGAGGCTTCCATCGGCCATATCCGGGATCTCCCGCAGCCATCGGACCTCCCTGCAGAACTCAAGAAGACTTCGCTGGGTAAGTTCGCCGTCGACATCGAAAACGACTTCAAGCCGTACTACGTCGTATCCCCGGACAAGAAGAAGAAGGTCGCCGAGCTCAAGGCCCAGCTGAAAGACGCTGACGCGCTCTATCTCGCAACCGATGGGGACCGCGAGGGCGAAGCCATCGCGTGGCACCTGCTTGAGGTCCTGAAACCCAAAGTTCCCGTGTATCGCATGACTTTCGGTGAAATCACCAAGGAAGCGATTCACCGTGCCATGGATAACCTGCGGGACGTCGATACCGCCCT
Organism: Arthrobacter sp. 2762; assembly: GCF_040548745.1. Classification (NCBI taxonomy): domain Bacteria; kingdom Bacillati; phylum Actinomycetota; class Actinomycetes; order Micrococcales; family Micrococcaceae; genus Arthrobacter; species Arthrobacter sp. 2762. The sequence goes on from NZ_JBEPSI010000009.1 coordinate 56,695, forward strand.
GGTTGATGCCCAGGAGACCCGGCGTATCCTGGACCGACTCTACGGCTACGAAATCTCCCCGGTTCTGTGGCGCAAGGTTGCCAGGGGGCTCTCCGCGGGACGTGTTCAGTCCGTGGTTACCCGCATGGTGGTTGACCGCGAACGTGAACGCATGGCTTTCCGGGCCGCTTCCTACTGGGACCTGACCGGACAGTTCGGAGCCGACTCGGGATCGTTCAAGGCAAAGCTTGCCGCGGTGGACGGTTCCAAGGTCGCCAGTGGTCGTGACTTTAACGACAATGGCCAGCTCACATCCTCCAACGTGGTTCACCTCAACGAGGAACTCGCAACGTCATTGGCCGCAGGTCTGCAGAACGCCGATTTCCGCGTTCGGTCTGTAGATACCAAGCCGTACACCCGCCGTCCTGCCGCACCGTTCACCACCTCCACGCTGCAGCAGGAGGCCGGCCGAAAGCTCCGCTTCTCCTCGAAGAGCACCATGCAGGTCGCCCAGCGCCTGTACGAAAACGGCTACATCACTTATATGCGTACGGACTCCTCTGCCTTGAGCGATGAAGCTGTCACAGCAGCCCGGCGCCAGGCCGCGGAGCTCTACGGCCCCGAGTACGTGCCCCAAAGCCCACGCGTGTACGCCAACAAAGCTGCAAATGCGCAAGAGGCCCACGAGGCCATCCGCCCCGCAGGTGACTCGTTCCGCACCCCCGCCCAGGTGGCCAAGCAGCTCAGCGGAGACGAATTCCGGTTGTACGAGCTCATCTGGAAGCGTACGGTCGCATCCCAGATGGCCGACGCCAAGGGCTCCACAGCCACCATCCGGCTGGGTGCCGTAGCAGTTGACGGACGCGACGCTGAATTCTCGGCCTCGGGTACCGTCATCACCTTCCCCGGCTTCCTCGCCGCCTATGAGGAGGGCAAGGACGAGAGCCGCGGAGATGAAGACTCCGATGAAGCGCGCCGGCTGCCCAACGTGGCCAAGGATGACTCCCTGCAGGCCTCGGACATCGTCGCCGTGGGGCACGAAACCTCACCGCCTCCGCGCTACACCGAAGCCTCGCTGACGGCTGAGCTGGAAAAGAAGGGCATCGGCCGTCCGTCGACGTATGCCTCCACGATTTCCACCATCCAGGATCGCGGTTATGTCCGCAAACAAGGCTCTGCCCTGGTTCCCAGCTGGATCGCCTTCTCGGTGATTCGCTTGCTTGAGCAGCACTTCACGGATTATGTCGACTACGAGTTCACCGCCGACATGGAAGGCGATCTGGACAAAATCGCCAACGGCCAGGCCGTGGGCGCAGCGTGGCTGAAGCACTTCTACTATGGTGAAGACGCTGATCCCGGGCTGTTGAGCATCGTGAACAACCTCGGCGAGATTGACGCCCGCGAGATCAACTCCGTGCCCATAGCCGAGGGCATCACCCTGCGTGTGGGTAAGTTCGGCCCGTACCTGGAAAGCAGCATCCCCACCGTTGATGAGAAGACCGGTGAAGTGGTGGAGTCCGTACGGGCCAACGTCCCGGAAGAACTCGCTCCGGATGAGTTGACAGCCGCCAAGGCAATCGAGCTCATGGAAACTGCGGCTCCCGAGGAACGCGTCCTGGGAACCGATCCACACACCGGCCATACCGTGGTTGCCAAGAATGGCCGTTACGGCGCCTACGTCACCGAGATCATCCCCGAGATGACCGAGGAACAGCTGGCAAACCAGCCCGTTGAGTACTACAAGAACGGCAAGCCCAAGCCTCCAAAGAAGCCGGTGAAAGCCAAGCCACGCACAGGTTCGCTGTTCAAGTCCATGACCGTGGACAGCGTCACCTTGGATGAGGCCCTGCAGCTTATGAGCCTGCCCCGGGTGCTTGGCGAGGACGCTGAAGGAAATGTCATCACCGTCCAGAACGGCCGGTTCGGACCTTACCTGAAGAAGGGCACGGACTCCCGTTCCATCGGATCCGAAGAAGAAATCTTCACCATCACGCTGGAACAGGCCTTGGAGATCTACTCCCAGCCCAAGCAGCGTGGTGCCCGTGCCGCCGTGCCTCCACTGGCCGAGTTTGGCCCGGACCCCGTGTCGGAGAAGAACATCGTCGTGAAGGAGGGCCGTTTCGGTCCGTACATCACTGATGGCGTCACGAACATCACGGTCCCGCGCTCAACCTCCCTTGAGGAACTGACCCGGGAACGCGCCGTCGAACTTCTTGCCGAGAAGCGGGCCAAGGGCCCCGTCAAGCGAACCACTACGCGCAAGGCGCCGGCCAAGAAAGCCGCCGCCAAAAAGTAACGCAGCCAAAAAGTAACGCAGCAACAAGACAAGGTGCCGTCCGGGAAGCAAGCGAATTGCGTCCCGGACGGCATCGTGGTCGAGTAGAACCATGACTGAACAGACGGCTTCACCGGACAACGGACCCTTGAACGACCTCGAAGCGAAGCTCGCGTTGGCTGAACAGCCGGACGCCAACCCGGTAGATGTCATCCTTGCTTTCCTGAACAACGAGGTCTACCTCATCAGTTCCGAAGCAGTGGATGGACCGGATTCTGCCGTAGAGCCATTGGTCCTTTCCAACGCCGATGGACAGCCCGTTCTGGCGGTGTTCAGCCACCCGAGCCGTGTGGACGAGCGTTTCCTGGAAGCGGCCCCGCACATTCTGGGCACCATGGGCTCGGCGATCCTCGGTAACATCGGCGACGAACTGGGTATGGTCATCAACCCCGGAAGCGAATATGGCTTCGAAATCGATCCTGAGGGAATCGCCAACATTCGCCGCGACTTCAAACGGGCAGACGAAGCAGGGGAGCCAACGGAATAGCTGGCATCCTGAGCACAGGACCTCTGCCTGTCAGCGAAACGTGGACGCCAAGTTGCTTCCCCGGCTTCGAATCAGTGAATAATGGCAGAATGCGTCTTGGCGTTCTCGATATCGGTTCAAACACCGTCCACCTGCTGCTCGTGGACGCCCATCCCGGTGCCCGCCCAGTGGCTTTTGCCTCCCACAAACGGCCACTCTCCCTGGTGCAATACCTCGACGGCGATGGCAACATCAACGATGCCGGCCAGACTGAGCTGATTGAGTTCGTCTTGGAGGCGTGGGAATTCGCAGCACGCCACAAGGCCGAGGATTTGCTCGCGTTTTGTACCTCGGCAATCCGTGAGGCTACCAACGGCGCCGAGGTCCTGGCCCGGGTGAAACACGAGACCACGGTGACTCTCCAGGAGCTCACTGGTAGCGAAGAAGCGTCCATGACTTTCTTTGCCGTTCGTCGTTGGTATGGCTGGGGCGCCGGCCCGATTCTGGATCTGGACATTGGCGGGGGATCCTTCGAAATGGCCTACGGCACGGACGAACTCCCGGAATTCGCTACCTCCGTTCCGTTGGGAGCCAGCAGGTTGACGCGGGATTGGCTCCATGATGATCCACCCAGCGCCAAGAGCGTCAAGGAGCTAAGGCGGTACATTCGCTCTACCCTCAAGCCTGTTGTCCGCAATTTCCACGAGCTTGGCCGGGCCAACCTGGTGGCGGGTACCTCCAAGACGTTCCGCTCCCTTGCACGGATCGCTGGTGCTGCCCCCAGCGCGGCCGGTCCGTATGTGAAACGGGAACTCCACGCCGCCGATCTTGGCTTGTGGGCCCAGCGCATATCCGCCATGAAAGTTGAGGACCGCCTATACCTCCCGGGCGTTTCAGATGCGCGCGCCCGACAATTGCTGGCCGGGGCTTTGGTGGCGGAGGCCGCGTTGGAGCTCTTTGAATTCCCTAAGATGGAAATCTGTCCATGGGCTTTGCGGGAAGGGCTGATCCTTCGACGCCTGGACCAGTTGGTCTTCGATGATGCAGTGGATCCCGCGCCGCACGTCGGGAAGCGCAAGAAGGACAAGTCCAAGAAAAAAGCAGTCAAGGAAGGCGACAAGAAGACGGACAACGACGAGCCCCAGCACACGTTTGAGGAGTTCCCGGTGCCGGTGAACAACCCTGCCCCCGCACCAATTCCGGCCCCCGCGGCAGGCGGGCTGGCTTCCTGAGATGAGCACCGACGTCGAGCCCGTTGCAAATAGCCGCCACATCCCCGTGGCGCTGTCCAGTGCCTCCGTTTATCCGCTGAGCGTCCATGATGCTTTCGCGGTTGCCCAGGACCTTGGTTATGAAGGCGTTGAGGTCATGGTTACCAACAACGCCGTGAGCCAGAATCCTGACGCCCTCATCCAGCTGAGCCATCGTTACCACCAACAGATCGTCTCTATTCACGCGCCCACACTGCTGCTCACCCAGCAAGTCTGGGGAGCTGCATGGAACAAGATCGAGAAGTCCTGCCAGATGGCCAGAGAAGTCGGCTGCGACACGGTGGTGGTCCATCCGCCGTTCCGCTGGCAGTCGAACTACGCCGAGAACTTCGCTGCGGGTGTTCGGGAGATCGCGGCGATGTACCAAGTTCACATCGCGGTGGAGAACATGTACCCGTGGCGCGTCCGCGGACGGGAAGCTGTTGCCTACCTGCCGCACTGGGATCCCTTGGGACAGGATTACGACGACGTCACCTGGGACTTCTCGCATGCGGCAACTGCGGGGGCAAACAGTTTGGAAGCCATCCAGGCACTGGGCAGCAAACTCCGCCACGTTCACCTCACGGATGGTTCAGGTTCCGGGAAAGACGAGCACCTGGTGCCGGGCACGGGGACGCAGCAGTGCGCCGATGCCCTCCAACACCTTGCTTCCAACGGTTTCAGTGGTGTTGTGGTGGCGGAGATTTCAACCCGCAAGGCCAAGGTGGCCGGTGAGCGTGAAGAAATGTTGGCTGAAACGCTTCGTTTCGCTCGACAGCACCTCAGCATCCCGCTGGTGCGGTCGCACGATAATTAGAAGCCAACTCGCTAATTTGGAAGCCAACGCCATTAAAAGCGAAAGCACCGGCGGCCGAATCGGGAAATGGGGGAAAACCCGCCCCGGCCACCGGTGCTGTTGGCGGGCATCCCCATGCCCGCCTCATCACTCGCACCCTCAATGAGGTAACTACTAAGTTACGGACCAAGGTTGGGTGCTGCCTGCAATATTCTTGGGAACAAGCTGTGAATCCGGACAGCGTTCGACCCCTCCATGGGCAAACTGCCATGATGGTGCAATGAGCAACCGAATCGCATTCCTTGGCTGTGGATCCATGAACGAGGCAATTCTGGCCGGTCTCCTTGCCGCCGGGGCTGACCCATCCGATGTCGTCGCCACTGTCCGACGTGCCGAGCGCGCAGAAGAGCTTGCGCAGCGGTACGGCGTTATGGCGATCGCCGGCGAGGAAGAGCCCGACAACAACAAGCTCGCCGCCAAGGGTTCAGGCATAGTCATCCTTGGCGTCAAGCCAGTTGGCATTACAGACCTTGCCCGGGAAATCAGCCCGGCACTCGCGAAGGACACCGTTGTTGTGAGCGTGGCAGCTGCGGTTTCCATCGCGCAGCTTGAGGCCGCCCTCCCGGAGGGGCAGCCGGTGATCCGCACCATGCCGAACACACCCGCAAAGCTGGGTCGCGGCGTCGTATCCGTTTCGCCCGGAACGCACTGCACGCCGGAACAGCTGGAGAGTGTGAAGGCAGCGCTGGCAGGAGCCGGCAAGGTTGTGGAGGTGCCCGAGGAACAGGTGGACGCCTTGTCCGCCATCAGTGGATCCGGCCCCGCCTACGCGTTCTATTTGGCTGAGGCCATGGCCGCTGCGGGTGTTGAATTGGGGCTGGACGCCGAACTATCCGTCATGCTGGCCCGCGAAACGGTGGCGGGCGCCGGTTTCATGCTGGCGGAACCAGGGGCGGACCCCACTGCACTTCGCGTTGCCGTAACCAGTCCCAACGGCACCACCGAGCGGGCTATCGCAGCATTCGACGACGGCGGGATCCCCAGGATCATCGCTGAGGGAGCCCGTGCGGCTGCCAACCGCGCGGCCGAGATCACAAAACAGCTGGGCTAACCGCGCCCTAGGGCCGTGCTGCGAAGCGCTCCAGGAGGTCCACGTGTCCGGACACGATCAACATGTCGTGGCCGGACACCTTGGTTTCCGGCCGCGCATACGTGAAGTCCTCGCCGGGAGTCTTCACGCCCACGATCGTCACGCCGTATTTGGAGCGCACCTTGGATTCCTCCAGGGTGAAGCCCACGGTTTCCTTGGGCGGATACATCTTGACGATCGCGTAGTCGTCGTCGAACTCGATGAAGTCCAGCATGCGCCCTGACACCAGGTGCGCGGCACGGACGCCTGCGTCGGCTTCCGGGTAGATCACGTGGTTTGCGCCGATCCGGCTGAGGATCTTGCCGTGGGATGGGGTGATCGCCTTGACCCAGAGGTGTTGGATGCCCAGGTCCACCAGGTTCACGGTGATGAGCACCGAGGACTCGATGGACGTGCCCACGCCCACCACGGCGGAGCTGAACTCCTGGGCCCCCAGCTGGCGCAACGCATCGATGTTGGTGGCGTCTGCCTCCACCACATGGGTGAGCACGGGCGCCCATTTCTGGACGAGCGTGCGGTCACGTTCAATCGCCAGGACTTCCCGGCCCTGCTTGACCAATTGCTCGGCTGTGGCCGACCCGAACCGGCCAAGGCCAATGACCAGCACTGGTGCGTTGTGGGCGGGGCGGTTCGCTGCCCCTGTGGTACTAGCCAATGATTGGCCTCTCTTCCGGGTAGTGGTACAGCTGGCTGCGCTGGCGCAGGGCCAGGCCGGCAGCGAGGGTTACGGTGCCCACACGGCCTGCGAACATGAGTGCGGTCAGGACGTAAACGCCCGACGGCGGCAGCTCGGCGCTGAGGTTGGTGCTCAGTCCCACTGTGGCAAAGGCGGAGATTGTTTCAAAGAGCACCCTGTCCAGTGTTGCGCCGCTGATGGAGAGCAGCAGGAATGCCGCGACCGAGACAAGGGTGGCACCGGCAACAATCACGGAAATGGCCACCCGCATGGTGCCTTGGGGAATGGTGCGGCCATAGACCTTCACGTCGGCATCGCCGCGGGCCTCGGCGACGATGGCGAGGAACATGACCGCGATAGTGGTCACCTTGATTCCGCCGGCCGTGGACGCCGAGCCGCCACCGGCAAACATGAGGGCATCCGTGAGGAGCATGGTGGTGGATTCCATATGGTTTTGTTCCACCAGGTTGAACCCGCCTGAGCGCGTCATCACTGATGCAAAGAGGGAATGGATGAGCTTGTCGCCAAGGTCCATATGCGCGATGGTCCGCACGTTGTCCCATTCCATGAGCGCCCACAGGACCGTGCCGGCGAGCAGCAGGATGAAAGATACCTGGATGGTGAGCTTGGTGTGGAGGTTCCACTTTTTCCAGTTCAGGCCGTTCTGCTGGAGAACCATCACTACCGGGAAGCCGAGGCTGCCAAGGAACACGCCCAACATGAGTGGAACCAGGATCCAGAGGTCGGTCTCGTAAGGGACGATTCCGTCCGAGTGCGGCGTAAACCCGGCATTGTTGAAGGACGAGATCGAGTAGAAGACCCCGTGCCATACCGACTGCCAGAAGGGCTCCCCGAGGAGCATGAAGCGGGGGATCAGGGCCAAGGCAAGGGCACCTTCGATCACCACCGATGTCACGATGACGATGCGGAGCAGCGTACCCACTTCACCAAGCCTCCCGGCGTTGTTCATCGCCTCCTGGGCGATGAGCTTGCCGCGGACACCAAGCCGCTTGCTGACCATGAGCGCCAACAGCGAAGCGAGGGTCAATGTGCCGAGGCCGCCCACAAAGATGCCCACCAGAATAATGAGCTGGCCAAGGAAGGACCAGTGGGTGGCGGTGGAAACCACGGTCAGGCCGGTCACGCAGACACTGGAAACTGCCGTGAACATGGCCTGGTGGAGAGGAGTAGGTTCGCCCGAAGCCGAGGAGAATGGCAAGGACAACAAGCCGGTGAAAAGCAGGATCACCGAGGCGAAAGCGACCAGCGCCAGACGGGCCGGGGACGTGTTGGCGATGTTGTCAATGAAGTCGCGCGCACGTGTGAAAATCCACAGACCTTCACGTTCCTGCTGGCCGGATTGCCAGTTGGCCGGGCTCGCGGTGCGCGACTGGCTTTGAGACATGGGTTCTTCCTCGGTTGAACATGCTTTCCTGAGTAGTAAACCACTATTCCTGCGGCGTAACCGGGCGGTAGAGCCCCGCGGCCTCAGGTAGCCTGTTCTGGATGAACTCCAGGCTTGGAACAACTGCTTCCAGCATTACGCGGTCCGCACTGCCAACGACGGTGGTGTGGGATCCAGCCATGACTGCTTACAACTTTGGTCCCAGCCATCCTATGGCCCCGCAGCGGCTGGAGTTAACAGCGAGGCTCGCGGAATCCCTTGGTCTTTTCAACCACAGCCATGTGGCGGTGGAGGCGCCGGAGCTGGCCACCGACGTCGAACTTTGCTCGGTCCACAGCGCCGACTATGTGGACGCCGTGCGCCGGGTCAGCGAGGACCCGAGCATGCCGGAGGAAGACCGCGGTCTTGGGACTGAGGATGATCCTGCGTTCGCCGGCATGCACGAGGCCAGCGCCCGACTCGCCGGTGGTTCTTTGCTGGCCGCGGAATCGATCCTGTCCGGCAAAGCCATCCGCGCAGTAAATTTCAGTGGCGGAATGCACCACGCGGCGCGTGACCGTGCCAGCGGCTTTTGCGTCTACAACGACGTCGCGATTGCCATCCAGCGGCTTCTGGACGGCGGTGTGCGGCGCATCGTCAGCATCGACGTCGACGCCCACCACGGTGACGGAACGCAAAGCATTTTTTGGAATGACCCCCGCGTCATGACCATTTCCCTGCATGAGTCCGGCCTTACCCTGTTTCCGGGAACCGGTTTCGCCAATGAAACCGGCGGCCCGGATGCGCACGGCACGGTTGTCAATGTCGCGTTGCCGGCGTTCACCGGAGATGCCGCGTGGCTTCGCGCCTTCCACGCGGTGGTGCCGCAGCTGGTTGGAGCCTTCAACCCCGAGGTGATTGTCAGCCAGCACGGCTGTGATTCGCACCGCCTGGATCCTCTGACGCACCTCAACCTCAGCGTGGACGGGCAGCGTGAGGCGGCCAGCGCCGTCGCCAGCCTTGCAGCCAGGTACTGCGATAACCGGTGGATCGCCACAGGCGGAGGTGGCTACGACGTTACGGGTGTTGTGCCACGTGCCTGGAGCCACCTGATCGGGATGGTGACGCAGCGGCCGGTACCGTTGAGCACCCCCGTGCCAGAAGCCTGGCGCAACTATGTCAGGGAGGCTTACGGCGTGTGGGCTCCGGAGTCGATGAGCGATGACGTGGATGTCTGGTGGCGTTCCTGGGAAGTTGGCTACGACCCCGCGGACGAGGTGGACCGGACGGTGATTGCCACGCGTAAGGAGATCTTCCCTTTGTACGGGCTCGATCCCTGGTTCGACTGATTGACGGGGGCCGTCGCGGCACGAAACAGGGATGCCATTTGGCGTATATGTCGCTAGGGTGGGAGGCATGGTGACTGACGACGTATTTGCCGTCATAGCTGAGGCAACCAGGCGCGACATCCTGGTTTCACTCCGCTCTGGGGATAAAGCTGTAGGCGAACTGGTGGAAGAACTGGCTGCAAGCCAGCCCACTATCTCCAAGCATCTGAAGGTGCTCCGCGAGGCTGACCTCGTCAGCATGCGCGCCCAGGGACAGAAGCGCTACTACGCGCTGAACCCGAAACCGCTGGCCGGCGTAGCTACGTGGCTGGAAACGTTCGACGTCGGACCCTCGGCTACCGCCGCCGTCGGACCTTCCGTGGAAGCAGCCCCTCAAACGGTGGCTTCCGCTGAAGCGGCTTCGGTTGTGGAACCCACGGTGCCGGAGCTCGTTGCAACTCGTGCGGACGCCGTCAGCAAGGCCGTGAAAGTCCACTCAAGTGGGACGCCCGTCTCCCTGGATCCGGCATCGGACGATACCGTCCCGCAGCAGATTGGCCGCACTGTTGGCCGCGCTGCCACTAAAGCGGCGGATCTGCTGGCCAATCTCCCGAACCTTCCCAACCTCCCGAAATTCGGTCGCAAGCGCTAGTGCGCTAGGTCCAGATCAATCCAACGTGATCTTCAACACCTTGTGAGGTTTCGTTAGGGTCAGGCTTCCTTGCGTTTGCGGGGTTTTTCTACGGTTGTGTTAACTCCAAGTCGATGGTCACAATCCCATCGGATGGAGATCCTACCTCCATTGGTGCAACCATGAGCGGGACTGATTCGTCTCGCCGCCGGTCGGCGCACTGAGGGATAGGAAGACGCATGGATTCGAGGCTCGAAGCTGTCAGGGACAACGTGTTGGCGCGGAATCCGGGCGAGAAGGAGTTCCACCAGGCTGTCACCGAAGTCTTCGAAAGCCTGGGTCCGGTTCACGACCGGCACCCCGAATTCCTGGAAGGCGCCGTGCTGGAGCGTCTCTGCGAACCTGAACGGCAGATCATCTTCCGCGTACCGTGGACCGACGACTCTGGCCGAGTCCACGTAAACCGGGGTTTTCGGGTGGAGTTCAACTCGGCGCTCGGTCCCTACAAAGGTGGACTCCGGTTCCACCCCTCCGTCTACCTGGGAATCGTCAAGTTTCTCGGCTTTGAGCAGATCTTCAAAAATGCCCTCACAGGCATGCCGATCGGCGGCGGCAAGGGCGGTTCCGACTTCGATCCCCGCGGACGCTCGGATGCCGAGATCATGCGGTTCTGCCAGTCGTTCATGACCGAGCTGTACCGGCATATCGGTGAGTACACCGATGTTCCTGCAGGTGACATGGGCGTTGGCGGGCGCGAGATCGGCTTCCTCTTCGGCCAGTACAAGCGCATCACAAACCGTTACGAATCCGGGGTCCTCACCGGCAAGGGGATTTCCTGGGGTGGCTCGTTGGTCCGGCCGGAAGCCACAGGCTATGGCACGGTGATCTTTGCCCAGGAGATGCTCAAGACCCGCGGCACTTCCTTTGACGGCCAGCGTGTTGTGGTGTCCGGTTCCGGAAATGTAGCCATCAATGCGATTGCCAAAGCGCAGTCGCTCGGTGCAACTGTGGTGGCCTGTTCCGACTCGGCCGGTTACATCGTGGACGAAGGAGGAATCGACGTCGGACTCTTGCGCCACATCAAGGAAGTGGAGCGCGCCCGGCTTACGGAATACGCGCTTCGACGGCCCGGATCCAGCTATGTGGCGGGTGGTTCGGTGTGGGACGTTAACGGCACGGTCGCGCTGCCTTGCGCCACCCAAAACGAGCTCGACGGCGATGCCGCCGCCAAGTTGGTCAGCAACGGCCTGATCGCGGTGGCCGAGGGAGCCAACATGCCGTCCACGCGTTCGGCGGTGTCAGTGTTTCAGGAGGCCGGCATTCTGTTCGGGCCAGGCAAAGCCGCCAACGCAGGAGGTGTTGCTACGTCCGCGCTGGAAATGCAGCAGAACGCCAGCCGTGATTCGTGGTCATTCGAACACACGGAACAGCGGCTTACCGAGATCATGGTGGGCATCCACGACCGCTGTGCAGCAACCGCGGAAGAGTATGGTTCGCCTGGTAACTATGTGGTGGGCGCCAACATCGGCGGCTTCGTCAAGGTAGCCGACGCGATGCTGGCTCAAGGCCTGATCTAGCGCCCCCAGTTGGGTTCCTTAGCGCTGAAGCAACCGCACGTGGTCCGGGTTCAAGTCCGCCACCTTGCTGACGCCCAGCAGCGCCATGGTGCGGGTCATGTCCTTCTCAAGGATCTGGATGGTGCGGTCCACGCCCTCGCGTCCGCCGGCCATTAGTCCGTAAAGGTAGGCCCGTCCGATCAAGGCAAAGTCTGCCCCCAAGGCGAGGGCTGCCACGATGTCGGCGCCGCTCATGATGCCTGTGTCCAGCATGACGGCAGCCGTGCTGTTGTCAGCCCTCAGCGCCGAAGTGACCTCGGGAAGCAGGTGGAACGGGATGGGTGCACGGTCCAGTTGGCGGCCGCCGTGGTTGGACAGGACGATGCCATCAGCGCCGTGGTCCACCACCTTACGGGCATCCTCAACCGTCTGGATGCCCTTGACCACGAGCTTGCCCTTCCAGGTTTCACGCAGCCAGTCCAGGTCCTCATAAGTCAGCGTGGGGTCGAACATTGAGTTGATGAGGTCCGCCACCGTGCCGGTGTAGCGGGAGAGCGACGCGAAGGTCAGTGGTTCATGGGTCAGGAAGTTGAACCACCAGGCGGGTCGGTAGGACGCATCCAGGACGGTCTTGAGCGTCAGCGCCGGCGGGATGGTCATGCCGTTACGGACGTCCCTCAACCGAGCCCCGGCTACAGCGGTATCGACGGTCACCATGAGGGTATCGTTGCCTGCTTTTGCGGCGCGCTCGATCAACTCCAGGGAGCGGCCACGATCGGTCCACAGGTACAGCTGGAACCAGTTGCGGCCGTTCGGAGCCGCCGTAGCAACGTCCTCGATCGAAGCAGTGCCCATGGTTGACAGCGTGTAGGGGATGCCTGCGGCTTCTGCGGCCTGGGAGCCGGCGTATTCGCCCTCGGACTGCATCATTCGGGTGAATCCGGTGGGGGCGATGCCGAAGGGGAGACGTGACTCCTTCCCCAAAATGTCCGTGCGGAGGTCAATCCTTGAGACGTCGCGAAGGATCCCGGGGCGGAATTCGATGTCCTGGAACGCCTGGCGTGCCCGGCGCAGGGTGATTTCTTCCTCCGCAGCCCCGTCTGTGTAGTCGAAGGGTGCTTGCGGCGTGCGACGCTTGGCGATGTCGCGAAGTTCCCAGATGGTGCTGGCGCGCTTGAGGCGGGCGGCCTTGCTGAATTCGGGCTTCTTGAACTGCATCAATGGAGCCAGATCGGACACTTTGGGTAAGCGCCGCTTCAGTGCCGGAGGTTGCACGACGGCGGGCGTCGGCTGGGGCGGGCGGTTGACGGTTTCGTCGCTGCCGGCATTGGCCGGGCCCGCTGTGATCTTCGGATCGAGGGTGTCGGTCATGCGGTTCTCCCTTGGAATTCTGTGGTCCTACCACTGTGGTCTAACCACACTGTAAGCCATGTGGTTGGACCACATCAACTAGTATTCCCGTATGCGTACCCACGAACTAGTCCTGCAGTGGATAGAAAAGCAGCTATCCGACGGCGACCTCGCCCTCGGCGGACGCCTCCCCGGAGAACGGGCCATGGCCGAGCAGCTGCAGGTATCCAGGACGTCTGTGCGGGAGGCCGTGCGGATCCTTGAAGCAATGGGTGTTGTGCGCGCGGGAGTTGGCTCGGGCAAGGATGCGGGAACTGTAGTGATCGCCGAGCCCGGCTCTGCACTGGGCTCCACGCTCCGCCTCCACGTGGCAACCCGCCACCTTCCCGTGGCTGACATCGTAGAGACGCGGGTGTTGCTCGAATCCTGGGCGGCCGCGCGGGCCAAGGTTGGCGCCCCGGCCCTTGATGAAGCGGCGGCGCTGCTCGAGCAAATGGACAGCAGCGCGGACATCGAGACGTTTCTGGCGCTTGATGCCCGGTTCCATGTGGCTCTGGCGCACGCTGCCGGGAATACCGTGGTCAGTGCCATGATGGCGTCACTGCGTGGCGCCATTGAAGACTACGCCGGGAAACTCACCGGAAACCTGCCTGACTGGAAGGCCACCTCAGACAGGCTTCGAGCGGAACACCACGCGATTCTGGCAGCCGTCAACGCGAACGACGGCGGACGGGCGGCAGATCTTGTGGCCGCCCACATCCAGGGTTTCTACAGAGAGGCCGGAGTGGGCTCGCAGACTGCCGGGGAATAGAGCAACGCGGGGTCACTTATGGCCCCTGTGGGACGTCCGGATGGGCCAAAAGTGACCCCGCGTTGCATTTCTAGGCGGGCTTTAAGGCTGGGGCCGCGGTGCTCTTGCGGATTTCCATCCGCGGCGAGAACTCATCCTGGGCTTGCGTGGTGGATTCTCCTGCTTGCTGGATCTGCTCCCGCATCCTGCGCCAGGCCAGGCTCCCCAGTTCATTGATGGGTACGGCGGCGGTGGTCAGCGGGGGAGTGGTGTACTTGGCGAACGGGATGTCGTCGAACCCCGTCACCGAGATGTCTTCCGGAACCCGCACTCCGTGCTCGTGCAGGCCGCTGAGCAAACCCATGGCGACGAGGTCGTTGAAGGCCAGGATGCCCGTTGCGCCACTGGCGATGATGGCCTCGGTGGATTCATGTCCGGAGTCGAAGTTGGACCCGCCGTGCAGCATTTGGAGTTCAATCTCCGGGTGCTCTTTTCGGAATGTTTCCAGGCCCACCAAGCGCTGGCGGTTGGATGCGCTGTGCTCCGGGCCGGAGAGGAAGGCCAGCCGCCGGTGACCCAAGCCCACCAGGTGCTGGGCGAGTTCCTGGATGCCTTGGCCGTAGTCCACGCTGAGGCTTGGAGTGTTGGTGGCCACCGTCGTGCGGTTGATGAGTACCAGCGGATGCAGGGTAGGTGCCAGCTCTTCAAGTTCGGCATCGCCCATTCGGGGTGCGCAGAGCACCACACCATCGCAGCGGCGACGGGCTTCTCCTGCAAGGATTGCTTCCTCACTGGTTACTTCGGATGAATCCGCGATCAGGACGCGATACCCGTCCTGGGCTGCTGCAATGCTCAGTCCGCGAAGGATGGCCTGGAAGGTGGGGTTGGCCAGGTCCGGGACAACAATGCCGATGGTGTCGGTCTTGCCCAGTGCCAGGCTTCGTCCCACGGGGTTGGGTTGGTATTTGAGCTCGGCCGCTGCAGCCCTGACGCGGGCAGCGATCCCAGGATCCACGGCGGCGTTACCGTTCATGACGCGGGACACTGTGGCGTGCGAGACGCCTGCCTTCTCCGCGACATCGGCAATGCCAATCCGCCGATTGGTGTTCCTCCGTGCCATGTTGCCCCTTCCGGTTGGCTGTCCGCGTGCTGCCCCTGCGTTGGGGCAATGGTTGACGGAACCGCCAGAGTCTTGATACAAAGCTTATAACGCTCTGAGAAAACGCTTTCTCATGATTCTTCCCAGATCACGCCGGGCCGTCAAGCGGTTCACTCCTGCCTTTTGAAAGGGGCATTCCCATGGTCAACGTCGACACCGCCGAGACCCAGCCACCCGCGCCGGACACTTCCGTCTCCGCCGCCGGAAGCACTGCCCGTCATCGGACCCGCATTGCCCTTATCGGGACCGGCGGCCGCTCCGAAATGTACATTCGCGCGATCTATGGACAGCACGCGGACGTGGCTGACCTCGTCGCTTTGTCGGACGTGAACCAAGGCCGGGTGGAGTTCTACCAGGAACTCATCAAGGAACTCGGCGGAACAGAACCGGTGGCGTCCTTCGAACCAGCCAAACTGACGCAGTTCATCCAGGCCAACGGCATTGAACGCGTCATTGTCACGACGCCGGACTATACTCACGCGGACTACATCGTCGAGGCACTCGAGGCGGGTGCCGACGTCGTGGTTGAAAAGCCCCTGACCATTGATGTTGAGGGCTGCCGCCGCATTACCACTGCCGTGGCGGAAACCGGGCGGAACGTCGTAGTCACCTTCAACTACCGTTACTCGCCGCGCAACACCGCGCTTAAGGAGATCATCCAGAACGGCGTGATCGGCAAGGTCACGTCCATCGACTTCACCTGGGTATTGGACACCGTGCACGGCGCTGACTACTTCCGCCGCTGGCACCGTGAGAAGAAGAACTCCGGTGGCCTGCTCATCCATAAGGCCTCGCACCACTTCGACCTCGTCAATTGGTGGATCAATGACGTCCCCGAGCGCGTTTTCACCTCCGGGGGGCTCCGCTTCTACGGCGACAAGAATGCTGCCGAGCGCGGTCTGGGTGCCCGCCCGGAACGCGGCACCGTTGATGGCCTCGCGCGTGATCCGTTCCGCCTGGACATGCGGGAGGACGAACGCCTGAAGGCCCTGTACTACGACAATGAAAAGTTCGACGGCTACCTGCGCGACCAGGACGTCTTCACTGAAGGCATCACGATCGAGGACAACCTGGCCCTCGTGGTGGACTACCAAGGCGGCCCCACGCTGAGCTACTCGCTGAACGCCCACAGCCCCTGGGAAGGCTACAGGGTCAGCGTCAACGGTACCGAGGGCCGGGCCGAACTTGAGGTGGTTGAGCGCGCAGCGGTCCAATTCAGCACGGACAAGAAGACTGTGGTGGACCCCAGCGCGACGCCTGTCGAGGAAGAAGACGCCGTTCGACGAAACGGGGAGCGTCTGGTGGTCCAGCGTCACTGGGAGGCGGCCTACGAGGTCCCGATCGTCAACGGGGAGGGGGGCCACGGAGGCGGCGACAACCTGCTGCTCTCGGACCTCTTCAACGGACCGGGCTTAGACCCCCTGGGCCGACCGTCGGGGTACATCGACGGCCTCCGTTCCGTCTCAGTCGGCATCGCCGGCAACCAGTCCCTGGATACCGAACTCCCCGTCCGCATCAGCGAACTTGGCCTTGGCGTCGACCTCAGCCGCGGCCAGGCATAACGGCCCAACACCACACAAGGACAACACCATGAGCAGGATTTTCGTCACCGGCGGTTCCGGCCGGCTCGGCCGCAGCGTCGTTGCCGGCCTTGCCCAGGCTGGCCACGAGGTGGTCTCGGTTGATCGCGACGCCATCCCGGCGGAGCAGTTGCCCACTGGCGCAGTGCAGCACACGGCGGACCTTTTGGCCCCGGGAGAAGCGGAGCGGCTCCTCCGGGAAACAAACCCCGACGCCGTCATCCACCTCGCTGCTATCGCAGTACCTTTCAGCGCGCCTGAGGAAGTCATCTTCAGTACCAATACCCGGCTCGCCTATGCAGTGATCAGTGCAGCCACTGACGCAGGTATTCCGAAGATTATTACGGCAAGCAGCCCCACCGCCCTGGGCTACGGCTCACCCGCCGGTTGGCTGCCGCCGTCGTTCCCCTTGGACGAGCAGACGCCGCCCAAGCCCTGGAATGCCTACGCATTTTCCAAGCTGATCGCCGAACAAACAGTGCAGATGTTTGCCGCGGCGCAAGGCAACAAGATCCGGTACGCGGCATTCCGGCCCTGCTTTGTCATCTCCCCGGAAGAGTGGCAAGGCGCGCTCACGCAGCAGGGACACACTGTTCGCGAACGCCTTGCCGAACCGGCACTTTCAGCCCCCGCGCTGTTCAACTACGTTGACGCCCGCGACGTAGCAGAATTCCTGGACGTCCTGTTGGAAAAGATGGACACCATCCCCAACGGCCAGGTCTTCTTCGTCGGAGCCAAGGATGCCTTGGCCACTTCCCCTCTCGCTGAGCTGCTCCCGCGTTTCCTGCCCGGCAGCGCCCCGCTCACCCAACACCTGACCGGCACCAGGCCGGCGTTCTCGGTGGCTAAAGCGCGTGAGCTACTTGGCTGGGAGCCCAAGCGCAGCTGGCGTACCGAACTTACGCCGCCCTATGAAGGCGCAGATTCAGCAGCATCAGACCAACCACTACTCGACGACGAGAACCCTGCCGGCCTGGTCCCGGCGGGAGCAAACAAGGAGACACAATGAACTTCGACGGCGTACTGTTTTTCCCCGTCACACCCTTTGCCGAAGACGGCTCGGTGGACGTAGCCCTCCTGAAGGAGCACATCACGTCGCGCCTTCCTTTCGGACCCGGAGGTGTGTTCCCCGCGTGCGGCACGGGTGAATTCCATGCCCTCTCCCTGGAGGAGATCGGAACCGTGGTGACTGCCGCCGTCGAAGCTGTTGGTGGAGCTGTCCCTGTAGTCGCTGGCGCCGGCGGCCCGCTGGGCCACGCACTTGCTGCCGCCAAGGTTGCCGAGGAGGCAGGCGCCGACGCCTTGCTGGTTCTCCCGCCATACCTCGTTACCGGGCCAACAGACGGCGTCGTCGCTTACGTCGAGGCCATCGCCGCTGCCAGTAGCCTGCCCGTGATCGTTTATCACCGTGGCACGGCAAAGTTCACGGCCGCAGCCATGACCCGCCTTACGGGGAACCCCAAAGTCATCGGCTTCAAAGATGGGATCGGGGATGTCGGCCTGGCGCAGGAAATCGTATCCGCCATCAACGCCAGCGGCCGAACCGACTTCGCCCTCTTCAATGGACTCCTCACGGCAGAGCTGACTCAGGGCGCTTACCGTGGCCTGGGGATCCCGCTCTACTCCTCGGCCGCCTTTGCCATGGCTCCGGAGATCGCGAAAGCCTACTATGACGCATACGTCTCTGGTGACGAAGAGCGCCGAAACGCACTGCTTGAGGGCTTCTACGCGCCCCTCGTGAGACTTCGTGACCAGACTCCCGGCTTCGGCGTTTCGCTCATCAAGGCGGGCCTGCGCTTGGCTGGATTGCCAGTAGGCCCTGTTCGGCCGCCGCTGGTGGACCCCACAGACGAACAACTGTTGGAGCTCAAATCGATCCTGGCCAAGGGCCACGAGTTGGCGCTCAGCTGATGACAGCGCGCATTACCGGCCTCACCACGCGTTTGATCACGGTTCCGTTGCTGCGCAGCTGGGGTGCCGAAGCTCCCGAGAACCATGTGATCGTCACCGAACTGAGTACTGACGACGGCGGCGTGGGCCACGGTTTCTCTTGGACACCTACCATTGGTCCCCTTGCAGTTAAAGCCCTCCTGGACCACGACATTGCCCCCTTCATCCTTGGTCTGGAGCCGAATCCCGAAGTGGTGTGGGACCAGCTCTGGAAGCGTCTGCACGAGGCAGGTGGGGGAGGCCTGACAACTATCGCCATGGCCGGTGTGGACCTCGCGCTGTGGGACCTCAAGGCCCGCCAGGCCAGCACCTCCGTCACGGGTCTCCTGGGTCAACGCCAGGAATCGGTGGAGGTCTATGGCTCGGGCGTGAACCTGCACTACTCCTTGGAACAACTCGTGGAGCAGGCACAGCGCTGGGTTGCCGCTGGTCATAAGGCTGTGAAGATCAAGGTGGGAAAGCCTGAGCTACGCGAGGATGGTGAACGGGTTGCCGCAGTCCGGCAGGTCATTGGCCCGGACCGCCTGCTCATGATTGATGCCAATCAACGCTGGGACCTGGCGCACACCTTCCGTGCCTTGGATGTTTTGGGGGAGTACGGATTGGAATGGCTCGAAGAACCAATCCGTGCTGACGATCTCTGGGCATACCGGCGCCTGCGTAAACATTCTCCGGTGCCTATCGCGCTTGGCGAGAACGTCCACACCATCTACCGTTTCCGCGACTTCATCGAAGCCGAAGCCGTGGATATCATCCAACCCAACATCGTCCGCGTGGGCGGTATTACGCCGTTCCGCAGGATCGTTGAGTTGGCCCGCGCGAACAGCATCAGGGTGGCTCCGCACCTGCTTCCGGAGCTCTCCGGACAGTTGGCGCTCACCTTGGCTGAGGCCGTGAGCGTCGAAGAAGTGGAAGACGCTTCCTTCGAGCAGCTCGGCATCCTCGCCGAGCCCTCTCCTATCCGAATCCGCAACAGCAGGCTCAGCTCCGAAGGCCGTCCAGGCCTTGGCTTCGACTTTGCCGCGAAGCCGACCGCACGTGAGAGCTCCGCCCCTGAGAGTAAAGGAAACCACATTGAGTACAGCAACTCTTGACCTGACCGCAGTGACGGCCGCTGCCGCCGCAGCCTTCAAGGTGACCGCCGCAGCGTCCGACGTCGAGCGTGCGGCCTGGCTGACCGCCGTCGCCGACGCCCTGGACGCCAAGGTGACGGAACTGGTGGCCATAGCTGACTCCGAAACCAGCCTTGGCACGGTTCGGCTCACCGGTGAGGTGGCCCGGACCAGCGGCCAACTCCGGCTGTTCGCGAGGGTCATCACCGAGGGCTCTTACCTGGAGGCCGTCATCGATCATGCGGATCCTGCCTCCACCCCGCCCAAGCCCGACTTGCGCCGCATCCTGCGTCCGATTGGACCGGTAGCCGTGTTCTCGGCGTCGAACTTCCCGTTCGCGTTCTCGGTGGCCGGTGGCGACACAGCATCGGCGCTCGCTGTCGGTTGCCCGGTGATCGTCAAAGCACATTCCGGCCACATCCGCTTGTCCGAGCGAACTGCCGAGATCGTGACCGAAGCCCTGGCCAATGCCGGCGCTCCGGAGGGAATCTTCGCCCTCGTGAGCGGACGCGAGGCTGGTACCGCCTTGGTGCAGGATCCCGCCATCAAGGCTGTGGGCTTCACCGGTTCCATCCCCGGCGGACGCGCGCTCTTCGACCTCGCAACGTCGCGCCCGGAGCCGATCCCCTTCTATGGCGAACTCGGCAGCCTGAACCCGGTGGTCATCACTGATGGTGCTCTGGCCGATCGCGCTAAAGAACTTGCTGCTGGCCTGGCTGGTTCGTTTACTCAGGGAGCGGGGCAGTTCTGCACCAAGCCCGGACTCGTTTTCATCCCCGCGGGCACCGACTTCGCTGCCCAGGTGGCAGAGGCGAGCAAGGACAAGCCAGCCGCGGCCATGCTGACTGAGCGGATCGCGGAGGCCTACCCTTACGGCCTGCGCAGCGTCGCGGAGCAGCCGGGTGTTGCGGTGGTGAGTGGCACGGTGGATCAGGACAGCCTGGCCGACGGCGCCGCACCGGTGGTGTTCTCTACGAGCGCCGCCAACGTGCTGGAACGCCCTGATGAGTTGCTGGAAGAGTGCTTCGGCCCCACCACGCTGCTCATTGAGTACGCCAATGACGAAGAGCTGTCCAAGGCCCTCGCCAAGGTTCCAGGCAGCCTCACCGGCACCGTCCACGCGCAGTCAGGTGAGGACGTTTCGGCGCTCGTGGAGCAGCTGAGCGAGCTCGCCGGCCGGGTCCTGTTTGACGGTTGGCCCACTGGCGTTGCCGTGAATTGGTCGCAGCAGCATGGAGGTCCGTACCCCGCCACGACATCGCTGTTTACCTCGGTGGGCGCCACCGCGGTCCGCCGCTTCCAGCGCCCGGTGGCTTACCAGGACGCTCCGGACAACATCCTGCACCCGGCCCTGCGCGAGTCGAACCCGTTGGGCATCCCGCGCCGGGTGGACGGCGTACTGACACTGGGCTAACTCACCTACAGCGCACCCAACTAAGTAGCAGTTAAGCGCGTTCTGAGCCCTCAAAACGCGCTTAACTGCGACCTACTTGGGTAAGGGCAGATGAAAGAGGCGGGGTCACCATCGCGGTGACCCGCCCCTTTCGCGTTGACTCGAGCTTGACGAAGGCGCTACCGCCGCAGGGTGATCGGACGACGGCGGCCGTCCACTTCGGTGGTTGGCCAACGGTCATCAGTGGTCAGGACGCGCAGGCCGGAATCCGTAAGCAGCACGGTGTCTTCGATTTTCACGCCCGGGCCGGAGGGGTTCCACGTGAATGGCTGGTCGAGCACCACCGTGTCCGTCACGTCCGCGGTGACCCGCGGATCGCGGCCCGCATAACCTGCAGGACCACCCTGGTGATGCAGGGTCCATTGCTCGGCACCAAAACCGTGGCGCACATAGGCATCCTGGATCCCGGCGAAGACCTCATTGAGCTTGGCACCCGGCACGGTGGCCCGGAAAATGTCCGCTTCAACTGCTGCGATGCGGGCTTCGGCGTCGAGCTCCTGTGGAGTACCGGCGTCGAACGCTACCCAACGGGTCACGTTGGCCACCAAGCCGTGACGGCGGGCGCAAACCACGGCCATGGCCCTGCGGCCGATGGAGGCATGCGTTGCCAGCGGGTGGCGGAAACCGCTTCTGGCAGCACCGTTGCACAGCAGGACAAGCGGCTCGGCGCCCACTGCCACTATCCGGGCAGCGAGGTCCGAGACAAGCTCAAATTCGGTTGTCCCGGGCGTCGCTGCCGTGAGGACGTCGGTCATCGCGCAGGCTGCATCTGCGGACAATTGGGCATAGCGGGCTGCTTCTGCAGGCAGGAGCTGCTGCCGCGCTGCCCGTAGTTCCCCCGTGACGGCGGCTTCCATCAGCGGGTTTCCATCCTCGGCCAGCCCGGCCGCAGAGGCATGCAGTTGGCCGTGCCACGGAATACTGTGCAGGTTGACGCCCTCCGGCAGCTCCTCTGCCTCGATCCGGCCGGCTTCGTTGTTGAACGTGACTAAGTGGTCGCCGGAGCGGTCCACCAGGAGAGCGGCAATGGGATCCCCTGCCAGACTGATGTGGACCCGACTACCGTCCAGGTACCAAGTGAGCGCCGTGTTGCTGGTGAGCAGAAGCGAGTCGCGGCCCGAATGGTCCAGGATGTCCAAGATGCGGCGGCGTTTCACCACACGGTCGGCGGCATTTCCGGGGGCCGGGGATGCGGTGCCGGATACCGGTGTGGTGTGGGCTGTTACTGCAGATTGAGTCGGAGCGGTCATGCTGGGTCCCCCTGGGTTGAAATGAGCTGTTCAATGTCTTGAGTGGCAAGGAATCCGTCAGCGATGAGCACCTTGACCGTGCGATGTACAGGGAGTCCGGGTTCCACCGCCACTGGCGATTCCCAGGCCAAGGACAGGCCCACACCCGGATAGCCCGAGTGCCGAACGAACCAGGGGTCCGGTGCTTGGGTGGATGCCAGGAATACGAGCGTGGCCGGATGGCCCAAGCCCGGACCGCCCGCAGCAAGACTGCCGCCCGTTCCGGCGTCGAAAGTTCCTGACCAAGCCAGCCAGGGCGCGACGCTGCCATGGACGGCATCTTCACCACGCGAATCAGGGGTCCAGATGGTCGCATCACTGACCTTCGGCAGCCGCCAGAAGAAGCCACCGTAACCGCCTTGCGGTCTGCCGTTGGAACCGGGGCTGCCGAGCAGCACGGGATGTCCGGTAGCGGATTCGAGCGTGAAGTCCAGCGACAATTGCCAGGCGGAATTCCCGACGGCGGCCCAGCGCCACTCGCGCTGTTCGCGGAGGACAGGGGTACCGTCAGGGCCCAGCCAGCTCAATAGCTCGTGCCGCTGTCCATCATTATGCAGGGCTCCATCCTTATGCTCCGCGGACTCAAGAACTACGCGGCCATGGTCCTTGCGCCAGACGTACGCTCCGGCGTCGCGGGTGTAGGTCCGGCCACCCCAGAAATTGATACCGTCCACATCCTGGATGGCGACCCCTGCTCCAAGGTGCCACACATGGTCCTCCGGAATGTGGTCACTTACGACTGTGCCGGCAAGGGTTCGGACGGGGTGGAGGTATGGACGCGGCGAGGAGGTTGGCCGGATGCGCGAGCCGTCCTGCATGGTGGCGACGGCTGTGCCGTTGACCATCAGCTCTGGCTTGGCTGCTCCAGCGGAAGCCGCAACCCCAGCTTTTTCAACCCACGCCTTTTCAACCCACGGCGCCCCGAGTTCCGCGAAAGTTGCTTGCCCCAGCGTGGCCCGGCGGATCCACGATTCGATGTCCTGCACCACGGCATGGGCATCGTCGCCTTCGCCCAGCCATGTCACATGGTCCGGATGGATGAGCCGGGGCGCATCCGAGGTTCGGACCGCTTCCAGCACGGACATGTAGGCGCCGGCTCCACTGAGGGGGCTGAGCAGATCCTGTTCGGTCCGTGCTGACAGGAGGTTTTCCAACAGGTCCGTCCGCCCGAAAGTCTCATTCCGGATCCCGTCCGGAGTGGTGACCTCCACACTGTCTTCCGTGTAGGAAAGAGTGATCTGCCCGAGCGTGCCGTAGATGGTCACCGATGGCGCTGACTGCACGGGAGCGCACAACGTCAAGGCGCAGGTCAGCACTGTGCCTGTCGGGGTCCGGACTCTGATGACGGAGGTGTCATCGCTTTCGGTGTCATTCGCCCGGTAAAGGTCGGTTTCGACCAATTCGACGTCGGCAAGGGTCCTGGCACGTGCGAGTCGCAGCCCAGTAGCCACCGCGTGTGCCAAGGCGTTCGTCGCTACGCCGTCCACCACGTCCGTACCGTTCAGGCTTCGCTTACCGGCCCAGCGGGAGCGCTTGAAGTACCCCTTGGTCCGGAGCCATAGGCCGGTGGCGCTGATGCCGCGGACCTCGCCGATTTCACCCGATGCCACAAGCTCTTCAATGGCGGGAAGGGCATGCGAACCAAGGCTCTGGAAACCGACTTGAACCAGCCGCCCGGCGCTCGCCGCCGCTGCGAGGACACTTTCGTACTGCGCCATGGAAGCCACGGGAGGCTTTTCGAGGTAAACGTTGGCGCCTGCCCCGAGCGCTGTGAGGGCCAGCGGGGCGTGGGTTTGGATGGGAGTGGAAATGATGACGACGTCGGGGGCGCTTCCCGCAGCCAGCAGCTCCTCCAAGGAACTGTAGACGCCCACCTCAGGAGGCAACTGACCCGGGGCTGGCGGCAGTGGATCGGCAACAGCTACTAGTTCAAGGATTCCGGCAGAACCGAGCCGACGGAGGTTTTCAACGTGTCGTTCGCCGAATCCGTGCACGCCAACGAGTGCTACCCGGGGGAGTTGGTTGTGGCCGGCCACTTCGGTGTGGGAGGCAGTTGAGGGCAGAGTCATAGTGCTGTCCTAGCGGGATCAGTTGTGGAGAAAGCATGGGCTTCATTGCCCTGGAGGTTGGAGGAGAGAAAAGCTGCCGCCTCTTCCTGCATGGCAGCGGAAAAAACATGGGGCTCGGGCCAAAAGCTGCCTGTGTACCGCCCTGCCGGCATGCGCTGCGAAAGGTGGGCATCGGCGTCGCGCATTCCTGCTTCCGGAAACAGCTGATCGGCCAGTGCGTACTGGACCAGGACAGCGCCGGCAGTTGAACGCACTGCCAGATCGGGCCAATCCCCCAGCTTTGACAGACCAGGGGAGTGGAGCAACCAGGAATGAGCATCGAGGTAGGCGGGGAGGAGGGACGCGAAGGTGGTCATCATGCACGTGACCACATAGCTGCGGATCAGGGGACTGAGGGCGGCGAGCACCATGGCCCGGCCGCCTCCGCCTGAAAATCCGGTGCATCCCAGGCGTTCCGGATCGACTCCGGGAAGGGACGCAAGGATGCCCAGCGCCGCGAGGTCGTCATGCGCCACCGTCCCGGCGATGCTGGTGCCAAGGAGCGTTGCGGCTTTCGCCACGGTTTCTTCATGATGGGCCGCCGCTGCGTTGTAAAGATCCGTCGTGGAAGGTTCGACGCCGGCCTCCCGCCACAGTGCCTGCTGGCCGTTGACGGCCTGTGCCGTCCGCCAAGGCTGGGTTTCCAGGCCGAAGCCGCGACTGCCCCACATGAAGGCGTCGTGTGCCAGGACGGCGAAACCCTGCTGGGCAAGCCACGTAGCCACGGGCCGCCCACCGTAGAGCTTTTCCCGCAACTGGGCCGGCACGGGACCGAAGCCCGCAGCATCGTTGGCGCCGGCGTCGTACTCTTCGTCTCTTGGAAGTAAGACCAGCCGCTCCGCGCCATGGGACTTGATTCCGCCATGGCAGTGAAGAGCCAGTATCCCGGGCAGGAGGCCAATGGAGCCGGCTGGCCGCACGAACCAAGCCGAGGTCCTTGGCCCGAATCCAAGCTGCCAGGACAGGCGGGAGGTAATGACGCCGTCGTGCTCCGTTTCGGTGTCCACCCTGTATTCAGGAACCGGCGCAGTGGCAGGGACTCCAAGCGCGTCCGCAAGCTGCTGGGCGCTTGGAGAGGCTGCAGCGAAGTGATGCTGGGCGGCGTAAGCGGGCCAATCCTCGTAGCGGCCAACAGCGCTGGGACGAGTGGGCATTCCTGCCATGTCAGCAGTGGTCATGGCAGTCGCCGTACTTGGGGAACAATGGTGTCCTGCCTTTTCGGTGCGGATGATGTGCGAAAGCGCTCGCCGGGCTTCTTCGGCGTGTGTAAAGGGGTATGGGCGACTTCGTCAGAAAACGCTTTCTCAAAAATTAGCAAAAGGCTGTACATGGGTCAAGAAAGCGTTTACTTTGGTACGGAGCCGCTGATTCCCAGGACGCACATCCCGGTGGGTCAAGGGGTACCGCCAAGAGAACGGCGGCGTCCCGGAAGGCAAGCATCAACCACACTCGTACTCCGTGGATGGCCACGATGACCAAAGGAGACCACATGGCCGCATATGAACACACGGGGACGCCGAAAGGCGTTCGCGGTCAGGCAGGAGGGAAGCGATGAGCGCCATCGGCGAACTCTCCACAATGAGCCGCCGCAAGGGGCCCATGACCAAGGAGGAGAAGAAAGCGAACGGCCGCGACAACAAGGCCGCCTATGTTTTCCTGCTTCCGTGGCTGATCGGCCTCGTGGTCATCACCGTGGGTCCGATGCTGATGTCGTTGTACCTGTCCTTCACGGACTACAACCTTCTGCAACCACCGCAATGGGTGGGAATCGACAACTTCGTCCGTATGTTCGGCGATGCCCGCCTGCACAATTCCTTGCGCGTTACCTTCACATACGTGCTGGTGGGCGTTCCGCTCCAACTGGCTGTGGCCCTGGTGATCGCGCTGGTCCTGGATAAAGGGCTTCGTGGCCTTCCGTTCTACCGTTCCATCTTCTATTTGCCGTCGCTGCTGGGCGGATCTGTGGCTGTTGCGATTCTTTGGAAGCAGATCTTCGGCACCACCGGCCTTGTGAACCAGGTCCTCGCCATGATCGGCATCCAGGGTCCTGGCTGGATCTCGGATCCAAACACGGCGCTCGGCTCCATCATCCTGCTGCATGTCTGGACGTTCGGCAGCCCGATGATCATCTTCCTGGCGGGCCTGCGCCAGATCCCGAACATGTACTACGAGGCCGCCGAAGTTGACGGCGCCACCACCTTGCAGAAGTTCTGGCGGATCACGCTGCCGATGCTGAGCCCCATCATCTTCTTCAACCTGGTGCTGCAAATCATTGGTTCGTTCCAGTCGTTCACGCAGGCGTTTATCGTCTCCGGCGGCAACGGCGGACCTTCCGACTCCACCATGTTCTTCACGCTGTACCTGTACCAGAAGGGCTTCGGCCAGTTCGATATGGGCTACGCCTCGGCGATGGCCTGGTTCCTGCTGGTCATTATCGGTGTCTTCACTGCCATCAACTTCATCGCTTCAAAGTATTGGGTGTTCTACGATGACTAAAATCCAGACCCTCCCGGCCGCAGCTGAGGGCCAAAGCAGCAAGACCAGTAAAAGCCCGCGCCGCCGCGAATCGCCAGGAAACCTGGCCTTCAGCCGGAATGCCCGCATCAAGGGACTCATCAAGCACGCCATCCTGATCCTCGTTGGGGGGATCATGATCTACCCGCTGCTGTGGATGGTTGTTTCCTCGCTGCGGCCCAATGACCTCATTTTCCGCGAGCCCGGCCTTTGGCTGAACAACCTGGAAATGAGCAACTACACCGATGGCTGGTCTGCGCTGACACACCCCTTCGGGCATTACATGATCAACTCTGCGATCGTCGTACTTGGCTCGATCGTCGGAAACCTGATCTCGTGCTCCATGGCCGCCTATGCCTTTGCCCGGCTGCAGTTCAGTGGCAAAAAGCTGTTCTTCGGAATCATGCTGCTGACCATCATGCTGCCGTTCCATGTTGTGATCGTGCCGCAGTACATCCTGTTTTCGCAGATCGGTTGGGTGAACACATTCTGGCCGCTCATCGTGCCGAAGCTCCTGGCCACGGATGCGTTCTTTGTGTTCCTCATGGTCCAGTTCATCCGTGGCATTCCGAAGGAATTGGACGAGGCTGCCCGCATCGACGGCGCCGGCCACCCCAGGATTTTCCTCCGTGTCATTCTGCCTTTGATGGTTCCGGCCCTCGCCACCACCACGATCTTCACTTTCATCTGGACGTGGAACGACTTCTTCGGTGCACTTATCTACCTCACTGATCCGGACATGTTTACTGTCCCCGTAGCGCTTCGCGCTTTCGTTGACTCGCAGTCCGCCACCAGCTGGGGATCGCTCTTCGCGATGTCCATCGTGTCCCTGTTCCCCGTGTTCCTTGTCTTCCTGTTCGGCCAGCGGTTCCTCATCAAAGGCATCGCGACTACCGGCATCAAATAGAACGCAGACGTACTGAATGGAAGCCCAGGGCTTCGCCCGACAAGTAATACAAGCTTGGATCTTGTAATACAAGATTGTGACTTGTAGCATAAATCCACGCAAGAAAACGCTTTCTCATTCGCATCAAGATCAAAGAGGATCGGAGACAACAGTGCCGGTATTTCCAAAGGGTGAGGGAATCGCCCCTGAAGGTGCTTCCGCAGGTGCTTCCAAAGCCCGCGCATCGGAACCCAAGGCCAAGCGGTCCAAGCGCCGGCTTCGTGCCTCGGCCATCATCGCTGCCACAGCTGCTGCCGTTCTGGCGCTTAGCGCTTGTGGCGGCGGAGCAGAACAAAAGAGTGCCGACGGCAAGGTGGAGCTCCGCTTTTCCTGGTGGGGCGGCGACAAGCGTGCGCAGTTGACGCAGCAAGCCATTGCGGCTTTTGAGGCTGAGAACCCCAACATCAAGATCAAGGCCGAGTATGGCGACTGGAGCGGCTACTGGGACAAGCTGGCCACTCAAGTTGCTGCCAACGATGCTCCGGATATCATCCAGATGGACGAAAAGTACATCACCGAGTACTCCACTCGTGGAGCCCTCCTGGACTTGTCCAAGTACAAGGTCGACACGTCCAAGCTGGACGAAGCCGCGCTGAATGCAGGCAAGGGTTCCAAGGGACTTACTGGGATTGCGGCAGGCATCAACGCTGCCACCATCCTGGCCAACCCTGCTGTCTTCAAGGCTGCGGGCGTCGCTCTTCCGGACGACAAGACCTGGACATGGGAAGACTTCGAGCGCATCGCTGCTGAGGTCACCAGCAAGTCGCCGAAGGGAACCTATGGAGCTGCTGCATACGGTACCGATGAGGCGTCCCTGGGTGTGTGGCTGCGTCAGAATGGCAAGTCGCTGTACACACAGGACGGAAAGCTTGGCTTTGAACCCTCGGACGTTGCAGGCTACTGGGACTTCCTGAAGGAACTCAGCGAGAAAAAGGCTGTTCCGTCGGCATCCGAAATTGTTGAGGCCGAAGCTGCGCCACTGGATCAGAGTGGTCTGGCAACCGGCAAGAACGGCATGGCGTTCTGGTGGTCCAACCAGTTGCCGGCGCTCGAGAAAGCTGCGGGCGGCGAACTGCAGATCCTCCGTTTCCCGTCCAAGACGGGCAAGGCCGCTGATACGCAGCTTTGGTACAAGGCTTCCCAGTTCTGGTCTGCGTCCTCCAGGACCAAGCACCCTGAAGAGACGGCCAAGTTCATCGACTTCCTGACCAACAACGTCAAGGCCGGCGAAATTCTGCTGGCTGACCGCGGCGTTTACCCCAACTCGGACGTCCGCGAAGCAATCGCTCCCAAGCTGGCGACAGCGGACACCAAGGTGGTCAACTTCATCAGTGACATCCAGCCCGAGCTCGGTGAAGCCCCGGCCGCACCGCCGAAGGGTGCAGGTGCCATCCAGGAAATCATCAAGCGATACTCCTCGGAAGTCCTGTTCAACAGGCTCTCCACGGAGGAAGCCGGTAAGAAGGCCGTGGACGAGATGAAGTCCGCGATCGGAGCCTAGCTTCCGGCAGCAAGGCAGCACAGAACCGCAGAACCAAAAGAACCGCGCCCCGGGCGAATCATTCGTGATCCGCCCGGGGCGCGGTTTTTGGGTTAGTCTTCCGCGATAACTGCTACGGCTCCGGCGGGGACCACGCCACTGAAGCGAGCTCCGCTCAGCAGCTCGTCGCCGTCGGCCTTCACCGTCACGTCCTCGCCGCTGTGGTTGATGGCGAAGAGGAAACTACTGCCATCCGCGGATCGCCGCCGGGTGAGTTCGACGCCGGCAGAAGCCTCGGCAGCGGCCGTCACCCCAGCCTCCTTCAGCAGGCGGGCAGTCAGTGAATCGATGCCGTGGGCGTTGGGGAGTGTGGCAAGGTACCAAGCCGCTCCCGCCCCGGTGGATCTGCGCGTGAGGGCGGGGACGCCGTCGAGCGGGTAGTCCGTAAAGGTAGCCAAAACCTCGGCTGGCCCACCCTCACTCTCAGCCACGTGAACGTGCTCGCTCCACAAGGAGCCAACTGTTCCATCGCTGAGGGTGACTGTGCTGCCGGGGAAAAGTGGGTGGAATTCCTCGGTCCGGATACCCAGCAATTCGCGGAAAGCGCCCGGGTAGCCACCCAACCGAACGTGGTCCTGTTCATCCACGATGCCACTGAAGTAGCTGATGAGGACCGTTGCGCCGCCGTCTGCTGCGGCAGCGATGGAGGCGGCCGCAGAGTCCGTCAGGGCGTAGAGGGTGCAGACCAGGATGAGATCGTAGCCGGAGAGGTCGGCGGAGGGGTGGACGAAGTCCGCAGTGACACCACGCAGGTACAAAGAGCGGTGGAAGGCACGCATCATTTCCAGGTACTTCAGGTCCTGGCTTGGGTGCGAATCCAGTTCCGATACCCACCATGCTTCGTAGTCAAAGACGAAAGCAACCCGCGATTCCACGCGGGAGCCCTTCACGGATTCCACCTTGGACAGGGCGTCGCCGAGTTCCACCACGTTGCGCCAGACCTGTGTGTCCCGTCCGCCGTGCGGAACCATGGCTGAGTGGAATTTTTCAGATCCGGCCTTGCTCTGACGCCACTGGAAGAACATGACCGCATCGGCGCCGCGGGCCACATGCGTCAGGGAGTTGCGGAGCATTTCCCCGGGCATCTTTGGCTGGTTGTGGGGCTGCCAGTTGACCGCCGACGTGGAGTGTTCCATCAGAATCCAAGGTTCGCATCCGGCCACGCCGCGCGTGAGGTCAGCGCTGAAGGCAAGTTCGATTTCCCGTTCAGGATCGGCAGCCACCAGGTAATGGTCGTTCGCAATCACATCCATGTCCTTGGACCAATCGAAGTAGTCCAGGGTTTTGGTGGCACTGGAAACCATGAAGTTGGTGGTGGCCGGGACGTTCGGTGTGACTTCGCGGATTACTGCCAGCAGGGCACGGTAGTAGTCGATGAACGCCCACGAATTGAAGCGTGCAAAGTCCAGCTGCTGGCCGGGGTTAAGCGTGGTGGGGGCGGATCCGGGCGGGATGATTTCCTCGAACGTGGCGTAGTGCTGGGACCAGAAGGCTGTTCCCCAAGCCTCGTTGAGTGCCTCAATGGATCCGTACCGGCGTTCAAGCCAGGCGCGGAATGCGGCAGCGTCTTCTTCCCCGTAGAACTCGCCAACATGGCAGCCGAGCTCATTGTCCACATGCCACAATGCCAGCGCAGGGTGGTTCTTGTAGCGTTCGGCGATGACCCGCGTCATGGCTGTCGCGTACCTGCGGTACACCGAGGACGACGGCGTGTAGTGGCGCCGCGAGCCGCGTTCCAGTCTTGTTCCTTCCGCTGTCACGGGCAGGATTTCGGGGTGTTTCCTGGCCAGCCAGGCTGGCGGTGATGCGGTAGCCGTAGCCAGTGCTACCTTGATGCCCGCTTCGTGGAGGTTGTCCATGACGTCGTCCAGCCAGCCAAAATCGTACTGGCCTTCCACGGGTTCCAGCAGGCCCCAGGAGAAGATGGCGACACTCAGGAAATTGACCCCCGCCTCCTTCATGAGCTCAATATCTTCATGGCGGACGTCTTCCGGCCATTGCTCAGGGTTGTAGTCGCCGCCGTAGGCCAGGCCGTTGATGCTGTTCCATACAGACGGGCCTTTGGATGGGCCTCGGGAGAGTTCAGGGGAGGACAAAGGGACTCCTTGGTCAGGTTCGGCAGTGCGGGGTAACTGTGGAGCTTGGCTGCTATCAGGGTAGGCGAGGATCTTGGAAAACGCTTGCCCAGATTCGCGATTGAGGATATTGTATCGATTCAGAACGAGTGTAAGCGACGTCACTCTCCCTGGTGGGGAACGAAGAGGCTTGCACCAACTGAGCAAGGAGGCTCTCATGATCAACAGAAGGAATTTCCTCACCACGGTGGCCCTTGGCACTGCATCTGCGGCGTTCCTGTCCGCCTGCGGCCAGTCTTCGTCGTCCAGCAAGACGGGTTCTGCCGAGAACCCCGTGACCATCACGTACACCTGGTGGGGCAACGACGACCGTGCCGAACGCACCCGCAAAGCGATTGCGCTTTTTGAGTCCAAGAATCCAGATGTCAAGGTCAACGGCAACTTCACGGACTTCGCGGGGTACTGGCAGAAGCGCGCCACTGAAGCTGCCGGTGGTGGCTTGCCGGACGTGATGCAGTGGGACTTGTCCTACCTGCGCGACTACGGCCAGCGTAACCAGCTACTGGACCTGGGCACGGTAAAGATCAACACGGATGCCTTCGACAAGTCACTCCTGCCCTCGGGCCAGATCCGTGGAAAAACTTACGGCATCCCTACCAGCACCAATGCGTTCGCTGTCTACTACGATCCCGCCAAGCTCAAGGCCATGGGCATCGCAGAGCCTGACGGAACGTGGAACTACAAGGAGTTCAACTCTTTCCTTGCCGAGGTGGGACAGAAGGGCAACGGAACCTTGTTCGGCGGCACCGACTACACCGGCGTTTGGTGGATGTTCAACATCTGGCTGCGCCAAAACAACATTCAAGCCTTTACGGATGAAGGCAAGCTCGGGTTCTCCAAGGACGACCTCAAGAAGTGGTGGAACACCACGGCCCAGCTTCGTGGAACCCCGGCGATCGTTGGCGAAGACAAGACCACCCAGCTGCTGCCGAAGTCCCCGTTCGGCTCAAACGTCACTGCCACGGAAGTCACGTGGGACAACTTCATGGCCGGTTACCTCGGCGATAGCGGCGCCAAGGAACTCAAGCTGGTGCCGGTTCCTTCCGATAACTCCGACAACCTGGGACTCTTTCTCAAGCCTTCAATGCTGATGGTGGCCAGCGCCAAGACCAAGTACAAGGATGCTGCTGCCCGTTTCATTGACTTCATGGTCAACGATCCCGAGGTAGGCCAGATCTTCAAGACCTCCCGTGGTGTTCCGGCATCCAAGACCCAGCGCGACGGAACCACCTTTGAAGGCACAGACAAGCTGGTTGTGGACTACGAAAAGTCCATCGAAAAGTACCTCAAGGATGCTCCGGAGCCGCCCATCGTCGGTTTCGGCACGCTTGAATCCTCTTTCAAGCGCGTCAGCTCCGATCTCAACTACGGCAAACTCACCATCGACGGCGCTGCAGATGCGTGGTTCAAGGAAGCCGAAGACCTTATTAAGCAGAATGCCTGAGCAGACATTTGTGTCTGATCCAGGCTTTCCGACCGACGGACTGATCTCGTGACTCAAACCCCAACCCTGAGCAGGCGCTCCCAGTCGTCCGCTCCCTCGCAGCCGCGCACCTCGCGGCGACGAGGGGCGGACGCCCGCGCCGGCTACACCTTCCTGCTTCCTTGGCTGCTCGGATTCATTGCCCTGACCGTGGGTCCGATGATTTCTTCGCTGTACCTCTCCTTTACCAACTACAACCTCTTCGATCCCCCCAAGTGGATAGGCCTGGACAACTACGCCACGCTCTTCCAGGACGAACGTTTCCTGCAGTCAGTGGGAGTGACCCTGAGCTATGTAGTGTTCGGTACCCCTTTGAAGCTTGCTGCTGCCCTGGCGATCGCCATGCTGCTGAACAGCAAGCGAAAGGGACAGGGGTTCTACCGTTCCGCGTTCTACGCTCCCTCCCTGATCGGTGCCAGTGTTTCCATCGCAATTGTTTGGAAGGCGATGTTTGGCGATTCCGGTCCTGTGGATGAGAGCCTGTCCTTCTTCGGGATCAACCTCGGCGGTTGGGTGGGCAATCCATCCATGACGATGCCCATGATGATCCTCCTGACGGTGTGGCAGTTCGGCGCACCGATGGTGATTTTCCTGGCCGGGCTCAAGCAGATTCCTGCCGATCTCTACGAGGCTGCCTCGATGGATGGCGCAGGTCCGGTCCGTAAGTTCTTCAACATCACCTGGCCCATGCTTTCCCCGGTGATCTTCTTCAACCTGCTGATGGAAACCATTCACGCGTTCCAGATCTTCGCCTCGGCCTACATCATCTCCAATGGTGAAGGCGGCCCCGCAGGCTCCACCCTCTTCTATACCCTCTACCTGTACTTGCGCGGTTTCAGCGACTTCCGGATGGGCTACGCCTCTGCAATGGCCTGGCTCCTGGTGATCGTGGTCGGCATCATCACGCTGATCTTCTTCAAGACCTCCAAGTCCTGGGTCCACTACAGCGGTGATTCAAAATGACAACCATGGCAACCCCCACCCAGTCCACGCCCGCCACCCCGGCCCCGCTGTACAACCCGAAGTCCGAGTCAGGCACGGCCAAGCGCATCAAAAGCATCATCTTCCACATCGTTGCGTTGGCGCTTGTGGGGGTAGTCCTCTACCCGGCTCTGTGGATGGTGGCTTCGTCCTTCAAACCGAACTCCGAAATCGGTGGTTCCACCACCCAGCTTTGGTCCAACAACTTCAGCTTCGACAACTTCGTCACGGCCATGGACGGCATCGGCGGGGTGTCCACGCTGACGTTCTTCACCAACTCCCTGATTCTGGCCGTCGGTGCAGTAGTCGGCACCATCCTTTCAGCGAGTGTCTCGGCGTACGCTTTTGCCCGCATCAACTTTCCCGGCCGCGGAATCTTCTTCGGCATGATGATTGCCACCTTGCTGCTCCCGTTCCACGTGGTGATCATCCCGCAGTACATCGTGTTCCAGCAGCTTGGCCTGGTAGACACCTATGTGCCGCTATTGATCGGAAAGTTCCTGGCCGCCGACGCGTTCTTCGTCTTCCTGATGGTCCAGTTCATGCGCAACCTTCCGGCAGAACTGGACGAGGCCGCCCGAATCGACGGTGCCGGACACGTCCGAATCTTCGGCTCGATCATGCTCCCGCTCATGAAACCGGCATTGATCTCGACGTCGATCTTCTCCTTCATCTGGAGCTGGAACGACTTCCTGGGCCCGCTGCTCTACCTGAACACGCCCGAAAAATACCCGCTGCCACTGGCTTTGCGGCTCTTCGTGGACCAGACCCAGAGCTCGGATTATGGAGCGATGATCGCCATGTCAGTTCTTGCGCTCCTGCCCGTGTTGGTCTTCTTCCTGGTCTTCCAGCGCTACATCGTAGAAGGCGTTTCAACACAGGGCCTCAAGGGCTGACGGACACGGAAGGCTGAAGAACAGAATGAGCGTCATGGACACCACAGGAAAGTCATCTTCGGACAGGCAGGCCATCTCGGTCAATCGCTTTGCCCTCTTCGCCGAGACCATCCTCGCCGGAGTCATTGTGCTCCTCCTGTCCGTCCCGTTGGTGACGGCGCCGGCCGCCTATGCTGCCGGCGTCGCGCATCTTGAGCGGCACCTCAGTGGCAGGGATGACTCCCTTCGGAGCCTTTGGGGCAACTTCCGGCGTGCGCTTCCCGGCAGTTGGAAGATCGGAATCACGACGGCGGCAGCCGCCGTCGTGATTGTCCTTAACCTGTTGCTCGCCCTGGTGGGTCAACTGCCCGGGCGGGTACTGATTCTGCCGGCGACCTTGATTCTGGCGGCCGCAGCCGCCGTGCTCCTGCTCAGGATCGCCGGCAACTGGAGCGGGGGAGTGGTCTGGGCGGGCGACGCCGGCCGGAAGTCCGTGGATCTTCCCGGTCCACAGCAGCGGTGGTCGCTCGCCTACTCCCAGGCCAAGGCTGATTTGTTCGGTGACGGGAGCGGTTCGCTGTTGCTCCTCGGGGCCGTTTTCGTGGCAGTCGTTTTTGTGTGGATGCTGCAGGCGCTCTTCGTGATCGTTCCCGGCATGCTGATTCTTGCCGCTGCTGCGGTCAAGAGCAGGGCTGCCAGCCGCACCAAAAACTGAGTGTGCATCCAACAATCTGCTGAATCGAGCTGACCACCCGTGTCACCGCGTCCGTTGCCGCCGCGCCGTCCCTCTGACCAGACCTCGAACTCCACCGACAAAGACGCCGTCTCGCCAAGGCCCCGCTCCACTGAAGCGTGGCACTACGCATTTCGCCACCACAATTACCGGATCTTCGTGACGCTTTCGCTCGTCGGCAGCGGCGGAGTGTGGATGCAACGACTCGCCCAGGACTGGCTTGTCCTGCAACTCACCGGAAGCCCGGCCGCGGTGGGGTTGGCCGTGGCACTTCAATTCCTGCCCATGCTGGTGGTTGGTCCTGTCAGCGGTGTGCTGGTGGATCTCTTTCCGAAGCGCCGAATCCTCATGGTGTGCCAGTCTGTAGCTGCACTACTGGCCGCTGGACTAGCCGTTTGGAATGCCATGGGCGGCACGGACGTGTGGGTTGTCTATGGCTCCTGCATTGCTTTGGGAATTACCAGCTCTATTGATGGGCCCGCCCGGCAAGTCTTCGTCAATGAGGTAGTAGGTGATGCCGGACTACCGGCGGCCATCGGCCTCAACAGCGCGATAGGTCAACTGGGTGCCATGCTCGGTCCCGCCCTTGCCGGCGTCGTCATTGCCCAAGCTGGCCCAGCCGCTGCGTTTGCGACGAACGCGGGGATCGGGGTGGCCGTTTTGGTGATGATCGCCATTATTCGGCCATCTGAGCTTCATCACGCACACGACCCTGACGGCCCGCCGCGGGATAGGCGTGGACAAATCCTGGCAGGCTTCGAGTATGTGAGTGCCAGGCCCCGGCTTCTGCTCATCATGCTGTTGGCGGGTCTCTTGGGAGCCTTCGGCATGAACGGTCCCGTGGTCCTCGCAGCATTCGCTGGCCGTGTGTGGCACAGCGGTCCTGCCGGATTTGGGCTCTTCAATATGGTCAGCGCCTTGGGAGCCTTGGCTGGCGCTCTCCTAGCTGCCCGGATTAAGCACTTGGGTCGCAAGGGGATCGTGGGTAGCGCCGCACTGTTCGGGCTCACGCAGCTCCTTGCCGCGCTCATGCCTACGCAGGAATTGTTTGTAGCCATGCTCGTGGTGGTTGGCTTCATGACTCTCATGTTCCTCACCAGTGCAGCCACCAGCGTCCAGCTCGAAGCTGGTACAAGCGTGCGGGGCAGGGTCTTGGCCCTCTACTTTCCCCTTCTCCTGGGTGGGCATGCCTTGGGAGGCTTGCTCGCCGGCTGGCTCACGGAAGATTTCGGCGTGCGTACGGCACTGCTGGTCACCGGTGCGCTGGGGATGATATCCGCTGTGGTGATCGGGTTGCTGCTGTGGATGTACTGCCGACGGCAGAAACACGGTGAACTCCCAGCGGTCTGAGAGTTGTTGCTTCTTTTGTGAATAGTGACGCGAAGGCAGCTCTCCGCAGGCTTCATCGGACGGTACCATAACACTGCGTTTCAGTTGGGGGGCTCGGACGTCGACGAAATCTCGTCCGAACTTGGCGACGCCGTCCCCGTTCCGCCAGCCGGTTCCAGTTCAGTGGTGGAGGTGCTGGGCCGCTACGCCTTGGAGGTCCACTTCAACCGGCTCTCTCCCACTGACGCCGCCAAGAAGGCCATGGCAGGCTGCTTCGCCGAGGTCAGCCTGAGAATGCTTCTTCGTTGGCGGCAGCCGTGACCGATTCAGCCAGGGTGGTGTCGTGGCGCGAGATGAAATAGTGCACCGTACCCGCCACGCCAGCCCCGATAAACCATGAGAAGGCAGAGGCTGCGGCAAACATGGGAACGAGCGCGAGGATCACGGCCGGGATGGCGGAGACGATGAACGACAGGAGCGCTTTCTGGTTCCAGCCGTGGGTGTACGTGTAGTACCCCTCTTCCCTGAAGAGGTCCCGCACCAGCACACGCTGCCTGCGGAGTACGTAGTAGTCAACCATGATGATCCCGAACAACGGCCCCAGTAGAGCCCCAAGTCCACCGAGGAACAGGTTGATGACCACCGGACTGTTGAACAGGTTCCAGGGCGTAATGACAAGTGCGATCGTCGCGGCGATCAGCCCGCCGCGCCGGAAGTCTATCCGTGAGGGCCAGGCGTTCGCGAGGTCGTAGGCCGGTGACACGAAGTTTGCCACGACGTTGATACCGAGTGTTGCCACGGCGAAGGTGACAGCGCCGAGCAAGAGAGCCCAGATGTTGTCGATCCGCCCAACGATCTCAACGGGGTCGTAGATGTACTCCCCGTACACTTTGAAGGTCCCGGCGGTGACGACGACCGAAACGATGGAAAAGGCGATGAAATTGACCGGCAGCCCCCACAGATTGGCTGTGCGCACGGCCTTGCGGGAAGGCGCGAACCGGGAGAAGTCGCAGAAATTGAGCATCAAGGTGGAGAAGTACGTCACCGTCAGTGCCGTGGCGGCGAAAAACGCGTGGGCGACTCCCCATGGCGCATTGCCCCCGGGCAAGTCGAGGGAAATGTTCCACCCCGCACGGATCAGGATGTAGACCACCAGCACGCCCATCACGGCCCAGACGGCAGGTCCGGCCCAGTCCTGGAACCGCCGGATGGTCTCCATGCCGTTTCGGAGCAGAAGAAGCTGGAGCGACCACATCAGCAGGAAGGCCAGCCAACCAAGCGTGGATTCGCCCAGGAAGTTGTTCTCCGTGAGACCCCGGAGTTCCGGCCAGATCTCCAGGGCGATGACGATGACGGCGCGGGAGGCCAGCCATGTCTGGATCCCGTACCAGGCAATCGCCACCAGTGCACGAATCAGGGCAGGCAGGTTGGCGCCGAACGTTCCAAACGAGATCCGGGCGAGCACGGGATAGGGAACTCCGGTCTTCTGGCCGGCGTATCCGGAGAAATTCATCAGCACAAAAACGATCGCAATCCCGGCAACCAGTGCAAGGAACACCTGCCAAGCACCAAGCCCAAGCGCGAAGAGGCCTGCCGCGAACGTATAGCCGCCCAGCGAATGAATGTCCGACATCCACATCGCAAACAGCGAATAGAAACCCCACGTGCGGTGCTCCGCCGGTGCGAGGTCTTCGTTGTACAGACGCCGGCTGACCCCCGGCGGAATGACGTGAGACACCTGGCCCTCACTTCCCAAACGCCTACATTGGTGCCAATATACTCAGCGATGCAGGCGGGAAATAGACCTGTTGAGGCTCAGCATCCAGGTTCGACGGGCACGAACCTCCACGTTCCCGGCGAAGCGTCAAACGTATGGTCCCGAGCCGCTTCAAAGATCTGGGCTTCCCGCTGTCCGGAACGCGTGGCGGCATGGCCTTGGATGGTCAGACTCGCGGCCCTGAGACCGGACGTGGCGCCAGAGCTCACAGATCGGCCACCAAGCGTTGGATTTCCTGGAGATCCAGCCTTCCGTCACTGATCCAGACGGAGTTGGTGCGCTTGACGGTGGATCCGGCTGTGAGCTCAACGGCCTTGTCCCACGCGAGGGCCGAGCCGACGGCCGGGTATTCGGACAACCGGACGAACCATGGGTCCGGCGATTCCGGTGGCGCGGCAAAAACCAGGGTGGCAGGGCCGCCGTCGAACTCTCCCCTCCACGCCAGCCACGGCGCAACGGAACCATGCACGGCAGGCTCCCCGTCACCTGTTGAGGAGAAGACGCGCGGCGAGCCATTGACAGGAAGACGCCAGAAGAAGCCGCCGTAGCCGCTGCCCGGGGCACCATGCGAACCGGGGCTGCCGAGTGAAACATCGACGACGGCGAGCAGTTCCGTCTCGATGTCGAGGCGCCAAGTGCGCGAGTCAACGACGGTCCGCCCGTATGATCGTCGCTCCTTGAGGACCAAGCCGCCGTCGGAGGCCAGCCAGTCGAGTTCAAGGGTCGTCCGGTCGCCTTCACGGGTGATCTTCGCTGCTTCAATGCGGCCGTGGTCCAAGAGGTCCACATACTTCCCAGCCGATCGGCGGTAGCTCCGGCCGCCCCAGAAGTTGCTGCCATTGACGTCCTGCAGGGCGAATCCCGCGCCGAGATGCCAAACGTGATCCGCCGGCAAGTGATCGGTCACCACTGTGCCGGACAACGTGGAGACCGGGTGGAGGTACGGCCGGGGCGAGAGTTCGGTTTCGAGGTCCGCTCCGCTGCGAAGGGTGGCCGCAGGGTTGTTCCCTGAGGAGAAGAGAGGCTCCGCGCCCGTGGTGGTCGGACGGGCCCAAGGGAGGCCCAATTCGCTGAAGGTGGCGTGGGCGCGGGTGGCACGATCCAGGATTTCCTCGATGCCTGGGATGACGGCGTGGGCCTGATCGCCCTGGCCAACCCAGTCGACACTGGTGTGGGGAATGAGCGCGGGAGCCTCGGCGGTGCGGATGGCCTCGAGGACACGCATGAAGGCGCCGCTGTGATCCAAGGGGCTCAGGAGCGGCGTTCCTGACGACAAGTGCTGGAGCAGGTTTTCGGTGAGGTCGTCGCGGCCGAAGGTGCGGGTCGATTCGCCGTCGCCGTTGCGTACTGTGACACGGTCCTCCGTGTAGTGGAACACGGCAGTTCCTTCCGTTCCGTGGAGGGTGACGTAAGGTTCCACGGACTCGGCGGCGCAAAGCGTCAGGGCGCAGGTGATGGGCAACCCGTCCACGGTCCGCATCCGGATCACCGAGGTGTCATCGGCTTCGATGTCGTTGGCACGGTAGAGGTCGGTCTCCACCGAAGCGAGGTCGTTTGCGGTGCGGGCGCCGGCGATGCGCAAGGCCGTGGCAATGGCGTGGGCAAGCGGGTTCGTGGCCACACCGTCCACGACGTCCACCCCGTCCAGGCTGCGCTTTCCAGCCCATCGCGACCGCTTGTAGTAGGCGCGGTCCCGAACCCATCGGCCGGTAGCCGAGATTCCTTTGAGGGTTCCAATACCGGGGAGTTCGTCCGTGGCTTCGCCGCTGGCCAGGCGTTCAAGTGCCTTGATGGCGTGTGAACCGAGGCTTTGGAATCCGATTTGGACGCTGCGGCCGGCAGCGGTGGCGGCTTCCTGAAGTCGATGGAAATCCTGCATGGACGCGACCGGGGGTTTCTCCAGATAAAGGTCCGCGGCGGAGGCGAGCACTGCGAGTGCCAGCGGCGCATGGGTCTGGATGGGAGTTGCCACAATGATGACGTCTGGCTGGTGTCCACCGGCCAACAGGGCATCCAGATCGGCATGAATGGCCGTGTTCTCCGGCAACGCGCCGGGTGCCGGAGGGTTGGGATCCGCCACAGCGACGAGGTCCACCGTTCCCAAATGGCCAAGACGCTCAAGGTTGCCCAGGTGGTGTGCTCCGAAGCCGTGAACACCAACCAGGGCTATTCTCGCCGGGGCTCTCCCGAGCGTCTTGGTGCTCAGGGCTGACTCGTCGGACGGCTTGTCCATGGTTCTCCTCTGCTGGCGCTGCAACGAGGCAATGACGCCGTCGTCAAGGTAATTCGTGAAGTGTCCCGGCGGGTTCAGGCTACACCTAGCAAGCGCTTTCCCAGACCCGACTGAGCCCAGTGTAGCGCGGATTTGGCCGAAATGTAACGATTCAAGAATTGTCTTGACTCTCGCGAGGGGATGCGTCTAGATTTTCGGGAAAGCGTTTACTGACTGTGACGCGGCCCACCCGGGCTACCCTGATCGGCTCGCATGACTCGTTGTTCTGCCACTTCGCAACAACTTTTCTTGCCAGCCGATCGGGCTTCTTCTG
Organism: Arthrobacter sp. 2762; assembly: GCF_040548745.1. Classification (NCBI taxonomy): domain Bacteria; kingdom Bacillati; phylum Actinomycetota; class Actinomycetes; order Micrococcales; family Micrococcaceae; genus Arthrobacter; species Arthrobacter sp. 2762. Next base: position 97,896 of record NZ_JBEPSI010000009.1, read on the forward strand.
CAACGATGGAGAGGGGATGCCATGGCGTCTGCCGCCTTCGGCTTTAAGGCCTACACGCTCTTTGACACGCTCTTGTGGATTGCATGCCTGAATATCCTGTGGATCATTTTCACGGTACTGGGTGGCGCTGTCCTTGGGTGTGGTCCCAGCACTGTGGCAGCTCACATCCTGGTTCGCGAGAAGGTGCGCGGCGATGCCGTGCCGCTTGTTCGCCGCTTCGCCCGCGAGTACTTCAAGAACTTCGGCAAGGGGAATGCTCTTGGGTTGCCTGTGCTCATGGTGGGCGTAACGCTCATTCTGAATGGGGGGTATTTCTCGGCGGGCTGGGACTTTGGCTCGCAAGTAGCGTCGGCGGCGATCTTCGTCGCTGCCCTCTTTGCTGCCGGAGCGTGCTGCTACCTGTTCCCGATGTTTGCCCGCTACACCTTGCCGCTGCCCCAGTACTTCCTGATGTCCTCACGCTTTGCCATGAGGCACCTCGCCGGCACTGCCATTCTCCTTTTTGTGACTGCGGCCGCCGTGTTTGTTTGCCGTTCGGTGCCCGGATTGATTCCATTCTTTGGAGTCGGGGCGTGGCTCTATGTCACCGGGTGGCTGTGCGATCGCTTCTTTGCTGCGAATGACCATGCCATGGCCGCCGGCGAAGCGGCCGGGGCCGAGGTCCTCGTAACCCCGGCAGCGGCAACCCAGGTACCTGCCGCCCCAGCCGCCAGGCGGGAGGGCAACCTTGTCTGAGGCTCCACGCAACCGCCCTCCCGTTGATACCAGGATGCTCCTTCATCGCTCCTTGGACACCCCGGTGGCCGGCATGAATGAAACGTATCAAAACAAATCATCACTGTGGAGTTTCAAGAGCTTTCCTGCCAACTCCGCAGATACACCCTCGATCTCAACCAACCCCGAAGAAGTGGAAAAGGAACAGCAATGACCAACATCGTCCTGTCCCGTAAGAAACCAACGTTGGCGGCCGCCGTCGTCGTCTCTGCCGCCTTGGCCCTGACCGCCTGCGGTGGCGAAGCGCCGGCGTCGGACCTCTCATCCGTCAAGATCATGGCGCCCTTCCTGGAGGCGCAGCCGCCAACGCCGGACGGCGCCGTGCAGAAGAAGCTTGAAGAGCTCACAGGCAAGGACATCAACATCTCGTGGGCGCCCAACGCCTCCTACGAGGACAAGATGAACATCACCCTGGCCTCCTCCGACATCCCGCACGTCCTGGTGGTCCAGGGCAAGTCGCCGGGCTTCGTGAAGAACGCCGAAGCCGGGGCGTTCTGGGACCTCACCGATAAACTCAAGGACTACCCGAACCTCAAGACCACGTTCCCCGAAGTCCAGCAAAACGCCAGCGTCAACGGCAAGGTTTACGGGGTTTTCCGGGCTCGTAATCCGATCCGCGCCGCCGTGATGTTCCGCCAGGATTGGCTGGACAAGTTGGGCCTGAAGGCGCCGCAGACCACAGAAGACCTTTACAAGGTGGCCAAGGCATTCACCGAGCAGGATCCGGATGGCAACGGCCAGAACGATACCTACGGCATCACGATTCCCAAATGGGGCGCCCTGGGCACCAACAGCCCCTACGACATGATCGAGACCTGGTTCGGCGCCGGAAACCGCTGGACCGAGCGGGACGGCAAGCTGGTGCCGAGCTTCGAAACCGAGGAATTTCTGGAAGCCGATCGCTTCATCAAGAAGATGGTGGACGAGAAGCTCATCAACCCCGACTTCGCCACTTTCGATCCCACCAAATGGAATGAGCCCTTCTTCAACGGCAAGGGCGGCATAATTGTCGACGTCGACTCCCGGGTCAGCGTGCTGATCAACCTTTTCAAGCAGGCCAACCCGAGCGACTTCCAGAACAAAGTGGGCTTCGTAGGCAGCCTGAAGGGCCCGGACGGTGAACTGCACGCCCACCCGACCGACGGCTACTCCGGCTTCCTTGCCATCCCCAAGTCCAGCGTCAAAACCGAAGCTGACCTGAAGAACGTCCTGACATTCCTGGACAAACTCAACAGCAAGGAAGTTGCCGTCCTGATGAACAACGGCATCGAGGGCGTCAACTTCACGGTTGAGGAAGGCCTGGCGGCCACCATCAAGCCGGAAACGCCGGAGGGCAAGGTAGTCAACACCGTCATCAAGAGCTACGCGCAACTCGGAACCAACGTCACAGGGAACAACTTCTACCCGGTGAAGCAGGCGTCCGAGTACGAGCAGAAGGTCTTTGACGACCGCGTTGCAGTGATGGCAAACGATCTCAAGAGTGCCGTGTACAACCCGGCCGCGGCCTTCGTTTCCCCCACGTATGTCGCCAAGGGCGCGCAACTGGACAACATCGTGGCCGACGCCCGCATTAAGTACCTGGCCGGGCAGCTGGACGAGCAGGGCTTAAAGGATGCCATCAAGCTGTGGAACACCAGCGGCGGTGACAAGGTCAAAGAAGAAATAAACAAGCTGTGGCAGGACACCAAGAAGTGACCGCCCCGGTCGTCGAGGCCAAAGCCCGGGAGCGGGCGGCCAGCAAGCCGCCCGCCCCGGCGCGGCGACGCAGCTTTGCAGTCCACTTCGCGCATTACAAATGGTTGTATCTGCTGCTCCTGCCCGGCGTCGTGTACTTCGCGGTGTTCCGTTACGGTCCCATGTACGGTGTTTCGATTGCCTTCAAGGACTACGTTCCGTTCCTGGGCGTCAACGGCAGTCCTTGGGTAGGTCTGACGAACTTCACCGACTTCTTCGCCAACCCGGACTTTCCGAGGTTGCTGGGCAACACACTGATCCTGGCGTTCCTGAACCTCGGGATCGCCTTCCCGCTGACCATCGTCCTGGCCTTGCTGCTCAACGAGGTCCGGCTTTCGGTGCTGAAGCGAACCGTCCAGACACTCGTCTACATCCCCCATTTCCTGTCTTGGACTATCGTGGCGTCGCTGAGCTTCCTGCTCTTCGCCCTGGACATCGGACCCTTGTTCCAGTTCGTCAACGGATTGTTCGGCACCAACGTGGACATCCTGTCCGATCCGAACTGGTTCCGGCCGCTGATTGTGCTTCAGGAGATCTGGAAGAACACCGGTTGGGGAACCATCATCTTCCTGGCGGCGCTGGCCACCGTGGACCAGGACCAGTACGAGGCCGCAATTATCGACGGCGCCGGCAGGTTCAGGCGCGTCTGGCACATCACCTTGCCCGGCATCCGGTCCACCATCATCGTGATGCTCATCCTGGCCATCGGGCAGATGCTCAACACCGGCTTTGAGCAGATCTACCTCATGACCAACGCACTCAACCGCAGCGTGGCCGACGTCTTCGATACCTACGTGTACTTCGTAGGCATCACCCAAGGCGCCTACAGCTACAGCACCGCCGTCGGGCTTTTCAAGTCTTTGGTGGGCATCGTACTGATCTTCGGCACCAACTGGCTGTCCAAGCGGTTCAACCAGAGCGGACTTTTCTAATGAAGATTCACAACACGCGTGGCGGGCGGATTTTCGATGCCGCCAACTATGTCTTCCTGACGCTGATCGGCATCATCACTCTGTTGCCTTTCGTCTACGTCCTGGCAGGATCCTTCGCCAACGAAGCGGAAATTACCCGGCGGGCGTTCTTCGTCTGGCCCGAGCAATTCACGTTGGGGGCCTATGAGTACATCTTCTCCACGCCGTCCTTTACCAAAGCCCTGATCACCACCGTGCTGGTCACACTGGTTGGGACGCTGGTGCAGTTGGTTCTCACCGTCACCATGGCTTACCCGCTGGCTAAGCGTGGACTTCGTGGCCGGAAACTGATCCTGTCCCTGGTGGTTTTTGCCATGGTCTTCTCAGGCGGCATGATTCCGACGTTCCTGCTGGTGAAGGACCTGGGCCTGCTGAACAGCTACTGGGCGCTCATCCTGCCTGCGGCCATCAACCCGTTCAGCCTGATCATCATTAAGAACTTCTTCCAGGAACTCCCTGCCGAACTCGAGGAATCGGCCAAGATGGACGGCGCCACCGAGATCGGAATCCTCTGGCGGATCCTGCTGCCGTTGTCCAAACCGGTGCTGGCCACGTTTGCGCTGTTTTATGCGGTGGGTATTTGGAACGACTTCATGTCTCCCTTGCTCTACCTGAGCGATAACAACATGTGGACCCTGCAGATGTACCTGCGGCAGGTGACGGCTGCCTCGGATCTCCTTGGCACCGGCAATGTGGACCCGTCGTACATCCCGCCCGAGCAAGGCATCAAGTTCGCAGTGATCGTGGTGGCAACCCTGCCCATCCTCATCTTCTACCCCTTCCTGCAGAAGCACTTTGCCAAGGGAATGCTGATCGGTTCGGTTAAGGGGTAAGGGGCCTCGGCATGATGAAAGGAAAATCATGAAAATCCTCCTCGCGGGCGACTCCACCGTGGCAGCCTGCCCCAGCTACGAATACCCGATGAGCGGTTGGGGAGCCCACCTTGCGCCCGAAACCTATTGGTGGGCTGCGGTCCACAACTACGCCAAGGGCGGTGCCAGCACGGAGTCGTTCCGCGATGAAGGCCTCTGGTATCAGCTGCTGGGCCAGACCGTGAAGGGCGATCTCGTGCTGATCCAATTCGGGCACAACGACCAAAAGCGCGCCCATCTCGCTGCCCGGACGGGCTACACCGACAACCTGAAGCGAATGGTGGCCGACGTCCGTTCCAAGGGCGGCATTCCCCTTCTGTGCACGCCAGTGGAGCGCCGGCATTTCACGGCCGGGCGTCTGGACCTCACCCTGGGTGAATATCCTCTGGTGGTTCGCGAGTTGGCGGTTGAGCTTGGCTTGGACCTCATCGACCTCAATGAATGGACCCGCGCGCTGTACCAGGAGCTGGGGGAGGAGGGGTCCAGGGAGTTGTTCTTCCACTTCGCTCCCGGAGAGCATGCGCACTGGGCTGGCGGCCTGGAGGACAACACACACTTCCACGAGAAAGGAGCCAAGCGGATTGCCGGTTTCGTCGCGGAGCAACTCGAGGCCCTCGGCTACGGACTGGTGGCCACCCTTAACGTGGGGGCGAAGGCGTGATCTATGCCAACCCTTTGCGGGGTCCTTCGGATATCGCTGGTTGGGTCGCCGAGGGGCCGGTTCAGTTGGGCATTTACGACGACGGCGGGCCGACCGTGGCCCCGGAGGGAACCGCCGGTTCGGGGCCGGCTTTCGCAGAAAGCACAGCACTTCTCCTTTCCGGTTCCCTCGATCCAGAGGAACACGGAGACCACGCCCATTGGACCCTCTGGTGCCCTGAGGAAGTCCCGGACCATGTCCGGATCAGGTGGGAGTTCCTTCCGCTTGAGGAACCAGGCCTGGCCATGGTGTTCTTCTCTGCGCGGGGGCACGATGGCAAGGATCTGTTCTCTCCCGATTTGGCCCAGCGAACGGGCTTCTACCCGCAGTACCACTCAGGGGATATGGATGCGCTCCACATCTCCTACTTCCGCCACAAATACGCTGCGGAGCGGGCCTTCAGGACCTGCAACCTGCGCAAAAGTGCCGGCTTCGAACTCGTATCGCAGGGAGCGGACCCGCTTCCTCCAGCCGAAGACGCGGGCGGCTTTTATCGGATGGAAGTCATCAAAGATGGTCCGCGCGTGGTCTTTTCGATTAATGATTTGCCCCTGTTTGACTGGGTGGACACCAGCCGGGAACTCCTGGGCGGCGGCTACTTCGGGATACGTCAGATGGCCCCTTTGCGGGCGGCGTACCGGAACCTCTCCATCACTTCGCTGTAGCCCTTTTCCAGCCCTGACGTCCCGTGACGGCCGACACAACGCCATAACCTAGGATGTCCTCATGCCTCTCTTTGACCTGCCCCTTGAGCAGCTCCGTAACTACACCTCCAGCGCAGTCCCGCCTGCTGACTTCGACGCTTTCTGGGATCGCACCATCGCCGAGGCACGGGCCTTGCCGCTGAATGCTGTGTTCGAGCCCGTGGACAACTACCTCAGCGTCATCAACACGTACGACGTCACGTACTCCGGCTTCGGTGGAGACCGCATCAAGGGCTGGCTCCACATTCCTTCGCACCTTGAACCAGGGCAGCAGCTTCCCGTTGTCGTTGAGTACATCGGCTACTCCGGCGGACGCGGACTGGTCAACCAGAACACCCGGTGGGCGCAGGCCGGATACGCCCACTTCATCATGGACACCCGCGGCCAGGGCTACGGGGGCGTATCCGGTGATACCCCGGATCCGCACCCATCAGCCGGCGGCATCAACTATGCAGGCCTGATGACCCGGGGAGCCGACCATCAGGACGATTACTACTTCCGCCGGGTCTACGTGGACGCCTTCCGTGCGGTAGAAGCAGCGCAGAGCCATCCCGCCGTCGACCCTTCCAAAGTGGTGCTGGCCGGAATCAGCCAAGGAGGTGGCATTACGGTGGCGGCCGCCGGGCTGGTGGCCGGAAGGCTCGACGGCGTGATCGCCGCGCTGCCCGACGTCCCGTTCCTGCAGGACTTTTCCCGTGCAATCGACATCGCGCCCCGCGGACCATACCCGGAGATTGCTGGCTTCCTGGGGCGGCACCGCGGCAAGTATGAGCCCATGCTTGCCGTGCTGAACTACTTTGATGGCGTGCATCTCGGCCGGGCCGCCACAGCGCCGGCCCTCTTCTCAGCGGCCCAAATGGACGACATCTGCCCGCCCTCAACGGTGTTTGCGAGCTTCAACAACTACGGTCTCTCGGGAGGTGCACCCGTCAAGGACATCGAGGTATACCGCTTCAACAATCACGAGGGCGGCCAGGAGCACCACTGGATCAAGCAGCTGCAGTTCCTGCGCAAACTTTTGTCATCATGACGGACCCAATTTGCCCGGTTTGACGAACCGCGGTTATGGTGTGGCTATGACTAAGCGTTGGTATGCGTATTTTTCGTTGGCTCTGGAGGGGCCCGCGTCTAACTGACACGCATCCAACTTTCCTTCAGAGCCAGCAGGGCAGAGATCATTCTCTGCCCTTCGCCATATCCGGCGGGTTCTGAAAAGGGGCCCGCTCCGCATCCGGAACAGGACCCAGAAATGACCAGCATCGCCGCAGAATCCACCGAGACACTCGACAACGAGGCACTCCCCGCTGCCGGGAAAGCTTCCCAGCCCGCCACCTCCAACCTGCGCGTCGCCCGCTTCGAGCCGCTTCCAGCCCCTCAGGACCTCATCGCTGAGTTGCCGCTGGATGCCCGCCCAGCTGCCGTCGTCGACCGTGGCCGAGATGAAGTCCGGGCCATCATGGACGGCGTGGACGACCGCCTGCTGGTAATCGTCGGGCCTTGCTCCATCCACGATCCCAAGGCCGGTCTGGAATACGCGCGTCGGCTGGTCAGCCAGGCGGAGAAGCACAAGGAAGACCTGCTGATCGTCATGCGGACCTACTTCGAGAAGCCCCGCACCACAGTCGGCTGGAAGGGCCTCATCAACGATCCCCACCTGGACGGCAGCCACGATATTGCCGCCGGCCTGCGGGCAGCCCGCGGCTTCCTCAAGCAGGTCACCGCCCTGGGACTGCCCACCGCCACCGAATTCCTCGAACCCATCAGCCCGCAGTACATGGCGGACCTCGTCTCCTGGGGTGCAATCGGCGCCCGCACCACGGAAAGCCAGATCCACCGGCAGCTTGCCTCCGGACTGTCCATGCCCATCGGCTTCAAGAATGGAACCGACGGCGACCTCCAGGTGGCCATCGATGCATGCGGCGCGTCTGCCGCGGAGCAAGCCTTCCTTGGAATCGACGACGACGGCCGCGCGGCTCTCGTGGCGACCTCCGGCAACCCGGACACCCACGTGATCCTGCGTGGTGGCCGCAAGGGCCCCAACTACTCGCAGGAAGACGTTGCCGCTGCCTCGTCCAAGTTGGCCGCGAAGGGACTGAACCCGCGCCTGATCGTCGACGCCAGCCACGCCAACAGCGGCAAGAGCCACCACCGCCAGGCTGAAGTTGCCCTGGAAATCGGTGCGCAGCTTGAGGCGGGGGAGACTTCGCCGATCGCCGGCATCATGCTGGAGAGCTTCCTCGTGGGAGGGGCACAGAACCTGGATGTGGCCAAGCAGCTCGCGGGGGAGCAGGAACTCGTCTACGGTCAGAGCGTTACCGATGCCTGCATGGAATGGGACGTCACCGCTTCGGTGCTGGAACAGCTTGCTTCGTCTGCACGGAAGCGCCGGCTGGTTTCGGGGGAGTAGCTGGGGGAGTAGAGTCCCACTTCCCGGAAATGCTTTCACATTGGTCACTTCAGCCTCTAGAGTATCTAGCACATGGTTGTTTGATGGCTCAGCATCGGCACACCGTTCTACTGGGGGTGTCCTGTCCAGCTGAGAGCAAAGGAATATGGGAAATGTCCGCGGAGACTAACTTCTCGAATGCGCGTTTCATGACTGTGGCTGAAGTAGCCGACGTCCTGCGTGTTTCCAAAATGACTGTGTATCGCCTGGTCCACTCAGGGGAAATGCCTGCCGTCAGGTTTGGCCGTTCCTTCCGGGTGCCCGAAGAAGCCGTGGCCCAGTACCTCAAGGGTGCTGTGGTGGACGGACAATCGGAGACCGCCTGAGGGCGCCGGAGTCCGTCCCGCGGACCGTGGTCACGGGGTGCCCCTTTGAAGCGGTACTCTGTTAAGGAACGTTTTACGTCAATGTAAGAATCTGTCAGTTGTACTGTCTGCTGCTAGTCCGCGGATCCGTTCCAACAGACAGGACCTTCATCTAGTTTGTAAGGAACTTTCGTGGGTTCAGTTATTAAGAAGCGCCGCAAGCGTATGGCCAAGAAGAAGCACCGCAAGCTGCTTCGCAAGACTCGCCACCAGCGCCGCAATAAGAAGTAGAGATACTTCACCAAGCGTGAATGCCCGTTGCCTTCCAAGGCGGCGGGCATTTTTGCTCTCTCACATCCCGACGCTTCTGGCCGGATGTTCTCTCACATCGTGTGGGGTGCGGCCGGACGTTCTCTCACATCGTGTTCCTGGCAAACCCGGATGCAACCGATGGATCCATCCATGCAGTCCGTAGCGCCCTTTTGATCTGCCGAACGGCGTTGCCAAAGTTGTCCGCAAGGTCATCTTTTCCGAAGACAAGGACAGTCCAACCGGCTGCTCTAAACGCCTTATCCCTGCGCCGATCGCTATGCATCTGCTCCTCCTCAAGGTGATGGCCGCCGTCGTACTGGATCGCGAGGCGACGGCTCTTGAAACCCAAATCCGCTGAAGGCGAGAAGGGATCGTTCGCGCGGAGCATCACCTGGAGCTGAGGTTCCGGCAAGTTGGCATCAAGCATGGCTAAACGAAGCAAAGTCTCTGGAGCCGAGTCGGCCCCGAGGCGCATAAGGTCCAGAGCTTCCCGTGCCCGGACTACGCCTTGGCGGTTTTTGTGCCGTTCGACCATGCTCCGAAGCTCATGGGCAGTAGCGAACGGTGCGTCGCGCCCCTCAAAGTCGGGCCGTGGAATGCGAATCAACTGATCTGCCACGCACACGAGGTCATGAAGTGGGAGACGACGCGCCAAATCCAGCCATGTTCGGGCTCGAGTGCTCATCCAAATCCCTTGGACTTGCTCAATCTCTCCCTCGAAGAGCGTTTCGGTATGCCCGATGATGCCTTTGCGCCGGACCGACGGCAGACGTCGCGGTTTGCTCAAGTGCAATTCATTTGAATCCGATAGCCACGCTGGCAAGACAAAACCATGGAGCCTGGCGGCAGTTGTGTGGGAGATCCACGCTCCAGGGCTGGCTGAGGAGAGGGAACGGGCGGCTGACGAAAGGTCGAAATCCCAATCACTTGGCCGGTACAAGCCACGGCTAACGGGAAAGATGTTGCTGCTGCGCCAAATGACCGAGGGATCGATGCCGGCTGCTTTGGCCTCGTTCAGGCTGAAGGGCTCCAAGACCGGGCTTGATTGGTTGAGTAGCGAATTCTGCATACCCGCATTGTTCCTTGGAAGCCGCTAGGCGTGCAGAAGTTATCCACAGGTAGGTCAGGGTCGCAAGAGGATGTGAGAGAGGAACGGTGGAAAGGGGTTCGGATGTGAGAGAGGAACGGCTAGCGGGGGCCGCGGAACTTTGAGAATCCACGCCACAGCCCGTAGATGGCACCGCCAACGGTTGCCGCCTTCAGCCCCAGGGTTGCTGCACGGCGCCCGGATCGGAAATCGTAGACGGGCCAGTTCTTGTCGCGGGCATGCCGGCGCAGCTTGGCGTCGGGGTTGATCACCACGGGGTGACCCACCATAGTGAGCAGCGGGATGTCATTGGCGGAGTCGCTGTAAGCCCAGCAGTGGTCCAAGTCCAAGCCTTCTTGGTCAGCTATGAGTTGGACAGCGATGGCCTTGGCCGGCCCGTGCAGGATGTCACCCACAAGCTTGCCGGTATACATTCCGTCATGGACCTCGCCCACGGTTCCCAGGGCGCCCGTCAGGCCCAGCCTTGTGGAGATGACAGTGGCAACCTCAATTGGGGTTGCCGTCACCAGCCAGACCCTCCGGCCGACACGGAGGTGTTGCTCGGCGAGCGCCTTGGTTCCAGGCCAGATCCGGGACTCGATCATTTCGTCATAAACTTCTTCGCCCAGGGCTTTGATGTCCTCCACGGTGATCCCGGCGGCCAACGTCAGGGCCGAGTCCCGCACGGCATGGACGTCGTCCATGTTCTCGCCCCGCATCACAAACTTGAATTGCTTCCACGCGAAGCCAGCCGCCTGGGACAGAGTGAATGCCTTGCGTTCGTACATCTTGCGGGCCACATGAAAGAGGCTGGCGCCCTTCATCAAAGTATTGTCGACGTCGAAGAAAGCGGCTTCGCCGGTGTGCTGTGGCACCTTGGCGTCGGCGACCACAGCGGCGTTCTTCTCGTCGGGCATGCCTTGAGTCTAGTCAATCGCCGGGCCCCGGCGTTGAGGGCGCACGGTGGGGGGTGCCCTGGTGGATGTGAGAGAGGGTTGGGGGTTTGGGGGGTGGATGTGAGAGAGGGTTGGGGGTTTGGGGGGTGGATGTGAGAGAGGGTTGGGGCGGTTACCGTTGTGTCATGGCTATTCCCGACGTCGTTCTCCTCACCAAAGCTGACTGCCACCTGTGCACGGAGGCGCGTGCCGCCGTCGAGCGCGTTACCTCGGCGCTGGGCGTCCAATGGACCGAGCAGGCAATCGACGGTAACGCGGAACTGCAGGAGCGTTACGCGGAGGAAATTCCAGTGGTGCTGGTGGATGGGGTCCAGCGCGACTTTTGGAAGATCGACGAGCAGCGCCTGACCCGTACTTTGAAAAGAGTCCTTGAAGGCTGAGGATCAGGGGACTCTGTTACCCGGAAGTACCGGCTTTTGTTGAGTCCGGCCAAGGGCCATAGAGTGGAACAACAAGCGACGCAATGGAGAAAACCGTGACTGCGCTGGAACCGTCCCCGGGGGCAACAAGCGGGGACAACGAACCTGCCGCCAAGCAGATCCCGCCCGCGGCTGTGGCCCGGATGACTCTCTATTTGCGCGCGCTCAACTCGCTCCTGGCAGAAGGCGTGGAACGTGTGTCATCGGACGCGTTGGCCGAGGCTTCAGGCGTCAGCTCCTCCACGCTCCGCAAGGACCTCTCCTACGTCGGCTCGTACGGGACCCGCGGGGTGGGCTATGAAGTCCAGTATCTGAGCCGTCACATTGCCGCAGCCCTTGGCTTGACGCACGACTGGAAGGTCGCAATTGTCGGTGCCGGTAACCTCGGCAAGGCGCTGGCGCGGTACGGCGGCTTCGAGTCGCGGGGCTTCGACGTCGTGGCTATTTTCGACGCAGACCCCATGGTGATCGGCAATGAGGTGGGTTGGTTGCGGGTCAGCGATTCAGCAGAACTTGAACGTGTCCTGGAGCGCACCCACACCAACATGGTGGTGCTGGCTTTGCCCGCCACAGTGGCGCAGGCAGTCTGTGATCGCGTCATCGCTGCCGGAATCCGGAGCATCCTGAGTTTTGCTCCGGTTCTCCTACAGGTTCCGCCCCACGTGAACCTCCGCAAGGTGGACATGGCCACCGAGCTGCAGATCCTGGCGTACCACGCACAACGGGCGCAAACACCGGGTCAGGCTGTCTAGCCTTACCGGGTCCGCGCCCGCTGACGTGACTGCAAAGAGCTTGGTGGCTTAGCGGCCGTAAGGGTTCTGGTAAGGGTTGCCGAAAGGCTGCGGCTTGCGGAAGTACGGAGCCGACGCCGGCAGGTACAGCAGGACGATTGCGGCAACTCCCAGCAGGATCACCAAGAGCTGCAGGATGCCGTACGTGGCACCGAACTGGAACAGTCCGGCGAGGCCAAGGACAGAGATCGCCGCGAAGACGGTGCCCAGGATCCTGGCCCAGTTCTTGCCCTTGCGGACCGGGAATGCAACCAATGCGTAGAGGCCAAGGGACACGATGGCCCCAATGATTGCGGCAACGACAATACCGCCACGCATGCCTTCCAGGGAGCCTTCGGGGAATTCAGTGCCCTGCTGTGCAGCCTGCTGGATCATCGAGTTGATGAAGGCATCCGAACCGGTGGTGGCCAGGATCAGCGAGCTAATGGCGGACAGGATGCCCGCTGCGATGATCATCCAGAAGGAGATGTTGACCAGCTGGGGAACCGTAGTAGGCCCTGGCTGCTGGCTGGGCCAGTTGGTGTCCTGGCCGTATTGCGGAGCCTGCTGACCGTAGGGAGATGGCTGCTGGCCGTACGGCGACTGCTGACCAAACTGGGGCGACTGCTGACCATATTGGGGAGTCTGCTGGCCGTACTGCGGGGTTTGCTGGCCATACTGGGGAGCCGGGGGCTGACCATATTGGGGTGCAGCCGGGGACTGCTGACCATACTGCGGAGCGCTCGGCTGCTGACCATATTGGGGAGTCTGCTGACCATACTGCGGCGTCTGCTGGCCATACTGGGGCGTGGATGGCTGGCCCGGCTGCTCAGGCTTGTTGGCGTCGCCCTTGTTGGCATCACCGGTGTTGGCGTCGCCCGGATTGGCGTCCCCCGCGTTGGACGGCGGGTATGGAGGGTTGCTCATGGCATTCCTTTGCTTGTGTTCGACTGCTGGTACGGCTGCCGGGATCAGCAAAAAGACCCTGCCCCCAGCCTGGTTCTGCTTCCACCGTACCTCCGGGGTCCGGTGCTGCGGATGATCACACGCAGGAATTTCCTGCTTCCGATGAAATCATCACGATGGCGTACGCCTTCATGATGAAGGCCGTGGTGGTCCGATGGACCACCACGGCCTCGTGCACCTGTCAGGGCGGCTTGGATGAGAGCCCGACGGCGATACTTCAGGCGGGTTAGACGGCGCCCTTTACTGCCTTGAACCACAGCTGCGAGTTCGGCAACCACATCAGCACAACGGCCACTGCGCTGACCAGGAAACCAAACCAGTTGCCACCCAGGCCCGCACCGGGTCCGCCGGCGTTGATGGAGCCAAAGATGGCGAGCAACAGCGAAACCGCGGCGAGGACAGTGAGGGCAAGGCGTGCCCATTCCTTGCCTTCCTTCATCTTCATGGCGAGGACTATCTGGGCGGCTGCAACAGCCAGGCTGATGATCAGGAGAACCAGGAGGAGTGCGGCAACTCCCGGCATGAAAGCGAACGCTGCGATGATGGCGAAAAGCCCGATGAGGCCAAAGAGGAGGCCCAGGAGTCCCGAGATGACCCAAATGAAGTAGGACACTTTGAGCTCGGTAGGCAGGCCCATGGTCTTGAAGAGGCCCGAGAACCCACCTTGCGGAAGGACGTCATTGAAGTTGCGGGGTCCGTCGGTGGGCATTTCGAAGTGGAAACCACCTGGCTGCCCTGGTTGCACCGGCTGCGCTGGTTGTGCCGGCTGGCCCTGTTGCGGATACTGGCCAGGTTGCGACGGTGGCTGGTAGCCCTGGGGTGGTTGGTAGCCCTGCGGCGGTTGGTAACCCGCAGGAGGAACGTTGCCGGGCTGCGGAGGCTGGGCGCCGGGCTGCTGAGGCTCTGGTGCTTCATCTGGGTTACTCATGGCATCACTTTAGACCGCAGGTTGAAGGATGCATAGGAAATTCGGAGCTGCTTCGCAGCTAACTACAGGCTGTTTGCCCGAATAATCGCAGGGTGACTTCCGAGTACGCGAAACGGCGCCCCCACAGCGGAACTGTGTTGGGGCGCCGTTTGCTCGGGACTGCCTTGCAAACTCCCGTGCAAGCTGCCGTGGAGTTATGCAGCTGCCGGTGCTATGAACGCGAGTTCCAGGTTGATGACAACCTTGTCGCTGACAAGGACGCCGCCGGCCTCAAGCACGGCGTTCCAGGTCAGGCCGAAGTCCTTGCGGCTGATGGTGGTTTCGCCGGAGACGCCTGCGCGGGTGTTGCCGAAGGGATCCACTGCGACGCCGTTGAATTCGGTTTCGATGGAAACTTCCTTGGTGACTCCCTTGATGGTGAGATCGCCCACAAGATCGAAGCCGTCGCCGTTTGCCTTGACGTGGCGGGATACGAAGGTGATCTCCGGGTACTTCTCCACATCGAAGAAGTCCTCTCCCTTGACGTGGCCGTCGCGGTTGACGTCGCCGGAGTCAAAGCTGGCCGTCCGGATGGTTGCGGTGACCTTCGAGTCGGTCAGCGTCTCGCCAACTTCGAGGGTGGCGTCGGCGTCCTTGAACACGCCCCGGACCTTGCTGATACCTGCGTGGCGGACGGTGAAGCCGATCTCGCTGTGGGAAGCGTCGAGGGTCCAGATGCCGGTGGTGACGTTGGCGGGAAGGGTCATCATGATGTTGCTCCTGTATGTAGTGGAAGGTACCGCTTGCTTGCCCGGCCGACTGGTTGAGACGTTTACTTGAAGCGTCAACCGAGCTTCATGTCTAGTATAAACATGCATATGCATCTTTTATTCCAACTCCACGGAACATTTTGAGAAAACTTTGAGTTCTACTGACGGTAGAAGATTTCGGATCGCCCCGCTTCTTTGAGAAACTGGTAAACATGCCCCAAGCAACTGTCCATCTGCTTCGCCATGGCGAGGTCCATAATCCCGATGGCGTCCTCTATGGCCGGCTGCCTGAATTCCATCTCTCCGAGCGGGGCCGGGAGATGGCCCGCATGCTGGCTGAGCACTTTGCCGTCCGCGCAAGCGAGGGTGCCAGGATTGTCCACTTGGTCGCCTCGCCGCTGACGCGCGCCCAGGAAACGGCAATGCCCACTGCCGAGGCGCTCCACCTCGACATCCATACGGACCCCAGGATCATCGAAGCGGAAAACCACTTCGAAGGACTCCACCCCACGCGCAGCGAATTCCTGAAGCCCAAGCACTGGCTCTATTTCCGGAACCCCCTCCGCCCGTCCTGGGGCGAGCCATACAAAGAGCAAGCCGCCCGGGTCCTGGCTGCCGTTGAAGACGCACGCCTCAAGGCGATCGAACTGGGTGGCGACGGCGCTGAAGCGATCCTCGTCAGCCATCAGCTTCCCATCTGGTCCACCCGCCTGTCCGCCGAGGGACGCCGGCTGGCGCACGACCCCCGTAAGCGTGAGTGCACCTTGACCTCCCTGACATCCCTGGTCCTGGACGACGACGGCAAGATAGTGCGGGTCGAATACAGCGAACCTGCTGCCGTGCTCCTTCCCGGTGCAGCCAGCACCCCGGGGGCGTAGGCACATGGACAACAACCTTTCGCGTCGTGGCGTGCTGACAGCCGGTGGTGTCCTGTTGGCAGGACTTACCATGGGCCTGTCAGCCTGCGCCCAGAAGGACTCCCTCGCAGAGCAGGCCCGAAAAGGCGACAACAAGAACTATGTGGCCGGGGATGGTTCCGTCACCGAGTTCGCCAAAGCGGACCGCGCTGCACCCGTGGCGCTGAAGGGCACACTCTTCAATGGAGACACGGTCAAGCCCGAAGACCTCAAGGGCAAAGTCACGGTCTTGAACTTCTGGTTCGCGGCCTGTGCCCCCTGTCGCGTCGAAGCTCCCCAGCTTGAAGCCCTGCACCAGGACTTCAAGGACCAAGGCGTTCAATTCTTCGGCGTTAACCTGCGTGACGAGAAAGCCACCGCGGAGGCCTTTGACAAGACCTTCAACCTCACCTACCCGAGCTTCAACGACAAAGACGGGACCGTCCTCCTGTCTGTGTCCGGAATCGTGCCTCCGGGTGCGGTGCCCACAACATTGGTCCTGGACAAGGAGGGCAAAGTTGCCTCCCGCGTCCTGGGCGAAATTGAGAAGAGCACTTTGAAGGCCCTCATTACGTCCGCAGTGGCTGAGTAGTACCCATGAACAGTCCTTTCGCCGAGACGATCCTGAATGGATCACTGCTGCTTGCCGTGCCGGTTGCGCTGCTGGCCGGACTCGTCTCGTTCCTTTCGCCGTGCGTGCTGCCGCTCGTCCCCGGTTACCTTGGCTACGTCACGGGACTGACCGGCGTCGACCTCCAAAAGCAGCGGCGGGGCCGCATGCTGGCAGGTATTGGACTGTTCGTGCTGGGCTTCTCGGTGATCTTTGTCCTCCTGGGTGGTGCGTTTGGCCAACTCGGAACCCTCCTGACAGGCCCGCAGAACGCCTGGATCACCCAACTGCTGGGCATTCTGGTCATCCTCATGGGCATCGTCTTTATGGGCGGCTTTGGTTGGCTGCAGCGCGACGCCAAAATCCATGCCAAGCCTCCGGCCGGACTGTGGGGCGCGCCGCTCCTGGGGCTGACGTTCGGCCTGGGTTGGGCTCCATGTATCGGGCCCACATACTCCGCGGTACAGTTGCTGAGCTTGTCCGGCGGATCGTCGGCGGCAAAGGGTGCGCTTTTGGCCTTCGTTTACAGCCTTGGCCTGGGTATCCCGTTCCTCCTGATCGCCCTTGCCGTCCGGCGGGGCATGGGCGTCATGTCCTTCTTCCGGACGCACCGCCTGGCGATCCAGCGGTTTGGCGGGGGCATCCTGATTTTGCTCGGCATCCTGATGGCCACCGGTGTGTGGGGAACGTGGGTGACCGAGTTGCAGTACTGGTTCCAAACCGATGTGAAGTTGCCAATCTGATGAGCGAGTCCGTGAAAGCCAAGAAGAAGTCACCAGCCGCTGAAAGCACGAATACAGCGGAAGGAAAACTCCAGCAGGCCAAGTCCGAGGCTGCGCTGCCCTCCCTGGGCATCCTTGGCATGCTTCGGTGGGCCTGGACCCAGTTGACGAGCATGCGGACGGCGTTGTTCCTGCTGCTCCTGTTGGCTGTGGGCGCGGTGCCGGGGTCCCTGTTCCCGCAGCGCCCTGCGAACCCTGCAGTTGTCACTCAGTACATCAAGGACAACCCGTCCTACGGCCAGCTACTTGACGCCCTGCAGCTCTATGACGTCTACTCGTCGGCCTGGTTCTCGGCCATTTACATCCTGCTGTTCATCTCCCTGATCGGCTGCGTCACCCCGCGGGCCATTGCCCACTACAAAGCGATGAAGTCGCAGCCCCCGCGCACGCCCAAGCGCCTTTCGCGCCTGCCGGAGTACGGCACCCTGGAGCTGTCCGCCGACGCCGGGATCCCGGCCGCGAAGGCTATCAACGATGCCGCTGGACTGCTAAAAAGGCGGGGCTACCGCGTGGAAGTCAGGGACGTCGACGGCGACCTCCCGTCCTTGGGTGCCGAGCGCGGCTTCCTGAAGGAAGTCGGCAACCTGGTCTTCCACACTTCGCTGATCGGCGTGTTGGTTTCCGTGGCTATCGGCGGCTTGTTCGGATACAGCGGCCAGCGGATCCTGGTGGAAGGTGAGACGTTCGTCAATACGTTGGTGGGCTACGACCAATTCACGCCGGGCACCAACTTCCAGAGCAGTTGGCTCCAGCCTTACTCCATCCAGTTGGATAAGTTTGAGGCCACCTTCGACCGCGAATCGCCGAAGAAGATCGGCCAGCCCATCGACTACACCGCCGAGGTCACCACCAAGGAAAATCCGGATTCGTCGGCGAAGAAGGAAATCCTCAAGGTCAACGATCCCATCACACTGGGTGGCACCAGCCTGTACCTCACCGGAAACGGCTACGCCCCCGTGGTGACTGTTCGCGACGGCGAGGGCAACATCGCTTTCCAGGGCCCGGTCACGGCCAAGGTCCAGGGCGACAACTACTACTCCTCCGTGGTCATCAAGGTACCGGACGGCAAACCGGACCAGCTGGCCTTCCAAGGCTTCTTCCTGCCCACGGCCTTCAAATCCGATGACGGCATCTCCTTCAGCGCAAGTCCCGAACTCTTCAACCCACAGTTGAGCCTGGACTCTTATTACGGCGACCTCGGCCTGGACAAGGGCGTGCCCCAGAACGTGTTCGAACTGGATGTCAGGGACCTTCAACAGCTCAATGGCCGAAAACTTGAAGCCGGCGGAATCACGCTGGCCCCAGGGATGACCAAAACACTGCCGGACGGCAAAGGCAGCATCAGCTTCGACGGCGTCAAGAAGTACATCGGCGTGGACGTCCACCACAACCCGGGGCAGCTGTACGCCTTGATCTTCGGTCTCTTGGCCGTTGCCGGCCTGGTGACTTCGCTCTACGTCAACCGCCGCCGTGTCTGGGTCCGCACCGGAACCCATCAGGACGGCCGCACCATGGTGGAATACGGCCTGCTGGCCCGAGGCGAAGACCACCGACTCGCGGGCGAAGCAGCAGCCCTCCGCGAACTCTTTACCCGGGAATGGCAGATCCCCTCTGACTCCGGTAACCCGGCAGCAACCCCCACAGTCTCTTCCCCAACCTCGAAGGACCAGTAATGCCCGTCATCAACGAAACCCTGGGCCAGTACAGCGAACTGTTCATGCTGCTGGCCGCCGGCACGTACACCGTGGCGTTTATTGCGTTTGCCTGGGACCTGGCCAAGAGCAGCAAGGCGCTGCGTGCCATCGACGCGAAGGCTGCTGCCAGCTCTCCAGCACAGAAGGTGGCGGTGGCGGCTGGTCGCGCCAGCGGAGGCTTGGGGGGCCCCGACGCCGGTGGGCCGGCTGGCCGGGCCGAGCGTCCGACGTCGGGCCTCACCGTTGAGGGTGGCACCGCGGCCGGCGACATGAAGTACTCCGCCGAACGCCGCGTGCCTGCCCGGGTGGCTGTGGCACTCACAGTACTGGGCGTGCTCATTCATGGTGCGGGCGTTGTGACGCGTGCACTGGGCGCAGGCCGCGTGCCGTGGGGCAACATGTACGAGTTCCTCACCACCGGTGCGTTCGTCGCCGTGGCGGTCTTCCTCATCGTGCTCATCCGCCGTGACCTGCGGTTCCTGGGTACGTTCGTCATCGGCCTGGCCATCATCATGCTGGTGGCCGCCTCGGTATCGTTCTGGACGCCGGTGGGCCACCTGGTCCCCGCCCTCCAGAGTTACTGGCTGATCATCCACGTCTCCATCGCCGTGCTGTCCTCGGCCCTGTTTACTTTGACGTTCGCCATGTCCGCGCTGCAGTTGGTTCAGTCGTACCGGCAGAAGAACCTGGCTGCCGGCCGAGCGGACAACCTTGGCTTCATGCGGGTGGTTCCTAACGCGCTGAGCCTGGAAAACCTGTCCTACCGCATCAACGCGATCGCTTTCATCGGCTGGACGTTCACCCTCATGTTCGGTGCCATCTGGGCTGAGAAGGCCTGGGGCAGGTTCTGGGGCTGGGACCCCAAGGAAGTATGGACGTTCGTTATTTGGGTGGTCTACGCCGGCTATCTTCACGCCCGGGCTACCCGTGGTTGGACGGGAACCCGCGCAGCGTGGTTGTCGATCGTTGGTTACGCATGCGTGATCATCAACTTCACACTCGTGAACACCGTTTTCAACGGCCTGCACTCATACTCCGGGCTCTGAGCAGACCTCTTTCGACGTGGACCGGCTAGCTGGCGTTTAGCTTCAGTAGGCGCGGTTAGATTTCCGTCGCGCGCCGGCGTCCGCTAATCAGCCACGCCGTGGTGGAGGGCAGGAACAACAGTATCAAGCCTGCTGCGGCTAACACGTACTGCACGGCAAGCAGCACTGTGGACAGGACGCCGTCGCCTCCCGGGGCTACGACGTAACTTGCAGTGATGATGGTGACCACGGCGTGCAAGAGGATCATCGGTGCCAGCAGCCAGCGCGCCCAGCTGCGGCGCTTGAAGGCCACAGCCAGCAGGACCGCTTCCATCGCGACCACCAGCGCAAGCATGGCCAGGCTTCCCAAGAACACGACGCCGGTGGCACCCTCGATTGCCGGGGCGTCGCCATCGGGGAGCTTGCCTGCGATAAAGCCCTTCAGACGGTCGAAGTGCGAGTCGCGGGCAAGGAAACTTATGACGACTACCGCGATTCCTGCGACGAAGCTCGCCGCCCACAATGACCTGGACAGCAATGCCGGGCCTGGTGGCCGCACGACGGCGTCAACGGGCGGGGATGGAGAAAGGGAAACACCGGAGCTGGACGGCGGCGTAGACGTGCGTGGCCCGCCGATGGGTGACGCGGTAGAAGAAGACTGCCGTGATCCATCAGCTTGCTGGGCCATGTTCCCTACTTCAGTTCGTCGGTGCCATGGGTATCGGGTTCGCCGCGTTTGGCATCGCCGGACTTGTACCCTGGCGCTTTGTTGCCTTGGCTGCCCTCCGCGCCATCAGCACCTTTGAGCTTCCGCTCTTTGGCTTCGAGCTCTGCCTTGAGCTTCTTGAGGCGCTCTTCTTCGGCGATGTTCCGGCGGCGGGTTTCGAGGTTGCGGAGGAACTCGGGATCATCATCCGGGGCAGTGGGGTGGCGGCGGATGGGCTGCGCCGAGGGCTTGCCGTAGGGTCGGCCGAAGATGAACCAGAGGACGGCACCCAGGAGCGGAAGGAGGATCATGACCACGATCCAGGCGGGCTTGGAGATGCCGCGTGTGAACCTGCCATCGGTACGTATCACGTCCACGAGGGCGTAGACGAAGATAACAAGGACGACGACGACGCCAACAACCCGGAGCATGCACCAAGTCTAGTCGCCGGAAGGCATTCACTGGACGCCCGGTTCCGGCTGTGATCAGAGTGCAACCATCCGGGCGGGCTAAACTTGGATAGTGGCTTTCCTGAAGTATTCCCTCATCCGTTTGGCGCTGTTCGTGCCGCTGTTCATCCTCTTCGCCCTTTTGCAGGTGGGCTGGATCCTGGCGGTGGTCTTCGCAGGGCTGATCGCGTTCGCCATCAGTTACCTCTTCTTCCAGAAACAGCGCGACGCCGCCACTGCCGCCATGCGGGAACGCATTTCCGGCCGGGCCAAGCCCATTCGCACCGCTGGTGAGGTTGAGGACGCCGAGGCAGAGGATGCCCTCGTGGAGCAGAACCCGGACATCGCCGTCAACAACGACAAACGCCCGGGTTCCAAATAGCGAAACCTAGAAGCCGCGGCTCAGGATCAGGCCAAGCGAGAACAGAAGGCTGTAACCGAGGTTGATCAGGCCGGTCTGCTTGAGCACGGGAATGAGGCTCTTGCGCTTTTTGCCGTTGACCATGAGCCAGGCAGGCATCAGGCACGCGGGAATCAGCAGGAGAACGATCAACATCCACGGCTTGGTGGGTGCCAGCACAATCACCAGCAGGATGGCGACGGCCAGCATCAACACGTAGCTCTCGCGGGCGTGCCTGTCTCCAAGACGCACGGCCAAGGTGCGTTTCCCGGCCGCCGTGTCCGTGGGAATATCCCGGACGTTGTTGGCCATGAGCAGGGCGCAGGCGATGAGTCCGGTCCCGATTGCGCCGATGACTGCTGCAAGGCTGACCTGCCCGGCCTGGGTGTAGGTGGTGCCGAGCGTTGCCACCAGCCCGAAGAACACGAAGACGAAGACGTCGCCCAAGCCAAGGTAGCCGTAGGGATTCTTGCCGCCCGTGTACCCCCAGGCTGCCAGGACGCAACCGAGGCCCACCAAGATCAGCCACCAGGTCTGGGTGATGATGACCAGGATCAACCCGCACACCATGGCAGCGCCGAACAAACCGAAGGCCGCCCACTTCACTTGCTCGGGCTTGGCAAGTCCGGAACCAACCAGGCGCAGCGGCCCCACCCGGTCCTCGTCCGTCCCGCGGATGCCGTCCGAGTAGTCATTGGCGTAGTTGACGCCCACTTGGAGAAGAAGCGCCACAAGCGCCGCCAGGATCGCATTCGGCAGCCGGAAAGCATGGAGCTCGTACGCCGCTGCCGAACCGATCAGTACGGGCGCGATTGCCGCGGGCAGTGTGCGGAGCCGGGCTCCTTGAATCCATTGTGCAGCTGTCGCCACGTGTAGTACCTCGTGTATTTCGCGTTGATCTTGGGTCGGAGTCATGAGGGCAGAACGTGTCTATTGTCCCTGATGCATGGCGGAAAGCTGTTCGATCATGGCCAGCCTGTCCGGTTTTCCGTTAGGCAGCATCAGCAATTCCTTCTCGGCAACCACAGTCTTGGGGGCCAAAACCCCCAACGCTGCTTCGCGGCGGGCCGTGAACCCTTTCAGCCCTTCCGGCGAGGGATCAGTCATGGCCACGTAGGCTGCCACGGCCTGGCCCCATTCACGCGACGGGACGCCTGCAACGAAAGCAGCGGTGACGCCGTCGAGCTCTTCCAGTTTGCTTTGGATATATCCGGCGGAGGCCTTCACGCCCCCGGTGATGATGACGTCGTCGGCGCGGCCCAGGACGGTGAGCCTGCCGTCGTCGGTAACTTCGCCGAGGTCGCCGGTGACGTACCAGCGCACGCCGTCCTCCTCGAAGAACGCGGCTTTTGTGGCGCGCGGGGCGTCAAGGTAGCCCGCCGCCACGGTGTCGCCGCCCAGCAGGATGCGGCCTTCCAGCTCGCCCTCGCCGATCCGGACCTCGACGCCGTCCAGCGGCTCGCCGTCGTACACGCACCCGCCGCACGTCTCGGCTGAGCCGTAGGTGGTGACCACGTGGAGCCCTTCCGCGTGGGCGTTTGCCAGCAGCTCAGCCGGCGCCGGTGCGCCGCCCAGCAGGATGGCATTGAAGCGGCGCAGCACGGCAAGGGTTTCCGGCGTGGGTGAGTCCAGGAGCCGCTGAAGCTGGGTAGGTACCAGCGACGTGAAGCGGATCTTGTCCGTCAGTTCCTCGGCGGCAGCCGTGAAGGCTTCAGGCGTGAAGCCGTTCGACTGATCCATCACCCAGGGCCGCGTCCCTGCATAGAGGGAGCGAACCAGGACCTGGACGCCGGCCACAAACTGTAGGGGGAGCGCCAGCAGCCATTGGCCTTCGCCGCGCAATGCCATGGCCGTGGCCACAGAGGACGCCGCCAGGGCATCCACAGTAAGGACGGTGGCCTTTGGCGTCCCGGTGGAGCCTGAGGTCCGGACCACCACTGCGGCCTCTTCCACGCCGGTCTCTACCGGAATGGCTTCCGGCTGGCCGTCCTCGTGAACCACAATTTCGACGGCGGGACCCTCGCCATGCAGGGCAGCGGCCAGCGCTTTGAGTACGGGATCGATGTCCACAGGGGAGTCCTAGAAGTAGTAGGGGAAGTTGGACCAGTCGGGGTCGCGTTTCTGGAGGAAGGCTTCCTTGCCCTCCACGGCCTCGTCCGTCATGTAGGCCAGCCGCGTGGCTTCACCGGCGAAGACCTGCTGCCCGGCAAGGCCGTCGTCGGCCAGGTTGAAGGCGAACTTCAGCATGCGGATGGCCTGGGGGGACTGGCGGGCGATATCAGCCGCGTACTCCAGTGCGACCTCCTCCAACCGCGCGTGGTCCACGGCCTCGTTCACGGCTCCCATCCGGACCATGTCCTCAGCCGAGTATTCGCGGGCCAGGAAGAAGATCTCCCGCGCGGCTTTCTGGCCTATCTGGCGGGCCAGCAGCGCAGAGCCGTATCCGGCGTCGAAGCTTCCCACCGTGGCGTCAGTCTGCTTGAACTTGCCGTGCTCGCGCGAGGCGATGGTGAGGTCGCTGACCACGTGGAGGGAATGTCCGCCGCCAGCTGCCCAACCATTGACGACGGCGATGACCACCTTGGGCATGGTCCGCATCAGGCGCTGGACTTCCAGGATGTGAAGGCGGCCTGCGCGGGCGGGATCGATGGTTTCCTGAGTGTCGCCTTGGGCGTAGCGGTAGCCGTCCCGGCCGCGGATCCGCTGGTCGCCTCCCGAACAGAACGAGTGCCCGCCGTCCTTTTCCGAGGGTCCGTTGCCCGTGAGCAGCACGGTGGCGACGTCAGGAGACATGCGGGCGTGATCCATGGCCCGGTACAGCTCGTCCACAGTGCCCGGACGGAACGCGTTGCGCACCTCGGGGCGGTTGAAGGCGATGCGGACAGTGGGGAGGTCCTTGACCGTGCCGTCCGTGGAGCGCTCAACCTGCCGGTGGTACGTCATGTCCTTGAAGTCGTCGAAGCCGGAAACGGTACGCCAGCGCGAGGGGTCAAAGATGTCGGAAACCTTGGCGGGGAGTTGGTTGTTCACAGTCCGAGTCTAGTAATGGCCTTGGCGGATGCAGAACTCGCGGCCCTAGTGGGGGAGGAAGTCCGGCGGGATGGCATAAATGAGAACCACGGCCAGGAGGTTCTTGGCCGCATGGACGAAGTAGGAGAACATCAGGTTCTTTCCCGTCCACACATAGACCGCTACCAGCACAAGGGCCATGCCGAGATAAGGAGCAAGGGCTGACAACGCCAGCCCTTCCCTGCCCACAACATGGATTGACGCGAAAACCCCCACCGAAATGGCACAGCAGATCCAGATGTTCACGTACTGCGACAACTTGCCGATCAGCAGGTGCCGAAACAGGTACTCCTCTACGAACGGCCCCAGGACCACCAGCAGCGGCACCATGAGCCAGGCCGGCACACGCTGAAGGAGGCCTTGGATGCCCAACTGGTTTTCGGAAGTCTGCGCAGTACCGAGCGCCGCAACCAGGAGTGCCGTGAGGATCAGCATGACCACCACCGCAAGGGGGACCATGCCAAGAGTGAACCAAGGGCGGGTGCCCAGGATCTTGACGTCGCGGCCAACTATGCGCCAGGCGGATGCCAAGGCAAAGACCCCGACGGCGGCATAGAAGACCGCGTTTACGGCATAGGAGGCTGTGGCAGGGTCAGAAAAAAGCTGGAGCATCGTTCGCTCCACGGATTCGCCCGCAAACGTGAAGTAGATCGTGAACCCCAGGTAGGCGGCGACGGCCACGGCGTCCAGGGCATTGAATCGGTAAAGCCTCGCCCGCGTCGAAATGGTGCCCATATGACCAGACTATCTTTGCTGGGTGGCCCTCGCTTCGCTACAATTTTCGGTATGCCTAACTTTCCGTTTCGGCGCGCCAAAGTTGTCCGCCGATTCGCTGCCTTACTGACCGCATCCGCTCTGGTGCTCGGGGTGTCCGCCTGCGGAGGTAATTCCTCTGCCGGAGGGGATGACAAACCCGTTGTCCTGACCACGTTTACCGTGTTGGCCGATGTCGCCAAAAACGTCGCAGGTGACAAGCTCCGCGTGGAATCCATCACCAAAGCCGGGGCCGAAATCCACGGCTATGAGCCCACTCCCGGGGACATTCGCAAGGCTGCCCAGGCCAACCTCATCCTGGATAACGGTCTGAACCTTGAAGCATGGTTCTCCCAATTCGTGGAAGGGCTCGATGTGCCCCACGCCGTGGTGAGCGACGGCGTGAAGGTCATGCCCATCGCAGAAGACTCCTACCAGGGCAAGCCGAACCCGCACGCATGGATGTCCCCCAGCAACGTCCAGATCTACGCCAATAACATGGCCAAGGCTTTCGCCAAGCTGGACCCGGCTCACGCCACCGAGTTTGAAGCCAATGCCAAGGCCTACAACGCCAAACTGCAGACCGTCCAGGATGAGATGGTCTCCAAGCTCTCCGTTCTGCCGGAGGCACACCGGGCGCTGGTGACCTGCGAAGGCGCGTTCTCCTACCTTGCCAGGGATGCCGGACTCAAAGAGGTCTACATCTGGGCCGTGAACGCTGAGCAGCAGGCCACGCCCCAGCAGATCGCGCGCGCCATCGAATTCGTCAAGGACAACCAAGTGCCGGCCGTGTTCTGCGAATCCACCGTCTCCGACGCCCCCATGCGGCAAGTCGTCGGTGCTACCGGGGCTAAATTCGGCGGCGTCCTCTACGTGGACTCGCTATCAGAAGCAGATGGTCCTGTTCCCACGTATTTGGACCTTATCCGCCACGATGCGAAGACCATCACCACAGCACTGACAGGAGGAGCGTCATGACCAGCCCCGCGATCGTCGTCGAGAATGTCACGGTCCACTACGGCGAAGTGCTGGCGCTGGACTCCGCATCCCTCACCCTGGACCACTCCAGAATCTGTGGATTGGTCGGCATGAACGGCTCGGGCAAGTCCACTCTGTTCAAGACCATCATGGGCATGGTGAAGCCCGATTCCGGCAGGGTCCTCATCAACGGTCATCCGCCCATGAAGACCCGCAAGGAAGCCGGCATCGGCTACGTCCCGCAAAGCGAAGATGTGGACTGGGCCTTCCCCTTGTCCGTCCGGGACGTAGTGATGATGGGCCGCTACGGGCACCTCGGTTTCACCCGCCGGCCCCGGAAAGTAGACCGGGACGCCGTCGAACAGGCCCTGGAACGGGTGGAGCTTGGCGAGTTCGCCGACCGCCAAATCGGCCAGCTGTCCGGCGGTCAGAAGAAACGCGCCTTTGTAGCCCGGGGCATCGCCCAAGGAGCCACCATGATGCTGCTGGATGAACCCTTCGCCGGAGTGGACAAACGGTCCGAAGCGACTATTACCCGTCTGTTGCGCGAACTTGCCGCTGACGGCGCCACCATCCTCATCTCCACCCACGACCTCCACGCGCTCCCGCAGCTCTGCGACGAAGCCGTGCTCCTGATGCGTAAGGTGCTGATGCACGGCAGCCCGGACGTGGTGCTGCAACCTGAAAATCTGGCCATGGCATTCGGCCTCGACGTCATGAACAGGGGCTAAGCCGTGGAATTCCTGCTTGAACCATTGAGCTACGACTTCATGGTGCGCGCCCTCGCCACCACGGCAATTGCCGCCGTGGTTTGTGCTGTCCTAAGCTGCTGGCTCGTTCTGATCGGCTGGTCCCTCATGGGTGACGCCGTATCGCACGCGGTGCTTCCCGGCGTCGTGCTCGCCTACATTGTGGGTGCGCCGTTCGCGCTTGGTGCGTTGGTGTTCGCCCTGATCGCGGTGACGTTGATCGGGGTCGTGCGGAACACCAGCCGCGTGAAGGAAGATGCAGCCATCGGCATCGTGTTCACGTCGCTCTTCGCACTGGGCCTGGTGCTGATCTCCGTGACGCCGAGCCAGACCGACCTGAACCACATCATCTTCGGCAACCTGCTGGGAGTCAGCGTCCCTGACCTCATCCAGGTTGTGGTCCTCGGCGTGGTTGCCTTCGCGATCCTGATCCTCAAGCGCAGGGACCTCACGCTCTACGCGTTCGACCCCACGCATGCCCACGCCATTGGCCTGTCGCCCCGGCGGCTTGGAGCTTTGCTGTTGGGCCTGCTGGCGCTGACATCCGTGGTTGCTTTGCAGACCGTGGGCGTGGTGTTGGTGGTGGCCATGCTGATCATTCCCGGTGCCACCGCTTACCTGTTGACGGACCGGTTCTCCCGGATGCTGGTCATCGCCCCGGTCATCTCGGTGGTGTGCTCCATAACCGGCATCTACCTCAGCTACTACCTGGACACGGCATCCGGTGCCATGGTGGTGGTCACCCAAGGTGCTGTGTTCGCCGTCGTCTATCTGTTCAGCCCGCGGCAGGGACTGATTGGTACGCGCCTGGCAAAGGCCCGGCGGAAGCGGGCGGTCGCGGCGGCCTGAAACTTGACGTGCCCGGATTCGCCGGGCAGTCTGGAGCGATGAAGTCTTGAGCGCAGCCCTTCCATCCGGCTGCATCCCCAGTAGACCACTCCGGCAGTACCCCAGGCGGTTTCCTGCCATTCACTGCGGACTTTGCGAGGACACCTCTTGACTGACCACCTTCACCTTTCCGGCGTTTCCCACGGCTATGGGGACCGCGAACTTTTCCACGGCGTTGACCTCACCATCGATCACGGCGAACACGTAGCCATTGTCGGAGAAAACGGGGCGGGAAAATCCACCCTCCTCCGCCTGCTGGCCGGCGTAGAAACGCCCGACGACGGCACGGCGGGTTTGGTAGGCAATGCCGGCTACCGCGTGGGTTATCTCGCCCAGACACACGGACTTCCGGCCTCGCTGACTGTGGGCGACGCCATCGACGCGTCGCTTACTGCGTTGCGGGCGCTCGAGGCCAGCATCACCGAACTGGAGCAGGACCTGGCGGATGCCGACCCCGAAGCCCTGGAACGCTACGGAAGCCTGCAGACCCAGTACCAACTCCGTGAGGGGTATGCCGCCGAATCCCGGGTGGAAGCAGCGCTTGACCGGCTGGGGCTGGGAGGCCTGGACCGGCGTCGAACGCTTGGATCTTTGTCCGGCGGCGAACAGGAGCGCGTGGCCCTCGCCTGCCTGCTGGCCGATCCGGCCGAAGCCCTGCTCCTTGACGAGCCCACCAACCACCTCGACGCCAACGGCACAGCCTGGCTGGAATCGAGGTTGGCTGCGCATCGAGGGACCGTGGTGGTGGTTTCGCACGACCGTGTCCTGCTGCGGAAGGTAGCCAGCACAGTCATCGAAGTCGACGCCGAACGCCGTTCCGTCAATCGGTACGGCAACGGCTACGAAGGTTACTTGCGCGAGAAAGCCGCCCAGCGAGCCCGTTGGGTGCAGCAATACGAGGAATGGCTGGACGCCATGGCCGCCGAGCGGTTCCAAGCCGCCACGGTTTCGGGAAGCATGGGCTACGGCCGGGTGCGCGACAACGACAAATTTGCAACCGGCTTCAAAAAGGGCACGTGGCAGCGCGCAGCCACCAGCAAAGTGCGCAATGCCCAGGAACGCCTCCGCCGCCTCGAAGAGAACCCTGTTGACCGGCCGCCCGTGCCGCTCAAGCTCGCCGCACAGCTTGACCTTCAGGTGGAGGAGACCGCTGGACCGGCCATCGAAGCACGAGGCATCAGCGTGCCCGGGCGCCTCAAACCAACTGACCTGCGCGTCGAAACCGGGGAAAAGGTCCTCATCACCGGTGCCAACGGAGCAGGAAAATCAACCCTGGTCTCGGTGCTCGCCGGGACGCTTGAGCCCGCCAGCGGGACCTTGGCTGTTAAGGGCACGGTGGGGTATCTGCAGCAGGAACTCGACGTACCGCCCCGTCCGGGCCTCCGGCTGCTTCCGGCGTTTGCCGCGGGACTGGGCGGAAACATCGACGAACACGCCGAAGCGCTGCTTCGCCTTGGCTTGTTTAGGCCTGCTGAATTTCACGTTCCCGTGGGCAGCCTCTCGGCCGGGCAGCAACGCCGCCTCGCCCTGGCCAGGCTGCTTCTGGGCAATTACGAGACCATGATTGTGGATGAACCCACCAACCACCTTGCGCCGGTGCTCGTGGAACAGTTGGAGGCTGCGCTCGCCGACTTCGCAGGGACACTGGTCATTGTGAGCCACGACCGCGCACTGGGGGAGTGGTTCGATCGGTGTGCCGACGCCGGTTCGGTGGGTAACTGGGTCCGGTACGGAATGCAGGAGGGCGAGTTGCTCTAGGCCGTTGCCGCCGGGGTGAGTTGTTCGCAAAGGGATCGTTACGCTGTGTCCTGCATATGGAAACACGGCATCAAGCGTCCCGAAACAACGGTGGAGCACCATGGAAGGAAGCCGGCCGAAAGGATCTTTCCGTGATTTCCAAGAACCTCTTCCTCCAAGGCATTTTCCCGTTTGACGGCATCGGTATGGAAAAGCCGGTTCCCCTCCATAGCGAGCTCGCGCACTTTGTCCCGGACGGCGTCGTGAACCAGACGCTCTACTTCCGCGGCGGCAACTCCAGCTCCGAACTCATCGCAGTTGTCCTCATGCGCGACGGCGTCCCGATGCGGTATTTCCCCATCGGGGCCAAAGGCGACGTGCACGTCCCGTTGAGGGTCGTGGAAGATATCGAGGGCGGCTCGATGATCGAGTTGTACATCGCCGCGCCGGCCGGCGTCCGCGGTTCCGTGGTGGTGGACCTGGGCATGGTGGAGCACTGATGACCAGGCAGCTGGTGGTCATCGGGAACGGCATGGCCGGCGCACGTGCGGTGGAGGAGATCCTGGCCCGCGGCGGCGGGGACGCTTTCGACATCACCATTTTCGGCGATGAACCGTACGGAAACTACAACCGCATCATGCTCAGCCATGTGCTGTCCGGCGAGGAAAGCGATGCCGACATCTTCCTCAACGCCCTGCCGTGGTACCAGGAAAACAACATCACCCTGCACGCCGGGGTCCGCGTGGAGCGCATAGATAAGTACAGCAAGCACGTCTTCGCGGCCGATGGCAGGGTGGTCCCCTACGATGTCCTGATCATCGCCACCGGAAGCCACTCTTTCCTTCCCCCGATGGATGGCCTGTACACGCCCAGCGGATCGGTGCGTCACGGGGTCTTCACGTTCCGGACCATGGACGACACCCGCAAGATGGTCCAGTTCGCCCAGCACGAGCATCACCGCAAGGCTGTGGTGATTGGCGGGGGATTGCTGGGGCTCGAGGCTGCCCGGGGACTGCAGGCGTACGGCCTTGACGTGGCTGTGGTCCACTCAGGGGGCCACCTCATGAACGCGCAATTAGGGCCCGACGGCGGCGCAATACTGCGGCGAAGCGTCCAGGCGCTGGGCATCGAGGTCCACACAGGAAGCCGGACCACCGCTGTGCTGGGAAAGGACCGGATCACCGGCGTGCGGCTACGTGATGACACTGAGCTGGACTGCGACATGGTGGTTGTCACAGCCGGGATCCGGCCCAACGTGGATGTCGCCGTGGTGAGTGGCCTGGCCGTGGAACGGGCCATCGTGGTGGATGACCACCTGCGCGTCATGGACGAAGAGGACATTTATGCCGTGGGGGAGTGCGTTCAGCACCGGGGCGAGGTTTATGGGCTGGTGGCTCCCTTGTGGGAGCAGGCCGCCGTTCTGGCGGACCAGATCACCGGCGTGGATCGTTCATCGGTCTATCTTGGATCCCGGACCGCCACCAAACTGAAGGTGGCCGGCGTCGACGTCGCTTCCATGGGCTTGCCGGGCCCGGAACTCGACACGGATGAGCACCTTGTTTTCTCGGAACCGAGCCGGGGCGTGTTCAAGTCGATCGTGATCCGGGACAACAAGATGGTGGGCGCTACCCTGCTTGGTGACAGCCGCAAGGTTGCCTACTTGACCCAGGCTTTTGACCAAGGACTGCCCTTGCCGGAGGAGCGTATCTCGCTGATGTTCGATCTCGGCTCGCCAGGAGAAGACGAGAGTGTTTCCGAGCTGGCAGATGACGCGCAAGTCTGCAACTGCAACGGGGTCTCCAAAGGGGCACTTGTTTCGGCCGTACGTGGTGGGTGCCGCTCGGTACCAGCCGCCATGGACGCCACCCGAGCAGGCAAGGGGTGTGGTTCGTGCAAGTTGCTGGTCACGCAGGTGGTGGAGTGGGCGGCCGACGGTGCGGTAGAAGAAGACCCCGCAGCGAGCTACTACGTGCCTGGTATTCCCTTGGACAAGGCTGCGTTGATGTCCCGGATCCGGGAGCTTGGGCTGCGCTCGGTTTCGCAGGTTTTCGCCGCCTTGGCTCCAGACAGCGCGGAGGACGCCAAGTCCAAGATGGGCCTGGCCTCGCTCATGAAGATGATGCTGGCAGAGAAGTACATCGACGAGCGCGACGCCCGCTTTATCAATGACCGTGTGCATGCGAACATCCAGCGCGATGGGACATTCTCCGTGGTACCCCAGATGAAGGGCGGCGTGACCTCCGTGCAGCAGCTCCGGAGGATCGCCGACGTCGCCGAGAAGCACAACATTCCCATGATCAAGCTGACCGGTGGGCAACGCATTGACCTGCTGGGCGTTGCCAAGGAGGACCTCCCCACAGTCTGGGCCGATCTGGACATGCCGTCCGGCTATGCCTACGGCAAGAGTTTCCGCACTGTGAAGACCTGCGTGGGAAAGGACTACTGCCGCTTTGGGACGGGTGATTCCACTGGTTTGGGCATTTCGCTTGAGTCCCGCTTCCAGGGAATTGAGTCGCCGGCAAAACTGAAGCTCGCGGTCTCCGGATGTCCGCGGAACTGCGCAGAATCCTTGGTGAAGGACATTGGGGTCGTGGCGGTGGAGGGCGGCCGCTGGGAGATCTACATTGGGGGAGCGGCCGGCGCCCACATCCGTAAGGGCGATCTACTGGTCACGGTGGATACGCCCGAGGAAGTCACACTGCTGGCTGGCCGATTCATGCAGTACTACCGGGAAAACGCGAACTGGCTTGAACGGACATACGCGTTTGTTCCCCGGGTAGGGATTGAGCATCTTCGCAGCGTCATCCTGGATGACTCCGCGGGTATCGCTGCCCGCCTGGATGAGGCGATGCAGGAATCCGTGGACAACTACGTGGATCCGTGGAGTGAGCGCGATGATCCACTCACCCCTGGCCAATTCCGGACCTCGCTGCCCTTGACGGTGCTGCCGCAGGTGCCGGTCCGATGAAGATTCCACACGTCGTAGGGCCGGTGGACCAAATTCCGTTCGGCGAGGGCAGGGCGTTCGGGATCGACGGCGAGCAGGTTGCGGTCTTCCGGCTACGGGATGGGACCTTGCGGGCTGTCTCTGCGGTGTGCCCCCACAAAGGAGGCCCCCTCGCGGACGGAACCATTGATCAGCGTGTGGTGATGTGCCCACTCCACCAGCACTCGTTTGAGCTGGAAACCGGGTGTTCCACCACGGGAGCGAAGCCCCTGCGGACGTACGAAGTTTTCGCGGATGAGGCCCAGAACATCGTCGTCATTCCTTGAAGCAACGCGGGGTCACTTATGGCCCCTTTGGAAGGCCAACATGGGCCCCAAGTGACTGTGAGGATTGTTGTGTTCGGGGTGGGGCCTGTTGCCTGCGTCACGGGCATTCCCGTTAATCCCGTAAGATAGACGGGTTGCGCGAACCTTCGGCGTTCTGCGTTCTTTGTCACACTTCGGGGTCCTCCAGCGAGGAAAGCTCGAATTTTGTGTGGCAAAGGTGCCCATGTTCCGGCATGGGCGCAAACACCTACAGCAATACCCCAACCCACAAGGAACAGCTGTGCCGCAAAGTACCCCCACAGATCTCCAGAACCCGACGGCCACACCCAGCGCCGTCGATTCAACCCTCAGCGCTGAGGGATACCAGAAGACCCTGAGCCGGCGCCACGTCACCATGATTGCCATGGGAGGCGCAATCGGCGTCGGCCTGTTCATGGGCGCCGGTGGCCGCTTGGCCTCCACCGGCCCGGCCCTGATTTTCTCCTACGCAATCGCCGGCGTCATCGCCTACCTGCTGATGCGCGCCCTTGGCGAACTCATCATGTACCGCCAGACCTCGGGCTCGTTCGTGAGCTACGCCGGTGAAATGTTCGGCAAGAAGGGCGCCTTCCTTTCAGGTTGGATGTACTTCATCAACTGGGCCATGACCGGCATTGCCGAGCTCATCGCGATCGGCCTGTACTTCCAGTTCTTCTTCCCCAACGTTCCCGTTGAACTCTCCGCCATTGCAGCGCTGGTGCTGCTGGTGGCCGTGAACCTGTTCAGCGTCAAGGCGTTCGGCGAGTTCGAATTCTGGGCCTCCTGCCTCAAGGTCGCCGCCATCCTGATCTTCCTTGCCGTTGGCACCTTCATGGTTGTCACCAACGCCCAGGTGGGCACCGGCCATGCCTCGGTGGGCAACCTGTTCCACGACGACGGCGGCATGTTCCCCAAGGGCGGCCTGGTCATGATCCTGGTCCTCAACGCCGTGATCTTCGCCTACAACGCAATCGAACTCGTTGGTATTACTGCTGGTGAGATGGAGAACCCGGAACGTGAAGTTCCCAAGGCGATCCGCGCCGTCGTGATCCGCATTATTGTCTTCTATGTCGGTTCCGTGATGCTCCTTGCGATGTTGTTGCCGTCGGACCAGTACAAGGCGGGCACCTCGCCGTTCGTTACCGTGTTCGGCCAGATGGGCCTCGGCTGGATGGGCGACGTCATGAACATGATCGTCATCACCGCAGCCCTGTCCTCGTGCAACTCGGGCCTGTACTCGATCGGCCGCATCTTCCGGACCATGGCCAACAACGGCCACGCCCCGCAGTGGCTCACCAAAATGTCGTCCCGCCACGTGCCGTACGCGGCCATCCTCGCGATCGGCGGCGTCTACCTGGTGGGCATCCTGCTCAACATCTGGCTGGGTGGCTCCCACGCGTTCGACCTCGCGCTGAACACGGCATCCATCGGCGTGATCTTCACCTGGGGTTCCATTTTCGCGAGCCAGATTGCCCTGCGGAAGAAGCGCGGCAACGTCTCCACCCTGCCGATGCCCGGTTCGCCCTGGACCAGCTGGCTGGGCCTGGTTGCGCTGCTGGCCATCACCGTACTGATCGGCTTCGACACCATGACCGATAAGGCAACCGGCGAGGTCTTCCTTCTGGGTCTCTGGACCCTGGCGACCATCCCGTTCTTCGCCCTGGTCCTGTGGCTTGGCTGGCAGAAGGTCAAGAACAACGAGCCGAAGAGCGAACTCTTCAGCTAACGCTTCACTCGTAACGCTCGACGGCGGGTGCCTCCTTTACGGGGGCACCCGCCGTTCGCGTTGCGGGGCCTGGTGTACATCCCCCCGCCTCCCTAACCTCGCAAGCTCGGCCAGGGAACCCTGGCGGTGTGGGCCCTGCTGAGGAGTTTGGGGCGCAGAGCCGGCCCCACAGCGCCAGTCAGTTGGGAGTGTCAGTGCCCCGGACTAGGCTCGATGTATGGATCACACCACCACCCTGACGCAGCACATCAACGCCAGCCCGGAGAAAGTTTGGGCGGTCCTCTCGGACATTCCGGGCTCGGCCGGCACCCTTTCGGGCATCAATGCAATCCAGATGCTCAGTGAGGGTCCTTATGGGGAAGGTACCCGCTGGAAGGAAACACGGACCATGATGGGCAGGCAGGAAACCGTGGAGATGTGGGTGGACGAGGTGGACCCGCCCCGCAGTACCACGGTCAAAGCACTTCAGGGCGGCGCCGATTACACCACCCGCTTCAACCTGGCAGGGCGCGACGGCGGAACTGACCTTACGCTGACATTCGGCGCCGAGGTCCTCAAACCCACGCTCGTGAGCAAGGTCGCCATGGCCTTGTTCGGGAAGATAGGCATGAGCATCACGCGGAAGGCCCTCAGCAAGGACCTTGCCGAGATCGCTGCAAAGGCGGAATCCCTCTGATGGCGGCTGCAAAGGTGGCGGCCCCCAAGATCTCGCCGGTGCGCCTGGAAGAACTGCGCGACGACGACGCCCCGGACTTCCAGCGTGGCGAACGGTATGACGGCATCAGGTTTACCCGCGTGTCCGCCGATGGGGAGGAACTGAGCGGTGCTGACTTCATTGAGTGTGAGTTCACGGGCGTCTCGTTCAACGAGGCCCAGTTGCGTGGCGCCACGTTCCGGGAGTGCATCCTTGCGGAGCCTTATGCGCCAGTCTTCACTGCGGCCCGGACTTCCTGGCAGGACGTTGAGATCAGCAATCCGAGGTGGGGATCAGCCGAGCTGTACGAGGGCACGTGGCGGTCGGTGCGGATCGAGGGCGGCAAGCTGGACTACGTGAACCTCCGCGGTTCCAAGTTGATGGACGTCCAGATTTCAGATTGCATCATCAACGAGCTCGATCTGGGCGGCTGCACCGGGACGCGGGTTTCGCTGAAGAACTGCACTATTGGCACCTTGGACGTCACCGGTGCCAAGCTCAAGGACGTGGACCTGCGGAGTTCGGAGTTCCGGGGTATCAACGGATTGGCCGGGCTCGCCGGAGTTGTTATCGACGATTACCAGTTGAGTCTCATGGCCCCGTTGTTGGCCGGTCATCTGGGCATCCGGGTGGTCTAAGGCACTGCCCTGGCCGCCTGGGGAGATAGCTTCATCTGTTGACCCGGACGGCAGGCCGTGTAATCTTTATAGAACGAACGGTCGGTATATTATTCCCGACCGGTCCCTTTCACTTCGCGAAGGATGTTCTCATGGTCGAGGCTTTTCTTGTTGGCGGCGCACGGACGCCGGTTGGTCGTTACGGCGGGGCATTGTCCTCCGTCCGTCCTGACGACCTCGCCGCGCTGGTGGTCCGTGAGGCAGTGGCGCGTGCCGGCCTCGATCCTGACTCCATTGATGAGGTAATCCTCGGCAACGCCAACGGCGCTGGTGAGGAGAACCGCAACGTGGCACGCATGGCGACCATCCTCGCAGGACTTCCCCTCCACATCCCGGGCATCACCGTTAACAGGCTTTGTGCCTCCGGCCTGAGCGCCATCATCATGGCGGGCCAGATGATCAAGTCCGGCGCGGCGGACATCGTGGTGGCGGGTGGCGTCGAATCCATGAGCCGGGCACCCTGGGTCCAGGAGAAGCCCACCACTGCATTCGCCAAGCCGGGCCAGATCTTCGATACGTCCATCGGTTGGCGCTTCGTCAACCCGCTCTTCACCAAGGGCGAGCTCTCCCGTGACGGCAAGATGACCTACTCCATGCCTGAAACGGCCGAGGAAGTGGGCCGCGTGGACAACATCTCCCGCGAGGACGCAGACGCTTTCGCTGTCCGCTCGCACGAGCTCGCGTTGGCAGCCATTGCAGGCGGCCGGTTCAAGGACGAGATCGTTCCGGTCACAGTGAAGACCCGCAAGTCCGAGACCGTGGTGGACACTGATGAAGGTCCCCGCGAAGGCACCACCATGGATGTCCTGGCAGGGCTTCGGCCAGTAGTCCCCGGTGGCTCCGTCGTCACCGCGGGCAACTCCTCCAGCCTCAATGACGGCGCCTCTGCGATCATCGTCGCCTCCGAGGCAGCCATCAAGAAGTTCGGCCTGACGCCTCGCGCCCGCATCATCGATGGCGCTTCGGCGGGCTGTGAGCCGGAAATCATGGGCATCGGTCCTGTCCCGGCAACGCAGAAGGTCCTCGCCCGCACTGGCCTTACCGTGGACCAGCTCGGTGCTGTGGAACTTAATGAAGCTTTTGCCACCCAGTCCCTCGCCAGCATGCGGCGCCTGGGGCTGGACCCCGGAATCGTCAACAACGACGGCGGTGCCATCAGTTTGGGGCACCCGCTGGGTTCCAGCGGATCACGTCTGGCCATTACCCTTCTGGGCCGCATGGAGCGCGAGCTTGCCAGCAACAATGGACGGAAGCTTGGCCTTGCCACGATGTGCATCGGCGTGGGCCAAGGCACGGCAATGCTGCTGGAAGGCGTGTAAATGGCACTGAACCAGAAAGACTTCAGCACCCTCCTCCTCGAGGAACGTGAGGACAGGCTCACTGTTCTTCTCAACCGTCCCGAAGTACGCAATGCGATCGACCAAACCATGGTGGACGAGCTCCACCTCGTCTGCGCCGAACTGGAGCGCAACCCCAAGGTCCTGATCATCGCGGGCACGGACGGCGTCTTCGCCTCGGGCGCGGACATTGGACAGCTCCGGGAACGCCGGCGGGATGACGCACTGCGGGGGATCAACTCAACGATCTTCATGCGCATCGCCAAGCTGCCCATGCCCGTCATCGCAGCTTTGGACGGCTATTGCCTGGGTGGCGGTGCGGAGCTTGCCTATGCGGCAGACTTCCGGATCGGGACCCCCAGTGTCCGGATTGGCAACCCCGAAACAGGACTGGGAATCCTTGCTGCAGCTGGCGCCAGTTGGCGGCTCAAGGAGCTTGTGGGTGAACCGAAAGCCAAGGAAATCCTCCTCGCCGGCGCCGTGTTGCGGGCCGAGGAAGCGCTCCGAATCAGTCTGATCACCGAGATTCACGAGGCCCCTGAACTCATGGAAGCCGCGCACAATCTGGCTGACAGGATCGGCCGCCAGGACCCCCTTGCTGTCCGCATTACCAAGTCCGTTTTCCACGCTCCCGCGGAAGCACACCCGTTGATCGACACTCTTGCCCAGGGGATTCTCTTCGAATCTCAGGCCAAATTCGACAGGATGCAGGCTTTCCTGGACAAGAAATCGGCGAAGGCCGCCACCTCTTCCTCTTCTGCCAACGACGACAGGACCCAAAAATGACAAGCGTTCCCGCGATTCCCCACGTTGTTGGAGTCCTTGGCGGTGGCCGGATGGGTGCGGGAATCGCACATGCGTTCCTGACCAAGGGGGCCACAGTGATCGTGGTGGAGAGGGATCATGAGGCAGCGGCCGGAGCGCAGGGCCGGGTAGCAGATGCTGTGGCCAAGTCCGCTGCCCGTGGCACCCTGGGCGAAACCCCTGAAGAAGCCATGGCCAGGTTCAGCACGTCGACAGACTACGAATCCTTCATCCACTGCGGCCTGGTGGTAGAAGCAGTGCCCGAGGATTACGACCTTAAAGTCTCCGCGTTGAAGGCGGTGGAGGACCACCTTTCCGCGGATGCCTTCCTCGCCTCAAACACGTCGTCGTTGTCCGTGACGGGCTTGGCGAATGAACTCCGCAGGCCAGCCAACTTTGTCGGCCTGCACTTCTTTAACCCGGTGCCCGCCTCCACCCTCATCGAAGTGGTGCTGGCCAAGGAGACCTCGCCCGAACTCGCCCAAGCCGCGAAGAACTGGACGGAGGCACTCGGCAAGACCGCCGTCGTCGTCAATGACGCGCCGGGCTTTGCGTCCTCAAGGCTGGGCGTCGCTATTGCCTTGGAGGCAATGCGCATGGTTGAGGAGGGTGTGGCATCAGCGGAGGACATCGACGCCGCGATGGTCCTTGGGTACAAGCACCCCACCGGGCCGCTCAAGACCACGGACATCGTGGGTCTTGATGTTCGTCTGGGCATCGCGGAGTACCTGCATTCCACGCTGGGTGACCGCTTCGCTCCACCGCAGATCCTGAGGGACAAAGTGGCCCGAGGGGAGCTTGGCCGCAAAACGGGCAAGGGTTTCTTCGACTGGAACGACTGACGCCCGGGGCGGGTTAGGCTAACCGGGTGACCTCGATTGAACCCATTACCCTGACCGGCAAATTCGTGACCCTGGAACCCTTGCGGCCAGATCACCACGACGACCTTGTGGAGGCGGCCAAGGACGGCGAACTCTGGAAGCTCTGGTACACGTCCGTACCCGCGCCGGACGGTATGGCTGCCGAGATTGAGCGCAGGCTGGGCCTGCAAACCCAAGGTTCCATGGTGCCCTTCGCTACCAGGCTCAACAGCACGGGCAAGGTCATCGGAATGACGACGTACATGAACATCGATCACCAGACCCCTCGCTTGGAGATCGGCTCCACGTGGAACGCAGCGTCCGCGCACGGCACAGGCACCAACCCCGACTCCAAGCTGCTGCTTCTTCAGCATGCCTTTGAAAACCTTGGCTGCCCTGCCGTCGAGTTCCGGACGCACTGGCTCAACCACCAGTCCCGCGACGCCATTGCCCGACTCGGCGCCAAGCAGGACGGTGTGTTGCGAAACCACTCGCGCAGCAAGGACGGCACCCTTCGCGACACCGTGGTGTTTTCCATACTGGAACACGAATGGCCGGCGGTGAAGAACGGCCTGGAGTTCAGGCTGGCCAAGTACGGGCTTTAGTCCAGGCGTTGCCGTCAAGGTCTTCTCCCGCTTGCCTGTCCGGCGTAGTCTTGCCCACACATTGCCCCGGTACGCGGCCGACGGGTGGGCGAGCCGCGAAGTGGTCCTTTCTGAGGGACCACCGGAGCCCCACAGAGCAGCATGAAGGGGAATCATTATGGCAACTCATCGAGCACGACGCCGGCACTTGGCTTTTGCAGGCGGACTCGCCGCCCTGGCACTCACGTTAGGATTCACGGCCAGTCCGGCGACCGCCGCACCACCCCCACCTGTCACGTATGTGGCACTCGGTGATTCGTACACGGCAGGGACGGGTGCGGGAGACTTGTACCGTCCACCGGTAGCTTGTTGGCAGAGTAGTCCGGGCTATGTCGATGATGTCGCCGCGACAGGGCGCGTCACTTTGGTGGCGAATTTGGCCTGTCACGGAGCCGTGCTGTTCCCCGTCCCGCCCTTTTATGACGGAGTGACGCCAACTGTCGGTCAACAGATCGTCGCTGGGCAGCAGGCCTTGGCTGGTGCTGATCTGGTCAGCGTCACAGCTGGTGCCGTGGATGCCGGCAGTTTGCTCGCTTTGCAGAACTGCTCTACGCCGGATACACAGCTATGCGCGGCCACCGTTTCCGGGATCATCGCCAATCTTCCTGTGATCGAGTCCGGACTTGAGATCATCTATCAAAAAATCCGAGCCTCGGCTCCGGAGGCGACCCTCGCTGTCATGGGCTATCCGCGGCTTTTTGATCCCGCCAATGGTCTCCCGGTGATCCCGCCTGCGAACCAAGCCCAAGTGAATCTGGCCATCGATGCCCTCAACGCGACAATTGCCAAGGCGGTGGCTGACAGCCAAACCAACGCCAAGTTCATCGATGTCACCAAGAAGTTCCTCGGGCATGCAGCGAATTCTGCAGATCCGTGGCTTGTGATGGTCCTGGCGCCCGTACCCCCGTTTGATCGTCTGCCCGACGCTAACTTCCATCCGAACGAGGCAGGGCATCTGGCCTACGCCGCAGCCCTGCTGTCCGCGATCAAACCCGCGCAGCTCGCCAAGCGTTAGACCGCTAAGACGTCGCGAACCCGCTGTTTCGTTGTTGCCCAGCAACGGAACAGCGGGTTCGTAACGTTTATGCAGGCTGGCTCCAGGCTCACACCCTCTGCCAACGGCTATCCGCCTCCGCGCTGGCCTCCACTGCCGCCAGCACTTTCTGGACCTGCAACGCATCAGAGAACGACGGCGAGGGCTGCTTCCCAGCGCCGATGGCGTTCACGAGGTCCACCACCTGATGCGTGAACCCGTGCTCGTAGCCCAGGCCGTGCCCGGTGGGCCACCAGTTCCCGACGTAGGGGTGCGATGGCTCCGTCACGATGATCCGCCGGAAACCGGCGTCCGCGTCTGTGGCGTCGTAGAAAGACAGCACGTTCATGTCTTCGAAGTCGAAAGCCAACGAGCCAAGCGTGCCATTGAGTTCCAACCGCATGGCGTTCTTCCGTCCCAGGGCAAACCGCGTCGCCTCGAACACGCCGATTGGGGCGGCGTCGGATGTCTTCCCGGCGCCGGATGTCTTTCCGCCGAAACGGGCCGTGAAGATCGTTGCGTCGTCCACAGTTACTGGGCCGCGCGGACCGTCTGTACCACCGTGCCCACCGAGGCCTACGAAGTCACCGCCGATCGGCCGCTCCTTCACGAACGTCTCCATCAGAGCCGAGACACCCGTGATGCTGGACCCGGTGATCCACTGGGCAGCGTCGATACTGTGGGCACCGATATCACCCAGCGAACCAGAGCCGGACTTTGACTTGTCCAGGCGCCACGTCAGCGGAGCGTCCGCGTCCGACAACCAGTCCTGGAGATACTGGGCCCTGACGTGCCGGAGCTCGCCCAACCGGCCGTCGTCCACCATCCGCTTAGCAAGGGCCAGTGCAGGAGTTCGCCGATACGTGAAACCGCACATCGAGTACACGCCCCGCTCAGCGGCCGAGGATGCCACGGCGGTCATCTTCTCGGCCTCACCCACACTGTTGGCCAAGGGCTTCTCGCACAGCACGTGTTTGCCCGCTTCCAAGGCGGCAATCGCGATCTCGGCGTGCGTGTTTCCGGGGGAACAAATATCGATCAGGTCAATATCATCGCGCTCGATCAGGCGACGCCAATCCGTCTCCACGGAATCGCAACCGAGCTTGTCCGCAGCCGCCTGAGCAGCGGCAGCATTTCT
Source organism: Arthrobacter sp. 2762 (assembly GCF_040548745.1). Taxonomy (NCBI): domain Bacteria; kingdom Bacillati; phylum Actinomycetota; class Actinomycetes; order Micrococcales; family Micrococcaceae; genus Arthrobacter; species Arthrobacter sp. 2762. The sequence goes on from NZ_JBEPSI010000009.1 coordinate 139,529, forward strand.
GCCAGCCAGCGCCGTCAGCTCGGGCGCAAGTGGGAGATCGAAGAAGCGCGGCGCCGTTCGCCAGGCATGCGAGTGGACGGCACCCATGAAGGAGTAGCCCACCATGCCTACCCGCAGCTTCCGCGTCACAGCCGAATGCCTTCCCCCGCAAGCGCGCTGCCTCCCGCAAGCGCACTGTCTCCCGCAAGCGCACTCCGAACCGAGGTCCAGGACTTCAAGACCTCCAACACGGCGGGGTCCCGCTCGGCAAGGAGTGCCTGTTGGTATGAGTCCTCAAGCAGCGCGTCCACGGAAACCCGGGTGCCGTTGGCCGCACTGAGAATGGCGGCTTCCACCATGGCCAGGCTCATGATGTTTTGGTGCACCTGGCCCATCGGGGTGCTTCCCGTGCGGACTGCAGTTACGAAGTCGCGCAGGGAGCCAGCGATTTCCTGGCCAGAATCCTCAGAACTGGCTGCATCGCCGGAAACAGGAACAGAAGACACAGGTGCATTGTCCCCATCCCACAAGACGGTGCCTTGTTCGCCGCTGATCCTCCATGAGGCGTTCCACGAGGTTTCCTGGCCCGGGCTGCACCAGCTTCCGTTGAACACGAAGCGCTCGCCGCCGGTCATTTCGAACACGGCCGTGGCCCCGGCATCACCGCGGTACCAACTCCACGAGGGGTTGTACTCCTCGCAGAAAACCGAGACCGGATCGGCGTCCAGCAGGAACCGGGCCATGTCGAATTGATGGATCGCCATGTCCAGCAGCAGGGGATGGTCCATGGCATCGCGGAATCCGCCAAAGTGCGGCGCCTTGAAGAACTCGGCAGAAACAATGCCAACAGAGCCCAGAGACCCGGACAGCCGCTTGGCTTCAAAGAGCTGCCGGTTGTAGCGCCGGGATTGACTGACCATGAACAGCTGGCCGTGAAGCTCCGCAGCGGCTGCCAAAGAAAGCCCTTGCGCCACCGTGGAGGCCACGGGCTTTTCGCCAAGGACCGGCAGGCCCGCAGCGAGCGACTCGGTAGTGACCGGATGATGCGCGGCCGGAACGGTGACGTTGATGACCGCTTGGGCTCCGACGTCGGACGCCAGTGCCGCTGTACTGGCACCTACCGGAAGGTCCGGACGGCCCAGTGAAGCTGCAGCCTCAGCGGCCGTGGCAAGATCCAGATCCACGATGCCCACAAGCTCCACCAACGGTGACGACTCAACGGTCCGAAGCCAAGCGCGGCCCATGCCCCCGGCGCCGACCACTACGACGCGAAGGGGAGTGCCGTCGTCGGGGATTGTGGCGAAAGGCGTGCTCACGCGTTTGCTCCTTGGTAGCTCTTGCCGTTGAAGAAGTCGTTGGTTTCGTAGCGAAGCAGCTCAGGGACGGCGCGCTGGGGACGGTCGGTGACGGCCCATTCCACGGCGTTGGCGATGACCCTGCGGATGTCTTTGTGGTGATAGACGGGGTAATCCTGGTCGCCGGGGCTGAAGAAGAAGATCTTGCCGTGTCCGCGCCGGAACGTGCAGCCCGAACGGAAGACCTCGCCGCCGCTGAACGAGCTGATGAATACGAGTTCATCCGGCGTGGGGATATCGAAAAATTCGCCGTACATTTCCTGCTCAGGGATCACGATGGGGTGGGGAACGCCCTTGGCGATGGGGTGGGTCGGGTCCACTGTCCATACGAGTTCGCGGTCATGTTCCGAGCGCCAGCGCAGCGTGCAGGTGGTGCCCATGAGCTTGGTGAAGATCTTTGACCAGTGCCCGGAGTGCAGCACAATCAGGCCCATGCCCGCGAGTACGTGGCGGTGGACGCGCTCCACGATTTCGTCGTCAACGTCAGCGTGGGACATGTGTCCCCACCAAGTGAGGACGTCGGTGTTGGCGAGGACTTCTTCAGAGAGCCCATGCTCGGGTTCGTCCAGTGTTGCGGTGCGGACTTCGACGCCGGAACCCAGGTTCTCCTCGATGCCCGCCTTGACGGCGCCGTGCATTCCTTCCGGGTACAGGCGTGCCACGAGTTCGTCCCGCTTCTCGTGCCGGTTTTCGCTCCAGACGGTGACGCGGATGGGCTTGCTTGTTTCAGGCATGATTCTTTCCTTCTGATGAGTGGGGGTCTACTTGACCGCGCCGCCGGTGGTGCCCGCGGCGATGTATTTTTGGGCCGCGACCAACAGGACGATGGCCGGGATGGAGGCGAGTACCGCCGTCGCCATCACTGAACTCCAGTCGTTCACGTAGGCGCCGATGTACTGGAAGATGCCCAGGGTGACGGGGCGGACCGCTTCCGTGGTGGTCAGGGTCAGGGCGAACAGGAAGTCGCTCCAGGCGAACAGGAACGTAAAGAGTCCTGCAGTGATCAGCGAGTTCCGGCTGAGGGGAATCACGATCGACCAGAACGCCCGGACGTGCCCCGCTCCGTCCACACGCGCTGCCTCGATCACGGACGCCGGCATGCCGTTCATGAATGCCCGGATGATGAGGATGGCGAACGGGATTCCGTGTGCCGAGTCCGCGAGGATCAGGCCCGGAATGGAGTTGAGCAGCCCGAGGTCGTTGTATGCCGTGTACAGCGCGTTGGCCACCACGATGCCGGGGATCATCTGGCTGATAAGGATGCCGAAGAGGACAACGCCAGCGCCGCGGACCTTGAAATAGGCCAGCGCGTAGGCCGCCGGAGCTGCGATTGCCAGGCTCAATGCCACACTGCCCAGGGAGATGATCAGACTCGTGCCGAGGTTTCCGGCTTGCTCACTGATGGCTGTGGCATAGCCGGTGAAGTCGGGTTTCAAGGGCAGCCACGAGGTTTCCAAGGTAGTGCCGTTTGGCTGCAGGGAGGCGTTGATCATCCAGTAGACGGGGAACAGCATGATGGCCAAGAAGAAGATAGCCAGCGCCGTGTAGCCCCAGTTCTTGCGGTTGCTCGCCGGTGCTTTTGCTCTGCTGGGCCGGAGTGTGGGTGCTTTCAGTACGGTTGTCATGGTTTCCTCACTCATCCACAGCGCGTCGGCTTGCCCGCAGGTACAACACTGCGAACACCAGGGAAATGATCACCAACACGTTGCCCAGGGCCGCGCCTTCACCGAATTTGAACTCGTGGAAGGAGAGATCGTAGGACTGCGTGGCGATGGTCTGGGTCGAGTTCGCCGGGCCACCATTGGTCAGGCCCAGGATGATGTCCAGCACCTTGAGGGTGTAGACGACGCCGAGCACCAGCACCACGCTCACCACGGGACGGAGCATCGGCCAGGTGATATGCCGGAACGCCTTCCAACCCGTCGCGCCATCCAGGGACCCGGCCTCGTAAAGCTCGTCCGGGATCTCCTGCAGGCCGCCGTAGAGGATGGTCAGGTTGAACGGGATGCCGATCCAGATGTTCACGCCCACCACAGCGATCAACGCCAACGAGGTGCTGGTCAGCCACGGAACACCAGTGTTGATGATGCCCAGATCCCCCAGGAAACGGTTGAGCGCTCCGCTGTCCTTGTCCAGAATCCAACGCCACACGGCACTCGAAACAATCAGTGGAAGCAGCCACGGTAGTAGAAGCAGCGACCGCAGGATGCCGTTGAGCGGGAACTTGCGTTGGAAGAAGATCGCCAACGCCAGCCCGATCACGAACTGCCCCAGGATGGAACCTATCGTGAACAGCGCGGTGTTCAGCAGCGAGGTGGAAAACAACGACGACGACAAGACAGTTACGTAGTTGGCCAGCCCTACCCATGGGGCTTCTCCGGTGAAGAAGGTAGCCGTGGTGTAGTCCTGGAAACTCATGACGACGTTCTTGACCACGGGGTAGCCGAAGAACAGCGCCATGTAGACCACGGCAGGTACCAGGAAGAGCCACTGGAAGATGCGCTCGCGGCGTTGGCGGGTGCGCCGTCGTGGTGTCTGCGCTTCTGTAGGCGAGCCTGCCGGGCGGCCGTGCTTGCGGCTGGTCTTTGCGTTGGCCTTTCCTGCGGCCTTTCCGGTGGAACGTGCCGCCGTTTGCGACAAATCTGTTGTCAATGACATGGCTCGCTGCTTACTGGCCTTGCGCTTGCTTGAGGGCATCGGCCGGAGAGGCGTTACCGGTCAGGGCTGTCTGGATAGCGGTGTAGATCTTGGTTGCCTGGGCCGGCCATTCTGCACCGAGCTCCCCGGTGCGGGCACGGGCAGTCTTGATCAGCTCAGTGAACGTAGCGAGCTTGGGGTTTTCGGTGGCGAACTTCTCCGCCAACGTGGTCTTGGAAGGAATGGTGTTGCGGACCTTGGCCATGGCCATCTGGTTCTCGTCGCTGTTCAGGCAGGCAACCACTTCCGCGGCCTTGGCCTGTCGTGCCTTGTTGCCGGTCTGGGGGACCGTCCATACTTCGCCACCCAGCGGGGCAACGGACGTTTGGCCGGCTTCACGAACGGGGATCTTGACCACGCCGTACTGCAGAGTGGGCTGCTTATCCAGGGCCGGGATCTGCCAAGGGCCGTTGACCATCATGGCTGCTTTGCCGGCCATGAACTGGTCCTTGACATCGGCCTGGGTCCAGTTCAGGGCCGAGGAAGAGACGGAGCCGCTCTTGACCAGGTCGGTCCAGAGTTGCAGTGCCTGCTCAGTTTCCTTGGTGTCAATCTTCTTCTCGTCGCCTCCGTTGGACCACATGACCGGGAGGAACTGCCAGGTGCCTTCATAGGTGGGGTTGGCATTGAACGCGAGCCCGTACTGGTCGCCGGCGGTGAGCTTGGCGGAGGCTGCCTTCAGCTCATCCCAGGTGGTGGGCGGGGTTACTCCAGCCTTGTCCAGAATGTCCTTGTTGTAGAACAGGGCAATCGTGTTCACGGTGGGAGCCAGGCCGTAGACCTTGTCCTTGTAGGTGCCTGCGCTCAGGACACCCTCGGCGAAGTTGTCTGTGCTGATCTTGAAGTCTGACAAGGGAGCCAAAGCGCCGGTGGCGGCAATCTGCTGCAGGTCCGGATTGTCCAGCATGAGCACGTCGGGAAGGGTCTTGGAGGAGGACTGCTGGAGCACCTTGGAGATGAGGGACTTGCCCGGGACGGTCTCCCGCTTGATCGTGACACCTGCCTGGGTGCCGCACTTGGTCAGGGCGTCGCCGATGAAGGACTTGTCCGGCTCGTTGTTGTAGTAGTCCATCACGGAGATCTCAGTGACGGCCTCCGACGACGATGCCGCAGTGGAGGTCCCGCAGGCTGAGAGGGCCAAGGGGAGGCCGACCAATGCAGCGACGGCGAGGGCAAGAGGACGACGGGTTGTCCTTTGTGCTGACTTCATTGTCTGTTCCTTTTTTCTGGTGTGAGTTATCGATGCGCATCGACGATGCGTATCGATGAATTCGGAAACTGCAGTGCAGAGTGCTGTGGAGAGGGTTTAGCTGCCGTGGGGTGGACGGAGCGTGCTGGCACGGTGCGTAATGACCGTGGGTACCAATTCCAGGGATTCGGTTGGTCCCTGGTTTTCGGTTTCGAGGAGATCGCAAATAATCTTCACCGCACGGCGGGATACTTCGGCCGGGCGGAGGTCAATGGTGGAAAGCGGGATGGGCTGAAGCTCAGCCAGGGTGGGGGAGGCGCTGCCGATGACGGATACATCTGTACCGGGAGTCAGGCCGCGGCTGGACAGGACGCGTCGAAGAACGTCCTGAACTGTGCCGTCCGGAGCGATGAAAGCAGGTACTCCAGTGGTCTCCGCCAAGGCTTTGTCCACGGATTCCGCGATCACCTCGCGGTCCGTTCCTCCGGGAAGGTGCAGCACCTTGACGCCCAGGCTTTGGGCGGCTTTGTCGGTGCCGGACATGAACCGCTCAACGTAGTTCACGTGGCGGTCCACTACTTCCGGCTGCCAGTCGAGGACGGAGATGACTTCATGGCCTGCCGCAGCGAGGTCGTGGACGCACTGTTCGCCGGCCATTTCAAAGTCGGCATCAATGCAGACCAGCCCCGAAGGATCATGCGGAATGCCGATGAGCACCACTGGAACGTGGAGGCTCCGGACGACAGGGAGCCGTTCGTCGTCGCCTTCCACCTGCATCAGGATCAGGCCGTCGCAGATCTGCTGGCCCACCACGCGCTGCAGCCCCGGTGCGCCCTCATCCTCGGTGACCAGCAGGATGTCGTGGTCATAGAGGCGGGCGGTGTTGGCGATCACGGAGACGAACTCCATGATCGATGCCATGTGCAACTCGGGGATGAAAGGGATGACGAGGCCGATCACGCGGGTCCTGCGGCTGGCAAGCGCGCGGGCTCCTGCATTTGGCTGGTAGGTCAACTGCTGGATGGCGTCCTCCACCTTTTTCCGCGTTTTCTCGGAGATGGGTCGCTTGCCACTAAGAACATAGGAAACCGTGCTCTGTGCAACGCCGGCGGCCTGGGCAACGTCCTTGCTGGTGGGCATGTCCTGGCCTCCTTGCGCTCTCTGCTGAACGGTTTGAACTGAACGGTTACTGCCGATCGGTTTCGGTAAGTCATCGATACGTATCGTCGATGCGTATCGAGAACGAGTATGACATGAGTCACTCGACCCACGCAATACCCCCCATCCGTTCCTCTCTCACATCCACCGGCCTTTTTGCGGATCCTCTCGCACATCCGGCCGCCTTTTGACGGATGTTCTCTCACATCGCTGCGGACGAATGTGTTTAGCTGGCTCCTATGGAGGGGACAGCATCGCACTTGGGCGTCCACTGGGATGGCGCCGTGAACGCCTGGCGGATCGCGGGGGACGTGTACAGGATGGGTCGCCACGAGTGGGTTACCGAAGCCGGTTGGCACCAGATGTACGACGACGGCATCCGCACTGTCATCGATTTGCGCGCCTCGGGCGAGCGGCGGCAACGCGACACCGATCCCGAGGTGCCGGACGACGTGAAGGCTCGGATCGACGTCGTACATTGCCCCACGGAGGACCCGGACCATAGCGATTTCGGCGAGCTCTTCGGGCCGTACCTGAAGGACCCGGCGCAGTACGGCGAGTATGTGAGGCTGTTTGCGGACAAGATCGCGGCCGTCTTCAAGGCCATCGCAGCCTCGTCCGGCAAGGTTGTGATTCACTGCTCGGCGGGCAGGGACCGCAGTGGGGTGATCGCACTCATGTTGCAACGTTTGGCCGGTCTTGGTGATGACGAAATCCTGCGCGGGTACGAACTTGCGGCACGGGGGATCAATGAGCGGCACCGCACCCACGGGGCACCCCACGCGCACGATCCCTACCTTTCGAACGAGGAGTTTGAGGCCTGGTTGGATCAGAAACGGGCGGGCGTGAGGACATTCTTGAGTTCTCTGGATGTCGAATCGTTCCTGGAGCGGAATGGTGTCACGGACGCAGAAGTGGCGGCGATCCGGGCCAAGCTGCGGTGATGTGAGAGAACGATGGCGGGAATCGGGCGGTATGTGAGAGAACGATGGCCGGAATCGGGCGGTATGTGAGAGAGGGACGGCCCGAATCGGGCGGTATGTGAGAGAACGACAAAATTGCTGCTGTACTCCTCCGGGCATTCATGTACCCTGTATATATTACCGAACGGCCGGTCAGTAATGTTTACGCTCCCGCAGCTCAATGACCGAGCCGATTTCACGTGCCTTGGAAGGACCCGTCGACGATGACCACTACCGCAGTCGCCCCGGAAACCACAGCCGTTGCAACCGTCCCCAGTTACGTCCAGGATGCCTGGTGGACGCCGGCTCCTGACGCCAAAACCGTCCCGGTCCGTGATGCCAGCACAGGAGAAGTCCTGGCCAACGTCAGCACCGACGGACTGGACTTTGCCGCCGTCGTAAATTACGGCCGCACCACCGGCCAAACGGAACTTGGAAGGCTGACCTTCCACCAGCGCGCGCTCAAGCTCAAAGAGCTTGCCATGTACCTCAACGGCCGGCGTGAAGAGCTGTACGAGTCCTCGTCGCAGTCCGGCGCCACCAAGATCGACAACATGATCGACATCGACGGCGGCATCGGCGTGCTCTTCACATTTGGGTCGAAGGGTCGCCGTGAACTGCCCAACTCGCAGGTTGTGGTGGATGGGCCGATGGAGGTGCTTTCCAAGGATGGTTCGTTCGCCGGTGAGCACATCTATACCCGCATTCCTGGTGTTGCGGTGCAGATCAACGCCTTCAATTTCCCGGTCTGGGGCATGCTGGAGAAGTTCGCGCCCGCGTTCCTTGCCGGTGTTCCCACCATCGTCAAGCCGGCCACCCCCACGGGCTACGTTGCGGCCGCCGCCGTCAGGGCGATCGTCGAGTCCGGCATCCTGCCCGCGGGATCCCTTCAGCTGATTTCCGGCTCCGCCCGGACCATCCTGGACGAGCTGGATTACCGCGACCTCGTCTCCTTCACTGGCTCGGCGTCTACGGCCAACTCTCTGAAGGGCCACCACAATGTGGTCCAGGGTGGTGTCCGTTTCACGTGTGAGACAGACTCCCTGAACGCCGCGATCCTTGGTCCCGACGCCGTTCCCGGCACTCCCGAATTCGACGCGTTTGTCCGGGCTGTCGTCACCGAAATGACCGTCAAAGCCGGCCAGAAGTGCACCGCCATCCGCCGCGTGATCGTCCCGAAGGAGCTGATTTCCGACGTCTCTGCCGCCATCGGTGCGCGCATCAACGAGCGTGTGGTGGTTGGTGATCCTCGTGCCGAGGGCGTCACCATGGGCGCCCTGGCTTCGCTGGAGCAGCTTGCCGACGTCCGCGCGGCCGTTCAGTCAATGCTCGACGCCGGTGGTGAGCTTGCGTACGGAACGCTCGATTCGCCGTCGGTCACCTCCGTCGGCGGCAAGGTGGGCGTCGTGGAAGACGGCGCGTTCATGTCTCCCGTGCTCCTCAGCTGGGCCGATGCCGAAGCCGAAGAAGTCCACTCGCTTGAAGCGTTTGGCCCCGTGTCCTCGGTGATCGGCTACACGGACCTGGCTGACGCTATCCGTCTCGCGGCCCGCGGCTCCGGCTCGCTGGTGGCTTCGGTATGCACCAACGATCCCTCTGTTGCCCGTGAACTCGTCACTGGAATCGCAGCCCACCACGGACGCGTGCACATGCTCAACCGCGAGGACGCTCGATCCTCCACTGGCCACGGCTCACCCGTACCGCACCTGGTCCACGGTGGTCCTGGCCGCGCTGGTGGTGGCGAGGAATTGGGCGGTATCCGCTCCGTCCTGCACCACATGCAGCGCACCGCCATCCAGGGATCGCCGAACATGCTCACCGCCGTCACCGGCCAGTGGCACACGGGCGCGGACCGCAACTTCACGGTCGAAACCGAAGGCGAGCACCCGTTCCGGAAGCACCTTTCGACGCTGAGGATCGGCGACGCCGTTCGCTCCGATCTGCGCCAGGTGACCCTCGAGGACATCACGGCCTTCGCCAACTCCACGGGCGACACGTTCTACGCCCACACCAACCAGGAAGCAGCCGAGGCCAACCCGTTCTTCCCGGGCATCGTCGCGCACGGGTACCTGCTCCTGAGCTGGGCTGCCGGGTTGTTCGTGGAGCCCGCGCCGGGTCCCGTGCTGGCCAACTACGGCTTGGAGAACCTGCGCTTCATCACGCCGGTAGCGGCCGGCGACTCCATCCGCGTCACGTTGACCGCCAAGAAGATCACTCCGCGTGAGACTGACGAATATGGCGAGGTTGCCTGGGACGCGGTGCTCACCAACCAGAACGATGAAATCGTAGCGACATACGACGTTCTGACCCTCGTGGAGAAGTAACCTTCTCTCACATCCGGACGCTTTCCGGCGGATGTTCTCTCACATCATCGCCCGTTGGGCCGGATGTTCTCGCACATCCCGACGGTTCCTGGCGGTTGTTCTCTCACGTAACGACGAAGCGCGTCCCCATGCAGGGGGACGCGCTTTGTCTTAAGGGGCTGGTTACAGCTGGTATTCGGCCTGCTGGCCCAGGGTCTCATGGATGCACAGAACGTTGTTCTCGGTATCCATGAACCAAGCGCACCTCTCTGCGTCCGTGGTGCAAATATGGTTATCGGTCTTGAGATCAGGCTCGTCGTAGTCCTGGAACTTGACGCCTTGGGCTTCCATCTCCGCAACAGTTCGCTCGATGTCCTCGACCTCAAAGCTCAGGGCAGTATGACCGGAGTGCTTACCGTCCGTGACCGGCAACAACTGCAGCATGGGGCCGCCGTCGTTGCCAAATAGATCATTTCCGTCCCATGTCCTGCCACGATGCGGAAGACCGAGCTTTTCCGCGTAGAACTCTCGTGCGCGGCTTAGATCATCGACAGGCAGGACAGTTGTGGCTGTGTTAAGGGCTAGATGCATTTGGCCACCTCCTACGCTGAAAATTTTACGCTTGAGGGCTCCGGAAGGATCTTACGAATCATGTCCTAGGGTGGACGAATGGGATTTAGCAGGGCGGAGCTTGATGCGTTTCGAGGCCTTACCCTGCCCGATTTAGTCTCGGATCAGACGAGGCTCCTGTTCGTCGGCATCAATCCTGGCCTGCGTGCTGCTGCGGTGCAGGCGCACTTCGGTGGTGGCAGCAATCGCTTCTATCCAGCGTTATTTCGGGCCGGCATCGTCGATCGTCGGATCGATGCCTCGGCAGGGTTCCGCCCCGAGGACCTCAATCATCTGCTGGAGCGGGGCGTTGGAATCACGTCCATAGTTGCGGGAGCTTCGGCTCGCGCGGATGAACTCACGACCGAGCAATTTCTTGCCGGAGCCAAAGAACTATCTGCGCGCGTTGAACTTATGGCGCCGGCACTGGTGGCGGTATTGGGAATAAGTGCCTACCGGACTGCTTTCGCCCGGCCCCGGGCGACGTGGGGGCGGCAGCCGGATTCGCTTGGAGGTGCCCCGGTTTGGGTGCTCCCGAATCCGAGCGGCTTGAACAGGCACGCAAGTCTTGCTGATCTCGCCGCTGCCTACCGTGAAGTCGCTGTCGCGGCTGGCATCGAACCCTTTTCCGGACCGGAACAGCTACCTTAGCCGGACCAACTGGCAGACTTCACAGTCCGTCAATGAGCCCGTCGATAATGTTGCTGAACCTCTCGGCGGGCCCGCCTGTTTTGACCAAGACGCTTAGTCCGATGACCGACGCAACGAGTTGGCTGGCGACAGTGTCGGGGGCCTGATCGGTGCGGAGTTCTCCAGTCGCTTGTCCTTGCACAATTGCTTGCCCGAACACGGCTTCGATGTGAGAGAACAGCTCGTTCGCAATGTGATTCACCTCGGCGTCGGCTGTGCCGAGCTCCGCCGCCGCGTTGACCATGACACAGCCGCGTTGATGCTCGCCCACGCCGGCCAGTGCAGTGAGTGCTTGTTTGAGACGCGGCCGGATTGGTCCGGGAGCTTGGAACATGCTGGTTAAGTACTCGAGTCTGGCCTCACTGTAGCGCTGAAGGGCACGCAGAAATAGGGCATGTTTGCTCTCAAACGTGTTGTATAGGCTGCCCTTGCCGATTCCCAACTCGCTGGCCAACTCCTGCGGCGTTGTGCCGGCATACCCCTGGCGCCAGAACAAGTCCATCGCCCTGTTAACCGCCTCACCGGCCTCAAATTGCATCGGTCTACCCATGGGAACAGCGTAGCGCCCATGGTATTGTACTTCTAGGTCAAAAACCGCTGTTGAGTACTTATTCGGCCCTCTACGCAGTGAGAAATGGGATCCCTTTGTCCACACACCCGCCCTTGGAGAACACTGTTGCCTTAGCGACTTCCCGTCCACCCCGAGTCCCCCTGAATACGCTCGCTATACCGCTGGGCTTGGCGGGCCTCGCACAAGTCTGGTCGGCAGCGACCTCGTCCTTCCAGGCCCCGATGGAACTTGCGCAAGCATTCTGGCTGATCGCCGCCATTGCCTGGCTTTGGACCATCGCGGTGCACGTCCATCGCGGCAGGCGCACGGATCAGTCGCTCTCCGATCAGCTCAAGCATTTCGCACAGGGCCCGCTCGCTGCCTTGCTTCCGATTGCAGCCATGTTGCTTGGGGCAGGGCTGCACCGCACCATTCCTATAGCCGGAACCATCCTGACCTTGGTTTCCATTGCAGTTGCCGCCGCGTTCGCCGCATGGATTTTGAACTTCTGGATGCGCGGCGAGTTGCCACTCGAATCCGTGCATGGCGGCTACTTCCTCCCAACCAGCGCGGCAGGTTTCGTCGGCGCGCTCACGGCAAGACAGACGGGACTTGACTGGCTCGCTGTCGGAAGTTTCGCCGTCGGCGTCTTCTTCTGGCTGGTGATCTCTGTGTTTTTCTTCCTGCGACTCGCGCTTCGACCTACGATGCCCGAATCCCTTACCCCGACGCTGGCGATCATGATTGCCCCACCAGCGGTCGCTGCGGCCGCATGGCTTGCCATCTCCGGGGGGCGACCTGACCATATGTTCGAGGGGTTGACGGCCATAACGGTGTTGATGGTTTTGATCCAGCTCACGCTGTTGCGGCGCTATCGGGCCTTGCCGTTCTCCCTGGGCTTCTGGTCGTTCACGTTCCCCTTGGCGAGTGTCGCCGCACTTGCCATCACGTGGTTGCACCTGGGCAAACCGGCTGGCTGGGAGGTCATGACGATTGGAGTGCTGGCGATGGTGACGACTGCCGTTGTGCTGGTTGCGGCAAAATCGATCACAATGTTTTTCCGCCTCGCCGCCACGGCCCGGCGACAAAGGATGAGAGAGGAACCGGGGAAACGCGTCCGGATGTGAGAGAGGAACCGGGGAAACGAGTCCGGATGTGAGAGAAGGTCAGGCGGCGGTGTGGAGGCCCTCGAACGCCATGGTGATGACGTCGTCGGCAAGTTTCTCGGGGGAGAGGGAGCCGCCTGGCTTGTACCACTCCACGATCGAGTTGATCGTGCCGAACAGCAGCCGGGTGACCGTGCGGGGATCGATGTCCTGTCGCAGGGAGCCGTCTTGCCGGGCCGCCGCGATGAGCGCGGCAACCTTGTGATCGAAGGCGCGCCGGCGTTCCAGGGCGTCGCGTTCGATCTCGGTATTTCCCCGCAGGCGCAGCAGCAACGTCACGAACGGCAGCCTGTCCACCAGTACCGCGATGGTCTGCCGCAGCACGAACTCCAGCCGAGCATCGGCTGGCCCGGAGGTGGCGGCAGGTTCGTCGAGGATGGCCTCCAAACCGCCCAGGGCGTGGTCCAGGGCGAGCTTCAGCAGATCGCCCTTGGACGGCACATGGTGGTAGATAGCTGACTTGGAGATCCCGAGGTTCTCGGCCAGGATGCCCATGGACGTAGCATCGTACCCGTGGCGGTTGAAGACGTCGACGGCGATGCGGAGCACCGACTGCTGGTCGTAACCGGGCCGTCCGCGCTTGGTGGTTGTCTCAGTAGGCATGGTGGCATTTTCTCACGATCTCTAGACGGGCTGCCGTTCAGCGACGCCGCATGTCAGCCCTTCGGCCGCAGGTCGTAGATCCGGCGGAGCTTCCCGTTGGAACGCTCAAGGGAACCGGGCTCCACAACATCAACCACGCAAGAGGACCCGACGTGAATCTTGATCTGCTCGCGCAAGGTGCGGGCCGCCGTCGTGCCTGACTCTGCGGGGACGTTTTCGCGCCGCTCGATTTTCACGGTCAGCGAATCCATGCGCTTGCCTTCGGGGCGGGTGATTTCAAGCTGGAAGTGCGGGCTGAGCTCGGGGATACGCAGGGCGATTTCCTCGATCTGGGAGGGGAAGAGGTTCACGCCGCGCAGGATGATCATGTCGTCGCTGCGGCCGGTGATGCGGCCCATCCGGCGGTGTGCGGGGCGGGCGGTGCCGGGGAGCAAGCGGGTGAGGTCCTTGGTGCGGTAGCGGATGATCGGCAGCGCTTCCTTGGTCAGCGATGTGAAGACCAGTTCGCCGGGTTCGCCGTCGCCCAGGACTGTGGAGTGATCGAACGGATCGATGATTTCGGGCCGGAAGTGGTCTTCCCAGATGTGGCAGCCGTCTTGCGTTTCAACAGCTTCGCCAGCCACACCCGGGCCCATGACTTCGGAGAGTCCGTAAATGTCCGAGGCCTTGATGTTCATGGTGGTTTCGAGTTCGTGGCGCATCTCTTCGGTCCACGGCTCGGCGCCAAGCACGGCGAATTTGAGTGATGTGGAGGTCGGGTCGATGCCCTGGTGCGCCATGGCGTCGGCGATGGTCAGCAGGTACGTGGGGGTGGCCAGGATGGCGTCCGGTTTGAAGTCCTGGATGAGCTGGATCTGGCGTTCGGTCTGGCCGCCGGACATCGGGATGACTGTGCAGCCCAGCGCTTCAGCGCCGGCGTGGGCGCCGAGGCCGCCGGTGAAGAGACCGTAGCCGTAGGCGTTGTGGACCTTCATGCCCGGACGGACGCCGGAGGCGCGCAGGGAACGGGCCACCAGGGTTGCCCAGTTGGCGAGGTCGTTCTTGGTGTAGCCCACCACGGTGGGGCGACCGGTGGTGCCGGAGCTCGCGTGGATCCGGGCAACCTTGTGCTGCGGGACCGCGAACATGCCAAACGGGTACTCCAGGCGGAGGTCTTCCTTGGTGGTGTACGGGAACTTGCCGAGGTCGCTCAACTCGCGGAGGTCGGTCGGGTGCACGCCGGCTTCATCGAACTTGCGCTTGTACAGCGGCACGCGATCGTAGGCGTAGGCCACCGTGTGCTGCAGGCGGCTGAGCTGGAGTGCTTCGAGCTCGTCGCGGGACATCGTTTCTTCGCGGTCCAGGACGGGGGCGGTTCCCTCGGAGGTGGGCGATGCGGGCGCGGCGACGGTGTTCTGGGTCATCTGTGTTCCTACTTCTTGGAGATGGTGCGGCTGCGGCCCCGGAACTCTGCAATGAGTTCTCCGGGATCTGGATCGGGGGTGGCGCCCTCGGCGCCTGGTGAAGCCGCGTAGATCTGGATGTCGTAGAGGCCGCTCCGGCCGGTACTCGCGCGACGGTTTGCGACGGCGGTAATCACCTGGCCTTCGAACGCCGGCTTGATGAAGTTGATGTCGACGCCGGACGCCACCGTGATGTTGGCGGCTTGCTTTGGCGTGGGGTTGGCCGGGTTGCAGGCCAGTGCGAAGGCCGTGTCTGCGAAGGCGAAGATCATTCCGCCATGAGCCATTCCGAATCCATTGAGCATTTCCTGGCGGAGGTGCATGCGGATGGTGGCATGGCCGTCGTCGATCTTGAGGACCTCAATGCCCATCCATTCAGACGCGTAGTCGTTCGTCAGGATGTGGTGCGTTGCACCGGAGAGGGTTGTTTCAACCATGCGTCATTGCCTCCAGCTTTATTTACCGAATGTTCATTAGGTAATCCCAGATCGGCCCAACTGTCAAGACTGGACAAGCTCAAGGCGAGGATTTGGACGCGCCTAGTAGCCTCGAAGACATGCCCGAAATTGAGCTTCCGATCATGACCGAACGACTCATACTGCGGCGTTTCGAGGCCGAGGACCTTGAGCGGTTCCACGCCTACCAGTCGCTGCCGGAAACCGCCCGGTACCTGCTGCGAAACGAACTGACCAAGACACAATCCATGGAAGTTCTGGGCCGCTACGCCAATGCACAGTTCAAGCATGAAGGTGACTGGGCTTGCCTCGCCATTGAACGCCAGGACCGCCCGGGGCTCATGGGCGAGATCGTCCTGAAATGGCTGGAGGGAACAGGCCAGGCTGAGCTTGGCTGGATCCTCCACCCCGAGGGCAGGGGCCAAGGAATCGCCACCGAGGCGGCGGAGGCTGTCATGAAGCTGGCGTTCGGCCAGTTGAACTTCCACCGCATTGACGCGAAACTCGATGCGCTCAACACTGGTTCCGCCGGTATATGCAAACGTTTGGGTATGCGGCTGGAAGCCACCCTCGTGGACAACTGGCACTACAAAGGCCAGTGGGCCACCGAGAACATTTATGCGATCCTCGACTCCGAATGGCGGGCGCGCCAAGAGGGGGCTTGACGCCGCCGAAACCGGCACCCGCCCCAATCGAAACGGGCGTCGCAGACTAAAGCCAGCCACCGCCGTCGTGCGTTTAATCCTGGATCGGCCAGGTCTTGTGGTGCTTCAGCTGTTCGGTGAGTTGTGCCTCCGGCAACGGCCGGCTGAAGTAGTAGCCCTGCCCGCTGGTGCACCCGATGCTGAGCAGGAAGTCTGCCTGTTCGGAGGTTTCGATTCCCTCCCACACGGCACCGAGGCCGCACGCACGAATGAGTTGCAGGACTGCCGCGAGGAGGGCGGGCTGCGCGGGGTCGCTGCCGAGCGCCGAGAGGAGTGTTCGGTCCACCTTGACGGCGTGCACGGGCAAGCGGCGGAGGTAATCAATGGAGGAGTAGCCGGTGCCGAAATCGTCGATCTCCATCTCGATGCCGAGCCGCCGGAGGCTGTTCAGCGTGTAGCGGTCAAGGTCGTTGCCTTGAATGACTGCGCTTTCGGTCAGCTCCAGAACCAGCAGCGAGGGGTCCAGCCCGGCCGAGGCCAGGGCTTCGCGTACGTCCTCCACGAACTCCAGCCGCTGGAGGTCTGCGGCGGACACGTTGATGCGCATATTGAAGTCGTGGCGCCCCGTCAGGGGGTCGCTGCGCCACCGCTGCAACTGCTCGACGGCGGTGCGCAGCACCCAACCGCCCAGATCCGAGATCATTCCCGTTTCCTCGGCAATGGGAATGAACTCGTCGGGCATGATCATGCCGCGGGTGGGGTGGTTCCAACGCACCAGGGCCTCGACGCCTTCAATTCCTCGGGTGTCCAAGCGGATGATTGGCTGGTAGTAGAGCACCAGCTGCGAACCGGCGATCGCTTCTTTGAGCTCACCTACGAGTTGGTTGCGCAGTTGCCGGGCAAGGAGCATGTCGGCGTCAAAAACCTTCAATTTGCCGCGACCATCAGCCTTGGATTCGTACATGGCGATGTCCGCTTCCATCATCAGTTCCTCGGCGCTCTTGCCGGGATCTGCCATACGAAGGCCCATGCTGGCGCCGCACCGTACGTGTTGGCCGTCGATCTCCATGGTCCCGTCCAGTGCAGCGAGGATCCGGTTCCCGATGGAAGCCGCCTTCGCAGGGGTAACGTCCTGCAGCAGGATCGCGAATTCGTCGCCGCCCATGCGGGCCACCATGTCCTCCTCGCGGACGGCAGCGCTGATGCGGGCCGCCACCGTTTCCAGCACTTTGTCTCCGATGGTGTGGCCCAGGGAGTCATTGACGCCCTTGAAGCCGTTCATGTCCATCAGCAGGATGCCTGGCCGTTGGTTGCCATTGGGGCCCCGGTCCTGGGCTTCCGCCAGTGCGGCCGAGAAGGCGGAGCGGTTGTGAAGGCCTGTGAGGGGATCGGTCATTGCCATGTGCTGCATTTCGCGGTGGGCCTCGTGCAGCTGCCGGGTGCGGGCTGCCACCCGCTGCTCCAGCTCTTCATAGATAATCTGGAGGTCCTCGGCAAGGAGGTTGGTACCCATGATCACGGCGTCGATCTCGTCGCGGGCATCAGAGATTTCAATCCTGGTGTTCAGGTCTCCCGCGGCAAGCCTGACGATGCCATCAAGCAGCAATCCCAGGCGTGGATCTGTTGCATCATTCGAGTTTTCCTCAGGCATGGTCACCCCCCGTGCGGTTCGCCTCGCTGATCAACCATATCCCGGAGGTATTCACGAACGGCCAAGCTTCGGTCCGGCAACGCTGCCTGATCGAAAAGGCTTGCAGTTTCGCTGAAGGTCGCCACGGCTTCTTCCCGCCGGTCCAGGGCGAGCAAAGTCCTGGCCAAGAGGAAGTGGGACTCCGCGGAGGTTTGGGTGGCGAGGATGGATGAGCGCGCACACAAGGGCTCAAGGATGGTGAGGGCTTCCTGCATGTCACCGTTGAGATAGTTCCAGTGGGCGCGGACCAAGGACATTTCCAAATGATCCCTCTCGGAACCGCCCACAATGTCTGTGGCGAGCTCGGCCCTCTCAATGCAGCGGAGCGTGGCGGCGTCACTCAGCCGGGCCTGGAGCCGCATTTCCGCCGAGGCGCGATTGAAGCGTGCCCACAAGTCCACGTCCTTGGATGGAGACAGCCGTTCGGAAGCAAGATCGTGATACCGGCTGCCATCTTCAACCCGGTTTGCCAGGAAGGCAACATTGCCGATAACCCAATAGCCCTTGCCCGCGGTGTCTTCGTCGATGTCTTCGGTCAGCAGGGATTCCAGCTCCAAGCACTCACGCCAGGCATCGTCCAGGAGCCGGCTTTCGGCAAGGGAAGCAATGAGTGCGCGCTGCGCCAGGATCTGCACGTACACCAGGTCCGCGTCCCGGGCAGCAAGTTTGGCGGCATCCGCGGCCATGGCAGCGGCCTCCGCCAACCGCCCCAGCCCCTGCAGGGCAACGGCAACCATGGTCCCGGCTTTGGCCCCAAGCTCAGGCGAGGACGCCGTGAGCTCGTGCTCGTTCAGTTCCAGTGCCAACGCCAGGTATTCATCGATCCGGCCTTGGTCCCGGAGACATTCCGCCTGCAAGTAACGCATGTTCCACCAGGAGACTTCATCCCCGGCATCAGCGGCAAGATGTGCAGCTTCACCGGCCAAGCGAAAGGCCTCATCAAAGTGACGTTCTTTCCATTTGGCGCGCGCATTGAGTCCGGCTACAAGATGGGGCGTTAATTGTGGACTCTGCATGTGCCCATTATCCATGTCCATAGTGAAGAAAAGCTCGTATAGTTTGCCTCGTGACCTTTTTCAAGTCACACCGGTAATTCGCATCAGTAGGAAAGGGCACAGCGGATGAAGAAATTTGCGGCAACACTGCTCATGGCAGCAGTCCTGGCAGTAACGGGGCTCGCTGCTCCGGCTAATGCCGAGCCTTCGCAGGACAGCAACAGCACGGCAATCGGCTGGTGGCCGAACAGCACTACCACCAAGACTGAAACCACCACCATAGGTTGGTGGCCGAACTAAATTGGGGGAGCGCCTTTCAAGGCCACATGACTCAAACTGATGCCCTGGGCTTTTGCTCGGGGCATCAGTTTTGTTGCGGATTGTGTCGCAGATTAGTGACTTTGCGGGTCAGGTTCAGACCAGCCGTTGACCAGCCTGTCATGGACGGGTGCAGGGCGCCATGAGGGCGTCAAGTCACAAGGACCGGGCAGTCAACTGACAATTTGGGGGCGTCAACTGACCCTTGCGGACCGCCAGCTGGCCCCTAGGGACCACCAACCGGCAACTCGACGGACACCGTAGTCCCCGAGCCCAGTGTTGAGTCGAAGACCATCCGTCCCATATGCCGGCTGATGATGTCGTGGGCGATCGCCAGGCCCAGGCCACTTCCGGGAACAGCTGCTGCCGTGGCGTTGGAGGCACGGTAGAACCGCGTGAAGATGTGGGGGAGATCGTGTTCGGGGATGCCCAAGCCTGTGTCGGCAACTTTGACGAGGGCTGCGCGGCCACCATCTGCGGACGCAAACATGGAACTGGTGATGCCCACCCGTCCACCTTCAGGGGTGAACTTGATGGCATTGGCCACGATGTTGGTGAAGACCTGTTCCAGCTTGGCTTCATCGGCAGTGACCTCCACGTCCTCGGTTCCCTCAGTGAAGGACACAGCGACGTGCCGGGACTCTGCCAAAGGCCGCAGGGTTGCCACCACCACCTGGAGGAGCTTGGCGATGTCCACGGGTTTGAGGTCCAGGTTGCTTCCGTCCTGCATGGACACCGTCAACATGTCTTCGATGAGCCGTCGCAGCCTGTCCGAGTTCCTGGCGATCACATCCAGCATCTTGCTGATTCCCTCAGGAACAGGGCCACCTGAACCGTCCCTGATCATGTCCAAGTAGGCCGTGATCGAGGTAAGGGGTGTCCGGAGCTCGTGGTTCACGGTTGCCAGGAAGTCCGTCTTGGCCTTGTCCAACTGCCTGAGCTGATGCAATACGCGTTGCTGGGCGCTGATGAGGTGGCCTTGGATGAGTCCGTGTGCCACGTTCCCGGCGACGTGCTGCATCAACGCGATTTCAGGCCGGGTCCAATCATGCCGTTCCTCCACAGTGGTGAGCAGGATGATGCCCAACGCTGACCCACCTTCGCCCACAGGCAGCAATACTGATGACACGGGGTTGAGCTCGCACGACCACTCTTTGAGCGCCTGGGTAATCCTGGATTCCGGCTGAGTACGGTGGTCTGTCACGGCAAGAACGTCAGCCTCAGCCCATAGCCTGTTGGCTGCGTCTACGATCACGTTCTCGCTGTCGCCCAACCTGGCTGGCAGCATCGGCGTGCCTGGCCGATTCCATTGGGCGCGAATTGAGGGGACACGTTCGTCCCGAAAGGTCGCAAACCAGACATGGTCCATGCCAAGGGCTTCGCCGAAACCTCGAACCACGTGGTCGGCAATCAGTTGGGGATCGTTGGTTTGCCTGATGGCGGATGAGACGTTCCGGAGGCTTTCGCGGAGGGCTTCTACTTCTCCCCGGGACCGTGCACGCTCCCGGGACCTGCCAATCAAGGTTTCAACACGGTAGACAAGTTCATCGGCACGGACCGGGTTGATCACATAGTCCACAACGCCCCACGCTTGGGCTTCTTCGAGGTCCACGGATTCGCCGGCATTGAGGAGCAGCAGCACAGGAACACCAGGACTGCGAAGACCATGTGCCAGGGAGTTCTCCAACACCACTACAGCGGGACTTCCGGTTTCCAGCTGCGCGGCCATGGAAGCGGTGTCTGCTGTGGCGATAACTTCGAACCCTGCGGCAGTGAGCGCAGCCTTTGTTAAGGCCAAACGATCAGCGTCTGAATCCGCCACGACGGCGGAGCGGGAAACGTGCTGCACATCGGCCCCGTTCTTACCCACTGAGCCCCCTCCGTTACAACGTTCGTTCACCGTAATTCCAGATTTGGCAACACACTATCAGCGCCACCGCGGGCTTCGACCCTGCAAGGGGCATTTGATGCTCATTTGCGTCGCCGTGGAAGGCATTGCGTCGGGGAGGGACCCTTTACATTCGGGGCCCGATTCGACAGCCTAGAGGGTGAAAGCCAAGGGGGAGGCTTCGTCCTCCTGCCGTCCGCAAGGAAATGCCAAGGAGACCAGTGAACCAGCCAGCAACACCGCAAGACCACCAAGAGGTGACGTTCGAGCTGGAACTCGAAGACACAGGAATCCTGCGGTTAACGTGGCCGCGCGGCTCCAGGATCCAGGAGGCGGACGCCCAGCGGGCAATGGACCGGGTCAACGAAATTTGCGGGGAAGCGCGCCACCCGATGATTGTGGACATGGCCACCACGGCTGACGTCACCCGGGGCGCCCGTTCAGTGTTCGCCAAACCCTGCCAGGCCTCAAGTATCGCCCTTTGGGGTTCGTCCCCGGTGGACCGGGTTATCGCCAATTTCTTCATTGGCATCATGAAACCCCCATGCCCCACGAGGTTCTTTACTTCAGAAACAGAAGCCCTGCTTTGGCTGAAAGAGCAATAGCGCCACATATATTTGGAGCATGCTCTCAGCGCTCCGGAAATACCTGCTGATTCCCCGCCTCATCAGGCTTTCCTCGAACGCGCCCAAGGACCCGCTCACAGCGTGGGACCGCTATTGGGGCAACGTCCGGTCCACCGGGGCCGCCGGGGATGTGTTGTGGGATTCCGGCAGCTCCCATGAACTTGAGGGTTACCTGCCCAAATTTGCCCGCATGGATCAGTCCCTCCCTATGGTGGACGTGGGCTGTGGAAACGGCAGCTTCACACGCCTGCTGGCCCAGCATTTCCCTCACGCGCTGGGGCTCGATTACTCCGCGAACGCCGTAGACCGCGCACGGCAAGAGTCAGGGGACATCACGACGGCGTCATTCGCCGTGTGCGATATGACGGCACCTGACGCTGCGCGGAGTGTCGTGACGGCCCTTGAAGCTGCGGGGTGGACAGGTGATGCCAACGTGTTCATCCGGGGCGTACTGCACGTCCTGGATTCCAAAGGAAGGGCGGCGCTGGCCGCAAACCTGCTGCCCGTCGTCGGATCCCGCGGCAGCGTGTTCCTGGCCGAAACCAACTTTCCCGGCACGCCCGTGGATTACGTCAGCCACCTCGGCGCCACTCTCAACTCCATTCCTGCTCCCTTGGAGTGGGCCATCAAGGGCTTGCCGATGCCGGGCCGCTTCGGCGCCGCCCAGCGCGCCAAGGCGTTCCCGACGGCGGAGTGGAACCTTTTGGAGGAGGGGGCGACGAGTATCGAGACCCGGCCGCTGAGCAACCCCTCAGACCCGGACCTCATTCCGGGATACTTCGCCTTGCTCCGCGCCCGCTAACACTGGGTTCCGCGCCCGCTAACACCGCCCCCACGAGCTTCGCGCGCCATTACTTGGAGTGGCGCTGTGGTCACCGGGGCCTTTGAACTGGAATAAGGTCCGAGTGCCGGTGAACGATCCGCCAGTCGCCGTCTTCCCGACGGTAGACGTGCGTTGTGCGCATCGTGTAGTTAGCCAGGACGCCATCAACAACGGCGTGGCTGTGCTCCAACCCAACGATGTAGGCGAGGCTTTCGCTGGCACCGGCCGCGACAACCTCGAACTCGAACCCGGTGGCGCCTTCGAACCGTCGGGCTTCCTGGCGAAACTTGGGCTCCAGATCAGTCCAGCCCACTCCGGAGATATGCGCACCGAACAGGGTTGTGGGGTCAGTGTGCGACCACAAAGCAAGGCGTGCTGTCACGTCCCCCTTGTGCAGGGCCACCGTCATGTCCCGCTGCTTCGGCAGGATCTCGGCGAGGAAGGCCTCGGTCTCTTTACCCATTGCCGGGCGCTCGCCCCTCATCGGATCACCCCGGCCAGGGGGCAACGGAACGCTGGCCTCTCCCGTCGGAAAATCCGCGTGTCGATGCACGATCCGCCAGGCGCCGTCTTCACGACGGTAGACGTGGGTCACCCGCAAGCTGTATTTCCGGGGAGTGCCCTCAACGGTGGTGGTGCTGTGCTCGTAGCCGACGGTGTAGGCGAGGTCCCCGCTTACACCGGCCGCGATGATCTCAAGATCGAACGAATCCGAGTGCGAGAACCACGAGGCGACGTTGTGGAACATGGGCTCAAGCTCTGCCCGGCCGCTGCCGCTGAGGCTCGCGCCGAAGAGCGTCAGCGGGTCGTTCTCGGACCACAGCGCGAGGCGGGGGCCGGCGTCGCCGTCGTGGATTGCACTGTCCGCGGCCTGCTGTTGGGGAACTATTTCGGTGAGGAAAGCATCGGTCTCGGTAGACATGACCAACTCCATTACAGTGAGACTGTTTTGAATACTGTTATACTGCATCCAATGGGCGCAAAAATCAAGAGGCCGTACGATTCCACCCGCCGCCAGCAGCAAGCTGCGGAGACACGGCGAAGCATCATCACGGCGGCGAACGAGCTGTTTATCTCGCAGGGATACGGGCAGACCACGGTCAAGCAGGTAGCTGAACGGGCGGGCGTCGCCGTCGAAACCGTATACGCGACGTTCCGCACGAAAGCCGCGCTGCTCCGGCACGTTTGGTACGTCGATTTCCGCGGCGATGAGGCGGACGTGACCCTATACGACAGGGCGGAGATGCAGGCCATCCTGGCTGAGCCGGACCTGCGGGCCAGGATCCGACGCCACGCCGCATTCGTGACCGCGAGTAATCGCCGGATTGCCCCGCTCCTTGAGGCCCTCACAGGAGCAGCAGCGAGCGAGCCCGACGCCGTCGCCATGCTCACCGAATGGGCGGACCGCCGCCTGGATGTGGCAACGCGCTACGCACACGCTGCGGCTGCAACCGGGCAGCTTGGTGTCACCGAGAAGGAATGCCGCGATGTGCTGTTCGCGACCATGGACGGCACACTCTGGACCCGGTTCGTGGAGCAGCGCGGTTGGAGTGACGAACGGTTCTCGGACTGGCTTGCCGCGATGTGGATCAGCATGCTCGTCCGGCACTAACCGCTACTTGAGCCTCGCCAACACTAGGAGTTGGTGTTACACCCAATGCCCCTTTCTGGTTGCCTCCAGAGGGCATCAGCTGACCACAAACTCAAAGCTGGAAACCAATGGCGTTCTACTTTGTGGCGTTCGGGTGGTGAGTATGGACGTTGAGCAGGACGACAATCCCTGCGTCGACGTAAAACCGATTCTCGCGCCATGTGAAAGCTCGTACTGCCTTCGGCGGTGGCTGACTCCTTTGTGCCTTACGGGCTCAAGATCACCTTTCATGCCATGGCATGTGGGATCATCTGCCATCGGATCGGAAGTAAGCCGTTCCCAAGCCTGTACGACGATGTTCCGTTGGACAGCGAGAACATCGATCCAACCCTTTCGGGCGTTCGTCGTTCCAAAGACGATTTCATATTCCGAGCGGCGCAGTGGGCGGGGGACTGCTTCCTTCTTCGGCGTCACTCGCTGGCTCGGGGATCATCGACGGCCTCTGTGTCGTCCAGCCAGTCAAGCTGGTCATCGGGCGTGTATCCGGAAGCGACAGCCTCAGCCGTTGACCTCCACTCAGCCAGAACCACGAACAACCTTTCAAAGCTGGAAATAGCAGCACAGGCACGAGCTACCTCCACAATTTCGGCTGCAAATTGCTCACGCTGGCTAGGTGGTAGGAAACCAAGCCAGGGGAACGGAACGAGGAGTCTTTCAGCGAAACTCAAAGCGCCCGGAGCGAGCGAGGCGGCAACGAGGCTCGCGGCCAAGCGAAGCGCCTCATGTTCCCGTTCCACTGTGCTGGACCTGATCAGCGTCAATGGCTCACCGTCACGACGCGTAATCGTGACGGGTCCCTCTTCCGCTGCCCGGAACACCTGGGCGGGGTTGCGGGAAAGATCCGAAGAGCTTGCTGTGCGGCTGTGCGCGATCGCAGTCATGATCACCATCATTCTGAATATGTTCAGAATTTGCAATCTGCAGGATTATGAACGCGCCGCTACTTGAGCCCTGCTCCCGGAAGCAGGCCCGTGGCGCCCAAGGCGTCGGCAACGAACGCGTAGTCCCAAGCCCGCTCCCGCCACTGAACGTACCTGCCCGACGCTCCGCCGTGGCCGCCGTCCATCTCGATCTTCATGACGATCGGTTCCGAGCCAGTGGATGCCGAGCGCAGTGCCTGCACCCACTTGGCCGGTTCCACATACAGCACGCGGGTGTCGTTGAAGGACGTCACGGCTGCGATCTTGGGGTAGGGCACGCTCCGCACGTTCTCATACGGAGTGTAGGACTTCATGTAGGCATAGGCCTCGGGATCGGTGATGGGGTTGCCCCACTCTTCCCATTCCAAGGCCGACAGGGGAAGATCCGGGTCCAGGATGCTGGTCAGTGGATCCACGAACGGCACCTGGGCCACCACTGCCGCGAACTTTTCCGGAGCCATATTGGCGATGGCACCCATGAGCAGGCCGCCCGCGGAACCACCCATGGCAGCAATCCGGGAAGGATCCACCCAGCCGGAACCAGCAAGCCAGTCGGTGGCCGCGATGAAGTCCGTGAAGGTGTTCTTCTTGGTGAGCTTCTTCCCATCCTCGTACCAGTGGCGGCCTAGCTCGCCGCCACCGCGAATGTGGGCAATGACCATGACGATCCCGCGGTCCAGCAGCGACAATCGCGCAACGCCGAAGCCGGGGTCCATGCTCATCTCGTACGAGCCGTAGCCGTACACCAAACCAGCGGCTGTGCCGTCCTGCTGTACCGAAGCATGGCGCAGCACTGACAGCGGAATCCGGGTGCCGTCGTCGGCGATTGCCCACTCACGGGTGGCCACGTAATCCTGCCGGGAGTAGCCGCCCAGGACCGGGCTTTCCTTGCGCAGCAGCAGCTGGCCGGAGGGCAGCTCTGCAGTGGGCAGAACGAAGTCGTAGACGCGGGATGGTGTGAAGTAGGAGGTGTAGCCCATGCGAATCACGGGGGCCTCGTAGTCGGAGCTGGAAACGCCTGCCGTGTAGAGCTCTTCGTCGAAGGCTGGCTCCACGGGCGTGGCCTGCTCCGGCGTGCCCAGGCCAGCAAGCGGCAGGACCTGAACACGCTCGATGGTGTCCTTCCGGATGGACAGCACCAGGTGCGTGGACGTGACGCCCGCGCCGTTGACCCGGAGTTCGTCGGAATGCTCGACGACGGTCCGCCAGTGCTGCTCTGCCAGCGGCTTGGTGAGCTCGGACGGGTCAACCAGGCTCACCATCGAATTGATGGCGTCCTTGTTGTGGGTCAGGAGAAGGGTTTCCTGGCCGTCCAGGAGGAAGGGCTCGGCCTCGTAGAGAATGTGTTCCCCGCGAGGAATGACTGTGCTGAGACCGGCGTCGTAATCGTCAAAGCGGAGCAGCCGGGTCTCGCTGAACTCCGAGCAGCCGATGCTGAGCACAAGGTGCCGGCGGTCGGAGGCGAGATCGAAGCCCAGCCACATGGCGACGTCGTCCTCCTGGTAAAGAACCTCATCCTCGGCGACAGGCGTGCCTAGTACGTGGGCCTTGACCTGGTAGGGGCGCCAGGAATCGTCCACCACGGTGTAGAAGAGGCGGGTGCCGTCCGGGGAGAACGCCACGCCATAGAAGATGTTCTCGATGACGTCCGGCAGGAGCTCGCCGGTCCGCAGGTCCTTGATCCGCAACGTAAAGCGTTCGTCGCCGGAATTATCCACGGCGTATGCGTAGAGGTTGCCGTCGATGGTCACGGCAGCGCCACCGATGCTGAAGAACGGCTGGCCCTCCGCTTCCACGTTTCCGTCCAGGAGCACCTGCTCGCCGGGGATCTCCACGCCCGGCTCAACGGACGGCGGAGTCCAGTCGGCTACGGGGTCACCTGTGTTCCGGGCCACCACGCGGCAGTGGATGCTGTATTCCTTGCCCTCCACCGAACGGCTGTAGTACCACCAGCCATCCTTGCGACTGGGTACGGACAGGTCAGTTTCCTGGGTGCGGCCCTTGATCTCCTGGAAGATTGCTTCGCGGAGCGGTTCCTGGTGGGCGGTGACAGCCTCCTGGTAGGCGTTCTCTGCCTTGAGGTGGTCCACTACTTCTTCGGATTCCTTGTCCCGGAGCCACTCGTAGTTGTCCACGAAGACATCGCCGTGGTGTTCGCGGCGGCTGGGGACACGTTTGGCAACAGGCGGCTGGGGTGCTGAACCGTTGACAGGGGCAGCGGCAGGCGCGGAGGAAGTGTGGCTCATATGGCAACTCTATAGACGGCCTCTGACACAGAACCAGTGATTTCGCTCAGAGCGCCCAGACGCTCAGTCCACGCCCTGCGAAAGCGTGCTGGCGAGCGTCACCCGGTTTCTTCCCGATGCCTTTGCCGCGTACAGAGCGAGGTCCGCTTCGCGCAGCAACTGCTCCGTCCCCGCGCGGTGCCCCTCAGCGAAAGCCGAGACACCCGCGCTGATCGTGAGTATGCCATCGGGGTCGCCCGAGTGCTCGATCTGCAGCGCATGAACAGCTGCCCGAATCCGCTCCATGACAACTTCGGCGCCAGCGGCCGTCTGCTCCCGAAGGACCAGGAGGAACTCCTCGCCGCCGAACCTGTACACGCCGTCGGACTGACGGACCTCACCGGCAAGGGTCGAGGCGATAGCCACCAGTGCGGCGTCTCCCGCCTGGTGGCCATAAATGTCGTTGTATCTCTTGAAGTTATCCACATCCACCATCGCCAGACAGTAATCCCATGAGTAGCGGTCGCTTCTGCTGTGCAATTGTCCGAGGTCTTCGGTCAGCTTGAGCCTGTTGTTCAGCTTGGTCAGGGGGTCTGTGCGGGCCTGTTTTGTCAGCGCTGTCCGGTACTTTGCGAGGTCTGCGTGCAGCGAGGTGATGCGTTGCGCGGCCAGCAGGCGGATGTGCAGGTTGAAGGGGTCCAACGGTTTGGTGACGTAATCGTCCGCGCCGGCTTCCATGCCCGCCAGTACGTCCTTTCGCGAACCGTGGGAGGTCACCAGGATCACGTAGGTGTAGGTGTCCTGCTCGCGCTCCCGGATCGCCCGGCAAAGATCCAGACCGTTCAGGCCCGGCATCATAAGGTCGGTCACCACCGCTGCAGGAGCATGTTCCTGGTAAAGATCCCAGGCCGAGTCGCCGTCCACTGCCACGATGCAGTCATGACCGGATTGCTCGACAGCGGCCTTGGTGATCATGCGGGAGATCTGGTCGTCGTCGGCGATGAGTACTTTCATGGGGCTCCCATTAATGTGCGCTCGAGTGCCCCATCCACCCGTGCGAGTTCCGAATTTAGTTGACCGAGTACATACGTTCCATGCGATGCAACACCCGGGCCCGCCTCACGGCCCAGCCGTTCCAAGTCTTTGGCCAAGGCCGCGGCACCCATAGCGCCGATGTTGGCTGCGGCGCCCGCGAGTTTGTGCGCGGCCGCCTCGACTGCGTTGGCCTGCCCGCTCTCCAAAGCCGAGCGCAGCTTCTCCTGGGCGCGCTGGGCTTCCTCGCGGAAGGCCCTGACGGCGTCAGGCAACAGGCCCAAACCGTCCGCCGGTCCAAGGTCGCGCAGGATCTGCAGCCTGTCCTCGTCGAGGACGGTGGCGTCAGCGGCGGCAACGTCAGCGGCGTCGGACCCGGCAGCGTCCACAGCAACGTTCGACGGCGGTGCTTCCGCGAGCTGCTCCTGCGGCACCCACCGGGCCAGGATGTCACGGAGCTTGTCCAGATCCACAGGCTTGCTGATGTAGTCGTCCATGCCCGCTGCGAAACAGCGCTCGCGGTCCTCGTTCAGGGCCCCGGCCGTCATGGCAATGATGGGGATCCTCACGGTTTTGGAGTCACGGGATCGAATGGTTTTCGTCGCCTCAAAGCCATCCATGACAGGCATGTGGCAGTCCATAAGAATGGCGGCATAGTTTCCGGTGAGTGTCGCAGCAACGGCCTGCGCGCCGTCGTCGACGATGTCCACTGCGTAGCCGAGCCTGTTCGCCATCCCACGCGCCACCAGCTGGTTGACTTCATTGTCTTCAGCCACCAGAAGCTTGCCCAGCAGGAGTTCCGGGTCCCGGGACGGCAGCTCGGGCTGGGTTCCAAGGGGCGCTGGCTTACCCGTCGTTTTCGTTGCCACGAGCCGCAGGAGCCGGTTGTAGAACTCTGAGCTCCGCACGGGCTTGGTGAGGTACTCGCGGATTCCTGCGGAGGCGAGATCGGCCTTGTCCACTTGCATGGTGGAGGTCAGGAGAATGATCCCCGGGCCGCCTGAGCCGTTGCTCTCTTCCATGATTTGGCGGGCCAATTCCAGACCATCGACGTCGGGCATGCACATGTCCACCACGGCGATGTCATAGGGGTGGCGCTCCGAAACGGCCAAACGGTATTCGTGAATGGCAGTGCGCGCATCTGCGACTGCCACGGGCTGCATTCCCCAGCTTGCAAGCTGCGTCTCCAGCACCAAACGGTTGGTGGCGTTGTCATCCACCACCAGGACTTTCCTGCCCGCGAGCGAGGCGGGCAGGATTCCGGTGTCCGTGGCTGGAGGGCCGACAGGTAGGTCCAGGACAAACCAGAATTTGCTGCCCACACCCATTTCGCTGTCGAGTCCGATTTCGCCGCCCATGACTTCGGTCAGCCGCCGGGATATGGCAAGTCCGAGGCCCGTGCCGCCGTAACGCCGGGTGGTGGAGGCATCTGCCTGGGCGAAGGAGTCGAACAACCGGTGGTGGTCTTCGGTGCTGATGCCGATTCCCGTATCACGGACTTCAAACCGCAGGGAGGCTTTGTTTGAATCTTGGCTGACCACTGAAACCTGGATCTCCACCTCGCCGGATGGGGTGAACTTGACCGCGTTGGATGACAGGTTCAGCAGGATCTGCCGAATCCGCCCGGAGTCGCCCATGAGCCGTTCCGGCACGTTGGGGTGACAGTAGGAGATCAGCTCAAGGTTCTTGCTTTGGGCTTGTTCGGAAACCAGTCCAGCTACCTCTTCCACGAGCACCCGGGGGTCGAATGCTGTGATGTCCAGGTCCACCTTCCCGGCTTCCAGTTTGGAGAAGTCCAGGATGTCATTGATCAGCGTCAGGAGAACCTCGCCGGCCCCCTTGACTCCCTGCGCGTACTGCCGTTGGACCTCGTTCAAACGCGTGTCGAGCATGAGCGACGTCAGACCGATCACGGCGTTCAGAGGGGTCCGGATCTCGTGGCTCATGGTGGCCAGGAACTCGGACTTGAGCCTGCTCGACTCCAAGGCGGCTTCCCGGGCGGCCAGGAGTTCGGCTTCAACCGCTTTACGCTCGGTGATGTCACGGGAAATCGTGGCCACGCCCCAGATGCCCGATTCATTCCGGACGGGGGAGAGGGTTACGGAGACGGGAATGGTGGAGCCGTCTCCGCGCTTGCGCAGGCTCTCAAAGTTCTGAACGGCCCCGCTTTCAGCGGTCGTTTGGAGGGCGTCGTGTTCAGCCTGCTGTAATTCCTCCGGGATAAAGAAATCGCTGTTCCTGCCGATGGCCTCCGCTGCGGTATAGCCAAAAATCCGCTCCGCCCCAGGGTTCCAACTGAGGATCTCGCCGCCAGGTGTCTTGCCAATGATGGCGTCGCCGGAGGAGTTCACGATCGCACCCAAGCCCTCAAGCTCGGCCGTCCGGGCCGCCACTTTGGACTCCAGGTCCCGCGTAAGCGTCACATTCTCGACGACAATCAGGACCTGCCGCACGATGACGAAGACCAAGACAGAGAGGCCTGTGATCAGCAGTATCGGGTCTCCTAAGTTGATGGCCCGGCTGCGGTTGAAAAGGACTGCGCCAAAAACGGGAATGTACGGCAGGAGTTCCAATGCCGCAGCATACGTTCGTCCGTCTTTCTTGCTGCTGCTGGTCTCCGGAGCCAGAGGGCTGAACCCGACGAGCAGGAAAGCTGCTACCCAGCCGAGTGCCAAGGGGGATCCGGTCACACCTGTAACGCCTTCGGCGGTAAGTCGCACGTAGGTCAGGTCCGTCAACGCGAGCACCAGGAAGCCCAGGCCCAGGCACAGCCACGGAAGGCGCCGGCCACGGGCGGCGCGCATTGTCAGGACGATCACCAGCGAGACCATCACCACGTCAGCGAAGGGGTAGGCCAGCGTTGTCAGAAATGCCAGGGTGTCAACGTTGCCCTCCGCGATCAACGGCCCCAGGACTGCGCCCCACGCGATGAAGAGAACGGCGCTGGCCACCGTTCCCACGTCCAGGACAGTGCGGACAACTGACATGCGGACGCTGCTACCCCTTGAAAGCAGGACAAGTCCGACGGCGACGGGCAGCGCATAGCCGACGAATCCAATGTCGGAAGCCGATGGGAAGGGGTATGCGTGGTCCAGCACTATGCCGTTGAAGGTCCAGAGTGCTTGGCCGCAGGACCAAAGAACCAACCCTGCAACAACGAACCATCGGGCCTTGGTGTCGCCATGCCCTCGCAAAGCCGCGCTTGTATGTGTCATCAGCGCAGTCAGGGCGGCGGTAAGTATGGCCAAGTCGCCTGCCAGCTGGGCTGTGGGCGTGCCGATGCCGCTGCCGAACCCTGCGGCCAAAAGGACCGCGCACACTCCGGCTGCTACGAGGAAAAGCGGCATACCCTGCGGCGCCCACGAGCGCACCGGAAGAACCTCGTGCTTCACTCCTGCCACTGAACCCCTGCCTTCAAAAGTGGCCCCACCAAAAGCGAACAACGCATCTTGCCTTTGCGCTGAGGAGAGCATACGCCGAAAGCGCGCTTAAGTGACCGGCAACACACAAAGGTGACGTCGCGTGAAACCCCATCCAAGTAGCAGTTGATGCCGTTTTGGACGCTCAAAACGGCATCAACTGCGACCCAGTTGGGTCAGCGCTGCGGGGTAAGCGTCTTGGAGAACAACACGGCCCCGTTGGCGTTGCGGAGGCTCACAGTAAAAGTGCCGTCCGGGGCGAGGTCCACGTGCCCGAAATATTGGTTCTCGCCATCCCGCGGGGATTCGCCCGGGAAGCGGCCAGCTTTGGTGAACACTACTTCCGGTCCAAACGTTCCGTCCATGTCATTCGGACCGAACGAGCCCGCGTTGATAGGACCGGCCACGAACTCCCAGAAGGGATCGAAATCGGTGAACGAGGCCCGCTCGGGGGAGTAGTGATGGGCTGCGCAGTAGTGCACGTCCGCCGTCAGCCATACAGTGTTCTTGACGCCGTCCCGCTTGAAAGCACTCAGCACGCCGGCGATTTCCAGTTCCCGTCCCAGGGGAGCGCCGTTGTCCCGGTTGGAGAGGCTCTCCTGGTTTACGGGCCCGTCCGGCACGATGATGGCCAGCGGCAGGTCCGCCGCGATCACCTTCCACGTCGCCTTGGATTGGCGGACTTCCTTGATCAGCCAGTCGACCTGCTCCTGACCCAGGATGTTGGTGGCGTACGGCTCTTTGCCATCGGTGTTGGGGGACTTGAACGACCTCATGTCCAGGCAGAAGATGTCCAGCTGCGGGCCGCGCGAAATCTTCCGGTAGATACGCGCAGGTTGGTACCGGCCGTCGTCGAACGTTCCCGGGCGCCATAACGCCGCCGAGTCCGCGATCGGCATGTTCTCCTGCCAGGCCTGCCTGCCGCGGGCGGCCAGGACGTTCACGTTGCGTTCGGTGTAGCGCGCGTCGTCCAGGATCTGGCCGGGGTACCAGTTGTTGTGTGTTTCGTGGTCATCCCACTGCGCGATTACCGGGACCTCGGCGAACATGGCGCGCATATTGGCGTCCAGGGAGTTGTAACGGTGCCGGCCCCGGTATTCGGCGAGTGTCTCGGCGACCTTGGCGACTTCCTCGGTGACGATGTTCCGCCACACCTGGCCGTTCTTCTCCGTGACCGTGGCGGCAATTGGGCCGTCGGCGTAGATGGTGTCGCCGGAGTGGATGAAGAAATCCGGGCGCGTTGCGTGCATTGCCTTGTAGCCACGCATGCCGCCGATTTCCTCATTGATGCCCCAGCCCTGCCCAGCGGTGTCGCCGGTCCACACGAAGGACTGCGAGGACGACGACGGCCTGCCGCCTCCGCGCCCGTCTTCAGGACCGCCGTTCCCAGACGAATCAGGCGCCGTAGTGAATGTCCCCCTGACTGCCTCGCCGAGGCCGTTCTCGTCCTCGAAGTTAAGTTCAAGGGCGAAGCGGGTTCCAGCAGGAAGTCCTTTGGCATGGATCTTGGCGGTGAAGTCGCTGGCTTCGGCAGCGATAGGGCCTTGGATGGTGCGGCTGAATCCGTAGCGTCCCCGCAGGACTTCGCCAGCGTTATCCACTGCTTGCAGCCGGGCGCTCAATCGGCCCGGGCCTGAGGCGCGTGACCAGAGGACAGCGGAATCGGTGGTGACATCCCCGGTGGCAATTCCCGTGGGGAGTGTGAGGCGTTTGCGGACCAGCGGGATAGCGGCGGGCGCAGGTGCGGCGGTACCGGTTGCGAGGCCAGCCAAAGCCAAGCCGGTTATGGATGTTTTGACGAGGGTGCGGCGTGAGAGATCAGTCATGGTTCCACTGTTTCGGGCCGTCGTGAACAGCGAGTGAGCCTCAGGTGAAGGATTCTGCTGCATCATTCCGAGTGGCACCGACCTCCAGCCGCGGTATGGCGCGGACTGCTGCTGCTCAACCTTCGATTGATCCAGCAGAATTTGAGCTGGCAGCCCGCGAAGCGCCTCCAACAACAGCTGAACGCTTGACTGAAAACGTCCGCTCCGCATATTCTGAACGAACGGTCGGTAATTTATTAGGAGCAACCATGGCATCGCAGAATCTGCAATCAGTGCCCGCTGAGCTGTCCCCGGAAGAGCAGGAGCGGGAGGCAGCCGGTAAGGCGTACTTTGATCGCATCATTTCGGAAGACTCGCGCATCGAACCGCGCGACTGGATGCCGGAGGCTTACCGCAAGACTTTGCTGCGTCAGATCTCGCAGCACGCGCACTCGGAAATCATCGGCATGCAGCCGGAAGCCAACTGGATCACCCGCGCTCCAAGCCTGAAGCGCAAGTCCATCCTCATGGCCAAGGTCCAGGACGAGGCGGGCCACGGACTCTACCTCTACTCGGCAGCTGAGACCCTGGGCCAGACCCGGGACAAGATGATGGAAGACCTCATTGCCGGCAAGGCCCGGTACTCGTCGATCTTCAACTACCCCGCGATTTCCTGGGCGGACATGGGAGCCATTGGTTGGCTTGTAGATGGCGCCGCCATTTGCAACCAGGTGCCCTTGTGCCGCGCCTCCTACGGTCCTTACGGCCGCGCAATGGTGCGCATCTGCAAGGAAGAGTCCTTCCACCAGCGCCAGGGTTTCGAGATCCTGCTGGAACTCTCCAACGGCACGCCTGAGCAGAAGCAGATGGCCCAGGAAGCTGTGAACCGCTGGTACGCGCCGTCGCTGATGATGTTTGGCCCGCCGGATGATGACTCACCCAACTCCAAGCAGTCAATGGCCTGGAACATCAAGCGCTTCAGCAACGATGAACTGCGCAGCCGGTTCGTCGGCATGATGGTGGAGCAGGTCAAGGTCCTCGGACTGACCCTGCCTGACAAGGACATCCGTTTCAACGAAGAAACCAAGAAGTGGGAGCACGGACCCCTGGACTGGAACGAGTTCAAAGAAGTCCTGGCCGGCCGCGGCCCCTGCAACTCGCAGCGCATCGAGCGCCGCCGTGAGGCACACGAAAACGGTGCCTGGGTTCGCGAAGCCGCCGTTGCCTACGCCCGCAAGCAAGCACAGAAAGAGAACGCAGCATAATGGCTCCCCACGGTAACCCGGAAGAACCGGCAAGCTCGGCCAGCGAGATCAAGCGCGAGGCCCCCAAGGTTGCGTCCACTACGCCGGCGGAACGGCAGCACCACGAGACCCCGTGGTCCCTCTGGGAGGTCTTCGTGCGTTCCAGCCGTGGCCTGTCCCATGTGCACGCCGGATCCCTGCACGCTCCTGACGCCGCGATGGCACTCAGGAATGCCCGCGACCTCTACACGCGTCGCAATGAAGGCGTTTCCATCTGGGTTGTCCCGGCCGAGGCGATCTCCTCCAGCGATCCCGATTCCAAGGGTTCCTTCTTCGAGTCGCCGCAGGGCAAGGACTACCGCCACGCAACGTATTACACCAAGAGCGAAGGCGTGAAGCACCTGTGATGACTGACAAAGACACTGACTTCGCCATTGAAGGCCACGGAGACATCTCCGTGGGCGTCCACGGAGCCGGAGCTTCCGGTGATGGTTCAGCCAGCGCTACCCGTATCACGCCGGGCAACGCCCTCCGCCCGGAGGATATTGCCCTTGAAGTACGGCGCGGACAGGTCAAGCCGAGCGAGGACGTGGCCGAGTTTGCCCTCAGGATCGGCGACGACGGCCTGATCCTGGCGCAGCGCCTGGGCCACTGGATTTCCCGTGCTCCTGAGCTTGAGGAAGACATTGCCCTCGGCAACATCGCGCTGGACCAGTTGGGCCACGCGCGCTCGTTCCTGACCTACGCCGGTGCCGCATGGGACAAGTCCGAGGACGATCTGGCGTACTTCCGCCGCGAGCACGAATTCCGTTCCGCGCACCTGTTCGAACAGCCCAACGGGGACTTCGCGGTGACCATCGCCCGGCAGTTCATCGTCAGCTACTACCAGTACGAGCTCTACACGCGGCTCATGGAGTCCACTGATCCCACCCTCGCTGCCATCTCTGCCAAGGCCGTCAAGGAAGTGGATTACCACCGCGACCACAGCGCCCAGTGGGTACTGCGCCTGGCTGGCGGAACGGACGAGTCCCGCGCCCGCATCATCCAGGGCTTCAAGCTCGTATGGCCGTACGTGGACGAACTCTTCGAGGACGACGAGCTCACCACCCGCCTGGCCGAGGCCGGCGTGACAGTTCAGCCCTCAAGCCTTCGCGCTGAGTTTGATCGGCTTACCAGCGGGATCATGGCCGAAGCCGAACTGGACATCCCTGCCGTCCCGCAAGCACTGGGAGGCGGCCGTCGCGGCAAGCATTCGGAATTCCTGGGTTACGTCCTTGCTGAGATGCAGGTCCTGGCCCGCGAGCACCCCGGCGCGAGCTGGTGACCACCATGGCAACACAGGTACGGACACAAGAGCAGCGGGCTTGGGACATCGCGTCCACGGTCTGCGATCCGGAGATTCCGGTCCTCACCATCGAGGACCTCGGCATTCTCCGCGGCGTACACGTCGTTCAGGCCCCGGACGCGCCGCAGCTCACGGACAAGGCGGACGACGGCGGCACCTCACGTACCGCCGTCGAGGTCACCATCACGCCGACGTACTCGGGCTGCCCGGCCATGGATGCGATTGGTGACGACCTGCGGACGGCGTTCCGGAACGCAGGCTACGCAAGCGTGCACATCAACCTGGTGCTCTCCCCGGCCTGGACCACCGACTGGATGACCGAGTCCGGCAAGGCCAAGCTGCAGGAATACGGCATCGCGCCGCCCAGCGGTCGTGCTGCCGCCGGCGGCCACTCCGGTCCCGTTCGTTTGAACCTGGCCGTGAAATGCCCGCAGTGTTCTTCGCTGAACACCAAGGAGCTCACCCGCTTTGGTTCCACGTCCTGCAAGGCGTTGTTCGTCTGCCAGGACTGCAAGGAACCGTTCGACTACTTCAAAGTCCTCTAAGGAATTCCATGACCACCGAAACCCAGACGGCCAGCCGCCGTCGTGCGTCTTTCCATACCCTGACCGTCTCGGAAGTCCGGCGCCTTACGGACGACGCAATCGAGGTGACGTTCGCTGTTCCCGCCGAGCTGGCCGGTCAGTACGACTACCTGCCTGGCCAGTACGTCGCGCTGCGCACCACGCTGCCGGATGAGAATGGTGAGCCTCACGAGATCCGCCGCAGCTACTCGATCTGCGCAGAGCCGCGCAGTTTCGTGGATGGCAGCAGCGAGATCCGGGTGGCCGTCAAGAAGGACCTTGGCGGTGTCTTCTCCACGTGGGCCAATGCCGAGCTGAAGGCCGGCGACGTCCTGGACGTCATGAGCCCGCAGGGCGCGTTTATTTCACGGCATGGCAAGGACGGCTCGTCGGTCCAGCACAACGTGATGAACTCCATGAACCACCCGGAGGAGTTGGCGGGAGAGCCCGGGAACTTCGTTGCGATCGCTGCGGGTTCAGGCATCACGCCCGTGATGGCGATTGCCCGGACACTGCTGGCCGCCAACCCGGAGACCACCTTTGACCTGATCTATGCCAACAAAGCCGCCATGGACGTCATGTTCCTCGAGGAGCTGGCGGATCTGAAGGACAAGTACCCCTCGCGCCTGGCGCTGCACCACGTTTTGTCCCGCGAGCAGCGGATCGCCCCGCTGATGACCGGCCGCATCGATTCGGAGAAGCTGCAGGCCTTGCTGAGCAGTGCCATCCATGCCGAGGATGTGGACGAATGGTTCCTGTGTGGGCCGTTCGAGCTGGTCCAACTATGCCGCGACACCCTCGCTGCCCGCGGTGTGAAGCCCGAGCACGTGCGCTTCGAGCTGTTCACCACTGGTCGTCCGGACCGTCCTGAGGGCAATGCCGGCCGTCCCGTTGTGGAGGACGAGTCGAAGGAAACCTACAAGATCACGTTCAAGCTGGATGGTTTGACCGGCGAGGTCGCCAGTCCCACACATGCCCGCGAGTCCATCCTCAACGCTGCGCTGCGTGTCCGTCCCGATGTTCCGTTCGCCTGTGCAGGCGGCGTCTGTGGAACCTGCCGCGCCAAGCTCGTCACGGGTACGGTGTCCATGGATGAGAACTACGCCCTTGAGCAGGACGAGCTGGACAAGGGCTACGTCCTCACCTGCCAGTCTCACCCCACCAGCGAAGAAGTTACCGTCGACTTCGACGTCTAAGGAGTCCCATGATCGAGCTCTCCATTGCCAACGGCATTGCCGAAATTGTCCTCAATGCCCCCGAAAAACTGAACTCGCTCAACGAGGACGCGCTTGCTGAACTGGACAAGGCGTACGACGACGCTGCTGCCGCCGCCTCACGCGGTGAGGTGCGGGCGCTGCTGCTTCGCGGAGAGGGACGAGCCTTCTGCGCCGGCCGCGACATTGCCGGCGTTACCCCTGAAACCGATGACGCGCAGGCGTACCTCGGCGGACTGGTGGAGCCGCTGTTGAAGAAGATGGCCGCGTTCCCGGCGCCTACCTTTGCTGCCGCGCATGGAGCTTGCCTGGGTGTTGGTTTAGGGCTCCTGCTGGCCACTGACGTGGTGTACGTGGCTGAGAATGCCAAGTTCGGTTCGCCCTTTGCCAAGCTGGGCGCCACCTTGGATTCCGGCGGCCACTGGTACTTCACCGAGCGTCTGGGCATGCACCGGACACTGGACCTGATCTATACGGCCGACCTGATTTCCGGTTCGGAGGCGGTGGCCCAGGGCATGTTCAGCCGCGCGATGCCGGACGACGCGTTGCTGGCTATGACCCGGGCGATCGTGGAACGGGTGGCAACAGGTGCCACCGGCGCGTTTGTTGCCTCCA
The DNA here is from genome assembly GCF_040548745.1 of Arthrobacter sp. 2762. Lineage (NCBI taxonomy): Bacteria > Bacillati > Actinomycetota > Actinomycetes > Micrococcales > Micrococcaceae > Arthrobacter > Arthrobacter sp. 2762. The sequence goes on from NZ_JBEPSI010000009.1 coordinate 177,704, forward strand.
AGGAACTCGTGGCCCACATCCGCGATCAGCGCCTGGGCCTCTGGGCGTCCATGGCCGAGGAAAACACTGAGCAGGCCCGCCTCTGCAAGACCGACGACTATGCCGAGGGCTTCCGGGCGTTCCAGGAGAAGCGGGCGCCGGTCTTCAAGGGGTAGTTCCTGGCGGTGAAGCTCGCTTAGACAAATTCCTTGAGGAGCTTGTACCCGGCCACTTTTCCTTCCAACGAGATCACGGCCATGCCGTCCTCCGCAGTGGTGAGGTCGGTGAGCGCACCGTATGTGAGTGCTGGGACGGCCACGCCACTCTTCATGCATGGAAAACCCGTAACCGAGCCAGCGCTGATGGCACCACCAGGCTGGTCCTCGTAGGGTCCGTTTGGAGGTGGCGTGTAGGTGGTCTCCTTCAGGCAGACAAACACGTCCTCGAAGCTTGCCCCGCGGAACTTGCCGGTCCGGGTGTCCAAGAGATTCACGCTCCTTGGGACACCCGCAATCACCAGATCGCCGCGACTTGCTGTAGGAATGAGTTCCCTCGTGTTCCAGCCGACATCCATGGGCTCGGTTTCCCACGCGGCGTCGCCGGTCAGGGGGTTGTAGCCGACCAGCTTCGACTTGGCACCTCTGTACTTGCCCGCGGGAAATTCTATATACCCCTCGGTGTACTCGCATCGAATGGGGAACGCGTCGCCACCCTCCAGCTTCGTCGCTATTGTGCCAATGGTTTTGGAGCATTCCACCTGTGAGCCGTCCGCTGTCCACAGAATCCGTGCGCTTGAAGCCCGGAAGCCTACGGTCTTTGCGGTTTCGCGCAAGTTTAATGAGAAGGTTTGCTCTGTAAATTTGTCGGGTGAAAAATCCGTAGGGTTTATTCCAACGGAGCCGACATAGAGATCCAACTCTTCAGAGTAAGTGAAGTGCCAGCCCATACTGGTGCTGGCCCCTTTGCCAAAGATTTTTTCGATTTCAACTTCCCACAGCACCTCGCCGTAAGAGACGTGGGCCAGGGTTTCAACTCCACCAGCCACCACCGAGTACAGTTCTTTGCCCACTGGCCGGAAATTCCCCGTGAGTGGGTTGATTTCGGGACCGGCCAGATCTTCGCCGGAACCCAAGTCCACCCAGTGCTCCACTGTTTGGGAAGTTTCATCAAAGGCGATAAAGCACATGTCCACGTGGTCGTCGCAGGCAAAGGGACGGGTGCCTACCAGTTCGGGCCTGCCGCGGTAGAGCTCCTTGCCGGTGTTCAGGTCAAAGGCCACCGGGGCAGTCCACCACGTGGCGCCGCCATTATTGGCCGGGGGAGTCGCCGCCTGCAGGAAAATGGCGGCACTCTTCCCTGTCGCTGTCCTGGTGACAACAGGTTCAAGGGGAACAGCGGGCGCCTCGAGCCCCGGGTGAACAGGCTGGGTCCACAGTTCCTTGCCGTTCGTAACTGAAATGGCATGGGCTGCAACTCCGGCAGGGGTCTTTGCGTAGACCAAGGCAACGCCATCAGCCACCACAGGTTGGCCGATGGCATCGAGCGGTACTTCCCATGCCGCCGTCGCGATTTCTGTGCTCCTCTCTACCGGAGAAGTCGTGGGAGGTGGAGTGGTTGCGACGGGTAACCCCGGAAGGGAAATGATGGTGCACGCGGACAGCTGCATGGCAACACCTACGGCCGCGACGCCGAATCGCACTGGCTTCAAGCGTTCAAAGTAACGCGCGGATCGGGACTGAATCATGGTTCCCCCAGGAACGTTCATGGTTCAGCACCTGCAGGGCGTAGTTCCAAACCAGAAAAGGCCAACAAGGTGTGGCTCAGATAGAGAATACAGCTCGCGGACCTGGATGAATGCAGCTCGGCGAAAGAGCATCATTAGCAGCCTCCATAAGCGTCGCTGTCAGTGGACCACATCCAGGACAGCACGGACGATGCTGTCGGTGTCGATCCCGATCCTGCCCGTGAGTTTGGGGAATGCCTTTCGGGTCTGGCACCCACTTGGCCTCCGGTAAGTGAATGGCAGTATTTCGCAGTTGTTCATAGAACTGTGTTAGTTTGGCGGTATATTGCGAAATAAGTGAATCCGACTAGTCTTATGAACATGAATGAGTCCTCCATCGCCCCGGAGCGCGGCACGAGGCCGCGGAACCGGCGCGCCCTGATACTTGCAGCGGCAGGTGACCTCTTCGCGCAGAAGGGATACGCACAAGTCAGCATGACCGACGTGGCCAAAGCCATGGCGGTTCAACCATCCGCCCTTTACCGGCATTTCCCGAGCAAGGGCGAGCTGCTTCGGGAGGCAGTTGTGGCCAGCTTCCAGCCCGTTTTGGATACCGTCACCCAAGCCCCCGACGGCGACCTCGAACAGTTGATCGCGGCTCTGGGCCGGGCAGTTTTGGAGCACCGGGACAACGGCGTGCTGTGGGAGCGTGAATCCCGGCACCTTCCGCCTGCCACCCGCTTCGATATTGCGAGCGCCAGCAAGTTAGCGATGAGCAGCAAACTGCAGTCCGGCAGCCATGCGTTGCCGGCGCCCGAGGCGGACCTGCGGGCTTGGGCAATGTTTGCTGTGATGATCAGTGTGTCGTGGAACCCCAACCGGCTTTCACGGGTGGATAAAGAGTTCCAGCTGGCCACGCTCGCCCGCACAGTACTCGTCATGCCATTGCCCCCGATTGAAGCGTCGGGGAACCACCGGCGCGCGTCGATTCCCATGCCGCGTAGCCGTCGTGAGGCATTGCTGGCTGCCTCAATTCGACAGTTCGCCGCGTTTGGGTTTGAAGCCGTGAGTCTTGACGACATCGGCGCCGAGGTTGGAGTCGCGGGTCCCAGCATTTACCGCCACTTCGACAGCAAGGCGGAAATGCTTGCCGCAGCCCTGCATCGCGCCGAAGAAGTGCGGTGGATGGACATGTGGCGCGCTCTATCTGAAGCTGCTGATGCATCCGAGGCACTGCAGCGCATCCTTTCCTCGCACATTGCTTTCTCGGTGGCCAGCCCGGAATTCCTGCAACTGGCCGTGTCCGAACGTCCACACCTGCCCGAGGGGGATTTGCGGAACCTAATGGAGGCGCAGGGCGACTACATCACCGATCTGGCCTCACTGGTGGAGGACATTTACCCGGGTGCCGATCCAGAGGTGGTCAGAACCCGGGTGAAAGCGGCACTGCACGTGGTCACCAGCGTTGTCCGCACTCCCTCCCTGCGGGACATCCGAGGCATCCAGGAAATTCTCGAGCACATGGTAAGGGGTCTCATGGCCCCCACAACCGACCAGGGTGGCTTTTGATGAAGAAGCGCCAAACCAGCTAGGCAAAGTTCCCGGGGACACCAAGAGCCAGACGCGGAGTGAATCTCCCTCGACTCTAACTATCTCAAGACTAAGATATAATGGATCGCGCTGCAAGATGTCGGTGGAAAGTGCGCGAAAATTGCCGCATGTGTTGGGAAGCTCAGTGTTAAGATGCTTAGACCGAACGAAGGAGAGAGTGCGCATGACAACCGAGTCGCGGAACACTGACATGGACGCCGTGGACGCCATCATTGAGGACTGGCACCGCGAACGCCCTGACCTTGATCCCAGGACCATCGGCGTCTTTGGCCGCTTGCAGAGCCTGGTAGCAAGGCAGCGAGCTGTGCAGGATGTGAACTATGAGGAGTACGGGCTCACGTTGGCATCCTTTGATGTTTTGGCCAACTTGCGTCGGTCCGGCCCGCCGCACCGGAAGACGGCCGGTGAACTGGCCAGTTCCTCCATGCTGACCACTGGCGGCATCACCTTCCGGCTGGACCGCATGGAGGAACAAAACCTCATTGAGCGGGTTCGGTCGAAGGAAGATCGTCGGGTTGTCTACGCCCAGATGACGGCCCACGGCAAGGAGCTCATTGACGAAGTTATTTCAAAGCATCTGGAAACGCAGCGCAAGATGCTCGCCGGCCTGACCACCAAGGAGATCGAACAACTGGCGCTGCTGCTGAAAAAAACTGAAGCCTCGATCGTCGCCTACGACCCGAAGGCTTCCTCCGCGGACGAACTTGCCCTGAACGTTTAGACGATCACGGCGCCGGTTCGTCCATCCACTACATCAAGCAAGGAATCGAATGAAGCCAGGAGCCCGCAGGATCGGAATAATCGGACATGGAGCCATCGGGGCTCGTGTTGCTGCTGACATTGCCGATGGAAAAGTCAAGGGGGCCACCCTTGAGGGAATCATTTGCCGCAGCGCCATAGACAACGCGCCGGCTCCCCGGCTTGAGATTGACCAAGCGTTGGAACGCTGTGACCTGCTCGTTGAATGCGCAGGGCAGGAGGTTTTGATTGAGCATGGCGAGGCGGTGCTTTCTGCGGGCGTAGACCTGCTCGCTACTTCACTCGGGGCGCTTGCGGACCCTGACCTCTCACAGCGCTTGTTCGCCGCAGGCCCTGGCAGGCTTTTCTTGACCCCGGGCTCCATTGGTGGCCTGGACCTGTTGGCGTCGGGCGCCCGTGCAACCGGCTATGACGCCGTCAGGATAACCACAACCAAGCTGCCGGGTTCCCTGATTCAGCCGTGGATGGACGAGGGTGAGGCCGATCGCATTCGGAATACGGCAGGCCCCATCGAGATCTTTTCCGGTTCCGCCACCCAAGCCACACAATTGTTCCCAAAGTCGCTCAACGTGGCAGCCGCCGTCGCCCTTGCAGTAGATGACTGGGACGCCGTGGCCGTGTCTGTAAGGGCCGACCCGGCGGCCGAGCTTACGACGCACTTGATCGAGGCTTCCGGAGGCAGCGGGAATTACCGCTTTGAAATCTGCAACAAAGTATCGCCACAAAACCCGCGCACCAGCGGCGTTGTCCCATTCGCTGTGCTCCGGTCCTTGGAACTGATCATCGGCGCGCGCGGTGGAATGATCTAGGCCCTGAAGCGCTCACCGAAGCTTGCGCTACGGTGGCCCCTTCCCACCATCGCTATCCTTGAATGATGAGCGAAATTGCGCAGCCCACCATCGCCTTAGAGGGACATTTCGCGCGGGACTTCCCCGAGATGGCTATTCCCTGGCGGGCGGAGGAGGCCCCTGAGCCGCAGCTTTTGGCACTCAACGAGCCCCTCGCCGTCGAACTCGGTTTTGATCCTGGTTTTCTCCGCAGCCCGGAGGGCGTTCGGCTGCTGATCGGTAATACCCTCCCGGAACAGGCAACCCCCGTGGCCCAGGCGTACTCTGGTCACCAGTTCGGCTGGTACTCACCGCGTTTGGGGGACGGGCGGGCCCTCCTGCTGGGTGAGGTGGCCAGCGCTGACGGGAAGCTCCGCGACATCCACCTCAAGGGCTCGGGGTGGACGCCTTTTGCCCGCAACGGTGACGGACGGGCGGTGGTCGGGCCCATGCTTCGCGAATACATCGTGAGCGAGGCGATGCATGCTTTGAACATTCCCACCACGAGGTCCCTGGCCGTGGTCGCGACGGGCGGTCCGGTTCAGCGCGAGACTCTCCTGCCGGGCGCCGTTCTGACCCGGGTTGCCAGCAGTCACCTGCGAGTGGGCAGTTTCCAATACGCCAGGGCAACCAACGATATGGATCTGCTGCGCCGCCTTGCCGACCACGCGATCGAACGCCACCACCCGTCGGCTGCTGGGGAAGCCAACCGCTACCTCGGGCTGCTTAAAGGCGTCATTGCGGTCCAAGCGAAGCTGGTGGCCCAGTGGATGCTCGTCGGTTTCGTGCATGGTGTCATGAATACCGACAACATGACCGTGTCTGGCGAAACCATCGATTACGGTCCGTGCGCCTTCATGGACGGCTTCGATCCGGGAGCGGTATACAGCTCCATCGATGAAACCGGACGGTATGCCTATCGCAACCAGCCGCTGGTTGCCGAGTGGAACCTTGCCCGTTTCGCCGAATCACTCGCCGCTCTTATCCATGAGGATGAAGAGCAGGCAGTGGCCCTTGCCGTCGAGGCACTCAACGCGTTCCGTGAGCAGTACAGCGCTACCTGGTTCAACGGCATGAAGGCCAAACTTGGGGTGCCTGAGGGAATTGACGACGGCGTTGCCTCACCTTTGGTGGATGACCTGCTTGAGCTGATTCAGGAGTCACGTGCGGACTGCACCTCGTTGTTCCGAAGCCTCGGTAAGGCAGCCCGCGGGGAGGTTGAACCCGCCCGCGGCCAGATCCTGGACCTGGCAGCGTTCGATGCCTGGCTGGAACGCTGGCGCGCTGTGATGCCGGATGCTGATGACATGGACCGGGTCAACCCGATCTACATCCCTCGAAACCACTTGGTGGAGGAAGCCCTTTTGGCTGCCACAGAGGGAGATACAGGGCCAGCGGAACGGTTGCTTGAAGCACTGGGATCTCCGTACAGCGAAAGGCCGGGCCTGGAACGGTATGCAGCACCGGCACCGGAGAGCTTCGGCCCCTACCGGACGTTCTGCGGAACGTAAGTTTCTGTAGACGAAACGGTTGCCACGGATCCCGCACTTGTCCGCCCCACTCCCCGTTGTACGGTGTGTGGGGCGAACAAGGGCAGGAGTGGTCGTCTCTATCCCGGTTTGGAGCAGTGCACTAAGCAGACAAACATTTCACTGCGTGGCACAGTAAGCACCATGAGTCGAATCCTGATGATCGGTATCCATGCCCGCGCGCTTGACTACAGCAAACTGCCGCCGGGACTCGATGAGGCAACCATGACCGAGCGGATCGAGGCTGGCTTCGGGGCGACCATCGCTGCCGGTTTTGATGCAGTGTCCTGCCTGATCGGCACCTCGCCTGACGAGGCCGAAGCAGAGATTCGTGAAGCGTTCGCCCGTGATCAATTCGGCCTGGTGATGATCGGTGGTGGCATCAGGATGGTCCCGGAGTACACGGAACTCTTCGAACGGATTATCAATGCGTGCAACGCCGAATCACCAGGAATCACGTTCTGCTTCAACACCTCGCCAGAGACGACCTTGGATGCATTGAAGCGTCACATCCAGCCCTGAAGCCTTTCGGTAGGAATAGTGCGGTCCGATGAAGGGCCCTCTGCCGATTTTGCTGGCAGAGGGTCCTTCATTAAGTTACTGAATTCCTTCGCGGCTCAGCTTCCACTCCTGGCACGTGAACCCGTTGGCCGTGTATTGCTGGGCATGTGCGCCGTCGGCTGTTGAAGCACCAGCTGTTTCGAGCAGTTTCCCGCTGTTGGCATTGGCGAGTTTCCACCAGCCGCCGCTAACGGTCGGTGCCCAGACCTGTGTAGGGCTGCCGGTGGGGCCCCATTGGCTCGCCTGAACTCCATCGGCAGTGGCTGCCGAGCCAATTTCAAGGAGTTTGCCACTGTTGACGTTGGTGAGCTGGATTCCCCCGCTGGCTTGTTTGATGCTCCATAGCTGTGTGGCATTGCCGGTATCGCCCCATTGTCCGGCTCCCGCGCCATCGGTTGTTAGAGCGCTGAGAATTTCCAGGGATTTGCCGCTGTTGCGGTTGGTAACCCGGAATTGCGGATCCAGGCTGCTGGAAGGGTTGAAGACCTGGAGGACATCAAGTTCGGCGAAGGAGGTTCCCTTGGTGAAGGACACCGTGTTGGCTCCGGCCGCCAGGGTAGCCGTCATCTGCGCCCAGCCGTAGCGTCCCCAGTCGACGGTCGCCGGGTAATTCAAGGTAGTCGATGCTCCACCGTTGACTTTGACGGCGTGCGAGCTGTTTGCTCCGGTTCCGTTCGTGTAACGCATATTCAATGTGTAGGTTCCTGCAGTCGGCGCCCTCACGGTGAAGGTGACCGAGCTGCCGGCGTTGTTGATGTTGCCTACTTTTGAGCCATTGGACGCATCCGGATCGTTCACCAGGGTTGCATCCTGCCGAGCGGCGCGTTCGGCCTCGTACTGCTGGGCGTCCAAGGGGATTGAGCCGACTCGAACATCGTTGTAGGTGGTAGCAGGATTTTCAACGTTGGTGGCCTGGTAGAGGGTCCTGCCGTCAACGCTGGTGTCGAAGCCTTGCGCAAAGCCGGTAAAGGACCCGCCCTGAGTATCGGATGCGTCATAGGTGACGGCGTAGGGGAGCCTTTCCCAGGGACCGTCGCCCAAGTTGTAGTTGACGTAGAAGTTCTGGCCGCCGTCGATGTTGCCGGCTGTGTCCAGTGACCATTTCGAGGCGATGATGACCATGCCTTTAGGTCCTCCGGTGGGAACCCACTTCACGAAGGGGGAGGACCCAATTCCTCGCCCGTCTTTGAGAGCTACCTTTGTGCCGATGCTCGCTTCAGGCGACCAGTTCAGCCCATCGGGCGAGATCTTGAAGTAGACGGGCGCTGTGTTCTGTGACTGGCTGGGACGGTTGACCACTTCGAAAGTGGCCAGATAGCGGCCATCCTGCATCTTGGTCACAGTAATCATGCCCGGGCGGTCACTGTTGTTTGTCGGCGCGGAAACGTTGCCGAGTGCACCCCAGGTGAGGCCGCCATCAGTTGAGCGTCGGTAGGACACGGCTTGGAGCACGCCGTTTGCTTTTTGCCGCTCGTCCGAGAAGTAGGCCGCGAGTCCGCCGTTGCCGTCGATTGCCAGGGAGGGTTCCCAAACAGTACTCGTGGTGGAGGTGGGGCTGGGATCGTAAACTGCGGGCCCGCCGGAGTCGATGGTGCTCTGGTAGGACCACGTAACGCCCTTGTCCAAGCTCTTGTACACCACAAGTCTGCTGCTGGAGCGATCTTCCGGCATGACCATGCCCGTGAGCAGAACAGTGCCGGCGGGCAGGTTGCCAACCTGCTGGGGGAGTTCGAAGAGGAAAGGTTGGGCTGTCCGCGTCAGGGCAGGAAAGGTGATGCTTGGATTCACTTCAGAGATCTTGGTCCACGTGGCGCCGTTGTCCGTGCTGCGGTGGATGGGGTAGCTCTGAACGCCGTTTGTCAGTACCAGTTTGTCGAACGTGGCCAGCAGTGTGCCGTTGGCGGTCCCGTTGTTCTTGAGGGTAATGACTTTGGCGTAGGTGGTGCCTGCCGCGCGCCCGCCTTCGGGATTGAACGAGGATCCCGCCGGCGGTGAGTACACGAGTGCGCCGTTGCCGGTGGTCACTGCCATGGCTGACGGTATCGCAGTGAACTGACCGGCCAGCACTGCGAGCATGACAAGCACGACGACGGCGATGATGGGTCGGGTGCGTGGAGGACTCGTCCTGCATTTGGGCATGGCTGAAGGCACAGATTGTTGGTGCATTGTTCTCCCATTTCTCGTTGGGCGTGGGGTCTGACTGTTTGGATGAGGTGGAGCCAGAGGCTGTGGGGTGTCAGGCCTTTTCCGGGGTGCTGGTCAGGAACAGCGCACTCCAGGAGACAGGTGGCAGCGTAAGAGTGATGGTGCCGGGGCGCTGCTCCGTTCCTTCGAGGTCACGGAGTTGAACGCGATGTGGATCGGCCAGGGTGTTGGCGGCGAAGACGTCAGTATCGGTCAGCGTCAGGGCGCTAAGTATTTTCACGTCCCGGAGATGGCTGGTGTCGATGGTGACGGTGGATTCCCGGTCTGAGCTGCGGTTGACGAGGAAGACCGATGCGGATCCGTCGTCGGGATTGTGGGTGGCGGCGGCGTCGACGATCCTGACGGTGCCGTGCGCGGCAGTGTCGTATTTTTCGCTTGCGAGTCCGGTGTCCAGGGCAATGCCGTTTGCGTTGTGGGAGGTCAGTGCGAAGGGGAAAAATGTGGTCTGTCTCCAGGCCGGTCCGCCGGGTTCGGTCATGATGGGGGCGATGACGTTGACCAGTTGGGCAAGGGAAGCTGACGTGACCCTGTCTGCATGGTTGAGCAGTGAAATGAGGAGGTTTCCCACCACGACGGCGTCCGCAACCGTATAGCTGTCCTCGAGCAACCGGGGAGCGATGGGCCAGTTGTCGATCCCGGTGATTTTATCGACCGTCTCGAAACGTTCGTTGTACCAGACGTTCCACTCATCGAAGGAAATGTTCAGGGTTTTGTCGCTTCCCTTCACTGCCTTGATGTGGTCTGCCGTAGCGGTGACCGAGTCGATGAACCGGTCCATATTTGCCGCCGAGGCCAGGAAGCTTCCCAGGTCCCCGTCCTTGATCTCGTAGTAGGCATGGCAGGAAATGAAGTCGACGTCGTCGTAGGTATGCCCCAGCACCACTCGTTCCCACTCGCCGAAAGTGGGCATGTCCGCACTTGAGGAGCCGCAGGCGACCAGTTCAATGGAAGGGTCCAGTTGCCGCATGGCTTTCGCCGTCCGGGAGGCGATCTTGCCGTAGTCGTCAGCGCTGCGATGCCCGATCTGCCAGGGCCCGTCCATTTCGTTGCCCAGGCACCACATTTTGATGTTGAACGCTTTGTCGTGGCCATTGCCTGCCCGTTGCTCGGCCAAGGCGGTACCGAACGGGAGGTTGCAGTATTCGAGCAGATCCAAGGCCTCCTCGGTGCCGCGTGTCCCGAGATTGACGGCGAGCATGAGCTCGCTGCCGATTTCCTCCAGCCAACCTGCGAATTCGTGCAGCCCGACCTGGTTGGTTTCGGTGGAGTGCCATGCGAGGTCCAGCCGTTTGGGCCGTTGTTCCACCGGGCCAACGCTGTCTTCCCATTTGAATCCGGAGACGAAGTTCCCGCCGGGATACCGGATCGCTGATATTCCCAGTTCCTTGACAAGTTCCTTGACGTCGTTCCGGAATCCGGCGGAGTCAGCGAGTGGGTGGCCGGGCTCGTAAATGCCGTCATAGACGCAGCGGCCGAGGTGTTCAACGAATGAACCGAACACCCTGCGGTTAACTGTGCCGATGGTCCGTTGCGGGTCGAGGGTCAGGCGTGCTGTGGCCACGGGCTTCTTTCTTGTTCGGAGGCGAAGGCGGGTTCTTTGGTGATGGCAGCGGGCGGATCGGTCACAGCTGCGGCAGCGTAGTGCTGGAACCTATCCGCGACGGGGTTCTTGACCCGGTGAAGAGTGCCGATTTCGTCGGGGACGAGGTCCCAAAGGCCCATGGTGAGACGGTAATGTTCAAGCGGTTCGGTTCCGTAGCGGTAGGTCCACTCGTACATATCCGTTACCGGCCACCAGGTGTATCCCACGATGTCCTGCCCTGCCGCGCGGAGTTCCTGGACGCATCGTACGGAGGCGTCAAGCCACTCGATCCTCCGCTCGTATGAGCCCGTAAGGCAGGTCTCGGTGAGCGCAACCGGAGCACCGTAGCGCTTCCCGTAAGTGGTCAGAACATCGGCCAATCCCTCGGTCCAGTCATTGCGGACGGCGCGGGGATCGTTGATGTCACCACGGACGGGACGCGCAGATTCGAGGAGCTCGGTGGAGTGCAGGGGATAGTAATTAACACCCATCACGTCCGGGAGCACGATGTTCTCCTGGTGCCATGCCAGATCATGGTCGGTCATTCCGTGCCGGGAAAGCCACGGCGTGAGCTCGTGATTGGCATCCACTTTGCCCGTCACCAGGTCCTCCACCAGGTAGGAGCGGGCCTTGAGGTGCTGGAGTTCATCATCGTGTTCGCAGTTGTTCGAGTCACTGACGAACCGGAAACCTGCATCGACGTGGGTGAAGATGGCCCGCTCACCAAGCACCTCAGCCATGTTTTGCTGGGCGAGGACAAATCCCTTGGAGAGGTTGCGTACCAAGGCGACGAGGCCGTCGTCGCCCGCCAGGTAGGGTGGCCAGTGCCCGAACTTTCCGGCAAACAGGGTATGGATCATCGGTTCATTGACCGGCGTGTAGTCCACCACCGTATCGGCGTAGCGGGCCGCGACCCGGGCCGAGTAGTCAGCCACCCGTTCCGGATAGCTGGAGTTCAGGAACTGGTTGTCCAGCCAGGTGGGGGTTCCATAGTGCATCAGGTCCACCAAGGGCTTCAGTCCAAGTTCCTGGAACCGGTCCATCACCTGGTCCAGCCAGTCCCACTTCCAGACATCGCGCTCGGGATTGATCTTGTACCAGGGAATGCCCCACCGCAGGAACTCTGCGCCCGCCTCCTTGGCAAGCCCCAAGTCCTGATGCCAGAAGCGGTAGTGCTGGGTGAGTTCGTATTCGTCCAGGGACCGCTCTCCGGCGCGTTCCTGGGGAATGAAAGTGTCTTCAATCCCGAGGCCGAAATGCAGGCGCCCGTCTTCATGCCAGTTCAAATTTTTCCTCACTTCAATCCTGTGGTGGCGACGCTCTCAATGAAGCGGCGTTGGACAAACATAAAGATGGCTGCGAGGGGCAGGATGGCCACGAGGGCACCTGCCATCATCACGCCGTAGGGGACTATTCCGCCGGGTCCCGTCAAGAGGGTCAGCCCTGAGGTCAGAGTGCCCATGTCCTTGTCGGTGGTGAATATCAGCGGCCAGAGAAGGTCGTTCCAGTTGTTCACGAAGACGAACACTCCCAGCGTCAAGATGGCCGGCATGGCATTCGGGAGGACAACATTCCAATAGACGCGCCACTCAGAGGCGCCATCAATGCGGGCTGCGTTGTCCAGGTCCCTGGGGAGGGACAGGAAGAACTGCCGCAGGAAGAAAATCCCGAAGGCATCCGCGGCGCGGGGGATGATCAGCGCAGCGAAGGTGTTGACCCAGCCCAGATCGCTTGCCAGTTGGTAGACCGGAACAAGGGTGGCTTGGAAGGGGATCATGAGGCTGGCAACGATCGCAATCAGCAGGAGCTTCTTACCGGTGAAATCGATCCTGGCCAATGCGTAGGCAGCCAGCGAGTCGAACAAGAGGGCAAAGAGTGTAACGCCACCAGCAAAGACGAAGCTGTTGGCGATCAGCCGGATGAAGGGGAGGTCCTGGAAGATCCTGGTGAAGTTGTCCAAGGTCCACGCGCCCGGGGTGAGGGTGGGCGGGAAAGCGTTAACCTCGGCCACGGGTTTGAAGGCGGTAAAAACAATGATCACGATGGGCAAGAGGATTACGGCCGTCGCAAGGCCCAGGAGAACCACCACCAAAGCGCGGTTCAGCCTTGACCTCGTGGCATTGCGGGATTTAGACCCGGCCCGGCCAGGGGTGGGCTGCAGTCTTAATGTGGTGGACATCAGTCACCTTCCCGTTCTCGTTTTCCGAAGAAAACAAACTGGACAACGCTGAGCAGCAGCGTGGCGGCCAGCAGGACATAGGAGAGTGCGGAGGCGAAACCGACGTCGAGTTTCTGGAACCCGGACTTATAGATCTGCATGACCACGGTTTCGGTGTGGCCGTAAGGTCCTCCGCCAGTCATCACGTAGATCTGGTCGAAGGCTTGGAGGGCCGCGATAAGGGCGAAAATCAGGACAAAAGCCGTGGTGTTGGAAAGCATCGGCATGGTCACATGCCGGAACCGCATCAAGGGTCCGGCGCCATCCACCTTCGCGGCCTCGTAGAGAGATCCCGGGATCTCCTGCAAGCCGGCGAGGAAAATGACCATGTAGAAGCCGAAGCTTTTCCACACCGCAACGAAAGCAACCGCGGGCATGGCCAGGACGGGATCCTGCAGGACGTTTCCGATGCGGATCCCGGCGTTCCCCAGCCAGTAGTTCAACAAACCAACCTGAGGGTCGATCAGATAGGACCAGGCGATCGCGGCCACGGCGAGGCTGATAATGAACGGCAGGAACAGGGCGGTTCGGAAGAACCCCCGAAATGGCAGCCGGGGATCGTTCAGCAGCAGCGCCAATACGAGGGCCAGAGCCACCGCCATTGGGGTGAACAACAGTGCGTAAAGGGCAGTGTTGACTACTGCATTGAGGATGACCGGATCGGTGAAGATGCGGGCGTAGTTCTCGAAGCCCACCCACTTTTCCTTGCCGAAGCCGCTGGCATCGGTAAAGGACAGTCGCAGGGCGGAGATCATGGGCCACGCGGTGAACGCACCAAGGACCAAGAGTGCTGGGATCAGGAAAGCCAGGGCCTGGATGTTCTTGCGGCGTTGCCCGATGGCCGGGTTGCGTCGGCCGCCCAAGGGGGCTGGCGCACGGTACCGGGGTGCCGCCGTCGTTTTCTTGTGCATGGTGGTGCTCATTTGGGAGCTTCCTTCCGGACGGTGCGGCGCCCCATAGGCGCCGCACCTGTTCCGTTCAACTATTTGGCGTCGACGATCTTCTGGATTGACGCCTGGGTTTCCTTGAGCAGGTCCTGAATGTTCTCGCCGGCCACAGCACGTTGTGTGAGCTTGTCGACGGCGGTCAGAACGTCCGTGCTGTTCACGACGCCGGGCAGGAGCGGGCGGCCGAATTCAGACTGCTTGGTCAAGGCTTCCACTACAGGATTGGCAGCTACGTCAGATGCCGGGATGTCCGAGCGCAGGGGCGGCCAGCCGGAACCCAGGGACCAGGCCGTTGCCTGTTCCTTTTGCAGGAAGTAGGTGAAGAACTTCTGTGCTGCTGCGGCTTTCGCCTCGTCCTTCTGCGTTGTGATGCCCATCGAAATACCGATGGCGGACGCGGCCTGGTCCTTAGGCCCGGCAGGGACGGCGGCAATGCCGTAATCGATCTTGTTTTCAGTGGCGATGGAGGACATCCACGGCCCACCGAGGTACATGGCTGCCTTGCCGCTGCTGAAGAGCTTGTCACCGGCAATACCGTCCAGGCCGGCTGGGGAGATCTTGTCGTTGCGGATGGCGTCCACCCACGTCTTGAGTGTCTGGGCATTCTCCGGCGAGTCCACCACAGCCTTGCCATCCTTGACGACGTTTCCGCCGTTGCCGTAGAAGAGGGAAGGCCAGACGCCGTTGGCTACGGTGGCGTGGTCAGGCAAACCAAGTCCGTACTGTTCCGGAGTTCCGTCGTTGTTTTCATCCACGGTCAGCTTCTTCGCCGCGGCGATCCATTCGTCCCAGGTAGTGGGCGGGGTGGTGATTCCAGCCTTGGCAAAGAGGGACTTGTTGTAGAACATCGCCAGAGGAACGAAGCCGGATGGGACGCCGTATTTGTGGCCGTTGACGGTTTCCATGTCCGCGGCGGCGGGAATCAGCTTGTCGAGGTTGCTGGACGGATTCTTGTAGAAGTCATCCAGTTGAACGAAGGCCCCTTTGTCAGCGTAGACCGGGAGCCGTTCGGCCGGCATCGCCACGATGTCTGGACCCTTTCCGGAGGAGAGGGCCGGCAAAAGGGTGTCATCAATGACCGACCATGGATTGGTTTGCACTTTGATGCTGACTTCATTCTGTGAGGCGTTGAAGTCGTCCACGATCTTGTTCAGGACCTTCCCGTCAGCCTCGGTGTAACCGTGCCAGAACGTTAGTTCCGCTTTGGCGCCGTCTTTGCTTTCCCCGCTTGCGCCCCCGCCCGAACAGGACGTTAGCGCTAACGACGCGGCGGCGACGACGGTGAGGAATGTGAGCGACCTTTTCATGTCAGCCCTTTCGTGAAATGGGACAGCCATGTCCCCAAAACCTGCTGTCAACGATTTAGGTAAACGTTGTACGTAAACGTTGTATCAAGCATGCGCCGTGCTTCGAAAGGGGTCAAGACCTCAGTGCATTTTTATTTCAAGCGGCAGATGTTGCCAGGGAGGCGCTGTCCGGGGATCCGCCAGAGGACTCGCGGATTTGGAGGGAGAAGCCCGTTTCGATCTCGTTTGCTTCCGGGCCGTTGCCGCCCTCTATGCGTCGCAGGAGCATCTCGACAGCTGCCTGGGCGATCTGGTCCCGCCTGGGATTGATGGTGGACAAAGTTGGCAAGGAATACTGCGTTTCATCCAGGTCATCAAAGCCGACGATTGCAACATCCTTCGGGATGTGCAGCCCGGCCTCTTGGAGGACGCGCATGGCGCCCAGTGCCAAGGTGTCATTGAAGGCAAACACCGCGTCAAATTCCAGTCCGTCGGCGAGCATCCGCGTCATTGCGGCGGCACCGCCCCTCCGGTGCCAGGAGTCCGCGTAGTAAACCAGCTTGGGGTCGAAGGGCAGTCCGGCGTCCTCCAGTGCGGCCTTGTATCCGTCCAAGCGAAGTTCAGCGGACGCGACGATATCGCCCTCGTGAGCACCCAGGGCCACAACCCTGCGTCGGCCGATTGCCAACAAGTGCTCGGTTGCGGACTTTGCTCCCGCCGTGTTTGCCATGGTGACGCGATCCACCTGGCCCTCGAAGGACGTATCACCGAGGACAACCAGCGGGGTGTCCACTCCCTTCAGAATTTCCGTATCCGCAGATCCCAAAGTCAGGGAGCTGTAGATAATGCCGTCCACCATGTGCCGGTGTTGGCCACGAAGGGCCGCCAGCTCATTTTCACGTCCACTGCCGATCGGTTCAATGAGGACAGCGATTCCCTTGGCGGCAGCGGCACGCATAACGGCGTCGGCGAGTTCAGCAAAATAGGCCGTGGTGAGATCCGGAATGATGAGGCCGATGACTCCAGTACGTCCGGACCTCAGATTCCTTGCGGAGAGATTGGGCCTGTACCCCAGCTGGTCAATGGCTTCCTGAACCCGTGCCCGCGTTTCTTCGCGCAGCTGCGGGTGGCCATTAATGACGTTGGACACCGTCTTGATGGAAAAACCGCTGACCCTGGCGACGTCCCGGATAGTGACAGACATGGCCGCTCCTTTCCCTGCGCAAAGGGCCGGAATCGCCCTGATGACAGGGTACAACGTTGGAAGCAAAGCGGTACAACGTTGGTAGTGCTGTCTCCGGAAACAACTGAAAATTGCTGCCAAAGAAGTGACTGCTGCCTCCGCGCTGTGGGCCTCGTCGGATCCTTGCCTCACAACATGTCGAGGTCTAGCCTAAAAGCGGGAGCAGGTCCAGAGGTGGGCAGCAGCCTCCCTTTCCTGAGGAAACAGTCGATGTCGAGCATCTCTGATCCCTACCTGGCCGGCGATTGTCCATCGCCCGGACGAAGTCCATCGGACTATCCTCAGGCACTCCACTTGGACATCACAGCCATTCTGAACCGACGCGTACTCCAGCGCGCCGTGAGGCCTACCGCTGTCCGCTGCTTGCGGGCCGCACCAACAAACAGGAGGAAAAATGGAAACCGTTGAAGAAACCATTGATGTCGCTGTCCCAGTGCACACTGCCTATAACCAGTGGACCCAGTTTGAGTCCTTTCCGGAGTTCATGTCCGGTGTGGAGGCCGTGACCCAGCTGAGTGACACCACCAACCACTGGGTCACCAAAATCGCTGGCGTGGAGCGCGAATTCGATACCGAAATCGTGGACCAGCAACCTGATGACCGGATCGCCTGGCGCAGTACAGACGGCAAGTCCCATGCCGGCGTCGTGCGGTTCACCCGAATGGATGACAGTCACACCAAAGTCAACGTCCATTTTGAGTGGGCGCCGGAAACTGTCACTGAGAAGGCAGGCGCGGCGCTGAAGATCGACGAGATGCAGGTTAAAGCCGATCTGCGGAAATTTAAGGACTTTATCGAGTCCCGGGGAACAGAAACAGGTGCTTGGCGCGGTGAAGTGGAGGATAGCGGTCCGGGCGGACAGATGTAGAAAACCCGCTTCGAACGTCTCGGAAGGCATTATCTGATGCGAAGAGTTCCAGCGCTTGCAGTATTTGCAGTTGCAGCAGTGGCTTTGGCAGGGTGCAGCGGCGGAGGCGGGGGCAGTGCAACAAGTCCTTCATCTGCCACTACCTCCTCAGCGTCCGCCTCGACGCCGGCCCGGGAGAAGGTCTACAGCGAGGATGAGTTGCGAGAGCTAATCTCCGGTATGAGGGATGGAGATGGCAACGAGCTTAAGCTCTATTCCAAGGAGCAGGTAGACCAAGGTGGCAAGATCGCCGATCTCCTCTTGAACACGGCCAGTGTGGATCCTGAGGATTGCAAGGACATCGCCACTGCGGGGCTCGTAGACAAGGTTGAACATGGAGATGTTGCCGTCGCCCTGTCCGACAGTGATCAGCCCCGGTCTCTGTCCGCGCAATCCGGTAGCGAAGGCCCGGACGCAGAAAAGGTTCTCAAGGACATCAGCGGCACCATGGATAAGTGCGCAAAGTTCACTGTGAAAGCCGTTGGCCAGGCGTATGAAGTCTCCAGTGAGAAATTAGACGCCAAGACGAAGGCAAAGGAAACGTTCGGAACAATCAGCACCCGTTCCGACGAAAGCCAGAAGAAGCTAATGCAGGTCTCCGCGGCTGACGGGAGGTTGCTGGTGGTGGCGACCAAGAGTGGGCCAAGCCTGGGCGATCCTGACCAGAAGGAACTCGAAGACCTGATCAACGAGGTGCTTGAGAAAGCCGAGGGCGGTAGCGAAACCCCCAGTGAAATGATGACCAGTTCGTCCGGCAGCGTGACCAGTTCGCCGAGCAGCACGGCCACTTCGACGTCGTCCGCCTCGCCGACGTCGACACCAACCATGAGCACCTCGGAGGGCAGTGAAACTTCCTCATCGTCGCCAAGCACTACTCCTTAGAGCCCAGATAGGTTCGTTTCGCAAGCGCTTGCGTTAATCTTGCGTTGCCACTACCGTCGTTCCCATGTCATCAACAGTGGATGCGGTTGCGGAACGTGCAAATGTCTCGGTATCAACGGTCTCGCGCGCCTTGCGGGATATGCCGGGTGTTTCACAAGCGACGCGCAAGCGCGTGCAGAGAATTGCCCAGGAGCTAGGGTATGTTCCCTCGCTGGCTGGCTCCCGCCTGGCAACTGGCCGGACGGGAGCCATCGCGATTGTCACTCCCAACCTCTCCAAATGGTTCTTTGGGCAGGTGCTGGCATCGGCGGGGCGTGTGCTTCGCCAAGCAGGTTTTGACGTCCTGTTGTACGAACTCGCGGACACTGCCGCGCGGGAGCGTTTCTTCGCGGGGTCGAGCCTTGCCGGGCGAGCTGATGGCGTGTTGGTCATTGCCTTGCAGCCGACTCCGGAGGAGCTGGCCACCCTTGAAGCCCAGAACTTACCGCTCGCGTTTTTGGGGTCGGGAACTCCCGGCAGGTCTGGTGTTCGGGTAGATGATCACGCAGCCGGGAGGGCAGCAGCCCGGCACCTCATCAATTTGGGGCACGAACGCATCGCTTTCGTCGGAATTCGCGAGGCTGCAGACAGCACGCTGGGTGGAGTCCCGCCGGCCAACCGTTTGAAGGGCTACCGCGAGGCCCTGGCTGAGGCTGGGCTGGAGCCCAATCAAGACCTTGAGGTCCACGAGGAGAATTCAACGGCTGGCGGATCAAGAGCGATGGCCCGGTTGTTGTGCGCGGAGGTAGCCCCTACCGCAGTCTTCGTAGCGTCCGATGAAATGGCTTTCGGCGTGTTGCACACTCTGAAGACGGGTGGAATCGATGTTCCGGGCGACATGTCGGTCATTGGCTTCGATAACCACGAACTCTCCGAGATTCTCGGCCTGACCACCATGGACCACTCGGTCGCCCTGCAGGGGTCCGAAACCGCGCGGCGGTTGCTGGCTTTGATAACGCCCGACGCCGGTGCGGAGCCGGATTTGGTGCTGTCCGGCCAGCTGGTTGTTCGCGGCACTACAGCGCCGCCACTTCCCTTGCGGGGCAGGCGCACTGTCACACCACCTGCCTAAGAATCACATCCCGCAGCCAACAATCACACGTTTGAAAAGGACTTAAGCCATGGAATATCGCAAGCTCGGCGCCTCCGGCATGTACATCAGCGAACTGGCCTACGGCAACTGGGTCACGCACGGCGAACAGATCGACCAGGAGGCGGCAACATCCTGCGTACGGCAAGCACTGGATCTTGGGATCACTACGTTCGATACTGCCGACGCTTACGCGGGAACGCGTGCAGAATCGGCCTTGGGCGAAGCACTCAAGGGCGTTCGGCGCGAAGGCCTTGAGATTTTCACCAAGGTCTACTTTCCCACCGGTGAGGGAAAGAACGATCGTGGGCTCTCGCGTAAACACATGATGGAGTCCATCAACGGCTCGTTGCGCAGGCTCGGTACGGATTACGTTGACCTTTACCAAGCCCACCGCTACGACTATGAGACGCCGCTTGAGGAGACGATGCAGGCATTTGCGGATATCGTCCGGGCCGGCAAGGCACTTTACATCGGTGTCTCGGAATGGACTCCGGATGAGATCCGCGCTGGCGCCGCACTTGCCAAGGACCTTGGTATCGGCCTGATTTCGAACCAGCCCCAATACTCAATGCTGTGGCGGGTCATCGAGGAGGAAGTCGTTCCCACCAGCGAGGAGTTGGGCTTGGGACAGATTTGCTGGTCCCCGTTGGCCCAGGGCGTCCTTACAGGCAAGTACATTCCGGGGAAGGGGGCGCCCACCGATTCGCGCTTCACCACCGAGGACGGGACCTTGAAGGACGACCACAAGTTCATGCGTCCGGAGGTGCTGGAGAAGGTTCAGGAATTGCAGCCCATTGCCAAGGAAGCAGGACTGTCCATGGCCGCCCTCGCCGTGGCCTGGGTACTTCAGAACAGCAACGTTTCGGCAGCGATCGTGGGGGCGTCCAAGCCAGAGCAACTGGTGGACAACGCGACGGCGTCGGGCGTGAAGCTTGATGCTGAACTGCTCCACAGGATTGACCAGGTTTTGGAGCCGGTAATCGAGCGGGATCCGGGCAAAGTAGAGTCGTTCCTGACCCGGCCATAACGGGACATATCACCGGGACATATCGATGCTGGTTCCCAACCCATGAAGGACCGCAGCGTCGTACAGCAGCCGGCCGATTGCCAGGTCAAGCATCCCGATTCCCACCGAATTGAAGAGCGTAATGTCGTCCTCGCGTTCACGTCCGATCAACTCGCCGCCGATCACTTCGCCGAGCTCACCCCTGACGTCGTCCAGCGACATGACGCCGTCGGCCACGGCCATCATGAGGTCGCCCGACTTCTCTACCGCCGTCGGCATGCTGTCCACGAACACCCGTGACCGTCGCATCCCCTCCGAATCGATTTCCCGATGCGTGGGGCGTGGGCGTGCACCGACAGCATTGACGTGCAGTCCAGGACGGAACCACTCACCACGAACCAGCGGCTCCACAGACGGCGTCAAAGTGCAGAGGACGTCGGCTGCCTCCACAACTTGCTGGACACTCGATGCCCTCACCACTTCGATCGGGTGATGCGCGGTCCTGGCCTCAAATGCCGCCAATGTAGTGGCGCTTCGTGACCACACCACTACCTTCCGGATGGGAAGAACGGCCATCAATGCTTCAACGTGGGCGATGGCCAAGGCTCCTGCACCCACCAGCCCCAGAGTGGAACTGTCAGGCCGGGCAAGGAACCTGCTGGCCACGGCGCTCGCGGCCGCAGTTCGAATTCGAGTAGGCACCCGTCCGTCCAGAAGGGCGAGTGTTTCTCCTGTCCGTCGATCGGCCAAGAGGATGCTGGAACGTTGGGTAGGCAGCCCCTCATCGTGGTTCGCCGGGATATCGGAAAGCAGCTTCACCGCCGCCAGCTGCTGGGTTTCTGCCAGTCCGGCCATGAGTAAGTAACGCGCCTCCGACGACGGCAGGTGCAGGGAAAGCGGACCGGGCTGAAGTGCAGTGCCGCGGGCAATGTCACCAAAACCGCGTTCGACGGCGGTAATGGTGTCGGTCATGCTGGCGAGGAATTCGAGTGTGGATGCAGTAAGAACAAGTGTCATGAGTGCCTCTGTGTCCGGGGGTGGAAGGAGCTGGGGGATGGGGCAGTTTGCGGACGGCGGGATGGAAGCCTTCCTTCCAACTGGGCGATGGCAGGAGCCCTGCTGTGCTCGATGTGGGCGACGGCCAAGGCCGAGGCCAGTTCTGGTTGCCCCATGCATATCGCTTGGCACAGGGCCCGATGTTCCTGGCAGAGCACTGCAGCGTCCTGTTCCACCACATTTCCGAAAAGCCAGCGCATGCGGTTGGCGACCGGCCTAATGACTGAAGTCAGCAGTTCGTTGCCCGTCAGCCGGAAGATTTCGTCGTGAATGGCGATATTTGTCCTCGCCCGCAGATCGGCATCCTGGCTGTCGATGAGCGTTTCTGCATGTGCCATGACCGTGAGCAGTTGATCAGGAGCGGCACCATCGGCTACCTGCCTCGCGGCAATGCTTGCTGCTGAGACTTCAATGCTGAGCCTGATATCGAAAACTTCATTGACGTCCTGAATGGTCATTTGCCGAACAACCGCACCGTGCCGTGGCCCTGTGGTGGTGTAACCATCGGCCTCGAGTTGAAGCAGGGCTTCCCGGACCGGCACACGGGAAACATTGAGCTCAGAGGATAGTTCCCGCTCCCGGAGCCAGGTCCCGGGCGTCAGGTCCCCGCTGATAATCCGGTCTCTGATGTGCAAGTAGGCCAAGGCTGTGCGTGATGCTGAAACTGGGACATCATCCACGGCTTCACGGTCTGTCATAGGGTCGTGTTCCTGTTCTGGTGGCGTGGGGTCCGGGCCTTGCCGGACCCCACGCTTTCACTTGACGTGGCGAAGGAAATTGGCTGTTCGCTCATTGGATGGATGGTCGAGTACCTGCGCTGCCGGTCCTGATTCGACAATCCGGCCTTCATCCATGAAAACCACTCTGTCCGCGACTTCCCGGGCGAAGCCGATTTCGTGGGTCACGATGATCATCGTCATCCCTTCCTCAGCCACCCGCTTCATGACCGCCAGTACGTCCCCCACCAATTCAGGGTCCAGGGCGCTGGTTGGTTCGTCGAACAACATCAGTTGAGGTTTCATGGCCAGCGCGCGGGCGATTGCTACGCGTTGCTGCTGCCCACCGGAAAGTTGGGCTGGATAGGAGTCCCGTTTCAAGGACAAGCCAACCTTGTCCAGCGCATCCAGCCCTTGTTTGATTGCCTCTGCTTTGGGGAGGCCGAGGACCTTCCGAGGACCATAGGTGACGTTTTGCAGGGCCGTCATGTGATTGAAAAGATTGAAGTGCTGGAAGACCATTCCAATCCTCCGACGCATCAGCGCAGCTTCCTGCTCGGTGTGTTCGTATAGCTGCCCTTTGCGGGTAGTGAACCCCACCCGGTCGCCGTCCACGTTGATGGTGCCGGATTCGATTGCCTCGAGTCCGTTGATGCACCTTAACAATGTGCTCTTGCCGGAGCCTGATGGGCCAAGGACGCAGACAATTTCACCTGGTTCTACCGCCATGTCCACACCGCGAAGGATGTGATTGCGTCCGAGCCATTTGTTGACATCCCGGGCTGACATCAAGGGTGCCTGCTCTTGAAGTACCGTCATGGCCGTCCTGCCTTCCGGATAAGTGAGGATTGCTGTCGCAGCACCGCGGCGCGGCCTATGAAGAGTTGCCGAAATGAGAACCCTGAGGATGCTCCGTCCGGGTTGAACTTCCGCTCCAGGAAGTACTGGCCCACGCTGGCGACGCTGACCAGGATCAGGTACCAAACTGTGGCGACGATGAGCAGGGGAACGATCTTGAAGTTTTGTCCATAGATCAGCTGGGTTTGGGTGAGCAGGTCGCTGCCACCGATGGCTGAGACCAACGAGCTTGCCTTCAGTAGTCCGATGAATTGATTTCCCGTGGGCGGAATGATGACCCTGATGGTTTGAGGCAGGACGATTCGGCGAAGGGCTTGGCCCCGGGTAAGACCGATGCTAAGTCCCGCCTCAGTTTGCCCTTTGTTGACCGAGATGATGCCGCCCCGAATGATCTCCGCCATATATCCGGATTCGGCCAGAGACAGGGCACAGAGGCCTGCGGTGAAACCTGAGATCAATTCATTCGTGTCTGTCCCCAGGATGGTTGGGTAAAGCACGGCGAGATTGAACCAGATGAGGATCTGTACCAGCAGGGGCACGCCTCTGAAGAACCAGACGTAGAGTTTGCCTACTGCTGACGCCACTCGGTTTCTGCTTTGGCACATAAGGGCGACGCCGAAGGCCAGAACCACTGAGATCAGCATGCTGAAAACCGCGAGTTCCAGCGTGACTGCTATGCCCTTGAGGATGGCTGGATGGAACATGAACTGGCCCACGCTGGCCCAGTCAAGCTTTTCATTCCCGGCCTGCGTCCAACAGAATGCGCCGATGATTGCCAGGATCAGGGCTGCGGTGGCCCATTGTCCGTACGGCTTTCGCCTTTTCGCCTTTTCTTTGAAAGCCGCCACAGGTTGATCGGGATTGTGCCGTGGAGCTGTCAGAGGGGAATCGGTCGCCAAATGCACTTTTGTCAGCGCTTCATTATTAGTGGTCATTTGGCGAGGTTGATTCCGGGCTTTGGCAGATCGATGACAGCAACATCCCATTTCTTCAGGATCTCGTCATACGTGCCGTCGGCGTGGATGGCCTCGGTGGCCTTAAGGAAGGCGTCGCGCAATTGAGGGGTCTGCTTGTTGAAGATCATGCCGAGGAAGACTTTTTCCTCGAAATTCACCGGCACGGACTCCAGCTTTCCACCGGTCTCCCTCTGCACCACAGATACGGCCATGTCGGGCCAGAACATGGCGTCCACTCGCCCGGAGGTTAGCGCCAGGTTCTTATCGCTTCCGGTGGGGAAGGTCACCAGTTCCGGGGCAGGCTTGCCTTCGGCGGTGCACGCCTCGGCCATTAGTTTGACCAGGCGTTCGTCGTCGTTGCCCTTGACCCCGCCGATTTTGATTCCGCAGCCGCCGTTGACCTCACTGGTGATCTTCTTGGGGTTGCCTTTGGCCACCATGAAGACGGTTCCTGCCACTTGGTAGTCCACGAAATCAACTTTTTCCTGGCGCCCGGGACGGTCCGTCATTCCAGCAATGGAGGCGTCAAACTTGCCGTTCTGCACGCCGACCAAAAGCTGGTCGAAGGGGACTTTCTGGTACGTGACCTTAAGGCCCAGCTTGGCGGCCATGGCATTCATCAGGTCAATATTGAAGCCTTTGACGCCGTCTTCGCCGATCGGTGTGTAGTTGGCGGGTTCAAAGTCCGGCTGGGTGCCGACGGTGATCGAACCCTTTGCCTTGATGTCTGCGGGAAGCAGATCGCTTAAGGAGGCATTACCGCTTGCTGCCGGTTCCACCTTCGTAGCCGGCTGTGCGGCGCCACCACAGGCGGCGGTGCTTGCGAGTATGCCGACGAGAACTGTCGTTACAGCGACCTTCTTCCAGCATTCAGATACCTGGGGAGCAAAGTTCTTCATTGATCTATCTCCTAACAATTTGAAGGGAACTACTTGGTCTTGAAGGGAACTGCAGGGTCAAAAGTGGGCAGCACGGAATAGCCCGGGGCGTGAACCGCGGGAAATAGGGGGAGGGTTTAGCGGAGGGAGGCGGCGGGGATCAGGTCGGTGCGGGGCTCGTCGACAAACACCCCGTCGGCTGCCATCTGGTCCCAGATTCTCTGGACCACCTTGCCGGCTTTATGGACCAGGGCGGCCTCGTCAACGATGGTCAGGGCGCCGTCGCGGACCTGCCACTGGCCATCTGTCATGACATTCCTGACAGAGAGCCCGTTGGCATACATGAGGTGGTTCAGGGGTTCGCGCGGCACGGTTCCGACGCCGACGAACATGCCACTGACGTCGATGCTCGTGAGGTCTGCTTTCGCTCCGACGGCGATGCGGCCCAGATCTTCACGGCCAAGGCCCCTCGCTCCGCCCAGCGTTGCTGCTTCGACGGCGGTCCAGATGGACGGGCGGACCATGGGCACCGGGGTGGAATCACCCAGGAAGTCAGCACGGATGCGCCCATAAATGACCGCCATCTTCAGGTTTTCGATGTAGTCGTTGGAGTGGGTATCCAAGCCGATGCCGGAGTTGACGCCCGCACCCAGAACCTCTGGCCATGGCCATTGCGCCGGCGTTACTCCCGCTCCCGTACCGGAGGGGCAGTTGGCAAACGTGAAGCTGGAGTTGGCCAGAAGGGGAAGGTCACGTTCGAAGTCAATACCCAGCAGATGGGCGCCGAACACGCGAACGGACCCATCGAAGATGCCCATGCTGTGCAGCCACGGTATTTCATCCTGGCCCCACAACCTGTTCATTGCTACCTTGTCGGGCTGAGGCGCCCGGCCATATCCGGCCTGCAGGTGAATGTGCAGGCCGTGCAGCTCTTGTGCTGCGGACTTCATTGCGGCAAAAGTTTCCGGCGTGTGCACAGCGTTCGTTGCCGGCGCCATCATAGGAAGGATCCGACCATCATCAGCGCCATTGATGGTGCGGGCGTAGTTCAGGTTCTCTTGGATTTCTGCCAGGGTTTCGGGCACAGAATCGAACAACGCTTGATCGTCCGTACCGCGTTTCCATATGGGCAGGATTCGCTTCATCCCCGGGACAGCGCCTGAAGGGTAGCCCCGGATGCCAAACTCGCGGGCAACCCGGACATATGACTGCATTGAGCGGAGGCCCTTGGACATTTCTACTTGAGTCGTACAGCCACCGCGAAGAATTTCAGCGAGGTTCAATGCGGTCATGGTGTCCAGATCTTCGTCCGGAAGGTCTTCAAGGAGCACCATGGCTTTGAGGAATTGCCGTCCCTGCCGCAGCGGCGCACCCTTGCTCATGGGTGTCAGGTTGCCTTCAACATAGCCTCGAGTGGCTGCTCCTCCGGCCACATGGCTGTGCATGGAGATCAGCCCGGGAAGCAGTAGCTGTCCCGGCATATCCACACGCTCGTCGGTGCTGCCCGTGCGGGGCCTTACTTCCTCAATTCGACCGTTCTTGACCACAACCTCGTGATCGGCCAGGAGAACCATCTCGTCGTTGATATGCGCCAAGAGCCAACTCGGGGCCAGAACCAGGGGGCGGCTTTGGTCACGGAAGCCATCAGCTCCGAATCCTCGCATCTTCGCCAGCGCGGACTCGCGCTCGACTTTGTCCACCAGCAGCCCGGTTTGATGAGCCTGGCCTGGGAGAGTGTCGGTTTCTTCTTCGAGTCCCACATTGCCGCCACAGTTGGCGCAGCCAGCTCCGGCCTGTTTCGATGCCACTTCAACTTCTGCCATTCGTCTTTCCTCATCGTCGAGGCGTCCAGTCAGGTGGATGCCGAATAGCGCTGACGGTATACCAAACTAAAAGAGAGCGTCAATAGCAGTGCCAATTTCTGCGCAGCGTCGCGAAGTGACGCCGAACCGAGTGCGGTCTTGGCATACCAATAGGCTATTGCGCTGAGCTCAGGGCAGGGTCTATCGTGATGTGGATAACAAAAAGTTGACGATCGTCACGATATCGATAAAGGAGGATTGCTGGCGCCTGAGGAACCGCAACTCTGCAGCTAACGCGGAACGGTGACCGTGACGGTAGTGCCGGACCCCGGCCGGCTGTTCAACCCGATGGTTCCACCGTGTGCTTCGATGATGGCTTTGCTGAGTGGTAATCCCAGACCTGCCCCGGGTATTGCCGATTCCATTGCCTGATCGGCCCTGAAGAACTTTGTGAAGGCTTCGTCTTGTTCTTCTTCCGTCATACCGATCCCGTGATCGCGGACGGAGAGCTCAACTTCGCCGTTATTTCCCCGGAGACCGATGACTACCTGGGTGCCTTCGGGGGAGAACTTGATGGCGTTGGATAGCAACTGCTCGATCGCTTTGGAGAACTGGCCGGGGTCCACATCTGCCGCTACGTCGCCGTGGATTTGCATAGCAATGGTGATACCCCTTGCGGCGGCCGCAGGCCTGGCATTCTTGACGGACTCCTGGAGCAGTTCGGAAACGTTGGTGGGTCTGCGACGCAGTTCGAGGTCTTCGGACGCGACAAGGAGCAGATCGTTGACAAGGGTTAGCAGGCGTTCAGCGTTCCGTTCGATGATGCCCATGAACGCAGGATTTGGCTGGCCGTCGAGTATTTCCAGATAACCAAGGATGGACGTGAGCGGAGTTCGAAGTTCGTGGGAGATCGTCGCAACGAACTTGTCGCGCGCTGTTTGCGCCTTGACCAGTGCTGTGACGTCGGTGAAAGCAATGATTGAACCCTTCAATTCGCCCGCTTCCCCGACCAGTGGACGTGCGGCGGCGGAAAAGGTCCGCTGCTTCTCCCCATCGCCTACGCGCACAAGTCTGTTGGTGAAACTGGCGCCTCGGACAGCAAGATCGGCAGGACTGTTCCGTTCTTCATCGGAGTGACCAGTCCCCACGGTGAACGGGTTCACGGCGTCCGTCGACTCCTGAACCCACGAGCGGTCGGCGCGAAGGCGACGGTTGGTGAGAATGTCAGCACCGTTTGCGTCCATGGCCCAGACTCCAACATTGACCGTTTCAAGGACCGTATCCAGGAGCTGCGCGTGTTCTTTGGTAGCACCATGGAGCCGCACCAATTCGCGATCCTTCAGGTCCAGCCGGTCGCCGTGTTTGATCAGCCCGCGGGCAACAGCATGTCCAGTGATCGCCAAACCACCCATGATGGCAGGGAAGACAATCATGCGGATCAGCTCCGACCGTTCAACCTCGTGACCCAACACGAACGGCGAAGCAACGGTGGCGCAAAGCGGTGCCAGGACGGCCAGGGCAACGCGGACCTTGCTGGCGCTGACCGACAGCCAGATAACTGGGAATGCCATGACCAGTCCCACGACGCTGAGGACGGGACCACCAACCTCGCGCAGGAGGCCGAGAGCAAGACAATCCAGTACGGGGATGAGGACGAAGCTCCATGTCGGAAGGCGGTTCCACGGAAGAACGAGGCATGCCGCCAGGATCACGACTTGCAGGAAAAGGACGAGGAAGAAGGCAGGGTGTAAGAGGCTTGCTGGGTTGAAGAGAACCGCAAGGAAAACAATGAAGGCCACCGTGGCCATCATTGGCAGCTGGCACAGCACAATCGCCCTGCGCGTTCCGATTCTGCTGAAATAATCCTCCAGCGGCAAGAAAACGCTATCCCCCATAGCCAAGCACCTTCCATCCCCCCGGATCTCAAAAACCAAGCCCTGCTGCCAAGCATAGTGATTTACGGATCAGCAAAGACAAGGCGCGGTGGCAGGAAAGCACGGAATCTGGTGGAAAGTGCGGCCCTACTGGATCAAGTACACGGCAAGCAACCGAGTAGTCGGGCCGGCCGGAAACGAGTACCCACTACTCGTGACGGGGCCCTTCTGCAGCCGATTCAATGGAGCACAGTGGATCTGAAATGACGTTTGTTGGAGGGGTTTACGTTGAGTACAGGAATGGAATCGGCAGCAATGTTCGCGGGGTCGCTGCCCGGGCTTCTCCTTATGTCCGTGGGACAAATAATGGTAGTGGTATGCCTGTGCTTCGATATGGTGCGGGCACTGTCCCTGCCGAGTTCACGCCCGCGGTACGTGGCGAATACGATTTTCAGGACCTTGGCGGTGCCTTCCATCCTCGTGATGGGGATCAGCGCGCTCGCTGAAGCGGTCAGCTGGTCATGGATTCAGGTGGCTATGAGTATGGCCGTGCTGGTGATGATCATCTTCCGCTGGCACTACGACAAGGACGAAGACAACTGGTGGAAGGGCAAGGGCAAAAAGTTGGCCCGTTGGACGCGTAAGCAGCTCTCACCACCACCCGTGGTTGCGCCTGTAATGGGCTGACAAAAACTCAAGGATAAGGCCGTGCCGATGGTGGCGCGGCCTTGTTTTTGTGTGGGCAAAGCAGGGAATTCCTAGGTTTGGCGCAGGAAATGCGCAGGTTCCAGAGGCTTTCCACAGGAAGTCCCAAGGACTCCGAAATGGGCTTCACTCCGTTGCTACGTTGTTAGGGAGCTGGTATCGGGCCAGCCCACATCTCCCCAACTCGCTCAGGAGTTTTCAAAATGTTTGCTACCTTCCGCACCATCGCATCCCGTGCTCGTCGTGAAGAGAACGGCGCTACCGCCGTCGAATACGGCATCATGGTTGCCCTTATCGCAGTCGTCATCATTGTTGCTGTAACCCTGCTTGGCGGGAACCTCGTCGAGACCTTCAACAGCTCAGCCTGTGCGGTCAAGGGCGGCACCTGGACTGCTACCACCGCCACCGTCGGCAATGTCCAGGGCGTCCCAGGCAGCTGCTCAAAGTAGTCCGCTCACGGCGGGTACCCGGGTGGGTGGGTCGGTGGCCCCACCCACCCGTTCCTCTTTCCACTTTCGATAAGAAGGCAGATCCACATGCACAGGACATCAGAACGGGGTGCCGTAGCGGTCGAGTTCGCGTTGCTCGCACCCGTCCTGATCCTCCTGGTGCTGGGGATCATGGAATTCGGGCGGGCCTACAATGCGCAGGTCTCGCTCACGAACGCTGCCCGCGAGGGCGTGCGCGTGATGTCGATCGCGAATGATCAGTCGGCAGCCAGGACGGCGGCGAAAAACGCGGCTGTAAC
The DNA here is from genome assembly GCF_040548745.1 of Arthrobacter sp. 2762. Taxonomy (NCBI): domain Bacteria; kingdom Bacillati; phylum Actinomycetota; class Actinomycetes; order Micrococcales; family Micrococcaceae; genus Arthrobacter; species Arthrobacter sp. 2762. The sequence goes on from NZ_JBEPSI010000009.1 coordinate 207,694, forward strand.
CCTGAACCCGAAGTTGGCAGATGCGAACTTCACCTTCAGTGCCACCAGCTGCACGTCCGGCGCGCAGATGTCCGTAACCGTCAAGTACACACTCAGCACCCTCACGGGAATCGCAGGACCGTTCCCGATGCAAGGCGTAGGGGTGATGGTATGTGGCGGCTAAAGGGCAATGACGACGACGGCGAACGCGGTGCAGTCGCGGTCCTCATAGCTCTGATTCTGGTTGCGCTTCTTGGTTTTGCCGCTCTCGCTGTGGATGCTGGAATGCTCTACTCGGAAAAGGCGCAAGCGCAGAATGGATCCGATGCCGCGGCCCTGGCCGTGGCGGAGAAGTGTGCCGCCAGCACCAGCGACCCGAATTGCTCCACTACGTCCCAGATCGCCAAGGACATGGCCAACAAGAATGCTATAGACGGCCTTGGAAACATCAACTCGGTAAACCTTGATCTGACTAACCGGAAGGTAACCGTGTCCGCCGGCTCCCAGCAAGCGGGCGGCGCTCCAAATGCTGTTTCGCTCGTCTTCGGCCGTGTCCTGGGCATGAATTCGGCGGACGTTGTGACTTCGTCCACTGTTCAATGGGGCAGTCCTCGTGCTGGAACAACTCCATTTCCCCTGGCGTTTTCGATCTGCCAGGTGCAAGGGTACGTTGGCGGTGTCCAGCAGCTTTTGCAGGCTCACGGCACCGGCGCCAACCCCAGCTGCAACTACGGGCCTTCAGGCGCGGCAGTAGAGGGCGGGTTCGGATGGACTGTCCAGGATCCTGGCGTGTGCGGTGGCACCATTGACCTGGCGCTCAGCGAAGGCGGCAGCGCCCCCGGGAACAGCGTGCCGCCAAACTGTGCAACCACCCTCAACAAGTGGGCCGCCACCATCAATGCCGGAAAAGACATCATTGTGCTCCTTCCGGTCTTCAATGCCGTTACGGGCACAGGCAGTGGAGCCATTTACCACTTGATCTCGTTTGCCGCGTTCAAGGTGACGGGATGGAAGTTCAGCGGCGGCAGCAGCCTTCCGGACACCTTCCATAACGAGAGTCCCTATGTTTCCTCCTCGCTGTCCTGCACCGGAAATTGCCGGGGGATCGTGGGGAGATTCGTCAAGTACGTATCGCTGGCAGACGGCTACTCCTTGGGACCTGTGGATGCCAATGGTGTCACCGTAGTGCGCCTGACCAACTAGTCTTTGCAATTTTTAAGCACAGGAGTGTTAAGTGAAATCACGCTTATTGGCAGGATCGGCAGCAGCGCTGCTGGCGGTCATAGGGGTGATTCTCGTGTTCGTCTACGCGCAGGGCGCGGATCAACGGGCTGTCCAGAATCTTGCCCCTGTTGAGGTCTTGATGGTCAAGGCACCGATTCCAGCCGGCACACCGGTGGAAGCGATGAAGGCTTCCTTGGCCGCCCAGCAACTTCCGGAGTCTTCTGTCCCCGCATCAGCACTGAAGACCCTTGCCGATTCGACTGGCAAGGTGGCTGCCGTGGACCTCGTTCCGGGCGAACCATTGGTGGCCGAGCGTCTTGTAGCTCCGGAGGCACTGAAGACTCCTGGAAACGTAGCGGTGCCTCCCGGAATGCAGGAGGTCTCGTTCCAGCTGGAGCCCCAACGGGTGGTGGGGGGACGGTTGGTTCCTGGTGACCACATCGGGATTTTCATTTCAATGGCCAACGGTGGAATCGAGTCCAAGCCAGACAAGGAAACCACCGAATTGTCCATTCACAAGGTGCTTGTGACCGCAGTGCAGCGGGCCCCCGAGCCGGCGGCGGCACAGCCCAGCCCCAGCCCCACTCCCGGGACCCAAGCGCCGGATCCCAAGGACAGCACCCTGCCCACCGGTTCCCTGCTCCTGACCGTAGCAGTGGGGGACTCGGACGCAGCCAAGATCGTTTTCGCCTCAGAGTTCGCCAAAATCTGGCTGAGTAAGGAGCCAGTGGACGCCCAGGAGAGCGGACCCAGAATCATCCAACGGAGCGAGGTGTACAAGTGAGCCGGTTTGTCCTGATAACTCCCAGTGCTGAATTCGATCAGCGGTTGCGTCAAGCCGTTGCCGGCGGCCTCCCCGGAAGCGTGCAGACGTTCTTCACCAATGTGCTGCCTGTGGACCCTGCCGAGCTCTTTGGTGCCCTCAACCAGGAACCACTCGAAGTGCTGATCCTGGGTCCCGAGGTGCCCGTGGAGGACGCGATGCGCTTGGCTACAGTCCTTAATGTTCAAGTGCCGGAACTCAGCGTGCTTCTTGTCGCCGAGCCGCAGCCAGACTTTATCCTCCAGGCGATGCGATCGGGCATCCGCGACATCATGAGCCCATCCGCGGACATGGCGGAGATAAGGGTCACGCTGGAGCGGGCGTGCCAGTCGTTCGCCACTCGACAGAGGACGTCGGAACCTAAGCCATCCGGTGCACCCAAAGGCCTGGTGATCGGCGTCTTTTCTCCCAAGGGCGGTGTGGGCAAGACGACCATCGCCACGAATATCGCTGTGGGGCTGGGCAAGATAGCGCCCATGAGCGTAGTGATAGTGGATCTGGATTTGCAATTCGGGGATGTCGCCTCGGGGCTCTATCTCAATCCGGAGCATACGGTTACAGACGCAGTCACACCGTCGGCCAGCCAGGATTCCCTGGTGCTCAAGGCCTTTCTCACTGTGCATCCGGCGAGCATCTACGCCCTTTGTGCGCCCAAAAACCCTGTTGAAGCAGATGAAATTACTCCCGAACAGGTGGGTCGGCTGCTGGAGCAACTTGCCGAAGAGTTTCAGTACGTGGTGGTTGATACAGCCCCTGGGCTGCCTGAGATCGGCCTCGCGGCGCTGGAGCAGTGCACGGACGCCGTGTGGGTGTCAGCCATGGATGTGCCAAGTGTTCGGGGCCTGCGCTCCGGGTTGGACATCCTTCGCAAGTTGAATCTGCTCCCGGAAACCCGCCATGTGGTGCTCAATATGGCCGATTCCAAATCCGGGTTGTCCGTCCAGGACGTTGAATCGACCGTTGGTGCCCCCGTTGATGTCAGCATCCCCCGGTCAAAAGCAGTGGCGCTCTCCACCAACCGTGGAATTCCGGTGCTGCAAGAGGGGCCGAAGGATCCAGCTATCAAGGGATTGAACCATCTCGTTGAACGCTTCAACCCCGCATGGCGGGCCTCGTCCCAGCGAAAACTGCATAGGAGGGTGGTAGTCCAGTGAAGCTCTCTGAACGTCTGCGCGATGCCGAGCAAGGATCCGCGGATCCAGCGGTTGGGCCTGGGCAAGGACTAAAGCCGGTCTCGACGGCGAACCCCACCTTTGCGCAGGCCGCACAGCAGGCCAAACCAAACGTTCTAACGAAGGCGGCCGCGGTTGGGTCGAAACCACACCTCTCGGCGAAATTGGCTGATCATCCGGACGCTCCGATGCCAAAGGCCCAGCAGCCGGTGGACGCCTTCGCTGCGCTGAAGCGACGCGCCGCAACCGCATTGTTTGAACGCCTGGGTGCGAGGTTCAACGACTCAACGTTGAGTGAGCAGGAACTGCGGACTGCTGCCCGCGAAGAGCTGACCAGGATCATCGACTCTGAACAAGTGCCGCTCTCTCCCGAGGAGCGGAGCCGGCTTGTGGCGGATGTGGCCGACGACGTCCTGGGCTACGGGCCACTGCAACGACTGCTCGATGACCCCGAAGTTACGGAGATCATGGTCAACAGGATGGACCAGATTTACGTCGAACGGCGCGGCAAGCTCATCCTCACTGATTCCGGCTTTAGCTCCGAAGATCATCTGAGAAGAGTCATCGAACGCATCGTCTCCAAGGTGGGACGTCGAATCGACGAGTCATCCCCGCTGGTCGACGCCCGGTTGGAGGACGGCTCACGCGTCAACGCCGTGATTCCGCCGCTTGCTGTTGGCGGTTCGTCCCTGACCATCCGAAAATTCAGCAAAGTGCCCTTGACCATCAGAAACTTGATCGATTTCGGCACGCTGACCCCGGAAATCGCCGAACTGCTGAACGCCTGTGTCAAAGCGAAACTGAACATTATTGTTTCCGGCGGTACCGGAACCGGCAAAACTACGCTGTTGAATGTCCTGTCTTCCTTCATTCCTGACGACAATCGGATCGTCACTATTGAGGACGCCGTGGAACTGCAGATCCAGCAGCAGCACGTGGTCAGGCTTGAGAGCCGGCCACCAAACACGGAGGGCAAGGGCGAAGTCACTATTCGGGAGCTGCTCAGGAACTCCCTCCGTATGCGCCCGGACAGGATCGTTGTTGGCGAGGTGCGCGGGGGAGAGTCGCTGGACATGCTGCAAGCCATGAACACCGGGCACGACGGTTCCCTCTCAACAGTGCACTCCAATTCTCCCCGGGACGCCGTCGCCAGGCTTGAAACGCTGGTTCTTATGGCCGGAATGGACCTGCCACTGCGGGCAATCCGTGAGCAACTCGCGTCCGCGGTGAATCTTATTATCCAAATTTCCCGGCTCCGCGATGGAACGCGCCGCATCACCCATGTGACCGAGGTCCAAGGCATGGAGGGCGATATTGTCACGCTCCAGGACGCTTTTGTTTTCGACTATTCGGCCGGGGTTGACGCTCACGGTAGGTTTCTGGGCCGACCGGTATCCACGGGTATCCGTCCGCGGTTCATCGATCGCTTCACGGACCTGGGCATTCATGTTTCTCCGGAGCTTTTCGCGGCTCCACTAACGTCGACGCCGAGGACGTGAGCGCGCCATGATTCTTTTCGTCGGGCTGGCCCTTATGCTGTCAGCCATCGTGCTGTTCGGGGTAGCCGTCATTTTGCCAAAGACCCCCGACGTTCCGCTGGACCGGAGGAGGCCCTACCAGGTAGGTCCCGGTTCCCACCTGACTCGATTCACCGGGTCCACAACTGACGTACTTCATCGGGTGCTGACGCAGCGCAACGTTCGGCTTTTCAACCGCGAAGAGCTGGACAATGCCGGCGTGCGGATGAGTCAAGCGGACTTCGTTATCCTGGTGATCGCAGGCGCTGTTGTGGGAGCTTTGATCGGGCTGGTTGTTGGCGGCATCATCGGTGCCATTCTCCTCAGCGTTTTGGCGCCCTTCGTGGCTCGGCTGGTTCTGAAGTTCCGGGCGGGCAAAAGGCGTGACAAGTTCGATGATCAGCTTGGCGACACACTTCAGCTTCTTTCGGGTGGCCTACGGGCTGGTCACAGTATCCTGCGGGCCATCGACGCCGCTGCCACGGAATCAGTCAGCCCCACATCTGAAGAAATGCGCAGAGTCATCACGGAGACCAGTCTGGGACGGGACTTGCAAGCTTCCCTGAACGATACGGCGGAAAGAATGCGGAACGAGGATTTCGTGTGGATAGCGCAAGCAATCCAGATCAACCGTGAGGTGGGTGGGAACCTCGCAGACGTGCTGGACCAGGTGAACGACACCATTCGCGAACGCAGCGAAATCAAAGGACACATCAAGTCCCTGGCTGCCGAGGGAAAGTTCTCGGCCTACATTCTGATGGCTCTTCCGGTGGGAATCGTCATCATGCTCATGATCGTCAACCCCGGCTATATGAACGTGATGTTTACCAATCCGCTGGGTTGGGGCATGATTGCCGCTTCCCTCATCTTTATGACCATCGGTGGTCTGTGGATGCGCAAAATCATCGATTTGAAATTCTGAGGTGAACCTTGCACCCCTTCCTGCTTTTATCCCTGGTGCTCGTTCCGCTGCCGAGCGCGTATTTCGCGTGGTCCCTCCTTTCGACTGACCGGAGGACTCCGCGGGCAGTCCGCGAGCTGCTCTCGAGGGGTCAAATCGCCATTGAAGTGGAGCAGCAGAGCAGGAGCGGGGCTTTGGAGCGCCTGGGCTACAGGCTTACTCCTGGTAGTTACGTCCAGAAACTGGACAGGCTACTGGCGTTGGCCGGGCGTCCGGCCTCCCTCCCTCTGGGACGTGTCCTCGCCGCCAAGCCTGCGCTTGGCCTTCTCGGTGCGATTTTTGGTGTGTTCATCACTACCACCAGCCAGAGCGGACTCATCAAGCTTGTGGGGATCTTTGTGGTCCTGCTGGGATACTTCATTCCGGACCTGATGCTTTACAGCAAAGGTCAGGAACGTCAGAAGAAAATACAGTTGGAACTCGCCAACACCATGGACCAAATGCTCATCTCGGTGGAGGCCGGCCTCGGCTTCGAAGGAGCCATGGCTCGCGCCGGAGAAAACGGCAAGGGACCGCTGGCGGAGGAACTTGTCAGGACACTCCAGGACATGCAGGTTGGACGGAGCCGCCGCGAGTCGTATCTCGCGTTGGCCCAACGGACCAACATTCCGGAACTGAGAAGCTTCGTGCAGGCCGTTATCCAGGCTGACACGTACGGGATTGCCATTAGTCGGGTGTTGAAAGTTCAGGCGAAGGTCATGAGGGTTAAGCGCCGGCAACGCGCCGAGGAGAAAGCCATGAAGCTTCCGGTAACAATTCTCTTTCCCCTGCTATTCTTCATCTTTCCGGTCCTGTTTATTGCCATCCTGGGACCAGCGGTCATCAACACCATAACAACGCTCAGCGGTGGATGAAACGCAGCCAATTTGCGTATTCAAAAGAAACTCAAGAAATCAGGAGGCGCTGAGGATTTGCTCAAGATCAGCACAAGATCGGTTTAGATCTGAGTTCAGGAAGTAGCATCGAGTTATGTTCAGTTCAGATTTCAGTGAGGTCGACGAGCGTGGGGACTCCGACCATATCGGCCCAGCGGAGGGTTCCACGTGGAAGCCCGACGCCGATCGGCGGCCGATATTGGACCTCGCGGAATTCCAACTCTTGGAAGATCAGGTGGGCGATCCGCGCACAGCGCGCAAGTTTGCAAGCGACTTTGCCCGGCTCTGGCGAGTGCGGTACGAAAGCCTCGCCACCGCCGTCGAGCGTGGTGACGAAGCGGCGGCCCTGGACACGATTTTGAGCCTCAGGACCTCGTCTTCCATGGTGGGCGGGCTTCGCCTTGCGTTTCTCGCAGCGCAACTGGAGGAACACGTTCTCAACGGCGATTTACGCGATGCCCAGCCTCTCCTTGATGAGATTGCCGAGTGTGGTCAGCGCACTGTCAAGGAGCTCAAGGAAAGCTACGTTCTGAGGAATGAAAGCGCGGAACCGGATCCCATCTCCTAATCGGGTCTTTTCGGGGCGAGTCGATAACCGACTCCCCGGATCGTCTGCAGAAACCGGGGAGACTGTGAATCTTCACGCAGCTTTCGGCGAAGATTTCCAATGTGGGTTTCGACAGCCCGTTCGTCGGCCTCGCTGATATAAGCGTCGTCGTCGTAATAGTCACCACGGGCAGCTCGAACCAAGTCAGCCCTTGTCCGCACTTCCTCCGGGTTGCGAAGCAAATCCAGCAGCAGATCGAATTCGCTTCTGGTCAAGGTCAGGGGAGAACCATCAAGGGCAACTGCCCGGGATTTGTAATTCAACGACAATCCATTGTGTTCAATGACCGCATCATTGCGTCCATTCGAACGGACCAAGCCATTGTCGCCGGTATCCTCAGGCAAAGACAACCCAACGCCCACGCGGGGGCGTCGCATCATCGCAGTGACCCTGGCCCTAAGCTCGCGGGGCAGGAACGGCTTTTTCACATAGTCGTCCGCACCCGTCAGGAAAGCGGTCAGGGTGTCCGGTTCGTCTTTGCGTGCAGTGAGCATGACAACGTAGGCATCACTGAATTGTCGGATTCGCCGTAAAACTTCGTGACCATCCATGTCAGGAAGTCCGACATCCAGTGTCACCGCCACAGCATGATGATCTCGGACAACTTCGACGCCTTCGCGTCCAGTGGCGGCGGAATGAACCACAAAACCGGCCTCTTTTAGGATGGCGCCGACCAAGTTCCGGACGTCTTCGTCATCCTCAATGACTACAGCAACCCCAGGCTCGCTCATTGATTCCCCCGAGTCGGCGCATATCCCCGCAAGCCCAGCGCAGTGCGGGAAGCGTCACCCAATACGTACGATACAAGCATTCAAGTTTTATAGCACCTAATATGTGCAATATGTGCCGTCCCAACGTTCCGGTTTTTCGCTCCACCCCCTCGCTCGTCCCGGAATCGGCGCAAAACGATATTTGGTCCGTGTCCCCCAAACGAAGGATTCTGCCTTGACTGAGCAGCCTTTGCTTCGCACAGCCGCCCGCATCTTTAGGAAACTGACGCCCAGGGCCCGGGTAGCCGTCTGCGAATTGCCCTTGACTCTGGTAGTCGGAGGATTGTTCGTCTCTGCCCCTGCCCTTTGGCCAAATCTCATGCAGAACGGGTTGTTTGTCACCGGAATCCTCATGCACGGGATCCTTTTCGTGAGTTGCTTCCTGGTACCGTGGGAGCGCCTTGCGCCGAGCGCAAGCCTGGCCATCCCCGTCCTGGATCTCCTTGCCCTCGCATTCACCCGAAGTGGTGCCTATGGTTCGCTGCCAGGCCTCGGCGTTCTCGCCCTTTTTCCTGTGATCTGGTTATCCGCCTCAGGTCTGCGAACCAGGTCAAGCCTTATCATCAGTTTTCTAGGACCCCTCGTAATTGCCCTCCCGCCGTTTATTTCGCACTTGCCTAAGCCACCAGCCTCCGACATGTTCTCGGTTACTGTCTTGCCTCTGGTGATGTTTGCGGTGGCAGTCACCATTCGCCTGTCCGGCTCCAATGCCAGGATCCAGCAACAGCGTGTCAGGCAGCGCGACCAAGCCTTGCGGCAATTACTCGCTGCCAGCAGGGATCGGGAAATGCTGCTCGCGACGATCCTGGACACAATCGACGTCGGAATTGTCGCCGTCGATTCCAAGGGCCAGACGCTTTTGACCAACAACCAGCAAAAAGAATTCCATCGCGTGGCAGTTCCGGCCCGGCCCGGTGCAACTCCTGCACGGGACGAGCTCTTGATCTTTGGTCAGGATCGACTGACCCCGCTTCCGCCCGAAAAGAGCCCCACTCAAAGGGCAGCCCAGGGAGAAACGTATTCCGATTACCTTGTGTGGTTCGGTACTGGAGCAGAACAGCGGGCCATTTCGACTGCCGCGCGCAGCATGAAATACGGCGTGGACGAAGGTTTCGGCGGTGCTGTGATCGTGTTTCGAGACGTGACCGACGTAGTCCAGGCCCTCGCGGCCAAGGACGAACTGGTCGCCAATGTCTCGCACGAATTCGGATCCCCACTGACCTCGATCCTGGGCAATCTGGACTTGGTGCTCCGCGGAGATGAAGAGCTCTCGGACAGGGCACGGACCCGTTTGGAAGTCGCTGAGCGCAATGCGGAGCGGCTCCGCGTTCTGGTGGATGATCTGCTCATGTCAGCAGCTGCAGTGGAAAGCATCCACCTAAGGCGTACAGACGTTGCGGGCCTGGTTGAAAACAGCTTGGTGTCAGCCCATGCGCAGGCTGATTTTGCCAATGTGGGCCTCGTGGCCGACGTGCCTTCACCCCTCTGGGCAGATGCAGATCCCCTGAGGTTGGGTCAGGCCCTGGATAACCTCGTGTCCAACGCCATCAAGTACTCCCCGGGTGGCGGACGCGTCACCGTGAGGGCTGCCCGGAACGACGGGTGGATCCAGCTGGAAGTTCAAGATACCGGCATGGGGATGACCACGGAGGAGACCTCGAAGATTTTCACGCGCTTCTTCCGGACAGGTGCCGCCCGCCAGGCCGCCATTCCGGGCGTTGGCCTGGGATTGTCCATCACCAAGTCCATCGTGGAACGGCACGGCGGCAGTATCACGTGCACCAGTAAACCCGGAAGAGGCAGCACGTTTACGGTTTCGCTTCCGGCCACCCCATCACAGGAGAACACGAAGTCATAGGCCCATTCAGTGCATAAAGCCGCTACCGTCCCAGTCGCGGTCGTACTTACCGCACCGCGTGCATCGCCTGTAACGGCCGCTGCCATCTTCTGCCGATTCCACGTGCCAGGCGTGACTCAGGTTCAGTTTGCACATGAGCATCTTGAGCATGGCGCTCTCCGTCCTTAAGCACGATCAACTCCGCAAACCGTGGTTGCTTCGTGCTCCTTCAGTTTAGGCAGTGCGTCCTTTCGGCCGGTAGGGCACTGGCGATCGGGCATGCCCGGAAGATGTTCTGGAAAGCCTGGCTGACGTCCACGTCAGCGATTTCGTGCATCGTCGTCGGTGGGCCGTCGGCAGCCTTGGTCATTTTCCGGAGGGTTCCTTCTCGGGTCCTTGGAGGCTCAACTGTCTGGCGTGGAAGTTGAAATGTTGAGTGCCATAGGCGTAGACGTCCGCGACTGTCATTTCGGGTTTGAAGAACGGGTCCCACCGGGTTGGGAAGGGCATTGACCTGGCTAGTGTCGCCGGGGTTTCTTGTTCCAACCGGCGGGTCAGTGCTTTGATCGTTTTGTCTAATTTGCGGCCCATTCGGTGCCTGTTATAGACGGTGGCGGCCGCTCGGGATCCCCAATAGTTGACGATGTCGAACGGGCCTGTAGCGGCGTTCAGGCCGGCGGCGAAAGCCTTTTGCCATGAGCGGGGCAGGCGGCTGATGAGACGGACCAGCGGGAGAAGTGCCCGGACGATCATGTAGCCGAAGACCATGTGGAAGAGCAGTTCCTCATTGGTCCAGCGGGTCCCGTTGCTCTGGCGTTGGAGATCGTCAGCGGTGGCACGGGTCAGCCAGCCAGTGAGCTCCCCGCGGGCACGGTTGTATCCGGCGGCGGTTGATTCCTGACCTGGTTCCATTACGCAACCTGATTCTTAAGCCGACGGGCCTGCTGAAGGCAACATGGACCACAACGCCTGTGCGGCTGCTTCATCCTCCGTGCTGATTCCTCGGACACTGACCCAGGCGGGGCCGGGGTCAGTTCTGCACCAGTTCGTCGTAGAGCTTTTCGACCCGTGCCTTGATGTCGTCGCGAACCAAACGCATGCGTTCCATACCTTCGATGCCGCGTTCGGAGGGTTCGTCGGTTTCCCAGATCTCGAAACGCTTTCCGGCTGGTGGGTCGAGCTTGGCTTCGGTTCCGAGGACGATTACGGCGTCCACGGAGTTGAGGACTTCGTCTGTGATCGGTTTGGGATATTCGCCGGTGACGTCGATCCCCAACTCCGCCAGCGAGTCCACGGCTTGGCCATTTAAGGACTCAGCTGCTTTGGTGCCGGCGGAGTAGACCGAGAGGCCCTCCCCGGCCAGGTCTCGCATGAGACCGGCGGCGAGCTGGGATTTGCCGCCGTTCTTGCTGCAGACGAACAGGACGGAGGGGTGTTCGGAGGTCATTAGAGTGCTGCTTCTTTCGTGAGGGAGGCGACCAGGTTTTTACACAGTCGTGGATTTCGTCGCGGATGGTCCGGACGGTGTCGAGAGGCTGGTCGGCGGGGTCGGTGAGTTCCCGGTGTTCGTGGCGCTTGCCCCTCAGTTTAGGCAGTGCACCCTTTCAGTCGGTAGGGCAACGGCGTTCAGGCCCGGAAGATGTTCTGGAAAGCCCCTGATGTTCGCACTCGGTGTCGTAGTCTGAAGCGTAGTTGGGCAGCTGCTGAGGAACGGACCATGCCGGTTACTTTCATTGGGGGAATTGATGTCAAATGACACGGATGGTGCGGCTTACGGCCAGTCGGACGTGCCGGCAGTGCCGCTGCAACAGCCGCAGCCGTTCGCGCCGCCGGGAGTGCCTCTGTACGGGGCGTCGCAGCCCTTTGCAGCACCCGCTGCTGCTCCGGCGCCACACCAGTACCAGCAGCCGCCGTTCCAGCAATCACCTTTTCAGTACCAGCAGCCGCCCTTCCAACATCCCGGCTTCGGACCCCCGCCCTTCCCGCAGAATCCTGCGCCGGAAAATTGGTCCAGCGGTTCCAGGAAGCGCTTGGGTCCGTCCTTTTGGATCGTCGGTGCATTGCTGGCAGTACTTGCCTTGGCCAATGCTGTTACGGGGAACGGCGAATCGATCCTGATCTTCGTGGGCATGGCAGCGTTGCTGACAGGTATCTATTCGCTCACTTTCAAGAGACCCTCCTGGGCAGCGTTACCAAGCAGACAGGCAGCGATAGTGGTTGCCGTCGCCGGAGCGGCGTCACTTTTCCTCGGCGTGGTTGCTGCCGGGACTGAAGCGGTTCGTGATTCGACCGTTGCCGCTGCTCCGCAAGCTCCGGGCACCATTCAAGACGGAACCGTTCAAGACGGGACCATTCAGGACGGGACGTGGATTGTTGGGAAGGATATCGCCCCGGGAACGTATCGAACCACGAATGAGGTTAGCGGCTCCTGCTCCTGGCAGATCACGCGCCCAGGCAGCATTGACAGCTCCGAGGGAGCTGTGACGAGTGGATTCCCCATGGTGAAACTGGTTCGCGGGCAGAGGTTCATCACCGAAGGCTGCGGAGGCTGGGCGAAGCTGTAGGCTCCGCCCAGCGACCTCAATACTTTGTTTCCTTAGAACTATGTTCCATGGAAACAAAGTGTTGGAGTCCCTTTATGAACAAGGGCACCGAAACTTGGTCTCTATACCCTCTCTTCAGCGAACTGACCCGATTGGAAACCGAGCTCTGGGACGCGCTCGACAGCAGATTGCGCAAAGAGCATGGCCTCCCTATGAGCAGATTTGAACCGATGGCCGTCGTCGATCGCTTGGGTGCGTGCCGGGTTTTCGATGTGGCCTCGGCTCTTGCGATTACCGTCGGAGGCACGAGCAAGCTCATTGACCGGATTGAAAAGGCCGGATATTGCCGTCGGAGAAATAACCCGGACGATCGCAGATCCTCCCTCATCGAGCTAACGGCGGACGGTCGCATGCTGCTGGGACGGGCCAGGAAGACTGTCGAAGCCGAGCTGGATCTGCGGCTGAATCACGTGCTTACCGAGCAAACCACGCATGATCTCGTGGAACTGCTGGGCCGGCTGCGAAATGCCAATCGGTCGACGGCGGCTGCCGAGCGAGCGAGCTGACACGCTTGCGGGACCCCGGGTTCATTAAGTAATACCCGCAACCAGCGGTGTATGCGGTAGCCAATAGAGACGTGAAGGAAGGAGCGAAATGACTGAAGAACTCCGCGGACGCATGGACCGATTCGTTGAATTCATCAATTCAGCCGACGAAAAGATTGGTGATGAGATCATCTCGCCGTCGGCAACGTTCCATGTGCCCTGTCTGCCAGAGCCGGTGCAGGATCCAAGCGGCTACCTCGAAATCATCGGGATAATGCGAAAGGCGTTTCCCGACGTCCAGTGGTCACTGGAGGAAACCATCATTGAAGGAAACACGGTAGCCGCACGATTCATCCTTCGTGGCACACACCAAGGAGACTTCCTTGGCGTACCTGCAACAGGCAAACCAATCCAAACGCAGGCAATGAACATCTATCGATTCACAAACGGTCAAATCAGTGAAGAGCACGGCCTCCCCGACCTCTTCGGGCTGATGATGCAAATCCGGCAGGACTAACTGCAGATTTCCGTATTAGGCGCTATCCGTCCGCCTCGAGCCGCTCCTTAAGCCGCCTGTAGCTTTCCGGAGCGCCCCGCGAGGCGAGCTGACGTACGGCGGGCACGAGCGCCTTGCCGAAGCCGTGCCCCTCGAAATCGAGCTCGAACGTCACCCGGGACCTTGCACCGTCGTCGAGCGGTTCGACGTCGATGCTCGCGCGAGGGCGGATCGGGCCCTCAACGCCGTGTGCGGCAAACCGATGGGGCGGCTCGATCTCCGTGATCTCCTGGATCATCGTGCGCTCGTTGGGTCCGATCCGGCGGATAGTGGTGAACCGCGACCCGAGCTCCCCGCCGTCGGCGCCCTCGAAGTGCACTTCCAGGACGTCAGCCTGCCACTCTGGGAAGTGCAGCGGGTCGCTCGCATACGCAAAAACCTCATCGGGTGGACGGTCGATGTCTATGGTGTGCGTGAGTGCTGACATGGCTCCTCCTTCTCCTCCATCGTCTCTCGAACCGACCGAATTCGACACGGCGAGTATGGATCGCTGCTGGCGCAGCGCGAGGCGATCGAAGCCGATTCAGGCTTCGCATTCGCACGGTTTTGCCGAACATGCTCAGGGTAGATAAAGCTGTGACTGTGGATACCGTGGGTCAGCCCCGCGCCACCCAGTCCGCGTTCGTCAAACGCCACACCGCCGCGGCCACGAACGTGAGCCCGACGATCTCAAGCGCGCCACCGGCCACGGCGAACCACTCGTTGCCGACGATGATGTTGATGAGGTGGCCGATGGTCCAGCAGATGATGAGCGCGCCCGCCCACCACGGCACCCCGACGGCGCGGCCAGCTAGGATCACCGCGAGGCCGAGCAGCAGCGTGCCGATAAGATTGCCGATCGCGAACAGCAGGTAAATCGGCTGGCCCCACGTCCCCGCGGGCGATGCATCCAGGGCGGCGGCGGCATCCACGCCGCTCGTGGCCAGGGCGATCCTGTCGAGGTTGGCGAAGCTAATGCCGAAGTAGCTGATGTAACCGGCGACCATGAGCGTCACCGCCCACAGAGCCAGTCGCGGACGTGCCGGACGCAGCAGTCGCAGCGCAGCGGGAAGCCCGAGCACCGCCAGCAGTGATCCGACAAGTGCGAACATGACGGCTGCCAGCAAGGCGCCGGGAGCCGCAGCGGCCAGCTCGAGGCCACCGGCGGAGCTGCCGGTGTCGCTGAGGCCGGTCGAGGTTGATACACCGGCGTAGATTGCATTGCAGACTAGCTGACAGACGAAGGCGACAGGCAGGGCGATCGCGGCGCTGCGGCGGCGGAACCCGGCGGTGGGATCCAGGACTGGATCCAGGTCGGAAGCCGAAGCGTTCATGGCCAGACTTTACGGCACTGCACCAGCAGCAGGAAGGGCGGTACTAAAAGGAGCCATGACCGCGGAGTTGATCGGTGCTGCTGCTGGTGACCAGGCTGCGGTCATGCGGTGACAGTTCGGCGCGCTCCGGTTGGTTAGGCGTGTGTTGGCTCCTCAGGGCAAGCATCCAAGGGAAGCGGTCACTCATGCGGGCGGCAAGCGCTTTTTCGCAGCCATCTCCTCCGGCCCGGGTAGCGCCTTGGTGGTGCGCCACGTGTCCAAGGCAATGACTGCGGCCAGCACTATGAGTGACAAAGAGACAGAAGCGAGGACATCCGTCAGCCAGTGGTAGCCGAGGTAAAGCCTGCTGATGGCTTGGGTGGCGATCCCCGCCACGGCGGCACTGAAGCCGGCAATGACAGCACCTATCCTGCGGCGGCGCGAAAACACGAGGAATGCCCCCACGAGAAGGAAGTCGGACGCGCCGAGCACGTGGCCGGAGGGAAAAGAGTAGGTGCTGTCAGCGCCGAGCACCATGAGATCCGTGGGAGGTCTTGGCCGTTCGACCAAACGCGTAATGACTTGGGCGAGGATCACACCGGTCAGCATGGCCCCGGCCAGCAAAAGGGGGCGCCAGAGTTTTCGCGCCCTGATGATCCAGATCCCGGTCACGGCCGCCACGATGATGGGCATCACGATAGGGCCAAAAATGGTGGCGAGGACACCCATGACCGTGGTCGCCGCCGGTGAGCGTTGGCTCACGAACCACGAGCTGACTGTTTCATCCACTGTGGCCAGATCTATTTTTTGCTTTACTTCGGCGAGGATGAGGAAGAAGGTTCCAGCGCCGAGCACAGCGAGGATAACCGCGATGACATAGAGGATCTTTTGACTCCGCGGTGCAACGTATCGTTCCGGGATTGTGAGCTTGTCGTGAAGGACCCCGGATGTATCTCCAGGGTCTCGGGGGGTGTTCGACGGCGGTCTGTCCGGGGAGGGCATAACACAGGATATCCGTTCCATCGGCCAAGGGTGGGGTCTCGCTGGGATCCTGTGAAGGCCCTAGAGGTAATCCCCAACGTGGTCCCGGGCGATTTCCAGCAGTGTCGTATGGAACGCGACCTCCGCCGGGGCGTAGACCTTGTCTTGGCGTTGGGCGAGGAGAACCCGGCGCAGTGGGGCAGCAGCGCCGAGGCTCAGCACCCGGACGTCGGGGTGCTGGAGTGCGACGGCGGTTTTGGGCACCATGGCGACGCCCATTCCGACGCTGACCATGGCCTGCGCTTCCTGGTAGTCGTTGGCCAGGAACCCGATGGTCGGCTCGAAGCCGGCTTCGTTGGCCGAGCGCCGGAGTACTTCCACCACGGGATGCGCGTCTGCACGCACGATCCAGGATTCCTTTTTCAGATCCTCCATCTTTACTTCATCGAGGTCCGCGAGGTGGTGTCCCTTGGCCACGAGGATGACGGTGCTTTCCTGGAAGACCTCGGTTGTCCGGATGGCGTCGTCATGGAAGCGATGCCAAGGGTAGTCCCAGAGCAGGCATAGGCCGGTCTCTCCGGATTCGAGGTCCGAGACCAGTTCCTCAAAACGCGCGCTGCGGACGGACAGGTTGATGGCCGGGTATCGCTTCTTGAAGGCTCGGATCACGAGCGGCAGGAACGATCCGGCGAGGGTGGGAAACGTGCCCACCGTCAGGGAGCCGCGGCGGAGTCCGGCGATCTGGTCGAGGTCGTTCCGGGCGGCGCGCATCTGCCCCACCATCTTGCGGGCGTGCCCGGCAAGCACCTGGCCGGCTTCTGTCGGCACCACACCACGCGAGCGGCGGGTAAGAAGCGGCTGCCCTACTTCCTGTTCCAGCTTGCGCAGCTGTTGGGAGACCGCCGATGGGGTGTAGAGCATCAGATCGGCCGCAGCAGTGATGGATCCCTGCTCTACCACCTCAACAAGCAGAGCCAACCGCCGAATGTCGAATAATTCCTGGCCATGATCATTAAGCATCAGTTAACTCTCCTCTGATTTTCGTTCATTCTATGCAATCCTGCGGGATTTCCCCTAGCTATTGCCCAGAAAACAGCCGATAGAAAGAAACAAGCCAACCCAAAATCGCTCGGAACCCAATGAATGAAGCATCTCTACATGCCCCATTAAATATCCAACATTGTCTTCATTTGTGATCCGGATCATTCTTCTTATAGGCCCCTGAAACCCAGCGCGGCATGAGGAGATGGACGGATTGCCATGAAGATTGAAGCGGAATGGATGCGTGGAGGCACCAGCAAGTGCTGGGTCTTCGAAGGTGAACACCTGGACGAAACCCACAAGGACCTGGACTCGTTGCTGCCCCGGCTTTTCGGAAGCCCGGATCACCGCCAGATTGACGGCGTCGGAGGGTCAACCTCCACCACCAGCAAGGCCATGATTCTGCGCCGTCCCTCCGACCCGGATGTCGACGTCGAGTTCACTTTCGCTCAGGTCGGCATCGAGGAGGCGGCCGTGGACTGGGGGAGTAACTGCGGAAATTGCTCTGCGGTTGTTGGACTGTACGCGATCGAGAAGGGCTGGGTCACGCCCAGCGGCGACAACACCCGGATCGTCACGCGAAACACCAACACGGGCCAGATCATCATCCAGCGCGTTGCCACCCCAGAGGGCGCCCTGCCGATCGCCCCGGATGCGGAGATGCCCGGCGTCGTATTTCCCGGCTACCGGGTGGGCCTGGGCTTCAAGGACCCTGCCGGAAAGACGACCGGGAAGTTGCTTCCCACCGGCGAACCGACGGACACGATAAGTGCCGGCGGGACGCGCTGGACAGTTTCAATGGTCGACGCCGGAGCTCCGGTTGTGATCGTCAAAGCTGAGGAACTGGGCCTTGACACCGCACGCTTCGAAAGCTGGCAGGCCGGAGTGAAGCTGCAGTTGGACACCCTGGACCAGATCCGGCGGCAGGCCGCCGTCCGGATGGGCCTGGCCCCAACGGTCAAGGATGCTGCCCGCGCCATCCCCAAGCTCGCAATAGTCGGAGCCCCCGGCGCAGGGGACACCGGCGATGTCAACGTCATGATGCTCTCCATGGGCAAGCCCCACCCGGCCCTGGCGATTACCGGAAGCATCGCCCTGACGCTTGCGGCAAGTACCCCAGGAACTGTCCTCAACAGCATTACGGGCAGTGAACCGCGATCCATCCTGCGGCTTCGTACTCCTGCGGGCGTGATCGAGACCTGGAGCGAAGAACGCGACGGGTCCCTGTTGGTCGGGGTGGATCGGACGGCACGCACCATCGCCACCACCACCCTGCATCTCCCGGAACTCCTCGGCAGCGCCGTCGAGCCTTCCTTCGCATCAGTCGCCCAGTGACATCAGCCCACTCAACGAGGAGTAAAGATCATGACTAAGACCGATTACCAAGCCGCCTCCACATCAGTGCATGATGTCCAGGAGGCTGGTTCCAAACGTCCGAACCGCAGCCGCCGTATCCTGCTGATAACAGCAGCCGTGATTGCTGTCCTGGGTCTGGCCGCTCTGATGTTCGGAGGCGCCATTTTCAACCCGGCGGCCACCTCGGGAACGGAGCCGACCTTGACCGCTACCCAGATCATTCCCTTGGTCGTCCTCGTCCTCATGTTCGTTGTTGCTACCAAGTGGCCACTGAACATCGGTGTGATGGGGCTGGTAGCCTCGTTCGGCGTCGGGTATTTCATGCTGGGAATGTCCGATAAGGAGATCTTGGAGGACTTCCCTGCCAGCATCGTCCTGACGATCATCGGCGTGACGTACTTCTTCAGCATGGCAAACCGCAATGGAACCATCGATATCATCGTGCAGAGCTGTGCGCGCCTCGTCAGGGGCAAGACGCTGCTGCTGCCGTGGGTCTTCTTCCTTATTGCTGCCGCGCTGACCTCGCTGGGCACGTTCTCGCCTGCCGCCGTGGCACTTCTTGCGCCTGCCGCCATGGGGTTCGCTTACGAGTCACGCATCCACCCCGTCCTCATGGGTGCCTTCGTCATCAACGGCGCACACGCCGGTGGGTTCTCGCCACTCTCGGTTGCCGGCGTCCTGGTCCACAACATCGCCCACGATAACGGCTTCCCCATTTCCCAGGGCGGACTCTTCGCGGCGAGCTTCGCCATCAACCTGCTTCTCTCGGCGCTCTCCCTGGCTTTGTTCGCAGTCTTCGGAAAGCTGAAGGACGGCACGGGGGTCCCGAACGTGGACCTGGAAACTCCCCGCACCACGCGGCCTCATGGCCAGCAGATCCTGACGCTCGTGCTGATCGGTGTAATGCTCGTCTGCACGTTGGGCTTCCGGATGCCGATTGGCTTTGTTGCTCTTTCCGCCGGCCTGCTGCTGGCGCTGATCAACATCAAGGAACACCGGACCTTCATCGGCGGCGTTTCCTGGTCCACCGTCCTCCTGGTGGCCGGCATGATCACCTACGTCTCCCTGCTGCAGCATGTGGGCGTTATCGACACCCTTGCAGAGATGGCTTTGGCTCTCGGCGCACCGCTGCTGATCGCTTTGGTTCTCTGCTACGTCATCGGCGTCGGCTCAGCATTTGCCTCGTCCACGGCGCTGCTGACCGCGTTCATCCCGCTGGCCGGGCCGCTGCTGGCCTCCAGCACGTTGAGTGCATCAGGAACGGTGGCAGCCCTTGCAATCGCAGCAACTGTGGTGGACGTTTCGCCCTTCTCCACCGACGGCGCACTGATCGTTGCCAACGCACAGGAATCAGACCGTCAGCGCGTCTACAAGCAGCTGATGATCTACGCCGGTGGAGTGGTCCTGGTGGCGCCCGCCTTGGCTTGGGCCCTCCTGGTTCCGACCGGCATCCTGTAAACCGCAACTTTTCACATGACCGCCGGCAATTCCAGGTCGGTACGCGAAGGGACCCACCCTGCATACCAACGCAACAGGTAACCCGAAAGGCGGGCGCAGGACTGGATAATCCCAACGCACCAGAGGCGGGGCCCCCTAACAGGGTGGCTCCGCCTCTGCCATGTCGGCAAAGCGTACGACGGCGTTGCTGCCGCCGGGTTGGGCGGAAGGGTGCGGCTTTGGCGTTTCGCGCTGAGGTTCAGTACACGATTGCATGAATACAGCGACGGCTGTACTTTAACGATATGGAAACCCTCACCCACGCTCCGGTGCTGGCCCGGTTCGGCTACGCGATCTCGGACGCCACCAGGGCGCGCGTGCTTCTGGCCCTGGCTGATGCACCCGCATTCCCCTCGGAGCTTGCAGATTCCCTGGGCGTTTCCCGCCAGAGCATGTCCAACCACCTGACCTGCCTGCGCGGGTGCGGCCTGGTTGTCGGGGTTCCCGACGGGCGAAGGACACGCTATGAACTGGCCGACGCACGCTTGGGTCACGCCATCAAGGACCTGATCGGTGTGGTCTTGGCGGTGGATCCGAACTGCTGCGCTCCTGACGGGACGTGCGTGGCATGACCATTGAGCTGCGGGAAGCATCTGAACGCCGAGCCGTCCTGACGCGTCGGATCAGACTTTTCGCTGCCGCCACCATCACCTACAACGTGGTCGAGGCGGCAGCGGCATTGTGGGCCGGCGGTGCGGCGGATTCATCGGCCTTGATTGGTTTCGGGCTGGACTCGGTCATCGAGGTTGCCTCCGCAGTGGCATTGTCCTGGCAGTTCTCCGCCAAGGACCCCGAGCGGCGCGAGCACTTAACCCTGCGGATCATCGCGATTTCCTTCTTCGCCCTCGCCGCCTTCGTCACGTTCGATGCCATCCGGTCCCTCACCGGTGGGGGAGAGGCACAGCATTCGACGCCAGGCATCGTGATCGCGGCCCTCAGCCTGGCGATCATGCCCGTTTTGTCCTGGGCGCAGCGCCGAGCCGGACGTGAGCTCGGTTCCAAGACGGCCGTAGCTGACTCCAAGCAGACGTTGTTGTGCACGTATCTCTCTGCTGTGCTGCTCATAGGCCTGGTCCTGAACAGCGCGCTGGGTTGGTGGTGGGCCGATGCCGGTGCGGCTCTGGTGATTGCCGCCGTCGCCGTCCGGGAAGGAATCAACGCGTGGCGTGGCGACGTTTGTTGCGCTGTGCCCGCTGCGACCGTCAGCAATGAGTCCTCGGAGGACTCGGGATGCTGCCCGGAATGCCAAACAACAACGGATTCAGCCAGATTGCCGTAGGGCCACATCACTTCAAGATCAGCCCATACCGCTCAAGAGATCTCGACGGCTTCACCACTCACGACTATCCCGCCTGACACAGGAATGTCGACAGTCAGCACGCTCGCGCGGCCGACGTGGCTGCCTTGGCGCACCACCACACGGCTTGGCGGTTCCGCGAGTGAAAGCAAGCGTAGGTATCCGCCGAAGGCAGCGGCTGCCGAGCCGGTGGCCGGATCTTCAGCTATGGTGCCAACCGGGAAGAGGTTTCGGGAGTCGTACTCGTCCGGTCCAATCTCGCAGAGCGTCGTGACAGTGCCAGCCCAGTTCTGGGCATCCATCAGCGTACGCATGGAATTCGGATCGAAAGCAAACGAGTCAAAGGTCCTTCGATCCGCGAAGACGAGGATTGGATGCCAGTTTCCGGCAAAAGCAACCATCGGAGGGTACGCCGGGTGCAGGTCGGCCCGACCCGCACCGAGCAGCCCGAGAAGGGTGGCTAGGACACCGTCAGGGAAATCGGCCACCCTCGGCTCAACGCTTGTGAACGATGCTGCCACCGCGGCGCCCTCACCTTCAGTCTCAATCGCGACAGGTCCCACGGCCGTGTCGAAGACAAATGTCCCTGTACCATCGCGCCCGGACAGCGCGACGGCCAAAGCAATTGTGGCATGGCCGCAGAACGGCACCTCCGCAATCGGGGAGAAGTACCTGACACGGTTTCGGCGGGAGTCCCCATTAACCCTCGCCTCGGTAACGAAGACCGTTTCCGCGTATCCGATCTCGGCTGCGATGGCCTGCATCCTGGCGTCAGACAGCCGCATTGCGTCCAGGACAATTCCCGCTGGATTTCCCCCGTCGGGAGCATTGGTAAAGGCGGCATAACGCAATACTTCAGAGGTCATCAGTTCCATTTCGGCATCATCGCACAGCACCTGGGCGCATGCTCATAGCGACACTAGGGAGGCTGGTCTATCCGGTAGCGATCGTTCGCGAGACGCGTGCCCAGCGCTCGATCCGTCCGTGGAATGCCAGGACCGTTTTAATGGTCTTCATCGATACGGCTTCGGGGAAACTCGCCCGCCCGCCGACCTCGACACAGCCTTCTATCAGCGAACGGGCAGGAAGCATCGTTCTTTTCGCCGTGATGCAACTATCCCGCACCTGGGGCAGCCCGGTGGTTGGTCGGTTTCGACAATGGCTGCTGCGGGAATGCCAGACGGCAATGGATTCAGCCAAGACGGTCGTGCAGTAGCCAGCGCGGGCGTACGCTGGCCGCATGGAGTCCGAGGTCAGGACCGTCGCTTTGCGCACCGGCATCAACGTGCCCTGTTTTGTGCAGGGTCACCTTGGTGAAACGAACGACGACGGCGCCGCGCCCTTGGTCTTGTTGCATGCGTGGGGTGAATCCTGGCGGAGTTTTGAGCCGCTGATTGCCTCGCTGCCGTCCTTTACTCTGGTGGCGCCGGACCTGCGCGGCCATGGTGGGGCCGACAAGCCCGAAGACGGGTATTCGCTGACAGCGGTTGTGGAGGATGTAGTCGCAGTGTTTGATGCCTTGGGTATAGCGAGGGCTCACGTCTTGGGTTCATCCAGCGGCGGATACGTGGCGCAACAACTCGCAGCGATGCATCCGGAGCTCGTGGCATCTCTGATTCTGGTGGGATCTCCGTTGAGCCTCAATGGGAAACCACTTTTTGCGAGCGGGATAGAGGCGCTCACTGATCCAATTTCGGAGGACTGGGTTCGGGAATCTTTGTCGTGGTACCGGCTGCTGCACACCGTGCCCGCTGCCTACATCGAGGACAGAGTGCAGGACGGTTTGGCCATGCCGGCTGCCGTTTGGAAGGCTTCCTTGCGCGGCTACTACGAGGCTGTCCCGCCGTCGGAAGCCGGAACCATTTCAGCCCCGACGCTCATCCTGTGGGGCGCACATGACCACATTGTCCCGCGGCACCATCAAGCAACCCTTGCCAGCCGTATCTCGGGAGCTCAGCTGAAGATCTATGAGAAGACAGGTCACTTGGTGTTGTGGGAGTGCCCGGAACGGGTGGCTGAGGATGTTGAGGCGTTTATCGGCGATGTAAAAGGGTAGCCAACCCAACTCCGATAATTGTTCCAACTGTGTTGGCGACGACGTCGGCCACGCTGGGAAAACGGTTGGTGAGGAACAGCCACTGCCCACATTCCAGGACAGCTGAGACAAACAACCCCGTGCCCGCGAATTGCCACCAGCGTCCGTCTCGGAAGGACATGACAGCCAGGATGCCTAACGGCACAAAAAGCAGAACATTGCCTGTGGCTTCAACTAGGTTGTAGTCAAACCACTGAGGGACACCGATGCGCCAAAGATAGTCCAAAATGGCATCCAGTGTTCCCCTAATGGGCTGGTCTACAGGTGAGGGCCAGAAGCCCACAACAACCAAACCCCCGGCATACGCGGCCAAGCCGAGTCGCCAGGGGAGCGGTTTGTGAGGCTGAGCTTTCAGGAACTTCGTGTCAGAACCAACCCGTCCGGTGGTTAGTTTCCTTTTTCAAGCGCGTGTGCTGTGACGTAGGCGCCCAATTGGTCCTTGGAAAGTGCGGCAGCGATCTCCGAAATGGCGTTTGTGTCCACCACGACGATGGACTGACCATCCAAAGAAGTCCCAGTGCCTAGCGTGGGCAAGGTAAACATCACAGTGTCGTTGGCCCTGATGTCCTTGAGGCCAAGAGCGAGGCCGCCGATTGCGGCGGCATCGAAGCTCTTGTCGACGCTGACGAAAGGTGAAACGGCGCTGACCATGCTGTTGACGGTGACGGGGTTCGTCAGGGTGTCCCGTGCGATCGTCTTACTGATGATTGCCTTCATGTAGGTCTGCTGATTGCGCACGCGTTGGTAGTCGCCATCGCTGAAAGATTTACGCTCGCGGACAAAGGCCAGAGCTTCATCCCCATTCAATGTTTGCTTGCCTGCGGCATAGTAATGGCCCTTCATCGGACCGGATGCAGGTGCGAAGGGAATCTTCACGTCGACTTCCACCCCTCCGAGGGCATCCGTGAGACCCTTGAAACCCTCGAAATCCACCATCGCAACGTGATCGATCCGCTGCTGGAACAGTGACTCAACGGTCTGGACCATCAGCGGGACACCGCCCAGGGCGAGCGCCCCGTTGATCTTGGACTCGCCCTTGCCTGGGATATTCACCCAAAGGTCACGCATGAGGGATACTGCATAGACGTTCTTGCGGTCGGCAGGAATGTGGACGAGCATCAACGTGTCGGCACGCTGGTTGGTGGCCGCAGCTGTGTCCACGTCCAACTCGTCGGACCCGCGAGTATCACTGCCCATCACAAGGATGTTCATTGGAGCTGCGGCACCGTTAGCGGGCTGGGTCTTCTGGGGTCGCGTGGCCTCGTCAGGGAAGGCGGACTCAATCTTGGTAGTACCGGAATTGAAGGTCTGTGCCAGATTGAAGATGTATGCGCCACCGATAAGACCAGCAATGACTACTACGGCCGCGAAGCCAAGCAGTACATTTCGCGCGGTCTTTTTGGGGCTCTTTTGACGTCGAGGGCGGGACTCGGTCTCGGCATTTTCAGTATCAGTCGGGAGCGTCATGTGTTCCTTGGTGTCGGCGTCAGCAGAGATGATTCTATCAAGCAGCACGTAACGGTGGCAGCGACATCTCCCGAATGGGATGGCTAGCGGAGCTGGGATTGAACTTCCGTCGCCTTCTTACCCCATCCATTGGTCAGGTTTATGGCGTAGTTCTTTGAGGTGTTAGCGGTCGTGGCACCAACGTTGAGAGTCACCATTTCCAGTCTAGGGTTCATGCCATTCCGGACCCCGTAGGTAGAATCCAAGCGACTGGCTCTTACCGATTTTTCCAGTTGTTGTCCTTTTTCGTTAGTCCAATTCACTGTGGCCGTGCTTCCCATTAAGTTGAATCCGACAATGTCAACTTGCCCAGTTGAGGGGCGAAAAGTTGTGTCGGTAACTATCGGCATAGCGAGGTCCGCTTCCACTTGTTTTTGTAACGGTTCGCCTGTTCCGATGCACGTAAAGTATGAGTCCCACATGAAGGAAACAACCTTCTTTGCTATGGCCACTTGTTGGAGTTGACGGTCCAGCCGACTCTTGGTTGTCTGTCCGCGAAGACTGTCACCACAAGTGTTTGCGTTTATTGCGGGCGCCATACCTTCCACGTTGGCCCACAGAACAGCTCCTGTGCCAGAAATACCAGCAGCTGCAGCGGAGAAGTAATCTCTATTGGGCGCAATGTACTTAGTTCCCCATTGTCCCTTTCCTACGACTGTTGCAGCGAAAGGGTCGACCGGGGAGTTGGCTTCGCTACCGTTGAACGCCCCTCCTTTGCCTGTACCCATGCCGTCCTGAATGGCGATGTTCAACACGAGGCCGCCCGAGGTGTGAGCAATCTTGCGGATTCCGTTCTTCGCCTTCTCGAGGCTGATACCCGCGTTAGCGATGCGGGCATCGATGTAAGGACTGACAAGCGCCTGCCGGGTGGGAAATATGTTACGAATGGCACGGTTCTGGCTGGCGTAGAGATCGAGGATCGGATCAAACCCTTCACTGTCCGTCAGGGGCATTTCGGTGTGATGGTAAAAGCCGGCTAGGCCAGGGACGTCATTTACGGCAGCTTGGTACTGAAGGAAACGCTCTGTGAATTTAGCTAGCGTGCCCTCGTATGACATATCGGGCAGATAAGCCTGATCTGTTCTTTTGACGGGAGCAGGCATCCCAGCGAAGTACTTCAAACCGAGTTTTGTAGCGGCAGCGGCAAGAGATCGAGAGGGGTCTGTAGCGGACGAGCTACTTCCTCCCACCACCACGACGTCATATCTTCCATTGGGGGAAACGCAGCCGTCGCCAGAGTCGGGTAAAACCAGAACGGTATACGACTGACCGTTGTTCGTTGCCTTAAGATCGTTCGGACACTTCCGGGCGTTCTCGTCCCAATTGCTTCCATCTAGGAACGTGAAGTACCGGTCAACTGTTCCGGAAGCCGCTGCAACTCTGGCGCAATTCTTCCCGTCTATCACACAATCCCTCGGAAGTGACTCTGAGGTGGCCGGCTGAAGGGACGTTCCGAAAGTAATGACGGTGTCGCCTCCAAACGCCTTGATGTCTGTTAATTTCCGGACGTTTATGGAGTCCCTGGAACTGGCCGAGATGAAGAATCCACTAATCGGGTAGCTTGGTGCTGCCGCCTTCAGCTGGGGCGGCTGTCCTTCGGCCGGCCCATGGCTTTCAGAGGTTCGAACGTCCATTTGAACGAAGGGTGCATAACTGATCCCCATGAGTCCCAAGACCAGCACGGAGATGGCTGTGACAGTTACAACTGCACGTTCGGATCTACGCGGGAACCGCCGAGGGGAGCGCTGGTTGCGCCGCAGTTCGAGCTGGTGCAATTTCCTGAGTCTCATCAGTTCCTTGATAACGGTATTGGCCGGCAAGGCTCTAACAATGCGGGCGGATCTTTAGTCCCGACCCCCGGGGGAGGATGCGGAAACCCCACCTGACAGGAGTCCAAGCCACTCGACTCTAATCCATACGATAAACTAATCCGGGTCGCCCTCCGATGGTGGACGTCCGTGCGCCGTCAAATCTCAGGCGGTAAAGCAGGTTTTGGACGCGTAGGTGATCCGGAGCAAGTACAACGGGGGAAAGATGGGAAAGGTAATCAGACGCGTCCAGACTGGAAGCGCCGTCCTTATGGTGGTCATTCTTGGGTTCTTCGGCTCCCAGCCTGCCCTTGCAACGGAAACCAATCCTGTGCCCAGCACAGAGCAACCAGGTGAATCCCCTAGCCCTGAGCCCGCGCCCATCGATTCCCTTCCGGCGAACCCACTGCCTATAGAACCTGCGCCCGTGGACCCACCGCTGTTCCCCACTCCGGCGCCTACGGAAGCAACACCGGCACCGGTTGCGGTTGAGTCTCCCGTTGTGGAACCAGCGGCTCCTGCCGTCCCTCCCGTTGTCGTGCCGGTCGCTCCCCCCTTTGCTAGTGCGCCACCTATGGAGCCGGTCCCATCAGTCCCACTGGAACAGGGCAGCCAGATGATTGAGCCCGTTATTCCAGCTGAACCCCAGCCAGCCCCGAGTCCTACGCCCACCCCGACGGTCACCCAGGTGGCAGCACCGCCCGTGGTGAGCGCAGACATTGCAGGACCCCTCAAAGTAGCCCTGGCGCCGGTTGCAGAGAACAACCCTATTGTCCAAGGTCTGACGATCCTTGTCCTGATCCTGCTCGGTGTTGCGTACTTCCGAGCACTTCGTTCCAAGGGAGTCCCCGGCCCCCGCGTTAACGGCAAGTAGAACTATGGTTAGCTCCCTATCAAGGGACGAGGTTGCGGAAAATCCTGCATCACCGCTGCGCCTTATGCTCCTAACGCATTCGTACTGGCCTGAGCACAGCCCTCCCCAACGCAGATGGTTGTCCCTGACCCGGGAATTTCGCCGAGCAGGATGGGACATTGATGTTGTCGCTCCCGTGGCACACTATCCCAACGGCCGCCGCAATTTGCCTCGTAGGGAGGCTGGGATCGCCTTCTCGCGTCAAATTGGCCCGCACGGTGAAATCATCAGACGTGTCCCCTACCTACGGCATCTGGGGACGTCCCCCCTTGCGCGCTTCGTGGATCAGCTCTTCTCGGCGGTCATATCCGTTCCTGTGGGACTTCGCGGGGAGAAACCTAACGCTATTCTTGCCACTGCTCCTAGTCTCCCCACGCTTGCCACGGGATATTTGCTATCAAGACTTCGCAGGGTGCCCTTTATTGTTGAGATGCGCGATGCTTGGCCTGACCTCGCCCGGGACGCTCGGATCGTCCAGGGTAGCGTAAAAAGTATG
Organism: Arthrobacter sp. 2762; assembly: GCF_040548745.1. Taxonomy (NCBI): domain Bacteria; kingdom Bacillati; phylum Actinomycetota; class Actinomycetes; order Micrococcales; family Micrococcaceae; genus Arthrobacter; species Arthrobacter sp. 2762. Next base: position 235,385 of record NZ_JBEPSI010000009.1, read on the forward strand.
GTGGAACGCGTTGTGGAGTTTGTGCAACAGCGGGCCGACCTTGTGGTGACAGTTACAGAAGGCTTTGCAGATACCTTGCGGGAGCGCGGCTTGAAAAACGTCGTCACCGTCAGCAATGGACTGGATTTGAACTCGATGCCGTTTCTTGAGCCTCCGGCGACGGATCGAGATGTCTTCCGAGCCCTATATCTGGGAAATCATGGCAAAAGTCAACGCCTGGATATATTGATCCGGGCCAGTGCACTTTTAGGCGATGCCTTTCAACTTACGCTTGTGGGGCACGGCACCACGCGCCCACAGCTGGTGAAATTGGCCCGCGAGCTGGACGCCCCCGTCACCTTCTTTCCCTCGCTTCAGGGCCCCGAGGTGTTAGAAAAATACCGCGAAGCGGACACTTGCATAGTGTCCCTCCGTGACGACTGGAAGTCCTTTGAGACCACTGTGCCCTCAAAGACTTATGAGGTCCTTGCGATTGGGAGGCACGTCACCGCGATTGTGCGGGGCGAAGCTGAGCGCATCATCCTTGAGGCGGGAGGGGGAGACGTTGTGGCCGCTAACCCTGAGGCTGTGGCGCAATTGTGGAGGGAGCTGGCTGCTGACCGCAGCCGGCTCGCGTCGGGCGCCAGCGGACGTGAGTGGGTGCGTGAAAACGCTGACTACGCGCAGTTGGCGATCAGATACATGAACACAATCTCGGCGCTGGTTCGTCCGGAACGTCCCGCAAATCGGGAGCAAACCACGTGATCCAGTTTCTTCGCAACATACGGCTCACAGCTGGAACGTTATCCGAGCACCTAACCGAGGCACCATTTGTCTTGATACTTCAAGTCCTGAGGAAACTGCCTGCCGGGATCGTCAGGCCGCTTGCTCGTCTTATCTCAGCCATGGCGCCTTCGTCCGGACGTCCGCTTTTCCTGCTGGCCAGTCACGCGGCGGGTCAACACACTGAACTAATCCGACGCTTTGAAAGCGTCCTGGCTGGCGGCGTCGAAGGTGAACCTGCTCGTAAGGCAGGTGAAGTTGCCATTGCTGCCGGACAGCCCCAGTGGGCGGACGTTCTCTTACAGCGTGCAGGGGACTCTACGTCCGTTCCAGCCACCATGGCCAGACGCAAGTGGTACGACGGCGATATGAGCGGCGCTCTCGATGTCCTTCGGAGCAAGTCTGACAGCATGGCGAAGCAGCGGCTGCGCCTCGAATCGGAACTTAAGGTGTTCAGAGGTTGGAAGCCAGTCCTAACATCTACTGCCGTAGTACCAGAACCCCGCCGAGTACTTCACCTGTTGACAAACTCGGCGCCTCACACCGGCAGTGGATACGCGCGACGCTCGCACTCCATCCTGACCGCGCAGCAGGAAGCCGGCTGGGGAACCTTGGCTGTAACTCGCTTGGGCTATCCAGTTCAGATTGGCGCGCTCACCGCTCGGAAACAGGACATTGTTGACGGCGTGCGCTACCAGCGGATCCTGCCCGGCCACATGGCGGCGACAATGGATGGACGCCTGCAGCAGCAGGCCTCCGAATTACTCACCATTGCCCAAGGATTCAGGCCGTCAATCATTCACACGACCACGCACTTCGTGAATGGCGTGGTGGCCCGTGAGGTGTCGAATGCACTGGACATTCCTTGGGTCTACGAGGTCCGTGGGCAGTTGGCAGATACTTGGGCTTCCAGCCGCGATGAAGCAGCACGCAGCAGCGAACGATACGCCCTCTTCACTGCACGCGAAGCAGAGGTCATGCAGGCGGCAGACCTCGTAGTGACCCTCGGCGAGTCCATGAAACGGAACATCACGGCGATAGGTATACCGGACGAAAGAATCCTCATCAGTCCCAATGCTGTTGGAGGCGCATATCTGGAAGCTCCGCTGGATCACCGAATGGCTCGAGTGGCTCTCGGCCTTGAACCAACCGACCTCTACATAGGGACCGTCAGTAGCATAGTTGGCTACGAAGGCCTTGACGACCTCGTCACATCATTTGCGCTGCTTGCACCCAGACTGCCAAAGTTGAAGCTGATCCTCGTAGGAGATGGTACGGCTGCTCCTGCGCTCCGTGACCAAGTCGAGCGTCTGGGGCTATCAGATCGGACTATCTTCACAGGGCGGGTCCATCCGGAGCAAGCGCGCCTTTATCACTTGTCGTTGGACGTTTTTGTTGTGCCTCGCAGGGACTCGGCCGTTACGCAGGCTGTAACGCCCCTGAAGCCAGTGGAGGCCTTGGCCTGTGGTCGGCCGGTTGTAGCCAGTGACCTTGACGCCCTGCGGGAGATAGTGCATGACGGCGTCAACGGCAGGGTGACCAAGGCTGAAGACCCTGGGCGGTTGGCCGAGGTATTGCTCGATCTGTTGGAAGATGAAGGATTGCGCCGGCGGTTGGGCTCCGCGGGCAGGGAGTACGTATTAGCCACAAGGACGTGGAAGGCCAACGCTCTTGCTTACGGCCGAGCTTATGAAACTTTAGGGTCTAACTTTACGAGGAGGGTCAGCTGATGTCGGCGAAAAAGGCACTTTTGCCAGAGCCAGCGGTGGTGCAACCGCTGGCTGTGGATATGCGACGGTTGACGCGTGTCGGCGCACGGCCAGGTTTCTTGGACTACCTGGTACAGCTCTGGGACTTCCGCGAGTTCATTTTCTACGATGCCCGCGCCAGGGTTCAGAGCGGGACGCGCCGTGACCGCTTGGGCAGTGCGTGGTTGTTGCTCAACCCCATCTTCAACGGGCTCACTTACTTCGTGATCTTTGGAGTGCTGCTCCAAACCGGCCATGGCATCGATAATTATGTTGGTTACTTGGTCATTGGCATTTTCATCTTCCAAGGGACGTCTGGCGCCATCACGAGCGGCGCGAGATCGATCCATAGCAACAAAGCAGTAGTCCAAGCGTTCAACTTCCCGCGGGCAACTCTTCCTATCGGGGTCAACATCCGTGAGATGATGTCGAACGTTCCGTTGATTCTGGCCATGCTTTTGATCATCACTCTGATTCCGCCCGTGGAGAAGATCACCTGGTTGTGGTTCATGATTATTCCAGCCGTAGTACTGCAGGCCATCTTCAACTTGGGTGTAGGGCTAATCCTGGCGCGCGTCATCTCCCGCGTGCACGATGCGACGCATTTGCTGCCGTTTTTCATGCGGGCCTGGATGTATGGCTCCGCTATCTTCTACTCCTACGAGAAATTTGTCACTCACCCAGACATATTGGCGATCATGAAGTTAAATCCGCTCTTCAACGTGATTGACATCGTCCGCAATTGCGTTCTCTATGCCCAGCCTCCGACATGGCAGTCGTGGGCGACTCTCAGCGTTTGGGCCCTCGGCGCGCTCCTCGTGGGCATGGTGTTCTTCTGGCAGGGGGAGGAATCCTATGGTCGTGGCTGAACAGGTTTTGGATGTTGAGGGACACCCCTGCGTAGTGGTGGATCGCGCGGCCATGGAGTATCGCGTGGTTACAACAGATGCTGACGCGGTTGCGAGGGAACGCCAGGAAACGAGCTTTCTAGGACGCCTTGCGCGGCGACCCAACACGGTCACCGTACGCGCATTGCATGAACTGTCCCTTGTTGTAGAGCGCGGCGAGTCGGTGGGGATCATCGGCCGAAACGGTTCTGGCAAGAGCACGCTTATGAAGCTCATCTGCGGACAGGTCAGGCCGTCCTCAGGCGCTGTCTTCGCTTCCAGTACACCAATAATGTTGGGAGTCAACGCGGCGCTGGTCGGCGATCTTTCGGGTCATCAGAACGTAGTTCTGGGGTGTCTTGCCATGGGTATGAGCCGTCGGGAAGTAGCCGCCAAATTTACGAGCATCGTAGAGCTTTCAGGGCTAAGGGACTCGATCTACCTGCCTATGAAGTCGTACTCCTCAGGCATGGCATCGAGGCTGCGGTTCGCCATTGCTGCAAGTATTGATCCGGAGATTCTTCTTGTGGACGAAGCCTTGAATACTGGTGATGCCCAATTCGGTGAGAGAAGTAAGCGCCGGATGGATCAACTGCGTGAACAGGCGGGTTGTGTCTTCATCGTAAGCCATTCTTTGGACACCATCACCAGCATGTGCAGCCGCGTCGTGTGGCTGGATATGGGCCACATGATCATGGACGGAGACCCGGCCGAAACGGTAAAGGCCTATCAGGATTTCACCGGAAACCTCGCAAAGGGTAACGGCATCTCTGCCGCCAGAATCCGTGATGAAGCACGGGCCAATTTGCAAATGACAGAAGTGTTGGCCAGAAGTAAGATGCGTAGGAGCCGGGCATGATTTATACCGTAGAAAATTTGCGGAAGGCCGCTTGGCACTTTCGAGCCGGAGGAGTCCGGCAACTCCAGGCGTTCCATAAACGCCAACGGGCCCTCGCGGTAAATAAGACATCCAACAAGAACGTACAAGCGCGCCTAGCAGCTCCTAAGACCAGTAACGAGAAACGTCAGCTCACCTTCCCGGCCTTCGACTACCCGCAGGTGCCCTCCCGGCGGGACGATCTAACCGTGGCCGTAATCCTGGATAATTTCTCGGCGAAAGCCTTTGCCTTCGAATGGAACCTTGTCTATCTGACGAAGGACCGCTGGATGCAGCAGTTCCAGGAGCAGCGCGTCGATTTCTTGTTTGTTGAGTCCGCGTGGGAAGGCAATGGTGGTTCCTGGAAATACCAGCTGACTGGGACCAGCGGCCCGAAACAGGATTTCCTGAACCTGATGCGATGGTGCCGTGATAACGGTGTCCCCACCGTCTTTTGGAACAAAGAAGACCCTCCGCACTTCCATGACTTCTTGCCGGCAGCCCGCGAGTTTGACGTTGTCTTCACTTCCGACGAAAACAAGCTGCCGGACTACAGACAGGCGCTCGGACACAACCGCGTCGATGTTCTGTCTTTTGCGGCGCAACCGGCCATCCATAACCCTGTCCGGCCAAGAGAAGGTCGCCACTCCCGCGACGTGGCATTCGCAGGTATGTACTTCGCTCACAAATATCCTGAGCGCCGTGAACAGATGCGTCTTTTGCTCGATGGGGCCATAGCCGGATCCGACAGGGTCAAGCATGGCTTGGAGATTTTTTCGCGGCAGCTCGGTGGGAATCCGGACTACCAGTTCCCGGAACCGTACGCCTCCCACGTTGTTGGGTCGCTGACATACGATCAAATGCTGACGGCGTACAAGGCTTACAAAGTCTTTTTGAACGTCAACTCCGTAGTGGATTCTCCCAGCATGTGTGCTCGCCGAATCTTCGAAATCACCGCTTCCGGAACACCTGTGGTTACCACGCCCAGCCCTGCATTGCCTAGGTTCTTCCCCAACGGCGAGATCCATAGTGTGGAAAACAAAGAAGATGCAGCGTTCATCATGAGGGCGTTGATGAGGAGCCCCGAACTCAACGATCGATCCGTCCACCTCGCCCAACGTCGAATTTGGGCAGAGCACACTTACGCGCACAGAGCTGAAAAAGTCGTAGGGCTGGCGCTTCCTCACAGGGTTCGTCCAGTGCAGCCCGAATCCGTGAGCGCATTGGTATCCACTATTCGCCCCCACCAACTCGAACATGTTTTCAGGACCGTTGGCTCACAGCAAGGGGTCGACGTCGAGCTGGTTCTGCTGGCGCATGGGTTCAAACCCAGCTGGTGGAAAATTTGGCGTTTGCGTAGGAAATATGGCGTACGTAAAGTGACGCTTCTTCATGAGCCTAGGACAGTCAGTCTTGGTACTTGCTTGAATCTGTGCGTTGCGGCATCAAGTGGTGCCATTCTCACGAAGATGGACGACGACGACTACTACGGTCCGAACTACCTTCGAGATCAGGTGAACGCCTTGATGTTCTCGGGGGCTGACGTCGTCGGCAAGCTAGCGCATTTCATGTACATCGAGAGCCGGAATGCCACACTGCTGAGGTTCAATCATATGGAGCATCGCTTCAGCCATATGGTTATTGGTGCAACGATCATGGCCAAGAAGGCTATCTTCGAACGCTATCCCTTCGAGGAAGTGGGGCGAGGAGAGGACACCGCGTTCATGCGCGCCGTCAGCGATGCCGGAGGGAAGATCTATGCCTCCGACCGATACAACTACTACGTTCAGCGGTCGGCTTCCGGGCACACGTGGACTGCCACCGACGATCAATTGCTCGCGTCCGGGGACATTCAGTTCTGGGGCAATCCAGCCGAACACATCACTGTCTAAACAAACTAAACAAAAACGGGGAATACTTTGAACACTATTAATCGCGTAGCCGTAATCGGTCTTGGTTACATTGGCCTTCCAACTGCTGCCATTCTGGCCACCAATGGCATAGAGGTCATTGGGGTGGACGTCAGCCAACGTACTGTGGACGCAGTGAACGCAGGGCAGGTACCTTTTGTAGAGCCGGACCTTGGCGTTCACGTCTCTGGAGCGGTGAGCCAGGGCCACCTTAAGGCAACGACATCGACGCCGCAGGCTGAGGCATATATCATCGCCGTGCCGACGCCGTTCCAAGAAGACCGCTCTGCTGACCTTAGCTACATTGAGGCTGCCGCCCGGGGCATCGCCCCGCAACTGCAGGGCGGCGAACTGCTGATTCTCGAATCAACGTCTCCTCCAGGGGCCACTGAACACATGGCCAACTACATTCTCAACCTGCGCCCGGACCTGAGCCTTGATGGCTCAGGTTCACGCCCTGCTATCCTGGTTGCTCACTGCCCGGAACGGGTTCTTCCTGGCCGCGTCATGATCGAGCTAGTCACTAACGACAGAATCGTTGGCGGCATGACCCCTGAAGCCGCGGAATCCGCCAAGAACCTCTACTCGGTATTCTGTCAGGGTGAGATTCTCACCACGGATGCTGTAACTGCCGAGATGGCAAAGCTCGTGGAAAACTCTTACCGTGACGTCAACATTGCTTTTGCCAATGAACTGTCTGTGATTAGCGAGAAGCTCGGCATAGATGTGTGGGAGCTCATTCGTCTGGCAAACCACCACCCGCGAGTCAACATCCTCCAGCCAGGGCCCGGCGTGGGTGGGCACTGCATCGCAGTCGACCCGTGGTTCATTGTTGCCGCCGCGCCCGATGAAGCTCGACTTATTCGGACTGCCCGTGAGGTCAATGATGCAAAGCCAGAGTGGGTCTTTCAACAAGTTGTATCGTCCCTTCAGCATCTTCCCGCTACAGCGGAGGTTTCTGTCCTGGGCTTGGCATTCAAAGCGAATATCGATGATCTCCGTGAATCGCCAGCAATTGAGATTGCTGCCCACTTGGCGGACGCATTGAATGATCGACGCATTAACGTCGCTGAGCCTCACGTTGAGGAACTGCCGAAGCAGCTCAGCGGCCGCAACAACGTCGAACTGATGAGTGTGGAGGAATCCATTGAACGTTCGGGCGTTGTTGTCGTCCTCGTGGACCACGATGCTGTCAAGGGCGTAGCCCCGGAGCTTTTGGCGGGCAAGACAGTGATTGATACTCGAGGAGCGCTGCTGGTATGACGACGGCTGTCGGGAGCCCAGAAGTAAGCGCTGACACATTAATCGGTATCAGCGCGGGGGCGGATCTAACGGGTGGGAGTCTGCCCGTCGACCGTGTCACCGTAATCACTGGCGCGATAACATCGGAATCTGAATACTCTCTGCTTCCGTTGGATGCAGTCTTAGTTCGCAGTCTCGATGACTTTCGATCAGTCAGGTCGTCTGACGGACAGTCGTTTCTGGTCACAAAATCCGGATTCTCTGTGGCAACCGAGCTCCTCGGGCTTGGTGAGCTGAGCCCGGATTCACCAATTACCTGGAGTTTGCAAGCTCCTTTGGATCAAACCCTTGAGCAAATTAGTTTTCTGGGGTTGCCAGAGCAGATCGCCGTCCAGAGGGTTCGGGGAACTATCGACAGGGTGGTTGTCAGTACAGCCAAGGACGTTGCAGGGCGGCTTGATCTTGAGAGCTTTCAGGCGGGCCTAGCAGTCAATGCCGTACTCATCGGCCACGAATGCGGGAACCAGCCGTTAGAACGTGACGGAAGTCTTCAGGAACTTGAAGAGCTGCGTCGCAAGCATCTTAGTCTGCTGGAGGTGCTAGCACCGGTGGTCGATCAGGCTCCAGTGGAAGATGCGACGGCTGTGGCGAAATCGGAGGATGTGCTCAAGCTCGAGAAAGAGCTGCTCCTGCTGCACGGGCGCTATGACGCACTGGACGCCGAGCACCAGGCTCTGGATAGCAGGTATCAGGCATTGGACGGGAAGCACCAGGCTCTGGATAGCAGGTATCAGGCATTGGACAGCGAGCACCAGGCTCTGGATAGCAGGTATCAGGCATTGGACAGCGAGCACCAGGCTCTGGACAGCAGGTACAACGCTTTGGACAGCGAGCACCACGCTCTGGTCGGCAAGCACAGCGCCTTGGACAAAAAGTACCAAGCCTTGGCCAATTCCCGCCTTGGTAAGTTAACGCTGCGGTTCTGGGGGCGGAAGACATCAGGGGCAAACAAGATGCAATCGAAAGAGGAGGCCTAAACGATGGCAGAGCATAGAGAGGGGTATGTTGACGTCGACTACGGCTCCACGATGGTGGTCGATGCTACTGCACGGGATAAGGAGATCTTGGCTCTTCGTCGCTTGCTCGGCGAGTCTGAGGTGCCTCCTGTCCATTCCATAACAGAATTCAACCCCGGTGTCAGTGTAATTATTCCGAGCTATTTGGGCAGTGACCGAATCGCGGTTTGTTTACAGTCTTTGATTGATCAAACACTCGACCCTTCATCCTTCGAAATCATCTTGATCATCAATGGAATAGACGACGGCACGTACGACATAGCCAGCACATTGCGTGAAGCTAATCCGGAGCATCAAATCCGCATCCTTTATCAGGTTCGTGCCAGTGCAGGGTCAGCCCGCAACGTGGGAATCGAGGCAGCACGGTTTGAGTATCTGACATTTGTTGATGATGACGACTACGTTGGCCCAAAGTTTCTTGAGAGATTGCTGTCAGCGGCTTCACCTAATTGCGTCTCGATTTCACCGATAGTCAACGTTGATGTACATGGAAACCTAAATGCTTCAAACTCTGTGAACGTACAGATCTCTGCACGTGGAACTAAGAAGTTCAAGTTCAAATCGGTTAGTACCTTTCTTGGTCTCAATGCTTGCAAATTGATTCCCACGAAGGCAGTCAAAAAAGTTAGGTATTCGGAGATCCTCAGGAGCGGCGAGGACGTCTGTTTCATGGCGCGTTTGGCTGTGGAGAACAACTTCGATGCCCTGGTGGCGACCACTGAAGCTTCAGGCTCATATTTTCGCGTCCTTCGGGAAGAGTCAATCTCCCGTCAGCCACTGAATTTCGACTTCGCAGTCACTCAGCGCCTCGAGGTCATTCATCAGCTCGAATCCCAGAGAAGCTGGGACTCATCAGCGAATGACGTGGTGCTGACTGGTCTCATAAAGTCACAAGCAAACTTCGTAAAACGCTATCTTGATGAAAATCCGGCGGAAAGGCAGCTCATTACTGAAGCTGTTGATGCCATGGGAATCAAAGACTTTCCTTGGCCGATCATAAATGCGGGAAACGCTCGAGGTTTGGTCGTAAGTTATTGCTTTGCTCCATACTCAGACACAAGCGCGGTGGTGGCATCAAAAGCCATTGTTGAGCGCGGTAGTATAGTTGACGTCATATATAATAATATGGCATCAGTCCGTAGAAAAGATAGCAACCTTGAAGCGATCGCAGGTCGGTTTATCGACACTGCTACTGAGATCGATGCTCCGCCCTCTTTTGCGGGCTGGAAGCAGATCTCTGAGTTTGTACACAAAGGCTTGGGCGTTGCCGACCGTCGCGATGCACTAATCGGCGGATACGAAACCCTCTACAGTCGTGTTCTTTGGCCCGGATCACATTTTTTGGCAGCAAAGTTTAAGATTAATCATCCCGGTGTCGTATGGACGGCGGAGTTTTCCGATCCGATGAGTACGGACGCCCAAGGCCAGAGCAGGCCTGGTGAACTAATCCGTGACGATTTTTTCGAAGAGTTTGAGCATGCAGTCGTGTCAAGGGGCTTTGATACTTTGGCAACGAATAGTCTATTTACCTGGTGCGAGTATGTGACATATATCCTTGCGGATGAGTTGATTTTTACCAATGAAAACCAACTTGAGTACATGTTGAGCTACGTTTCCGACACGCGTCTGAAGGAGCAGATCCAGGCTAAATCAGTTGTGAGGGTGCATCCAACGCCACCAAGCAGAAGCTACGAGATGCTTCCCGCTAAGTATGAGTTATCGGACTCCGTGGCTAATGTCGGTTACTTCGGGGCTTTCTATGAGAACCGCGGTCTCGTTGAGGTTCTCACAGCACTGTCGAATTCATCTGCCGCCGTCCGTAGGAAGCTGCGGTTGCACGTCTTTACCAACAAGCCCGATGAAGTTGTTCGCCAGGTTCAACAATTTGGTCTCATGGGAATCGTCAAGGCCCAGGGATATCGTCCCTATCTTGAGTTTCTAAATTTGACAACGAAGTTTGATGTACTACTGGTTAATGACGTTGAGCGCACTGGCGAAATGGCGATAAATCCCTTCCTGCCCTCAAAGTATTCAGACTATGTGGGGAGTGGCCAGCCAATTTGGGGCCTGTTGGATGAGGGGAGCCCCTTGAGTGTGAAGCCGTTGGCCTACAGGTCGGCAGTAGGCAATGCAGTCCAGGCGGTGCGCGTACTAGAAGAAATTCTGCATGATTGGCAAGAAGGCAAGGCTGTAGACGAGAGGCAACAGGTTCGTCAATAGGATTCATCGACTTGCTTCGGCTTCATTTTCAATGACATCGAAGCAAGTCGGTTGATATCCTGCTGCCTTAAACACTTCGTCGATCTCGTAAGCTTGTCAGAGACGCAAATCTATCCGTCCGACCATCGCGGCGGAGAGAAAGTGAATTGGTAATGGATAACTGGGACGCCCGGCACAAGGCGACAATTGTCAATTGGTCCGCCCTGGAGCATCTTCGTGTCGAGGGTCGGCAGAGGCACATCGTGGAACCTTCCGGTCACGAGGAGACTTATCCGTTGGATTGTCTGGTGGAGCCTCGTGACTCGGATGTGTTAATCGTAGCCCTACACGGTGCTCTAAACAGAGAGGTCTACACGCTCCCCCGATTCGAATGGATGGCCACACTCCAAAACCGTCAAGAAAGCCTTCTGTTTCTTTCCGATACACCCCTTGAGTCGCACGATGATTTGAAGCTGGCGTGGTACACCGGCGATTCGTCGGATAACCTCACTGAAAGATATGGCGCGCTTGTTCGCAGCGTCGCGGTGCAATGCGGGGCCTCGCGCATAGTACTTCTTGGTTTTTCGGGCGGAGGATTCGCAGCCTTGGCAATGGCGCCACTAATCGCGGGATCGATAGCTCTTGCTTTCTCGCCGCAGGTATCCATCGGAGGATACTACGGGGTATTTGCTGAGGCATACTCAACTGCGCTCTATCCTGAGTTTCGGTCGTTTGATGGTGTGGAAGCAGCGTTTCCACAGCGGGTGAGTTTGACGAATTTATACTCAGATCCGCAGGTTTCGACCAACTTTGTTTATGTGCAGAATAGTGGCGATACCCATCATATGACGCATCATTTCTCACCGTTTCGTGAAGTCACTGCTAAACGCCCTGGAGCCCACTTCATCCTTGAACACGAATCGGATTCGCATTCCGCTCCCTCGAAGGAACGTGTAAATCAGATGCTCGATGACTGTCTCGCCCTTCGAATCGTCGAATAGCTTACCTGTACTGTGACTGAACTGCAGTTTCGGGAACAGCTGACACTTGAAACCTCTCCTGATGCACCTTACGAACGGAATACCACCGTGCAAGAATTAGAACTCGAAATATCTCGTCTCAAGAGGCAACTCGCTGAGCTCAATAAGCAGATGAGAGCCATCTCTCCGAGAAAAGAGGCTTGGTTGCCTCCGGATACATCGCTAGGAGATAACTGTTCGATTGCTCCGTCAGTGCAATTTATGTCCGGCGAGGATCGTCCGATTCGTATAGGCGATCGAACAAATATCTATCGTGGAACCGAAATAACCGGACCAGTCACTATTGGTAACGGATGTTTGGTAAACCGTGATGGATACCTCCGGAGCAACACAACACTTGGAGATAACGTCATGGTAGGACCGTTTACTCGGTTTGTTACTGATTCCCATGAGATCGGGCCATCCTCGAAACGCGGCGGGGCAAATAAATGGCCGCCCATCACCGTTGGAGATGGGACATGGATTGGTGCCAGTGTTACGATCCTAGGCGGTGTCACTATTGGGAAGGGTTGCATCATTGCGGCAGGCGCAGTAGTGGCGTCTGATATCCCTGATAACTGTCTGGCGGGCGGAGTGCCAGCAAAAGTCATTAGAAATCTCAGTGACTAGCATCTGTAGATGAATTAGCTGTCTTTAGGCTGGTATTTAGGAGAATATCGGATAGAAAGCCGGCGAAGGTGGCCGCCTTGCGATACAGAGACGTTACAGGCGTCCGTCCGTTGTTTTGCAGCGGCTTTGGTCGTAGGGTCTCAATGCCAGCTAGTTCAATGCCACGTTCAACCGCGAGCAGACGTTTGCGTACATAGTCCTGCGCATATGGTGAATAGGGAAATTGTGCGAATGCTAGCGGGATCTCCCAAACGTTCGCCCAATCGCGTGACCACGAGGGTGCTTCAGAGTCATCGGACGGACCTTGCGGCAGCTTTTGCGCCACTGTTTTGAGAGCTGTCGACAGGATCGCTGACCATTCTGCGCGAAGGCCAGGTTCGAGCGTGCGGCCAATAGGCATCCCGAAGGCGATGATGGTTGCTTGGTAAGCAAGGCTCGCTCCCACGGCCACCTTTCCGTCCCAAGTCTCAGCGTATGGCCACCAGCCTTCACTCCAAGCGCCAAATCTAGCTTGGACGTGGTTGACCACAAGTCGTGTCTGGAGAAGAAATCGGTCGTCACCGGTTAGCTCGAAGGCTCGGGATAAAGTCAGTGCGGCGTAGACATCGCCGTTCAAAATGTCGACATGTCTTGCCTTTGAGTTTTTATAGATTGCCCCGGGATTCTCCATTGCGACTTGCGTAAGTACATATTCGGCGGCCGCTAAGAGAGTATCTCTGGCAGCTTCACTGTTGGTTATCTGGTAGAGGTAGAAGAGGGCATTAGCTGAAGCTCCAATTTCTGCGATGTCCTGAAGATCCGGCGAGTCAAGGGGCTGATTATAGCTGCTGGAGAAAGACCCATTTGGGTTCTGGCGTTGACGAACATTATCCGTGAGAAGCTCGGCCACGTGATCATTCTGGTTGTCATTCAGAAGGTGATCGAGGGCAAATAATATGGCGACCTGAATTTGTGTGCAACAGGTGGCGGGCAACCCTGTATCAGGGTCGATTATCATATACGAGTCTGACTCATCGATAGGGGCTCGAAGTGAATTGAAGTATGTGACCAGAGGTCCGACGATACGTCTAAGGCTCTCAGGGCCAATCAATGTGCTTCGAAAGTCAAAGTCAATCAAATCGTACACGCCCCTTGCAGATGTTTCGCCATCGGACCTAGTTCATGCTAACAGCCGGAGGGAGTAGCAGCGCCGCCAGTTGCTCCGCGGAGGCGCTGCTGCAATTTCGCGACTTGTGATCTGAGCCGAAAGTCGCGATCCGGGGACGGTTGTGCTTAGCCTAAGCTAGAAACATCGAACTCATCGGCGCGGTTACCTACTCCGAGGAGCTGGGCCACTGCCGCGACGGTCCGTCCGGCAGCTTTGCCATCGCCGTAGGGATTGACGGCGTTTGCCATGGCATCGAAGGCGTCCTGCTGGTTCAGGAGACGGTCTACTTCCTTGACGATTGTTTCTTCGTCAGTTCCGATCAGGGAGACCGTACCGGCGTCAACAGCCTCGGGACGCTCAGTGTTGTCGCGCATCACCAACACAGGCTTCCCTAGGCTAGGAGCTTCTTCCTGAACTCCTCCGGAGTCGGTGAGGACGATATGTGCGAGTGAGAGCATGCGAGTAAATTCGCCGTATGCCAGGGGCTCCGTTACTACTACATTTTCTTTGCCTTCAAGAGCAGGGAGTACGGCTTCGCGCACCACCGGGTTCTTGTGGGCCGGCAATACGATAACGAGGTCCGGTTCCGCTTCGGCAATGCGGGCAAGCGCCCTACCGACACCGCGCATGGCGTCGCCCTGGTTTTCGCGGCGGTGCGTAGTTACGAGAAGAATACGACGTCCACTGGCAGCCAGGTCTTCCAATTGGGGGTCGCTGAACGGAAGCTGCTTGTCGACAGTAGTGAGCAGAGCATCAATGACGGAGTTGCCGGTGACCACGATGTCATCCTCGGCGATGCCCTCCGCGAGCAGATTCGCTTTACTGGTACTAGTGGGGGCCAAGTGAAGGCTCGCGATCTGGCTAGTGATCTTGCGGTTCGCTTCCTCTGGGAACGGTGAAAACAGGTTACCGCTTCGCAGCCCGGCCTCGACGTGAACTACAGGTATGCCGTGGTAGAAAGCGGCAATGGCGCCGGCCGTTGACGTGGTGGTGTCGCCCTGGACGATCACTGCGTCTGGTTTCTTGGCCGTAAATAGCTTGTCCAGACCGTCGATGGTCCGAGTCATGATGGCTGAGAGGGACTGGCGCTGCTGCAGGATATTCAGATCGTGGTCTGGAACGATCCCAAACAACTCGTTGACCTGGTCCAGCATCTCGCGGTGCTGACCGGTAACGGTCACGATGCAGTCGAAATCCTCGGACTCTTGAAAGGCACTGACGATGGGAGCCATCTTGATGGCTTCCGGACGGGTGCCGAAGATTGGCATGACGCTGGGCATGGATTTCCCCCGGGAGTAGCGTTGAGTGACCACCCGATGCTATCGCACGACGCATCGAGGACTTCAATTTGCGAACCGCGGGGTCGCCGTCCTATGGGGCAAATATCAATGTCAGGGCTAGAACAGGGATGCTGACGGAGACGAGGATCACAAGCACCAGTGCTATAAGGCGCTTCTGTCCATGCGTGACGTCGTGCGGTTCCGGGAGCTGTCCGCCTGGCCCCTTTGCCGGGGTGATTGCCTTGGCTGTTTGTGCGTCTTCTGAAGGAGTTTCCGAAGGCTGGCACGGAGAAATAATGGGGCCCTGCGCTAGGTACCCAGCCATGAGGCTCGACGGAATCTCGGACCTGAAACGGCGTTTGCGTAGATGCCGAGGGGCAGGCGAAAGAGCCGCCAACCGGCGGACTGGTTCCGTCACGTTTTACTCCTCAGTTGCGTCCAGATGAACCATGGCCACAACCAATTCTTGCATCGAAGCTGTCCGCCGCAACATTCGGAGGAGTCCGAACCGCTCGTGGGCGGTGGCTTTCGCGGGCGTCGAGGAAGCTCGCTCTCCGGTGCCGACGCGTCAGAAGGGCGGCTCGAACTTCGAACCGCCCCTCTGAAGTTCCGCTAACCGCGGTCGGAGTACAAGGCGTCGTTTTCGACACCTGCGCCGTTGACCACATTGATGAAGTAGTGCTTGCCTGAACCCAATGATGTGGCCCCAAGCTTTGCCGTGACGGACTCCAGGAGTGGGTTGATGCTCAATTGTTTTCCGTAGGAAGCGTTGTAGTTGGACGCCGTCACGGTCTTGTCAAAAACCCGGCCGTTAGCGTCCGACCACTGAACTTGGATGGTGCCTCCGCTCAGGTTGTGTCCTGTGACCAGGACGTCGCCGTTTCCATAGAAAATGGAATCTGTGATGATGGGGGTCGTGTTGCCGGCTTTGAGGCGGTCAAGCATCGGCGCCCATGTCCCACTGCACGTGAAGTACGGATCCCACATGAACGAGATCACCTTCACTGGTGTGTTGCCCAGTTGCTGCAATTGCTTATCGATTCTGGATTTTGTACTTTGCCCGCGCAAGTTGTTGTCGCAAGGGTTTTGCGAGGTCGCCGGCGCCATGCCTTCGAGGTTGGCCCATAGCTGGGCACCTGTACCCTCTACGCCTTCAGACAGGGCCCAGAAGTAGTCTCTTGTTGGGGCCAGATACTTGCTTCCCCAGGACCCGCTCCCCACAATGGATGCGGCAAATTGGTCAACGTTGTTGCTGCTCTCGCTCGAAAAGAACGACCCGCCCTTGCCCGTACCCATTCCGTCTTGGACCGCGATCGCCAGTTTGACACCGTTGGCGGTCTTTGCGATTTTGTTAGCCGCATTTCGGGCTTGGTCTACCGTGACGCGCCCACCGAAATCGGTGCGGGAGTCGATGTACGGGCTAACGACCGCTGAGCGGCTTGGCTGGTACTGGGCGATTCGTGCGTTTTGGATTCGGTACAAGGTGAGGACCGGGTCCCATACGGCTCCGTCGCTGAGTGGCATCTCCGTGTGGTGGTAAAAGCCTGCCAAACCCGCAACGTTGTTCACGTTCGATTGATAGATCAGGAAGCGGGCGGTAAAAAGTGACAACGTGGCCTGATACGAGAGGTCGGGAAGATATGTGATGTCAGTACGCATGATCGGAGCCGGGAGGCCTGCATAGAACTTCATTCCCAAACTCGTGGCCGCCTTTCCCAAGGAGACCGACATCGAGGTGGACGTTCCCCCGTTGATCACCACAATGTCGTATGTTCCGCTCGGCGAGTTGCAACCACTTCCCTCAACTGGCAACACCAAAATGGTATAAACAGTGGTGCCACTGGTGACTGTCTTGTCGCGGGCACAGAGGATGGCTGGTGATGCCCAGGAGTTGCCATCTGAGTAGGTGAAGTACCGCTTCACCTTGACTCCAGAGGCTGCAGCCGTTGCGCAATTAACGCCCGAAATGGTGCATGCGGCAGGGATGGTAGAAAGCGTGGCTGGCTTCAGCCGGGAGCCAAAGGTGATTACAGTGTCACCACCTACTGACTTGATGTCCGTCAGTTTCTTTAGGTTGGCTGCGTCGCTGGTACTTCCATAGATGAAGTATCCGCTGATGGGATAAACGGGAGCGGGCGCTGCGTCGGCAGCCGGTACTTGAAGGAAACCAACTATGAGAACGAGCGCGGCAAACAGACCGGAAGCGACATTCTTGGACCTGCGACGGTTGGCATTGAATGACTTGGAATCGATTCTTTCCACGGAGGATCCTTGGACTCGTAGGGTGAGACCTTGGACCTATGGCAAAAGAATGCTCCCAGACCATTACAAACTCAATGCCTTGACTGAATCCTTCAAGACCTAAGAAACTGCATCGAGTGAATGTAAAAAGTCGGAAGCCAGTCTTGCAAGACTTGTCGTATTAATACAAATTCTGTCACCGTGATAATCGTGTGCTAGACCCCACACTCCGGCTGTACCCACGCGTCGGCCAGACCGCCTGTTTCGATGATGAATCGGTCCAGCCACGCTCCGGCCGAAAGGTCGGGTTGGGAGCCGGCCATTTGGATCTCCGCGGACGTGCATTGCCGTATCAGTGTGCCGGCCCGCACGAGGTGATAGTTGGAAGTAACCACGGTGACGGACTTCCACCCGTTCTGCGCGATCAGCTCCGCAAGGCCCCTGGCTTCGCCCCGGGTATTAAGAGGTGAGGGACGGAAACAAATCAGGTCCGGTTCGTCGTCCTCATGGCACAAAGCGTCACCCTCAACGTTGCCGGATAGGCCAGTCGTCGAGACCACCAAAACGGGGATGTTCAAGCTTTCCTGGAGTTCCTGAGCCGCGGGGAGCCGTTCCTTGCTTAATCCGCCCAAAACGACGATGGCGTCGGTGTGATGAGGGGTGCCCTGTGGAGGGTTGTAAAAGAACTGAAACACGGCGATCAGCCACAGCAGGGCGATCACCAAAATCGACACTGCAGCCCGTATGAGTGCGCGCGTGACGGAGACAGTTTTGAGTGGCACGGGGACAGTCTAAGGTTCGGAAATGGGTGCTCCCTCCCAGCCGAGGGCTGCCCGAACTGTCTATCGCGTATCAACGTCCTCAAACACAAGGAAAGTCTGGGTATCCAGCACTCCCTCCATGGACTGCAATTGGTCGAAGATCACACGGCGGAGGTGGATGTTGTCTGTGGCGCGGACCAGCAGGATGACGTCAAAGTCGCCGCCCACCAGCGCAATGTGGTGAACCTCGGGGATGGCCCGCAAGAGCTCCTTGAGTTCCCGCCAGGAATGCTGCTGGACCTTGAGGGTGACGTAGGCCGAAGACCGCAGGCCGGCTTTGATCGGGTCCACCAATGCCGTGAACTTGGTCAAGACCCCCTCGCCGGTAAGCCGGGCAATGCGTGAGTAGGCATGTGCCCGGCTGATGTGCACGTTCTCGGCCACTTGGGTAATGGACATCCGGCCGTCAGTGGTGAGCTCACGGATGATGTCCCGGTCAACATCATCCAGGGGCACGGCAGCCTGCTCCGCCTCGGTCTCGCTCACGTGGTCTCCAATTCGTCTACAGGACTGGCTCGTTACCCAGCTCACATTTGCAATTCGTCTTTCAGAATAGCCACTTTCTGCATGCTCTTCCATGATTTGAACGAAAGCTGGATACGAAACCTCCGTCCGGAACATACTGGAAGCACATAGTGGCTAGAGAAGGACGGACCAATGACGATCCACGCAGACCACACTGCGCCGGAAACGGCAGTAGAGGACACAGCTGCTGACGTCCAGAGAAAATTCGGCATCAGCGTAGAGGACTACATGCTGCCCGCCCGGCACCAGATCCAAATGGTGAATCCGGATGGCACCCTCCGCTCCCACGAAGAGCAGGGAACCGAACCCGGCCACGAGTACCCCACGCCAAGCGATGCTGAACTCATGGCTGCTTACGAGCAGCTCGTCGTCGGACGTCGTGTCAACGATCAGAACTCTGCGCTCGTCCGGCAGGGCCGCATGGCTGTCTATCCGTCAAGCCATGGACAGGAAGCCTGCCAGGTGGCGGCTGCCATGTGCCTCAGTGAAGGTGACTGGCTCTTCCCGACGTATCGCGACGCCGTCTCAGTGATGACCCGTGGTGTGGATCCTGTCGAAGCGATGACGATCTTCCGCGGTGACTGGCACGGTGGCTACGATCCCAAGAAACACCACGTCGGGATCCAGTGCACCCCGCTGACCACACAGCTGCTGCACGCCGTTGGGGTCGCGCATGCCGCCAAACTCCGCGGTGAGGACACCGTGGTGATGGCGATGTGCGGCGATGGTGCCACGAGTGAGGGTGACTTCCACGAGGCACTGAACTTTGCGGCCGTCTTCCACCTGCCGGTCATCTTCTTCGTGCAGAACAACAAATACGCGATTTCCGTTCCGCTCAGCCACCAGTCGGTGGCGCCGTCGCTGGCCCACAAGGCTGTCGGCTACGGAATGGCCGGTGAGCGTGTGGACGGCAACGACCTCGTCGCGCTCCTCGCCGTAATGGACCGCGCAGTGAAGCTGGCCCGCGAAGGCTCCGGACCTCTCTTGATCGAGGCGCACACCTACCGCATGCAGGCGCACACCAACGCCGATGATGCCACGCGCTACCGCCCCGACAGTGAGGTGGCCGAATGGCAAGCGAAGGATCCGCTGGCCCGAATGAAGTCCTATCTCACCCACAAGGGACTCCTGGACGACGCCGCCAATGAACGCATTGCCGAACATGCAGAAGCCGTGGCAACCCAATTGCGCGAAGGCCTCGGTGAAGACGTCCCCGTACAGCCGCTGGACCTCTTTAAGTACGTGTTCTCCAAGCCCACCCCGCAGCTGAAAGAGCAGTCTGAGCTGCTGGCTGACGAACTCGCCCGCGCTGAAAGCGCCGAAAATCACGGAACGGAGAGCGCAAAATGACCGTCACCACCAACGTCAACGGAAACGTCAGCGCCGCTACCGCAAGCGCCGCCGCGTCCGCTGCAGCTACCGCTGAGGCGAGCGGCCCCCAGTCCATCACCATGGCCAAGGCGCTCAACGCGGCAATGGCCGATGCCATGCGCGCCGATTCCTCGGTGCTGGTGTTCGGCGAGGACGTCGGTATGCTTGGCGGCGTTTTCCGTATCACCGATGGCCTCATGGCCGAGTTCAGCGAGCAGCGCTGCTTCGACACCCCGCTGGCAGAATCCGGCATCGTTGGCATGGCTGTCGGTATGGCTATCAACGGCATGCGGCCTGTCATCGAGATGCAGTTCGACGCCTTCGCCTACCCGGCGTTCGAACAGATCGTCAGCCACGTCGCCAAGATGCACAACCGCACCAAGGGCAAGCTGAAGATGCCCATAGTCATCCGTGTTCCCTACGCCGGCGGCATCGGGGGAGTGGAGCATCACTGCGACTCCTCCGAGTCCTACTACGCCCACACCGCCGGCCTGAAGGTCTACACCCCAGCCACCGTCGCAGACGGTTACCGGATGCTCCGCGAAGCCATCGACTCCGATGACCCTGTCATGTTCATGGAGCCCAAGAAGCTCTACTGGTCCAAGGACCAAGTGGACCTGGACGCCCTACGAGCAGAGCACGACGCCGGCACCTCCACCGAGGGCCGCGCGGCGGTTGCCCGTCCTGGCACTCACGCGACGCTGATCGCGTACGGTCCTTCCGTTCCCACCGCGCTCGCAGCGGCGGCTGCTGCGGCCGAAGAGGGTCGCTCGCTTGAGGTCATCGACGTGCGTACCCTCGTCCCCTTCGATGACGAAACCGTCTGTGCGTCCGTACGTAAGACGGGACGCGCCGTCGTCATCGCCGAGGCGCATGGTTTCGCCTCCGTGTCCTCCGAGATCGTGGCCCGCGTCCAGGAACGTGCGTTCCACTACCTCGCTGCGCCGATCCGCCGTGTGACCGGCTTCGACGTTCCGTTCCCGTCTCCCAAGTTGGAGCACTACTACCTGCCAAGCGTCGACCGCATCCTCGACGCCGTCGACGACCTTCAATGGGAGGACTGACCATGAGCTCAGATATGCAGGTATTTCGTCTGCCGGACCTGGGGGAGGGCCTTACCGAAGCCGAACTCGTGAACTGGCTCGTCGCTGTGGGTGACGAAATCAAGGTGGACCAGCCGATCGCTGAAGTCGAAACCGCCAAGTCCATGGTGGAGGTGCCCTCGCCTTATGCGGGCACCGTGGCTGAGCTTCACGGTGAGGCCGGCCAAACCCTCGACGTCGGCAAGCCGCTGATCTCGATCGCACGTTCAGGCGCTGCTCCCGTTGCGCTGGAAACTCCCTCCCCTGCCGATGATGCGGTCTCGACCGGGATCGTGGCCTCACCCGAGGTTGATGCGGCCGCCGAGACGTATCGCACCGAGGAGAAAGCTGGATCCGGCAATGTACTTATCGGATACGGCACTCCTGGGGGCGTGACCGGAGGCCGCACCCGCCCGCGGAAGGCGAGCGTCGCCGTCGTCGATCGCCCAGCGGAGACCCGTGCCGATCAGCCGATCGCTTCCGAGCCGGCTGTCGCCGGAACACGGATCCCTGGCAAGCTCAGCGCCGTCATCTCACCGCTCGTCAGGAAGATGGCCAGGGACCACGGTGTTTCCCTCGAGAACATCGAGGGCTCGGGCGCCAGTGGGCTGATCATGCGCCGGGATGTGGAAGCTGCTATTTCAGCTCCGGAAGCTCCTGCTGCTCCTGTTCGTGAGAAGGCTCCGGCCTCGGCTACTGCCGCTGCTGAAGGCGACCTCGATGCCCGGACCGGTCTGGCTGTCTCGGCCCGGACTCCCGTTCGCGGAGTTCGCAAGGCAGTTGCCGCGAATATGACCAAGAGCCGCACGGAGATCCCTGAGGCGACGGTCTGGGTGGACGTCGATGCAACCGCTTTGCTCGAGATGCGGGCTGAACTGAAGAAGCGCGCTCCGCATGACACACCCGGTCTGCTGGCTTTCATCGCTCGTTTTGTCACTGCTGGGTTAAA
This sequence comes from Arthrobacter sp. 2762, assembly GCF_040548745.1. NCBI lineage: Bacteria > Bacillati > Actinomycetota > Actinomycetes > Micrococcales > Micrococcaceae > Arthrobacter > Arthrobacter sp. 2762. Next base: position 257,151 of record NZ_JBEPSI010000009.1, read on the forward strand.
AAAGTACCCAGCACTGAACACGCGCTTTGAAGTCGGGGAGGACGGCTCCCAGGAAATCGTAGGTTTTGACGGAATCAACCTAGGTTTCGCAGCACAGACGGATCGCGGTCTTGTGGTCCCGTCTGTCCGGAACGCACACCAGTTGAGCGCCCGCGAGTTGGATGCCGAGATCCGGCGTCTGACCTCGGTGGCAAGGGAAGGCAAGGCGACCCCAACCGAACTCGGCTCAGGCACCTTCACCCTGAACAATTACGGCGTGTTCGGTGTGGATGGCTCGGCCGCGATCATCAACTACCCAGAGGTTGCGATGCTCGGCGTGGGTCGCATCATCGACAGGCCGTGGGTAGTTAACGGTGAACTTGCCGTCCGCAAGGTTACCGAGTTGACCCTTGCCTTCGACCACCGCGTGTGTGACGGTGAGACTGCCGCCGGCTTCCTCCGGTACGTGGCCGACGCCATCGAGAATCCTGGTGGAGCGCTCGCAGACATGTAGGGGCAACAGCCCGAACAACCTAGATAAGGATCTGATCATTCGATCGGGTCCTTGTCGCATTTAATCTATCAACTCGTCATAAACATATTTGGAGCGAAGCGCAATTCGAAAGTCTGCCTACAATCTCCGGGGGGTCAGCTGGTGATCTCCCAGCTGCCCGCGATCTCACGATCTCCGTAGATCGCCATGTCCTTAGGATGTCCAGAAGTATGCTCAATAATTTCGATGCCCGTATGCATTCTGCGAATGGAAGTTTTGGATTGCGGTTCCCTGCATTCACGCTATTAGTGTCGGTATGTCTATCCATTGCGCTGACGCTGACGTGGGGCGTTAGGGATAGCGTTGCGGACATGTCGGCGGATGTGACTTCGCCGGAGTTGGTTTCTGTTTCGTTAGCGTCCCCGAAGCAGGTTGGGCCGGGGGATAAGATTCGGTTCAACTGGACGGTTAGGGACCGGGGACCCATTACAGGGGTTTCGTTCTGGGTTTACGGGCCCGGGCAGAAGTACAAGCCTGCCTATATGGTCAGTTCGTACTCTTCAGGCCCTGGCCTATATTCTGGAACGTCCGAAACGGCCGTGATTGATTCTCTGTCCTGGCCTGCTGGTGATTACGTGGTGACACTGATCATGCCGGCTGACTCGGCCGGGAACTCCGCTCGGGTCGAAGGCAGTTCTGCACTCCTACCACCCCTCACATCGACGGTATCTGGAACGTCGGCGGATGTGACTTCGCCGGAGTTGGTTTCTGTTTCGTTAGCGTCCCCGAAGCAGGTTGGGCCGGGGGATAAGATTCGGTTCAACTGGACGGTTAGGGACCGGGGACCCATTACAGGGGTTTCGTTCTGGGTTTACGGGCCCGGGCAGAAGTACAAGCC
>NZ_JBEPSI010000010.1:0-206553 GCF_040548745.1 Arthrobacter sp. 2762
GACACCCGCCAAGCCGCCCGCCGCTACTTCAAAAACGACACCCACTCCATCGTCGCCAAAACCCTCCAACTCCTCGCCGCCAAGGGAGAAGTCGAGGAGGGCGCGCCGTCGTACGCTATTGACCGCTACAAGCTGCACGACGTGAACGCGGGCACCACTGGCGGAGCAGGCGGAGACGCCTAACACCCCAACAACCCAGATAACAGGGCAGAAAAACGGTTGGCGGCAGTGTTCGTGAAGAACACTGCCGCCAACTGTGTTTGCGATGTAACCGGGAGGGCTCAGGTGCCCAGATTCCTCCGGTCTACGACGAATCCGGTTGCCGCGTTTTCGCGGACTGCGTTGATACCGGCCACGACGGCCTTCAAATTGGGAAACTGTGGCGACACTGCCACAACTGTGCCGTCATCGGCTGTGAGTCGGAACCTGAACGTGTTCGTCCCGGCCTTGAGTATCTCGAAACTGCCCGCCATCTTCCCCTTTTCCTCCACGCATCATTGCATTAGAGCTGATTTGAACAATTCCCTACCGACAATAATGGCCGTCGGAACCTACCAACAGACCTACTGAGGAGTAGTTTGCAACCGATTTTGGTAGATGTCCCGGAAAGCTCCGAGGGAGCTACAGACCGCGTGCATGCCCGCGCGTATCGTGAGGATATGACTGGATCCGGCGTGGCGCCCACTACGGGCGTCCTGCTTGCCGCAGGGGCTGGTACGCGCTTGGGCCGCGGACCGAAAGCGCTGCTCCCCTACCGCGGCCGCACGCTGGTTGAGGTGCTGGCCGATACGCTGTTCGACGGCGGCTGCCGCGAGGTGGTGGTGGTTGTTGGGGCCGAGGCGGACCGTGTTCGAAGCACCACAGATCTACGGACGTACACCGTGGTCGAGAACGAAAACTGGGCCAAGGGCATGGCTGGTTCTTTCCGCGCAGGAATCGAGGCGGCCTCGCCGGGACACAGCATCATGGTGGCTCTGGTGGATCAGCCCGGATTAACCCCGACGGCGGTCAGCAGGTTGCTGGGCAGCCACCGTACAGGCCGGGTCACGGCAGCCGCCTACCCTGACGAAGCAGGCCGCCTTAAGCGTCGGCACCCGGTGATTATCGACGTCGCGCTCCGATCCCAAGCGGCGGAAGCCGCGAATGGTGACACGGGGGCGCGATCGTTCCTCAAGGCGCATCCGGGCTTGGTGGACCTTGTGGATTGCAGTGACCTCTGCTCCGGCGAAGACCTGGATACGAAGGATCAGTTGCACCTGCTGGAGGACTGACTGCGAAGCCGACCACTCTAGGGCCGGTAAATTTGAATCCATGATCCAGATTGCCCTTGACGATCCCACGCGCCCGGATGTCCATCAGCTCCTCAGCGAACATCTGGCGGACATGTTTGCGACGTCGCCTGCAGAGAGCGTGCACGCATTGGACCATTCGGCGTTGTCGCATGAAGCCATCACGTTCTGGACGGCCCGCGAAAACGGTGTGCTGCTGGGATGCGGGGCGCTGAAGGAACTGGCCACTTCTGACGGAGACGGCCGGTCCGGCGAGATCAAGTCGATGCGCACCACCGCCGCTGCCCGTGGGCGCGGAGTAGCCACGCTGATGCTCAAGCACATCGTGGCCGAAGCCGGCCGCCGGGGCTACGAGCGGGTGAGCTTGGAAACCGGGACCGAAGAATACTTTGCCCCTGCACGTCGTTTGTATGCCAGGCACGGATTCACCGAATGCCCGCCCTTCGCCGACTACACCCTGGACCCAAACAGCGTGTTCATGGAACTCGCCGTATCCCCCAAGTAGCCGTCCCACCCAAGTAAGTCGCAGTTAAGCGCATTCTGACGGCTCAAAACGCGCTCAACTGCGACTCAGTTGGGGATCAGGGTGCGGTCCCGGAGGGCAAGGTAGATCTTGTCGCGGGCAATGGGCAGCTCGCCGAAACGAACCCCGGTGGCGTTGCGGATTGCGTTGGCCAAGGCAGCTGCCACAGGGTTGAACGGGCTCTCGCTCATGGACTTGGCGCCAAGGGGTCCAGTGGTGTCGTTCGTTGTTGCGAAATAGACCTCGCTCCGTGGAACGTCCGCGAAGGAGGGGATGTGATACTGCCGCAGGATGTCCGTGGTGACGCGTCCGGCGTCGTCCACTTTCACTTCCTCATACAGCACCGCACCGAGCGCCTGGGTGATACCGCCTTCGATCTGCCCACGGCACTGACGCGGGTTCACCACAACTCCAGCATCTGCGGCCTGCACACTCTGCAGGATCCGCAGCTCCCCCGTTCCCGTATTCACAGCAACCCGGAACCCGTGCACGTTGAAGGCAACTGACCGCGGAGTTCCGCCCCAGTTGCCATCGGTGGCGAGCCGAACGCCCTGCAGGCGGGCGGCGTCGACAATTTCCGTCAGTGGCACCGTACGGTCGCCGCACTGAACAGCCCCGTCCACCAAACGGCAATCGGCCAGCGGTGCCCCCGTCAGCGAAGCCGCAACGGTCTGGATCCTCGTGGCGAGTTCAAGGGCTGCGCCGAGCGTCGCCTTGCCGGCAACCACGGTTCCGGCCGAACCGAACGCGCCGGTATCGTGCTCCACGAGGTCGGTATCGGACTGGCGAACGGTCACCTTTGATGCCGTGGTGGCCAACGCTGTTGCAGCCAACTGCGCATGGACAGTTGTGGTGCCGTTCCCGAACTCCGCTGTACCGACGTCGACGGCGAACCTTCCGTCCGCTTCCAGGCTCACCCTGGTGTGGGCGAAGTGGCCTCGCGGCGGAACGGTATCGATCATGGAGAGCGCCGAGCCCTCACCGACGACCCAGTCGGGGCCGAGGTCCTCCAGCCCAGCGGCCCGGTAACGCTCCTTGCCCCGGTCCAGGGCATCCCGGACCAAGGCCACGCACTGGTCCAAGCCGTAGCTACCGTAGTGGACGTCCTCCTCAGGCTCGGGTGTAGTAGACAACATGTGATCGCCCGGACGGACCATGTTCTTGAGCCGGAACTCCAAGGGGTCCATCCCGATACCGATCGCAAGTTCGTCGATGGCGGACTCGATCGCGAAGATCATCTGGCTCAACCCATACCCCCGGAAAGCACCGGCGGGAACCGTGTTGGTGTAGACGGCCTGGGCGTCCACTTTCTTGTTGACGCATTTATAGACGGCCAACGATTCCCCACAACCGTGGAACATCACGCCGGGCGCATGGTTTCCGTAGGCGCCAGTGTTGGTGATGACGTCCAGTTGAAGGGCGGTCAGGTATCCATCCCGGCTGGCTCCCGCCTTGAGATTGATGGTGAAGGGGTGGCGCGTTGTGGTGGACGTGAACTGTTCGGTCCGGGTGAACTCCACCTGGACCGGCCTACGCAAAGCCAGTGCCGCGAGGGCCACAAGATCCTCGGTGAGGACCTCCTGCTTGCTGCCGAAACCACCCCCGACGCGGCCAGCCACCACGCGAACAGTCTCCTCCGGCAGATTGAACAACCTCATCAGGGTGCGCTTTACCAGGAAAGGAACCTGAGTGGAGGAACGGACAACCAGCCTGCCGTCCTCGTCCAGCCAGGCGATGGACGCGTGCGTTTCCATCGCGACGTGCTGAACCCTTTGCGTCTTGTACGTGTACTCATGGACGAAGTCGGCTGCCGCGAAGCCGTCGGCCACGCTGCCCAGCTCGGCGTGGACCTCTGCCACCACGTTCTCCAGGGGCCGGGAGATTCTGGAGTAAACGCCATCCTTGTCGCCATGGATTGCGGGGGCACCGGTAAGAATGGCCTCCTGGGGCGTGAACACGGGCTCCAAGAGCTCGTACTCCACAGCAAGCGCCCGGGTTCCGGCCTCGGCAGCACCAACGGACTCGGCCACCACAGCAGCAACGCGCTGCCCGATGAACCGCACCACGTTGTCCAGCACGCGGGTGTCATCAGGATCGTCCGTGAAGTGTTCGTGCTGGGCAGTGGAGAACAACTGCGCAGGTGCGTCTTCGTGCGTGAAGACGGCGACGACGCCAGGAACCGCCAATGCCGCGGTCTTGTCAATGGCGACGATCCGCGCGTGTGGATGCGGCGACCTCACGAGCTTGAGATGCAGCAGTCCGGGCAGTTGCTCAGCCGGGACATCCAGGGTGTACCGGGCAGTTCCGGTAACCACGGCTTGACCGGCGGGTGCGGGCACGTTGTCCCCGAGCTGGCCGGGCGTGGCTTCCACAGCCACGGGATGTCCTGCGGCAGGCTGTCCGGCGGCAGGCGATTGTGCCCCGGAAACGTCAGCTCCGGCGTCGTGCTTGTGCCCGCCGCCGTGACCATCAGCATGACCACACACGGCGTCAGCGATGGAGCGGTAACCGGTGCAGCGGCACAGATTTCCCTTGAGGTTGCGGGGCAGGTTGGCACGTTGTTCGTCGTCAAAAGTGGCTGCGGTCATGACCATGCCGGCGGTGCAGAAACCGCATTGGAAACCCTGGGCTTCGAGGAACTGCTCCTGCACAGGGTGAAGGTTTTCGCCGGTGGAGAGACCTTCGATCGTGGTGACGGCTTTGCCCTCGGCGCGGACAGCCGGATAGATACAGCTGTGGACGGGAGTGCCGTCGACGTGCACAGTGCAGGCGCCACAGTCACCGCCGTCGCAGCCCTTCTTAACGCCGAAGTTTCCCTGTTCCCGGAGGAAAGTGCGCAGGCATTGGCCCGGGCGGGGTGTGGCCTGAGAGGCAGCGCCGTTGATCTCAATTGCCATGGGAGGCCTCCTTCTGCGGGTTGTTGTGTGCGGGTTGCGTGGATGGTTGCTGCGAGGTGGCGTGCGGTGGCCAGAAGTCGCCTGACACAACCATCGACTCGCCCAGCAGCTCGGCCCGGATCTCCTCGGCCAGTTTGAACGTCATATCGCGGCGCCACGCGGGGAGCCCATGGATGTCATCGTGGTACAGCGGCCAGGGAATGGAATCCCCGACGGCGTCAGCCAGCATCCCGGCGTCGGGAACCTGCCCGGCGGGGAACCGTAGCTGTACGGGCCTTTTGGTGGAGGCAGTGACGGTGATGATCAAACCGCCATCGGCGTCGAGGCGTCCGATGAGCAGCACGCCGGATCGTCCAAGGTTACTCAGCGACAGACGCCGGAAGGCAACGCGGGCCGAGAGTGCCGCGGCCGGAAGGTGGATGCTCCGGAGCAACTCCCCCGCGGCCAGGACATTCTCCATGTCCCCTACTACGAAATCGGCCACAGGTACACTGCGGCTGCTACCGTCGGGGCTCTGGATGGTTGCCAAGGCGTCGAGCCCGGCACACAACGAAATCATGGGGCCGGCCGGCAAGGATGTGCAGAGGTTGCCGCCCACCGTGGACATGTTCCAAATCTTGAAGGACGCCACAAACGAGTCGCAGCAAGGACGGATCACTGCCAGGCCGGGCCACTCGCGGTTGGCTGTTTCCGCGGACGCCGGCAATGCGTAGAGCTCGGCAACGGTGCAGGTTGCGGCCAACTCGATACCGTCATCGGTTACTGTAATGGCCGGCCAATCCGCTTGGCCCAAATCAAGGAGCCGTTTAAGGACAGTGCTTCCGTAGGAGAAGAGGACAGTCCCTCCGGCAAGCCAGGCATCGCCATCGCGCCATTGCGAAGGATCCGTGGTGGGAACCACGGCCTCGATGGTGTTCATGTCCATGGGTCCTCCTGAGTGAGGTGTTGAGGTGCTGGGTGGATCGGCGCTGGGTGAATGGGTGCCGCGTGAATCGGGCCGGTGCCGTCCTTCAGCGAGGGGAAACCGGTGGCTGTGCGGCCGGGGGCCTTGTGGCCGGGTGCCTTGCGGCCCGTGACTTTGCCGCTGGGGGTTCCCCGCTCGGCGATGATTTCTGCCGTGATGGAGACTGCGACTTCGGCTGGTGTCACTGCGCCAAGGTCTAATCCGATCGGGGAATGCAGGCGTTCGAGCGCTTCGGAGGTCGTGCCCGCCTCGAACAGGGCGTCAACCCGATGTCGGTGGCTGCGACGCGAGCCCATTGCGCCGACGTAAGCCAGGTTTAAGCGAAGCGCTGTTTCAAGCAGGGGAATGTCGAACTTTGGATCGTGGGTCAGGACGCACACGACGGTCCGGGCATCGATTCGCCCCGCCGCTGCTTCGGCTTCCAGGTAGCGGTGCGGCCAGTCTGTGACCACCTGGTCCGCTCCGGCGAAGCGGGTCTGCTTGGCAAACGCAGGGCGGGCATCACACAGGGTGACGTTGTAACCAAGCAACTGTCCGGCCGGGAGCAATGCGGCACCGAAATCGTTGGCACCGAAGATGAGCATTCGCGCGGCCGGCAAACGGCTTTCCACGAACAAGGTGATGGGTTCGGGCTGGGTTATTTCTTCCGGGCCCGCCGACTCCCACCTGTCCACTGTTACCCAGCCATCGATGCAGCCTTCGGGTGCTGCCAGCCGGACCAACCCCGTGCGTCCGCCTTGGAGCAGCGGCTCAACTTGGGCCGCCGCAGCCATCAGGGTGGCGGGATGATCGCCCACCAACCGGGCCAGTTGCGTTGATTCCATGGCGCGGAACCGAACAGGATCATCAACGACCACCGCTCCCCCTCCTCCACCGAGCCTGCGGATGAGGGCCAAGGCCGTGGGTTCGTTTGATACAGCGATGTCCAACAAGGCCATTTCGCCGGAATCGCTACCCAGTGGCTGGATATGGACTTCCAGTTCTCCTCCACAGGTGAGTCCGACGGCGAACGCGTCCTCGGCACTGTAGCCAAAAGACTCAAGGCGTGGGCCGCCGTCGCGCATTGCTTCCAAGGCTGCCTCAACGACGGCCCCTTCCACGCAACCGCCGGACAGGCTGCCCAGGATTTCGCCATGTTCGGAGACCATCATGGAAGTCCCCATGGGGCGCGGGACTGAGCCGCCGGTCCCTACGATCGTGGCCACAGCGCATCGTTGGCCAGAGACCGCAGTCCGCCAGCTGCCCAGTGAAGGCATCAGATCCAGCATGGCAACACGTCCTTTTTCCAGGTGTCCCGGCCAGGTGGCCCCGGCCGGAGCAGTGCGCGATCTTGCCCTCATAATCTCATTTCCAGAAGGTGTTGAGGGGTAGTCGCGGTTATTGAATAAGAGTTCATAGGAACGGGGGCAAGGGCTTCATCTCCCTGCCCCCGTTCCCTGACGGAGCATCAGCACCCGTTCCTGAATCAACAGGGCCGCCGCCCGCCGTCGTGCCTGTTCCGGTGGTGCTGTTCGATCAGGGACCACGACGACGGACGCCTATTCGTGCGGTGGGTGCGGATGGACCGCCGTTCGAAATGCCGGATGTGGACCCGCCGGCGCGGGGTGGGGCTCCGGGCTAGACGCCCATCAAGGCGTTGATCGGGCCACGGGCGAAGTAGATGATGAAGCCCACCGTGACCACCCACATAAGCGGATGGACTTTCTTGGCCTTGCCCGATGCCGCGCTGATCACCGCGAAGGAGATGAACCCGACGCCGATGCCGTTGGCAATGGAATAGGTCAGCGGCATGGTCACAATGGTGAGGAACGCCGGCAACGCGATGGCGAACTTGGTGAACTTGATCTCGCGGATCTGAGCCATCATCATCGCGCCCACCACCACCAGCGCTGCGGCAGCCACTTCCAATGGGACAACCGAAGTAAGCGGCGTAAAGAACATCGAGCCCAGGAACAGCAGGCCAGTGACGACCGAGGCCAGGCCGGTGCGGGCGCCCTCGCCGATTCCTGCTGCGGAGTCGATGTAGACGGTGTTGGATGAACCGGAGGTCCCGCCACCCACCACTGCGCCCATGCCTTCAACGATGAAGGCCGACTTCAGCTTGGGGAACGTACCGTCCTTATGTGCCACGCCTGCGCTCTTGGCCAAGCCCGTCATGGTGCCCATGGCGTCGAAGAAGTTGGTGAACACCAGGGTGAAGACAAGCATGGTCGCAGCCAGTCCGCCAATCCTGGCGAACGAACCAAAGAGGTCGAACTGGCCTACCAGGCTAAGATCCGGGACGGACATCAACTGGCTGGACAGGATCGGCACGTTGAGGTGCCAGCCGCCGGGGTTATCGGCGGTGCCCGGACCAATGTGGAACACGGCCTCGGCTGCAGCGGCGAGGACTGTTGTGGCGACGATGCCAATCAACAGGCCGCCCTGAATCTTGCGTGCCACGAGGATACCCATGACCAGCAATCCGATGATGAAGACGAGAGTTGGGATGGAGGTAATGGAACCATCCGTGCCGAGCTGGACCGGCGGGCCGCCCTTGGTGGGGCGGACAAAGCCGGAGTCGACGAAGCCGATGAAGGCGATGAACAGGCCGATGCCAACGGTGATTGCGGCTTTGAGTTCCTTGGGGACTGCCTTGAAGATCGCCGTCCGGGCACCGGTGGCGCCGAAGAGGACGATCAGGATGCCGTTGATGACCACCAGGCCCATGGCTTCTGGCCATGTGACTTCCTGGATGACCGCGACGGCGAGGAAGGAATTGATGCCCAGACCGGCTGCGAGGCCGAAGGGCAGGTTGGCGACGAGTCCGAAGACGATGGTCATGACGCCGGCGGTCAGGCCAGTAACTGCGCCTACCTGTGCTGCCGAGAGCCAGCCGCCCGCCACATCCACCGGGGCGTTGTCTGCCGAGAATCCGCCCAGGATGAGCGGGTTGAGGATGACGATGTACGCCATGGTGAAGAACGTGACCAAGCCGCCGCGGAATTCACGGGCCAGCGTGGAGCCACGTTTGGTGATCTGGAAGAACTTATCCAGGAAGGAGTTCGACACCGGCGGCTTGCTGTTGCCGGTCGCCGTGTGCTTTGCGTTTGCCGCTGTGGGCTCTGCGCTCTTGCCTCCGTTGGGGAGGAGCGCAGCCTGCTTTTCAGCTGCGGTCTGCATTTCTGCGGGATCCAGAATTGTCATGTCAGCCACCGGGCCCTAGTAGTCGATCCTGGAATCAAGCGTGTTCCATGTGGTGAACGGCTGGAGGGCCGCCGGAGCCTGGGGGTCGCCCAGTTCCAGCTTGGCTACCGGCATCAGCGCGTCCCGGTTGTCGTTCTCGAAGAACTCGTAGAAGACGGCGTCGTCAAAGCCAACGGATGCGGCGTCGTGACGGTCTGCAGCAAAGAACACGCGGTCAACGCGTGCCCAGAGTGCGGAGGCCAGGCACATGGGGCATGGCTCGCAACTGGTGTAGAGGGTTGCTCCGCTCAAATCGAAGGTTCCCAGTTCGTGGCAGGCGTTACGGATGGCCGTGACTTCTGCGTGTGCGGTGGGATCGTTCGTGGCGGTGACGCGGTTGACGCCTTGGAAGGCTTGTCCATCCGCGGTAACAATGACGGCGCCGAAGGGGCCACCACTGTTGAGGACATTGGCTGTTGCCAGCTCAATGGTTGTGGCCAGGAATTGCTCGGCCGTGACGGTTGTACTCATGTTGCGACTTCCTTAGTGCTGAGGAAGCCAGGTGACCTGTTGGGGGCGCTACGGAGCAGAGCTCCAGTTAGCTTGGTTACCAGGCTTCAGCATGTGCGATGAAGGTTAAGTTGCGCCTGGTAGATAGCTTCCCGAAGTCCGGGTGCCCGCCTTTGGCAGTTAGAGCGTAGCACCAGGCTTGTGAGCCGCGCCATAGTTTTTTGAAAATTTAATTTCGTCATACGAAATTGGGGTTGCTGGCCAGATGTGACCGGACGACGCCTGCGAACGTTGACTGCCGCCGTCGTGCATCTTACGCTTTTCGGACCGGACGCACTTGGTGGCTTCCGGCTCCTGGATCAGCAGACAGGGCCTAACTGAGCTGGAACGCGTACACGCCGACCAGACAAGGAACCTGCCATGACCCCTCTTTGGATCAAGAACCCGCTGGGTATCTTCACCGCAAACGACCTCAACGCCGGTGGCGGCCTGGTGGTCTCCGACGGGAAAATCGTGGAGCTCGTGTCTACGGGCGGGCAGCCTTCGTTGCCTTGTTCTGTCTTTGATGCCTCCGCCCACGTGGTTCTGCCTGGGCTCATCAACACCCACCACCACTTCTACCAAACCCTCACCCGCGCCTGGGGTCCGGTGGCCAACGCTCCGCTGTTCCCGTGGCTGCAGAATTTGTACCCCGTGTGGGCACGGTTGACGCCCCGGAGCCTTGAGCTTGCAGTGCAGGTTGCACTGGCGGAGCTTTTGTTGTCCGGCTGCACCACCGCCGCAGACCACCACTACCTCTTCCCCGACGGCATGGAAGACGCCATTGATATTGAAGCAGGCGCGGTGCGCTCCATGGGCATGCGGGCAACACTGACCCGCGGGTCCATGACATTGGGAGAGGACGACGGCGGGCTGCCGCCCCGGACCACGGTCCAGTCACCCGGGACGATCCTTGCGGACAGCGAACGGCTGATTCGTCAGTACCACGAAACCGGTGATGGGGCTTCAATACAGATTGCCCTCGCCCCCTGCTCGCCATTCTCCGTGACCAAAGAGATCATGGCCGAGAGCGCAGCCATGGCCGAACGCTTCGATGTCCGGCTACACACGCACCTTGCAGAGACCATCGACGAGGAAGACTTCTGCCGCTCCATGTTTGGGCTGCGGACCGTGGATTACCTGGAGTCAGTTGGCTGGTTGGGATCCCGCACGTGGCTTGGACACGGCATCCACTTCAACGACGACGAGATCGCCAGGCTGGGAGCCGCGGGCACCGCCGTCGCGCATTGCCCAACCTCCAACATGCGCCTCGCATCCGGGACAGCCCGAGTGCTGGAACTTGAAGCCGCGGGCGTTCCCGTGGGGCTGGGAGTGGACGGATCGGCGTCGAACGATGCTTCCAACATGATCCTCGAGGCCCGCCAAGCGCTGTATTTGCAACGGCTCCGGTACGGGGCTTCCGTCCCTGTGGAGAGAGCACTCGGTTGGGCGACACGCGGGTCCGCCGCCGTTTTGGGCCGCTCGGACATCGGGCAGTTGGCTCCGGGCCTTCAGGCAGACCTTGCCCTGTTCAAGCCCGACGAACTGCGCTTCTCCGGCAGCCATGACCCCGTCGCCGCCTTGCTGCTCTGTGGGGCGGACCGGGCAGACCGCGTCATGGTGGGTGGCCAGTGGCGGGTGGTGGACGGGGAGATCCCCGGGCTCGACGTTGCAGGGCTCATCGCTGAGCACTCGGCTGCGGCCCGGAAGTTGGTGGCGGGGTAGGTTCTGCCCCCCCTTGCGCGAAATCGCCGGAACGCTGCCACTTCACAGGGAACGTTCCGGCGATTTCGCACTTTTCCAGCGATCTCATTGCGGGCCGCAGCAAACGGCCGGAGTCCGCACCCCTTGGATGCAGAAAAGATCCTAGGGGCGCTGGCGGCCGAACACCGGGAGCGCGCGGAGCCAACGGGAGAATCCGCCGGCATTGCGGTCGCAGTCGGCCGGAATGTAGAAGTCCGGATCTGTTGCACCGAAGGGCAGGTACAGCTCCTGACCCGGTGCCGGGAATTCCACGACGTTGTTCGTATCCTTCGAGTCCATCTGTTCCTCCTCTTTCCAGTGCAGCACTTTTCCGTATTTCGGAAAATCTTTATTGCTATGTGAAAAGAATAGGCAGGGCGCCGAGTAGCCGTCAAGACCTGTCCAAGAGGGAACCGGAGTTGCTCCGGTCACATTTGGCTGCTTCATAACGATCACCGGAAACCCATATACACAAGCCGAAATCATGCGCTACTCTCGAATGAGTTCGTGGCGTACGTCACGTAACCTGAGAGCAGCAGGCAGGGTCGTAATGAGCTGGCATCAATGGATGCCGGCTCTTTTTTGTTGGGTCGGCTCCACCAGAAACGCGGTGGAAACACGCGCTTAATTTCATTGATGGAACGTAGGTTCCACCTCACAGAAGTTGGGATATGACCATGAGCAACAACATCGTCCTCGGCGAAAACCAGTACGGCAAAGCGGAAGTCCGCGTCGTCAAGGTCACTCGGGATACTGACCGCCACCACATCGAAGATCTGAATGTCACCTCGCAACTGCGCGGCGATTTCCAGGCGGCACACCTCGAAGGCGACAACGGCCACGTCGTTGCCACCGATACCCAGAAGAACACTGTCTACGCTTTTGCCCGTGACGGCATCGGCTCACCGGAGTCCTTCCTGCTGCGTCTCGCGGACCACTTCACCGGCGAGTTCGAATGGGTAACCGGCGGCCGTTGGGAAGCCGAGGCCTACAGCTGGGATCGCATCCAGGCACACGGCGCGGGACACGATCACAGCTTCGTCCGCAACGGACAAGAGGTGCGTACCGCCGTCGTCGTCCGTGATGGCGCAACCACGCACGTGATTTCCGGCCTCAAGGACCTGACCGTCCTCAAGACCACGCAGTCAGGGTTCGTCGGCTACCCGCGCGACAAATACACCACCCTGCCGGAAACCACGGACCGCATCCTTGCCACCGACGTTTCTGCCCGCTGGCGCTACAACACCAACGTGGACTTGGCAGGCACGGACTTCAACAAGAGCTACGAGGACATCAAGGCCCTCCTGCTGGAAGGCTTCACAGAGAACTACTCGCACGCCCTGCAGCAGACGCTGTTCGACATGGGCAAGAAGGTCCTGGAAGCACACAGCGAAGTGGATGAAATCAAGTTCTCCATGCCCAACAAGCACCACTTCCTGGTTGACCTGAGCCCGTTCGGCCTGGACAACCCCAACGAGGTCTTCTTCGCCGCGGACCGCCCGTACGGCCTCATCGAAGCAACCGTCCAGCGCGACAACACCACGGCCGCGCCCGTTGCATGGAGCGGCATCGCCGGCTTCTGCTAAGCACCGCCCCTAACAAGGCACCACTAACAACGCACCACTAACAACGCACCATCCAGGAGTTTGTGTGCAGGTCCCCCAACGGCCCCCCGCCAAGGCCGGACCTGCACACAAACCCCACCCCAAAACCCAAGATTTTGTTAGCCAGACACAGTTAGCCAGACGAAGACGTCTGCCATGAACCCAGAAAGTCTGCCATGAACACGAAGAAGAAAACCCGCCCTGCGAATACCACCCCTTCGCAGAAGCATCAGCCAGAACGCCCCGAGGACAAGCGCCTCTCCATCGGAAGCACGTTCGCGTACGGCTTCCAGCACGTCCTCACCATGTACGGCGGAATCATTGCCCCTCCGCTGATCATCGGCGCCGCCGCAGGCATGTCCTCGCAGGATATCGGCCTCCTCATCGCAGCCTGCCTGTTCGTTGGCGGCCTGGCCACAATCCTCCAGACGGTGGGCATCCCGTTCTTCGGCTCACAGCTACCCCTGGTTCAGGGCGTCTCCTTCGCCGGCGTCTCAACGATGGTTGCGATTGTCCAAGGCGGCGGGGGCATCCAAGCCGTGTTCGGTTCGGTCATTGTGGCCTCCCTGATCGGCCTGGCCATCACTCCCTTGTTCTCCAAGATCATCAAGTTCTTCCCGCCAGTGGTCACCGGCACGGTCATCACCACCATTGGGCTCACGCTCATGCCGGTCGCAGCAAACTGGGCCATGGGTGGAAACGCCAAGGCCGATAATTACGGCAGCATGGCCAACATCGGCCTCGCCGCAGCAACCATGGGCGTCGTCCTGCTCCTGAGCAAGGTGGGCAACGCCGCGATCTCCCGGCTCTCCATCCTGCTGGCCATGGTCATTGGCACCATCATCGCGTTCGTTGCAGGAATGGCAGACTTCTCCAAGGTTGGCCAGGGCGACATCGTCGCTTTCCCCACGCCCTTCGCTTTCGGTGCTCCAACGTTCGAAATCGCAGCAATCATTTCCATGCTCATCGTCATCCTGGTAACACTGACCGAGACCTCCGCAGACATCATTGCAGTGGGCGAGATCGTCGATACCAAGGTTGACTCCCGCCGCATCGGCGACGGCCTCCGCGCGGACATGCTCTCCAGCGCCATCTCACCGCTGTTCAACTCCTTCACGCAGAGCGCCTTCGCCCAGAACGTTGGACTCGTGGCCATCACAGGCATCAAGAGCCGCTTCGTTGTCAGCGCCGGCGGCCTCATCCTGGTGGTCCTTGGCCTCCTGCCGATCCTGGGCCGAGTGGTCGCAGCGGTTCCGACGCCCGTCCTGGGCGGTGCCGGCGTCGTGCTTTTCGGCACGGTGGCAGCCAGCGGTATCCGCACCCTGGCCAAGGTTGAGTACAAGAACAACATGAACCTGATCATCGTGGCCGCTTCGATCGGTTTCGGCATGATTCCCATTGCCGCTCCGAAGTTCTACGACCAGTTCCCATCCTGGTTCTCCACGATCTTCCACTCCGGCATCAGCTCCGCCGCAGTCATGGCGATCCTGCTGAACATCCTGTTCAACCACTTCAAGGCAGGCAACACGGACAACCAGTCTGTGTTCGTCGCTGGTACGGACCGCATCGTCAGCGAGGAAGACATCAAGTGCCTGAGCGAAGGCGACCGCTTCGAGAACGGCAAGCTGATCGACGCCGACGGCAAGGAAGTCCCGCTCAAGACCTCCAGCGCCTCGGAGCACTAGCTCCCGCCAAAAATGGCAGATGACGGCAGCGTTTCCTTGGGGGACGCTGCCGTCATTTGTCGCCTTGCTTGGAAATCGCCCCGCGCAGAATGTACGACGGCGGCGCTCACCACCGGGCAACACTCACCGTAGGATCAGCCCATGACCGAACAGCTCCCCTGCTTCCGTTCCCTCGCCCTCCGCAAGATACCGGAGCCGGACTACGCGGACGTTTGCCTGGCCACCCTCCCTGAGGGCGCCGGCACGGATCCCAGGGAATGGGCGGAGCGAGTGTTCTCCATCGAGTCGATGCCGCGCTGGGTTGCTTGGGCAATGGGCTTAAGGCAGGCGATCGTGCCCTTGATCGGCATACCCAAAGCACCTAAGAACACCTTCACGGTGAGCGAACAGTCGGGCGAGGAAGCCCTGATCTTTGTCCGGGACAGGCACTTGGATTTCGCGGTGGCGGTTGGAGTCGATCCGGTGACCCGACTGATCAGGGTGACTACCGCCGTCGAGCTTAAGGGGTGGCGCGGAAAGCTGTACTTCGGCGTCGTGCGGCCGGCTCACCCGCTGGTGGTGGACTCGATGCTGCGGAAGGCCACCGGCAAGAAACCTAGTTCTGGTTGAGCTCAGCGGAGATCGCCAACGCTGCCTCGCGCAGCATCGGCACAGCACGGTCGGCAAAGCTCTGGTCCACACGGGTGATGGGCCCGGAAACGGAGATAGCCGTGGGAGTGGGAGCGTTGGGCACGGCCATCGCGAAGCAGCGTACGCCGAGCTCCTGCTCTTCCTCGTCAATGGAGTAGCCGCGCTCACGGATCAGCTTGAGGTCCGCCAGAAGGGAGTCGATGTCGCCGATGCTCTTGGCCGTGGGCGTGGGCATGCCGGTGCGGGCAACAATGCCACGGACCTGTTCGTCGTCGAGCTGCGCCAGGATCGCTTTGCCAACGCCGGTGTCATGCGTGTGGGCGCGGCGGCCAACCTCGGTGAACATGCGCATGGAGTGCATGGACGGTACCTGGGCCACATAAATGACCATGTCGGAATCCAACACGGCCATGTTGGAGGTCTCGCCGAGGCGTTCAACGAGGGTCTTCAGCTGCGGACGCGCCACGGCGCCGAGCTGCTTGCTGGCACCCTCGCCAAGCCGGATGAGCCGGGGGCCCAAAGCGTAGCGGCGATTGGGCAGTTGGCGGATGTAGCCCAATGCCACAAGCGTGCGCAACAGGCGGTGGATGGTGGGCAAGGGCAGGTCCGTGGACGACGACAGCTCGCTCAGAGTGACGTCGCCACCCGCATCCGTGATCAGTTCCAGCAGTTCAAAGACGCGCTCAACGGACTGCACGCCTCCGGAGGCTTTTTCAGCCATTCCCTTGTCTCCAATGACTCAGATTCCGACAACTCTTATCCGCATCGTGAAAAGAATTGCTTAGAACACCCAAGATACAGCACAGCGGGCAAGTGCGCGACGAGACGCAAGATGACCGAGTAAGGGGTTGTGTTTCCACTTGGTAGATAATAATATCCATAATACGAAAACATTCAGTTTGGAACGGCGGCCCGGGAACGGGCCTAACAGGAGGAATTTCAATGGCGAATCCGAGCCCCGGAAACTCGATCACCCTGCGCGTCGCCGCACCGTCCAGCTTCACCGCTACGAGCGAACTGGCAGCAGCCGTCGGCGCAGCCGGTGCCGCAATCACCGCACTGGACGTCACGGAATCCCACCACGAGACGATCGTTGTGGACGTCACCTGCAACACCACTGATGACGACCACGCTGCACGCGTCAAAGATGCCCTGAACGCCCTCGACGGCGTCACCGTCCAGCACGTCTCGGACCGCACCTTCCTCATGCACCTCGGCGGCAAGCTCGAGGTGGTCCCCAAAGTAGCCCTGCGCAACCGTGACGATTTGTCCCGCGCCTACACTCCCGGCGTCGCGCGCGTTTGCCTGGCCATTGCAGAAGACCCAGCCGCTGCCCGCAACCTGACGGTTAAGCGCAACACCATCGCAGTCCTCACCGACGGTTCGGCCGTGCTGGGCCTGGGCAACATTGGCCCCGCCGCCGCCCTGCCCGTCATGGAAGGCAAGGCCGCCCTCTTCAAGCAGTTCGCCAACGTTGACGCCTGGCCGGTCTGCCTGGACACGCAGGACACCGAAGAAATCATCATGATCGCCAAGGCCATGGCCCCCGTCTACGGCGGCATCAACCTCGAAGACATCGCCGCACCGCGTTGCTTCGAAATCGAGAACCGTCTCCGCGAAGAACTGGACATCCCGGTGTTCCACGACGACCAGCACGGCACCGCGATCGTTACCCTGGCCGCCTTGGTCAACGCCCTGCGCGTGGTGGACAAGAAGCTGTCCGAGGTCAAGATCGTTGTCTCGGGTGTCGGCGCTGCCGGCTCCGCCATCATCCAGCTCCTCAAGGCCCAAGGCGCGCAGCACATCATCGCCGCCGGCCGCTCCGGAGCCATCCACTCCGGCGAAAAGTACGGCGACGAGCACCGCAGCTGGATTGCCGCGAACACCAACGAAGAGGGCTTCTCCGGAACCCTGCATGACGCCCTCAAGGGAGCAGACGTCTTCATCGGCGTCAGCGCCCCGCACGTGATCGGCGAGGAGCAGGTTGCTTCCATGGCCGAGAATGCAATCGTGTTCGCCATGGCCAACCCGACGCCGGAAATCGACCCCGTCATCGCTTCCAAGCATGCAGCCGTGGTTGCCACCGGCCGCAGCGACTTCCCGAACCAGATCAACAACGTGCTGGCCTTCCCCGGCTTCTTCCGCGGACTGCTGGATGCTGGAGCATCTGACATCACGCCGAACATGCTGGTGGCCGCCGCCGAGGCAATTGCCAACCGGGTGGCTGACGACGAGCTGAACGCGAGTTACATTATCCCCAGCGTCTTCGATCCCCATGTTGCCGCGGACGTCGCTTCTGCAGTGGCAAATGCTGCGCACGCAAACGCCGCCAGCGCTCTCTAGAAAAGGACACCGCCCCATGGCTATTACAGTCACTGACCCCCGGCCGATCGATCGCGCCGAGGAGATCCTCACGCCCAAGGCACTGGGCTTCATCGAGGAACTGCACAAGCGCTTCGCCGGCACCCGTGCCGAGCTGCTGGAGGCACGCAAGGTCAAGCGCCAGCAGGTTGCGGACACCAGCCGCCTGGACTTCCTCCCGGAGACCCAGGAAATCCGCGATGGCGACTGGAAGGTTGCCGAGGCACCGGCGGCTCTTCGGGACCGCCGCGTTGAGATGACCGGCCCGGCAACCCCGGCCAAGATGGCCATCAACGCGCTCAATTCCGGCGCCAAGGTCTGGCTCGCGGACCTCGAGGATGCCAGCACGCCAACCTGGCCCAACGTCATTGACGCCATCCTTAACCTCCGCGATGCTGCCCAGGGCACCCTGAGCTACACCTCGCCCGAGGGCAAGGAGTACCGTCTGCGCACGGATGCTCCTTTGGCTGTTGTTGTTGCCCGCCCGCGCGGCTGGCACATGGAAGAGAACCACCTGCTGATCGACGGCGAACCTGCGGTGGGCGCGCTGGTGGACTTTGGTTTGCACTTCTTCCACATCGCCAAGCAGCTGCTCCTGAACGGCCACGGCCCGTACTACTACCTGCCCAAGATGGAGAGCCACCTGGAGGCCCGCCTCTGGAACGACGTCTTCGTCTTCGCCCAGGACTTCCTCGGCATTCCGCAGGGCAGCATCCGCGCCACCGTGCTCATCGAGACCATCCCGGCCGCGTTTGAAATGGACGAGATCCTTTACGAGCTGCGCGATCACGCCTCGGGCCTGAACGCCGGCCGTTGGGACTACCTGTTCAGTATCATCAAGTACTTCCGTGATGCCGGCGAAGAGTTCGTCCTCCCGGACCGCGCCACCGTTGCCATGACGGCTCCGTTCATGCGCGCCTACACCGAGCTCCTGGTCAAAACCTGCCACAAGCGCGGCGCCTTCGCCATGGGTGGCATGGCCGCCGTCATCCCGAACCGGAAGCAGCCCGACGTCACCGCTGCGGCCTTCGACAAGGTCCGTGCCGACAAGACGCGTGAGGCAAACGATGGCTTCGACGGCTCCTGGGTTGCGCACCCGGACCTCGTGTCCACCTGCCGCGAAGTGTTCGATTCGGTCCTCGGTGACCCCGCCAACGGTGGAAAGCCCAACCAGCTGGACAAGCAGCGCCCCGAGGTGAGCGTCACGGCTGAGCAGCTGATCGACGTCGCCTCTGCCGGCGGCACCGTCACGGAAGCCGGACTGCGGCTGAACCTCTATGTCGCCGTCGCCTACACGGGTGTCTGGATTTCCGGCAGCGGCGCAGTTGCCATCCACAACCTCATGGAAGATGCCGCGACCGCGGAAATCTCCCGCTCGCAGGTGTGGCAGCAGATCCGCAACAAGTCAGTCCTGGCGGACACGGGCAACACCGTGACCCGCGAACTCGTCACCCGCATCCTCGGCGAAGAGACCGAGCGCCTGCGCATCGAGTTCGGCGACGAGAATTTCAAGGCATACTACGAGCCGGCCTCCAAACTGATCGAGGACATCTGCCTGTCAGACGATTACACCGACTTCCTGACAACACCCGCTTACGAACTGGTGGGCTGAGATGGGCTCATTCTCTTCCTCTGATCTGGCCCACATCGAGTCCCAGCTAGCCGCGACGGACCAGTTGCTTGACCGCAACTACCCCGGCGACGACGGCTCACGCCAACCCATCCACACCGTCTATGTCCCGGCGGACCGCTTCACACCGTCATTTGCGGCGGAGTGGGGCGCCCAGGCGCTCGCGACGGCGGACGCTCACGGTGGCCTGGAAAAGCTCGGCCAGCTGTTGGGCCAGGAGCCTCAACTGGCTGCCGCTGTTGCGGAGCGTGTGGCGGCGAAGCTCTCCTCCGAGCCGATCGAGGACCTGCGCCTGGACTTCGAAGACGGCTACGGGGACCGCGGCGATGAGGCAGAAGACGCCGACGCCGTTGCTGCCGCCAACGCTGTTGCTTCTGCGGTTGCAGCGGGAACCGCTCCTCCGTTCATCGGCATCCGCTTCAAGTGCTTCGAGGCAGCCACCCGTGCCCGCGGATTGAAGACGCTGGACTTGTTTGTGTCCACACTGGCTGAGGCGGGCGAACTGCCTGCGGGGTTGATCCTGACCCTGCCTAAAGTCACCACGGTGGCACAGGTGCAGGCCATGGACTTCGCGGTCTCGCGCCTTGAGGAAGTCCACGGGCTTCCCACGGGGAGGCTCCGGTTCGAGGTGCAGGTGGAAACGCCGCAGCTCATTCTGGGCGCCGATGGAACGTCCCCCGTGGCGCAGCTCCCCCACGTTGTTCCGGGCCGCATCAGCGCCCTGCACTACGGGACCTACGATTACAGCGCTTCACTGGGAATCTCAGCGGAATACCAATCCATGGAGCACCCAGTGGCCGACTTCGCCAAGGAAGTCATGCAGCTCGCCGTCGCCGGAACGGGTATCCGCCTCTCTGACGGTTCCACTAACATCATCCCCGTGGGCGACGCGGTTGAAGACGCCTGGAAGCTTCACGGCCGGCTGGTCCGCCGCTCCCTGGAGAACGGCTATTACCAGGGATGGGACCTCCACGCAGCCCAGCTGCCCAGCCGGTTCTCGGCGTCGTACGCTTTCTACCGTGAAGGCCTGCCCGCCGCGGCTCTCCGCCTCCGCAACTACGTGGAACGCACCGAAGGCGGCGTCATGGACGAACCCGCCACCGCCCGCGCGCTTGCCGGCTTCGTCCTCCGTGGCGTCCAGTGCGGCGCAGTGGGGACCGACGAGGTCAAGGCGCTTGCCGGCGTCGAACTTTCACAGCTGACCGCATTGGCGCACCCGCGGCTCGCGCAACCGACTTCCCACTGATAAGGAGCATTGCCATGGGTAAGTACTACTACCCCCAGGGCGGCCTGCCGCCGCAGACCCACCTCACCACGGAACGGGCGATCGTCACCGAGGCCTACACCGTGATCCCCAAGGGCGTGATGACGGACATCGTCACCAGCAACCTGCCGGGTTTCTCCAACACGCGTTCGTGGATCATCGCGCGGCCGATCTCAGGCTTTGCCACCACGTTCTCCCAGCTGATCGTGGAGATCGGCCCGGGCGGCGGGGCTCCCAAGGCCGAGTTTGAGTCCGGCGTTGAAGGCGTCATCTTCGTCACCAAGGGCCAGGTCAACCTGACCTTGGACGGGGAACTGCACCACCTCGAAGAGGGCGGCTACGCCTACCTCGCTGCCGGCGCGGAGTGGGGCCTGGAGAACGTCTCCGACGACATCGTCTCCTTCCACTGGATCCGCAAGGCCTACGAACGCCTTGAGGGCTTCGAAGCCAAGTCCTTCGTCACCAACGAAAAGGACGTGGAGCCCACCTCCATGCCGGACACCAACGACGTCTGGAAGACCACCCGCTTCACGGACTCCAGCGACCTCGCCCACGACATGCAGGTCAACATCGTCACGTTCCAGCCAGGCGGCGTGATCCCCTTCCCGGAGACCCACGTCATGGAGCACGGCCTGTACGTCCTGGAGGGCAAGGCCATGTACCTGCTCAACAACGACTGGGTGGAAGTGGAAGCCGGCGACTTCATGTGGCTCCGCGCGTTCTGCCCGCAGGCCTGCTACGCGGGCGGTCCGGGCGAGTTCCGTTACCTGCTGTACAAGGACATGAACCGCCAGGTGAAGCTCACCTAGTCCTTGCCTTCGCCGAGATCGCCGGAAAGCTGCCAGTTCGCTGGAGTTTTCCGGCGATTTTGCGTGTGTGGGGCGGTCTCGCGCATGTCCCGCGAACAGGGGCGCGTAAGCAAACCAGCCCGTGGTCTCGTTCAGGCCATTCCATGCCAGGACGCATCCCATAATCACCGCGATCAGGCCAAGCAAAGGCACGACGGCGGCAAAGACTCTGCGGGCAGGCTGCGGTGAGTTGCGTTCCCCAACTTCGCAGTGCTCCCGCATGCGGGCGAGTCTAGCGTGAGCTCGCGCACCCAACTAGGTCGCAGTTAAGCGCGTTTTGAGCTCTCTAAACGCGCTCTGCTGCGACCTAGTTGGGTTTTGCTTTGCCCGGGGCGCCGGAGATTCTGTACGACTCCTGGAGAAGTTCGTCGAGCTCCTCTGCGTCGATGTTCTCCAGCCGGACCAGCAGCAACTTCGGTGATCGTTCGTGATGAGGAGTCCAGAAGTAGGTGTCGGGATCCATCGCTGCCAGAGCTTCGCGCTCATCCGTTTTGACCGTGACAACTCCGGCTTCCCAGATCCGGGCCATGAGGGTCTTGCCAAACCAGGCAGGCTGCCCCCAACTTGGGCGTTCCGTGATGCCGGGCATCCCAAGGCAGATACGCCTGACGTCCTCTTCGGTTGCCATGGTTCACTGTGACACTGGCGTCCGGCAACGGCAAGGAAGGCGTGGACTCCCGCAGACTAGCCTAGGCACATGTTGACCATCGGCAGCACCGTTCTCGGCGTCAATGACATCACCCGCGCCACTGCGTTCTGGCACGCCGCCCTGGGCTATGTTCCACGCGAGCCGGGCGATGACACCTGGGTGATCCTCGTTCCGTCCGCCGGTCCAGGCCCACAGCTCGCGTTGATGCTGAGCGAAACGCCCGTGCAGGAACATCCACGTACGCATCTGGACCTCTATGCGGATGACCAAGCTGCCGAGGTAGAACGGCTGATCTCCCTCGGCGCTCAACGCGTTGACTGGGACCTGTATCCAGAGAATCCGGATTTCGTGGTCCTCGCCGACCCTGACGGCAACCGCTTCTGCGTTATCGACAAAAGTCCGCGATAGCGCCGTCGTCGACTCCTTCGGTGGGGTCTCAAGTCGCCGGAAACATGCACGGTCGGCCGGAATGCTGCCAAGCCGCCGGAGCGTTCCGGCGATCCGGCACAGTTCCCGCGAAGTCGCGGTCGCGCCTTTGGGTAGAGTGCAAGCCATGGACGACAAAGCGACATTGCTCGGTTATTTGCGCCTTCGTAGGGCGGACCTGCTCGGGAAACTTGACGGCTTGGGTGAATACGATGCCCGAAGGCCCCTGACGCCCACGGGCACCAATCTGTTAGGGCTCGTGAAGCACGTGGCGAGCGTGGAGTTGGGGTATTTCGGGGAGACTTTCGGGCGTCCGAGTGGGCGCGAATTGCCGTGGCTTGCCGATGACGCAGAACCGGATTCCGACATGTGGGTCCGGGCATCGGAGAGCCGTGCGGAAATCCTGGAGTTGCACCACTTCTCGGCAGCGCACAGTGATGCCACCATCCATTCCCTCCCGTTGGATGCTCCCGGCGTTGTGCCCTGGTGGTCCGAAGAGAAGCGGAATGTGACGCTCCATCAGATCCTGGTCCACATGTGTGTGGAAACCGCACGGCATGCCGGCCACGCGGACATCATCCGCGAACTGATTGACGGCTCGGCCGGGCAGAGACCTGGGGATCCCAACATGCCTGCCCGCAACTCCGAAGAATGGGCGGGGCACCGCTTCCGCATCGAAGAAGCAGCATTGGAGGCAGATCTCCGCCGCTGAAGACCCAAGCACCGCTCAGCACGCCCCGATGGCATACTACCTAGCCGTCGGGGCGTGCTTTGTCGTTCGGGGGCTGGTGAGGTTGGTCGGGAGCTTGACCGTGGTTTCCTGACCTGGCTGCATGGGAATTTGCCCAAAAACAACGTTATTCAGTTGTAAACATGGAGCTAGAGCGGCAAAGGTGGTCACGAAGCCACCCGCGCCCAGCCCCTCCATGAGCCTCCGGTCACATTTTGTTTACGCGCCAGCCATGGCCTTTTGGTATCCCAAAGCGTAATCTACATCACATTCCTTCATGTGATATTCGCATTCCGCATGATGGAACCATTCACGTGGCAATGAATGAACCTTCAGAGCTCAGTAAGGAGCGCACTGTGGAAAAAGACCTTGCCCAGGGGGCTGCAACACCGCGGACCGGATCCCTGGCGAAACAAATTGAAGGCGCGTACCAGCGGATCGGGGTGACTGGCGCGCACCGCCAGATCGTTTTCATGATCCTGCTGGGAGTGTTCTTCGACGCCCTCGAGCAAAACGCCGTGGGTATCACCGGACCCATCCTGCGCCAGTCGTGGGGACTTGGGGCCACCGAAATCGGCTTGCTGAACACAATGACGTTTACGGCAACCGCGCTCGGACGGCTGGCGACGGGCCTGATCGTCGATAAATATGGCCGGCGGCACATGCTGGTCATCAACCTCATGATCTTCGCCGGCGGTTCATTGCTCTGTGCCGTTGCCCCCAACTACCCCATCCTGGCCGCTGGCCGGTTCGTGGTGGGCTTTGGCCTGGGCGGCGAAATCGCGGTGGCCGTGATCATGATGGCGGAGTTCTTCGCCGCGAAACACCGCGGGACCGCCGTCGGACTTATCAACGTTACGGCAGCTGGCTTGGGCAACATGCTTGCGCCGGCTTTCGGCATTCTTGTCTTCACGCTCTTCGATGGTCCGGACAAGTGGCGCTGGGTGTTCGGCCTGCTCTTCATCCCCGCCCTTTTGGTGATGTTCTTCCGACGCTTCGTCCCCGAAACGCCCCGTTTCCTGGCGTCCCAGGGCAAGATCGACGAAGCAAACATGGTGATCACCCGGCTGGCCCGCAACAAGCTCTCCGGACGCATCAACGATCCCGAAACGTACATCACCGCAGTGCCTGACCCCGTGGTGGCCACGTCATCCGGGCATTGGAAGGACGCGCTGCGCGGCAAACTCCTCAAGCGGACTGTCCTGCTGTGCATCGCCGTCTGCATGTCCTACGCCGCCCAGATTTCGATGCTGACGCTCATGCCCACCATCCTGGTTTCCCGCGGATATGCCGTGAACACCAGCCTCTGGTTCACCCTCATCATGCAGTCCGGCTCTCTGCTGGGCGCGGCCACCGCGGCATATTTGGCCAGCCGTTTGCCGCGCAAAAAGGTACTCACGGCTGCTGCCATCCTCGGTTGCTTGTCGGGGCTGTCCATGGCCTTCCTTGCCAACGAGATTGTGCTGGTGGTGATCTTCGGTGTCCTCTTCAACTTCTCCGTCATCATCCTGAACACCACCATCTGGCTGTTCGCCCCGGAGCTCTACCCCACCCGCACCCGAGGCTTCGGAACGTCGATTATCCTCGCTGCAGGCTCGTTGTCCGGTGGCCTGTTCCCGCTCATCTCCGGAGCAGTCTTTGACTCAGCGGGCCTGCCAGGCATGTTCACCACACTGGCCGTGCTCTTCTGCATCCTCGCAATCGTGGTTCAATTCCCGCCCGAAACCTTCGGCAAGCCGCTTGAAGAAGATACAGAACCCGGCAACGACGAGGAGGCGGCAATTTATGGGCACTGATACTCACCAACCTTCAGCACGGATCGTCCTCCTGGTAAACCCGAACACCAACAGCAGCACCACAGCGATGATGGTGGACCTCGCCAAGGAGACCCTGGAACCTCACGGCCTCGAGGTAATTGGCATCACCGCACCGGCCGGGCCATCCATGATTGTGGATCCCGTCTCGCTGGCTGAGTCGGAGGTACACGTGGCCGAGGCTGTGCACGGGTATCTTTCAGGGCCCGACGGCGGCAGGGTCGCCGGCGTGATTGTCGGCGCCATCGGTGATCCTGGACGCGCACAACTGGCCGGGCAACTGAACATCCCGGTGATCGGCATCGGTCAAGGCTCCGTGCACGCCGCGGCCCACACCGAGGATGGCAAGCTGCGACCTTTTGGCATGGCGACCAGTACTCCATTGCTGGTGGACGCACTGGGCAAGCTCGTGGCGACCCATGGACTATCGGAGCACTTCGCCGGTGTTCGTCTGACGAAGTCCGAGCCACTGACCCTCGCTGCCGATCCTGAAAGGCAATTCCAGGAGTTGGCCGAAGCAGTCAAAACTGCCACTGAGACTGACGGCGCCCAGGCGGTCATCATTGCGGGCGGACCACTGAGTGCCACTGCCCGGCGCCTTGCCGACACGACCGCCGTCGAGATCATCCAACCGATCCCCAGCGCCTGCCAGCTTCTGCTCGGGGAGCTTCCACAGGAAAGTTAGACCCCGCAAACAGGGCCCGACGGCGGTACGCAAGTGCCGTCGTCGGGCACCCCGCATGCGGTGGGCCCACTCCGCAAGGCCGCCGCGCAAACTTGATGGGAAATTGAGCCAAACAAACAGAGTCCTTGATTTTGCCGCGCCACGCTGGAAGCAGACGAAGCACCAATCCAAACGGGTTTCGGCGACGAATATCCAGCAAGAATCACAATGATGTGGGGGAACCAATGGAACAGGCAGCAGCGCTAACCGAGGTGATCGCCGTCAAGGGCATCATCCAGGACCAACACCCCGTGGATTTCCACGCACTGGGTGTCGCAGGATGCATCGACAGGCTTGCTGCGCCGCTTCGACGCTCCGGCGTGACCGTCCACTGGAGCACACCCCACCACGGCATCGAGATCTCGTCCGCATCCGCCGCGCTGCTGTACCACGTAGCCCAGGAGACTTTCAGCAACACCCTGAACTATGCCGACGCCAGCGAACTGACCATCCGCCTCAATGCCGTCTACCACGGAATCCAACTGACGATCATGGACAACGGCAAAGGCTTCGTAATCCACGCCGCCCCCAGCGGCCGCCGCCACGGCTTCGGCCTGCTGCTCATGTCCATTGCAGTACACGACGCCGGAGGGACAGTTGAGATCGACTCCGAGGTTGGGCGGGGCACCAGTGTGAGGGTCACACTGCCACTGGATTGAGTCCAATTTGGGACCTTTTTCAGGCCCCAAAACCATGGATCGGCGGCGTCCGCAGACGTATTCTGTAGCTACTTTTCAGCCTGACATCTCGACGGAATGGCACGAAATGGCGCGGAACAGGGGTCCACGGTTAGGTCTTGGCAAGGTCCTTCTGAGGATCTTCGGGTTTTTCTTCGTGAGCGCCCTCTGCGGGGTGCTGATCTGCGGCTTTATGGTGCCGGTGGTTCAGTTCACCAGCACAACCATGGGCGGTTCCATCGGCTTTTACGAAAGCCTTCCCAGCCAACTGGACGTTGATTCGCCGTCCCTTTCCAGCACCGTGCTTAGTGCCGATGGCCAGCACATCGCCACGTTTTACGCAGAGAACCGGGTCAAGGTACCCCTGGACCAGATGTCCCCCTTCATTCGCCAGGCGATCGTGGCCATCGAAGACAGCCGCTTTTACGAGCATCCGGGAGTGGACGCCCAAGGCATCATCCGGGCGCTGACATCCAACGTGACCAAGGGGACCCGACAGGGCGCGTCCACCCTGACCCAGCAATACGTCACCAACGTGCTGAACGAATCCCGCCTTTCGAAGGGCCGGCCCGAGGATGTGGTGCTCAGCGGGGACAAGACCATGGGTGACAAACTCCGTGAGATCAAGCTGGCCCTGGAGCTTGAGAAACGCTTCAGCAAAGACCAGATCCTTGAGGGGTACCTGAACATCGTGTTCTTCAACCGGAACGCGTATGGCATCGAAGCAGCTTCACGCTACTTCTTCAGCACGTCAGCGAAGGACCTCACTTTGCCACAGGCCGCGCTCTTGGCGGGACTCGTGAACGGGCCAAGCGTCTATGACCCCACGACCGCGCCCGAATCAGCGTTCAGCCGACGAAACATGGTGCTGGACAGAATGCTGGAACAAGGCAAGATCGCCCAAGCCGATCATGACGCGGCAGTCGCTACCCCAGTCGAGCTGAAAATCACTCCTTCCCTTCAGGGCTGCGCTGGCGCCTCCATTGCCATCTACTTCTGCGACTACGTCTCCCACCTGATCCTGAACAATGAGGCCTACGGCGCAACTGTGGAGGACCGCGAACGGCTCCTCTACCGTGGCGGCCTCACCATCACCACCACGTTGGACAGCCGGTTGCAGGCAGCGGCCCAAGTACAAGTGGATGCCTCAGCCGGCGCCAACCCGGACAAGTGGGGCGCTGCCATGACCACCGTGCAGCCGGGCACAGGCAAGATCCTGTCCATGGCCCAAAACACGGTGTTCGTTCCACAGGACGGGAAGTTCGATACCCAGCTGAACTTCAGCGTGGATGCCAAGGACGAAAACGGCAATGACCTCAACGGTGCAGGCGGGTTCCAACCCGGTTCCACCATGAAGCCCTTCATCTTCGCGGAGTGGCTCAACGAGGGCAAGTCGCCCACTGCCGTGGTGGATGCTTCCCGGCGTGTTTACCCGGTTGGCTTCCCCTGGCGATCCAGTTGCGGCAAGGTGCTGGGTGGCTACAGCACGGCGCAGAAGGCGCAAAACCTGGGCGCGGATGATGACCTGCAGAACAACGACGAGGGCTACTACCGCCCCATGCCCATCAACTACGGCCTCTACAACTCCATTAACACCGCCACATTCGCTACCGCAGCTCAGTTGGATTTCTGCGGCATCCAGAAAATGGTGGACGCGGTTGGTTTGCACAGCGGCCTGGACAACGCCCCGATCAACATGCACCAGATCGGCAACCTCCTTGGCTCCATCGGCGTCGCTCCCGTGATCCTGGCGAGCGCCTTCGCAACGTTCGCCAACGATGGCACCTACTGCAAGCCCATCGCCATCACCGACATCAGCGACTCACAAGGCAGGAAATACCCAGCGCAAACCCCTGAATGCAAGGAGACTGTGAAACCGGCCGTGGCCCGGGGAGTGACAGCGGTGCTGCAGGATGTGCTCAAGCTCGGATCCGGCGTCTACATCGAACCCAAGGTCCAGAACCAGGTCCCCGTTGCGGCCAAGACAGGCACCTCCAACAACAACGGCGCAACCTGGGTGGCGGGTTACACCACCCGGCTCGCCACAGCCTCCTTCTTTGGGGATACGACGGCGGGACAACAGCGGGCGGGACAAAACGTCACCATCAATGGCAAGTTCTACAAGTCACTGGACGGCTACATGATTGCCGGCCCACAATGGGCCAACTACATGATGCAGGCCACCGCCCTCTACCCGAGCGGTGCCTTCAACCCGCCGGCGCCCCCGCCTTCACCTGGCCCCAGCACGTCGCCTGCAGCACCTCGCTGAGTG
The DNA here is from genome assembly GCF_040548745.1 of Arthrobacter sp. 2762. NCBI lineage: Bacteria > Bacillati > Actinomycetota > Actinomycetes > Micrococcales > Micrococcaceae > Arthrobacter > Arthrobacter sp. 2762. Next base: position 28,445 of record NZ_JBEPSI010000010.1, read on the forward strand.
GGTCTGCGTTGCGGGGCCCGATCTGCACGCGCCATTCCCGCGGCCCAGCTGGCAGAAAGACTTTGAAAGCCAGTGATTCCTCCCGCAGACTGGGCCTGTGAAGCCCTTCCTTTTGTTGGCCACCCGAGCTGAAGACGCAGCAGCGGATGACGAGTACCAGGCCTACCTCCGGTACTGCGGGCTCCGGGCTGAGGAATTGGTCCGCGTCAGGTTGGAGGCGGCACCATTGCCAGCAGTTGACTTGGCCGATTATTCCGGTGTGATTGTGGGCGGCAGTCCTTACACCTCCAGCGACCCTTTGGAGGAGAAGAGTCAGGCCCAGCTTCGCGTCGAAGCTGAACTCTCAGCACTCCTGGATCGCATCGTGGCCGAGGACTTCCCCTTCCTGGGTGCCTGCTACGGCGTTGGAACCTTGGGTGTTCATCAGGGAGCCATCATTGACCGTCGCTACGGCGAACCGGTCGGTGCTACGGAGATCAAACTGACCGCAGACGGCGAGCGCGATCCCCTGCTCAAAGGCCTGCCTCACACTTTCGAAGCATTCGTTGGACATAAGGAAGCCTGCAGCCAACTGCCGGACAACGCGGTGTTGCTCGCGAGTTCCGCGGCCTGCCCTGTGCACATGTTCCGCATCAAGAAGAATCTCTACGCCACACAGTTCCACCCCGAACTGGATGTCGATGGCCTCATCACCAGGATTAATATCTACAAGAACGCAGGCTATTTTCCGCCGGACGCTGCCGATGAGCTCATCGAAACCGCCAGGCAAGCATCCGTGACGGAACCGATGAGGGTGTTGAGGAATTTCACGGAACTCTACGCTCGCTAGGGATCTTGCGGGGCCCACTCCGCGCCCCAAGAAAGGGGTTTCTATCAGAGCCTCCCTCGCGCTGCCGTGGCTGGGTAGCGTTGTGATTACTCAGCACATGCCCCCAAACATGATTCATCAATGAGGAGCAATCTTTTGAACCAGGACCCTTTGGCGGTCGAAACCCAGATGTACGCGACACCAGATGAAGGAAAGACCAAGCCAACACCAGCGAAAACCCGGCCAGCGAGCAAGATCCCTTGGGGTGGCCTTTTGGTGCTTGCTGCCGCGGGCTTCACGGCTGTCACCACAGAGCTGCTTCCGTCCGGGCTGCTTCCCCAGATCAGCCGGGACCTGGGCGTGGAGGAATCGGCTGTAGGTTCCCTCACCGCAGCATATGCAGCCGTCATCGTTTTCACGGCCCTTCCCTTGTCCCGGCTCCTGGGCGGGCGGGTCCCACGGAAGACCTTGTTGATCGGGACCGTGCTTGCCTTTGCACTTAGCAACGTCTTGCTGGCCTTGAGCCCAAATCTTGAAGTGGCCATCGTCGCAAGGCTTCTGGGCGGAATTGCCCATGGCATGTTGTGGTCGAGCATGGCGCCCTATGTGGCGCGCATCGTTCCGGCCCACTCGGTGGGCAAGTCCATGGCGGTTGTGTTCAGTGGTACCAGCATCGCGTTGGCCGTCGGGGCCCCGATTGGCACACTCATGGGCACACTCATGACATGGCGGGTTTCTTTCGTGGTCCTGGCCGGGGTTGGAGTCCTTCTGGCGGTTTTGGCGTTCTGGCTCCTGCCTGGAGCGCATGATCCGGGCACCCACAAGACGCCGTCGATCCGGGCAGCGCTCAAGCTACCTGGAGTGATCGCCGTGGCCACCGCTTGGCCACTCTTGCTGCTGGCACACTTCACACTCTTTACTTATGTTGCCCCTTTCCTGCTCGCCTCCGGATTGCCCGAAGCCCTCACTGGCATTTCCCTGTCTGTGGTGGGAATCTCGGGCTTGGTCGGGATCTGGATTGCTGGCCTGACCGCCGATTCCCATCCCCGGCGTTCGGTGATTACCGCCGTCGGGCTTCTTTTGCTTGCCTTCGCGCTGCTGCCGGTTCTGGGCGGCACGTGGGTGGGGGTTTTCGCGCTGATGGTTGCCTGGGGCGTTTCCTTCGGAGCGATCGGCATCTACAACCAGGCGGCGATCCTTCGCGCCGGCGGGGAGCACAAGGACGCAGCCAACGGCCTCACGGTAGTGACCATCCAACTGGGGATCGCCGTCGGCGCCGGGTATGGTGCTTTGGCGCTGACCACTGTTGGGGCTCAGTTGGTGCCGCTGGCCGCAGCGCTGCCAACAGCAATAGCCTTGGCGATCATCATCTCCAGCAAGCGTGGCGGATACCCGGCAGGGCCGCGCGAAAAATGATCGCGCGAGAAGCGCCGGTAACATCCCTGAAACATGCCAGTCACGTGATCTTCACGAACGTGGGGTTTCTGTAACTTACCTGCAACTTAGCTCTTCTGAGTCGGAAACATAGCTCACCGAATATTGATCGGGGGGTAGTGAGGGCCGCGCAACACCGGGCCCGTTTCGGACAGGCTTGATCAGAAGGGAACGCAGTGGAGATCTCTGCGCAACACGTCTGGCTGATGTTGTCATCGGCAATGGTGCTTTTCATGACTCCGGGCCTTGGCCTGTTCTATGGCGGCATGACCCGCGCCAAAGCAGCGCTCAACATGATCATGATGAGCTTTATCTCTGCAGGCATTGTGGGCGTCGTATGGGTCCTGTGGGGTTACTCGATGACCACCGGCGACGGTTTCCTGGGCCTGTTCGGCAACCCTTTCGCGCACTTTGGCCTTCAGGACCTCATGGGTTCGCCCGACCTCCTCAAGGTAGTCTTCGCCGCTACCTTCGCCATCATCACCGTGGCACTCATCAGCGGCGCCATCGCCGACCGCGCCAAGTTCAGCGCCTGGGCACTCTTCGTCCCCATCTGGGTCACCGTGGTCTACTGCCCGCTGGCTTACATGATCTGGGGCGGGGGCTTGATGAGCCCAGGTGGAGCCGTCACGCAGATCTTCGGCCAGGTGATCGACTTCGCTGGCGGTGCCGTAGTTGAGGTCAGTTCAGGTACCGCCGCTTTCGTCCTCGCATTGATCGTGGGAAAGCGTCACGGATTCGCCAAGGACCCCAACCACCGCCCCCACAACGTCCCGTTCATCATGATCGGCGCAGCAATCCTCTGGTTCGGGTGGTTTGGCTTCAATGGCGGTGCCGCAACCACTGTTGAGCAGGCAGGCCTGATCTGGGTCAACACCCTGGTGGCTCCGGCCGCGGCGATGCTGAGCTGGTTGGTCACGGAGAAGATCCGCCACGGACACCCGACATCGTTGGGCGCAGCTTCCGGTGTCGTTGCCGGCCTGGTGGCCATCACCCCTTCCTGCGCCAACATCACCCCGCTCGCGGCCCTTGGCCTGGGACTCGTTGCTGGTGCCGCCTGTGCCGTGTTTGTGGATCTGAAGTACAAGTTCGGTTTCGATGATTCCCTTGACGTCGTGGGCGTGCACTTCGGCGCCGGCGTGATCGGCACGCTTTCCCTTGGCTTCGTTGCCTTCCCCACGGAAGGCGCGGCCGGTGGCCTCTTTTACGGCGGCGGCGTGCAGCAGCTCGTGGCACAGACAGTTGCCGTACTGCTCACCATCGCCCTCTCGGGCTTGGGCACCCTGCTGATCGGCCGCGCTATTCACAAGACCATCGGCTTCCGCGTGGCCCACGAACACGAAGTCACCGGAGTGGACCTCACCCAGCACGCAGAATCGGCCTACGAGTTTGGCCTCACGGCCCATGGGCACTTCCGCCAGCAGCAGGCACACCTGTCGTCGCTGATCAAGGGTGGACGCAAAGAGTCGGAGCAGGCAAAGGAAGACAGCTTCGCCTAGCCGCATTGATTGGGTGGGTGATGCAGCAGAAATCCATCGTCCTTGTCAGCCGAAACCGTTCCAGAGCCGCTGCCACCACGTTCGCTTGATTGGTTCCTCCGGCTCCGGCTCAGGTGGAGCCGCAGCCCGCCGCTCGCGCCAACGTTCCAGATCGGCGTCAACATCCCGCAGCTTGGTGATCACTGGAGGCCCACCCTGAAGTTGGCGTCTGGCCTCAATGACGCGCTTGTTGAAGTCCTCAAGGATGTCGCGGGCTTGCTTCTCCGTGTACTGCTGATCCAGCTTCGCGTCGAGTTCAGCGTCCTCGATCCGTAGGAGAATGGCTGGCGGGCCGATCCCGCTGAGTCGCTCACGCTGGATCAGACCTTTGACCCACCAGTCCGGGTCATAGTGCTCCCCCAGGCCCGGGATCGGCTTGCCAGCGTATTTGAGGTTGTCGAATTTGCCCTGGTTCATGGCGTCCCGGATCAAATATTCGACCCGCGCGGCATCGTCCACCTTCCGGCGTTTCTCCCGCTCCTCCGCCTCGGCCGCCTCGAGCTCTGCGTCTTCCTCGGCATTACCGCCCCACGAGCGGACGGCCCGCAATTCCGCGCCCCGCTCGAGTTTCCGCCTGAAGGCATTGTTCTCGGCGTTCACGTTTCGCCACCTCCTCGCACGGCAGTCCTCTCCTGCCGGAAATCGTGGTTCCGGCTCCAGTATTCCGCACTTTGCTGGGACACGGGGAGGGCTGAGCGCTACTCTCGATCCAAATACCCACACACGAAGGGCCGCGCGTGACTACCGTTTCCAATGCATTCATTCCGGTCTCGGACCCGGGCCGGGCCGCCAAGTGGTATTCGGAACACCTGATGCTTCGGACTGTCACCGTTTCGGAGTGGTCGGCAGTTCTAACGGGCGACGGCGGTGCCACAGTTACGCTGATGGGTCCGCTCAGCGGGATCGCGGCTGAGCCCGGGCTGGCATGGGCGACCTGCGGTTTCCTGGTGGAGGACCTCACAGGCATGCGGGATAGCTTGCTCAGGAATGGACACGGCGTGTCAGTGGTGGAGGGCGATCCGGACACCTGCCTGTTCTTCACAGTCCGGGACCTCGACGGGAACGTCCTGCTGCTCACGGACAGATAGGCTCCCTCGTTCCAGGAACGCCGCAGCCCGGTGGGTCCAGGAACGCCCCAACCTCGTAGGTCCACGAGCCCCTTTGAAAACCGGACGCCCCGACACGCCGCAGGTAAACGGCGTGTCGGGGCCAGTGCCACCTCAAAGCAGGTCATGAAGCAACGCAGGCAACAACGCAGGCTAGTGAACGGCCATGCTCGGATCCAGCTGCTCGATGCCCTCTGGAGTAACAAGGACCACCCGGGCCGTGCAAATGTCGTAGAACAAGCCCGTGGCCTGCACTTGCCCGGATACCAAGGCCGGCCCAGTGACTGGGTGCTCTTGGAGTTTCTGGAGCTGGACAGCGACGTTCACCATGCTTAGCTGGTCGAGGCGGCTGTAGCCTTCAGCTTCGGCAGCAAGGGCAACCGGATGACCGTCCAACAGGGTGCGGTAGCTCGGCCGGGCGTGCTCCAGCCAGGCATCGAAGCCCCCGCCCAAGGCTGCGGGCGCACCCTCAGCGTCGGCAATAACGGCCTTCATCGCGCCACAGTTGGAGTGGCCGCAGATCACGATCGAGTCCACGGACAAGCCCTTGACGGCGAATGCCAGTGCCGAGTCGATCGAGGCATCCCGGCCGTCAGGGCACACTACGTTGCCAATATTCCGCAGTGTCAGAAGGTCCCCGGGGCCGCTGCTGGTGATGAGGTTTGGGTTGACCCTCGAGTCGACGCACGCAACAAACAGTGTGTCCGGGTTCTGCCCCTCGGTCAGATCCTGCACCAGCGGGCGAACCTTATCCGCGTAGCGTCGATGGTATTTGTCGACGCCAAGGAGGATCGACCGCAGCGGAAGCTGCCCGCCGTCGTCGTGCTGCCAGGAGGTCCTGGGCGGCAGCGGGAATTCGCGTGGATCCTGACGCTGGGGAGTGTTATCCGCGGCGTCGGTGAAAGCGGTGGTTCCGTGTTCCTCCAAAACCACCGACGCGCCGGTGGAACGGTGTTGCGTCTGCCAGGCGACCAGCGCCTCGCGGAAAGCGTGATCGAGGTAATCGGCGTTGAGTTCAACCACTGCGTCCTGGCCTTCGGGCACGGAGTGCAGGACGCGGTTCAGTCGAGGGAGGGCGAAGAAGCTGCAGGACCCGGCGATCGTGACGCGCCACGGCAGCTGCTCCCCGGCAGGAGCATGGGCATGGATCTGGGCACGGAGTACCCGCCACAACACGCAGAGCGCCGCGAGTGCGAGGCCGATAATGACGCCTTCGAGCAGGTTGAGTACAACTACGCACGTCAGCGTGACCACGTAGACCAGGAGGTCGCCGGTGCGGAGGCTGGTTTTGATGTCGGCGACCTTGATGAGCTTGGCGCCGATGACGAGCAACAGGCCTGCGAGCACGGACAGCGGAATCAGCTGGATGAGACCGGCGAACAGTGCCGAGAACACCAGAACCCACACGCCGTGCAGGATGGCGGACGCCCGGCTCGCGGCGCCGGCCTCAACGTTGGTGGCGCTGCGGACGATCACGCCCGTCACCGGGAGGCCACCGAGCATTCCCGAGACCATGTTGGCCGAGCCTTGTCCCACGAGTTCGCGGTTGAGGTTGGTGCGCGTGCCTGCGTGCATCTTGTCCACCGCGACCGCAGACAGCAGCGATTCGATGCTTGCGATCAGAGCTACCGTGATGACTGCCATGGCGGCGGCGCGCCAGTTGCCGTCGGGCAAGCTCGGCAGGGCAACGGCGTCGAACAGCGAACCGCTGAAGCTGATGCGCTCGACGCTGGGCGCAACTGCTGCAGACAAAGCGGTGACAGCGACCACCGCCGCAAGCGGGCCGGGAATCTTCTGCACTGCGGTGGGCAGGTATTTCCAGGCAAGGAGGATGGCCACGACTGCGAGGCCGAGAAGGGCGGAGTGCAGCTCGACATTGGTGATGGCCGCAGGAAGTGCGGTCAGATTTTCGACGGCGGACCCAGCCGCTTGGCCGCCGAGCAGCACATGCAACTGCTGCAGGATGATCGTGATGCCGATGCCGGCCAGCATCGCTTTGACCACCACCGGCGAAACTGCCAGCGCGGCCCTGCCTACGCGGCTGATACCCAGCAACAACTGCACGACGCCGGCGGCCGCGGTAATAGCGCACGTCACCTGCCAGCCGAACTCATCAACGAGGCCGGCGACGACGACGGTCAGTCCGGCGGCGGGGCCGCTCACCTGCAGTGGCGAGCCGCCCAGGCTGCCAGCGACAATGCCTCCGACGGCTGCTGCGATAAGTCCGGCCATGACGGGCGCTCCGGAGGCGGCGGCGATGCCGAGCGAGAGTGGAAGTGCAACGAGGAAGACGACGAGGGATGCGGGGAGGTCGGCTCCGAGGTTGCTGAGGAAGCTGGGTTTGGTTGCTTTGCCCCGGCTTCCGGGCGGGCTGTGGGAGTCCGTGGAGATGGAAGCGGAGTCGTTTGGCTGCGGCACTGGAATTTCCTAAGGTTCGGGAACACTGACTTCTCCAGCGTAGGAATGTTGTCACGTGCAATGACAAGATGATGTGATTCTTGTGACAAAAGTTGTGAACAGGCAGCGTCATGTGGCGACCAATGGGAACTTCTGCAGGGAGTGGGATCGTTGAGGACTCCATGTGCGCGGACATAGTCTGAAGCAATGGATGAAGAAACCCGCACAGTGGACGAACACAGCACACGGGGCTCGTAAGTCACCGGCAACGAGTTCAATCGGGATACCAACTACATCGAGGACCGGATCACCCGCGACGGCACTCCCGGACCCAACGGTGAACCCGGCTGGCCGGTAGAGCCAGGCAGATACCGGCTGATAGCAGCCCGGGCCTGCCCGTGGGCCAGCCGTTCGGTCATCGTCCGCAGGCTTCTGGGCCTGGAGCACGTCATCAACCTCGGACAGCCGGGCCCTATTCACGACGCCAGGTCCTGGACCTTTGACTTGGATCGTGAGGGAAAAGATCCAGTACTGGGAATCGAGCGGCTACAGGAGGCGTACTTCCGCCGCTTTCCGGACTATCCCCGCGGCAGAGATACCTCGTGGGTGATTCCATCACCGAGGCGGACGTCAGGCGGTGCACCACCCTGGCTCGCTTTGATGCGGTCTACCACGGGCACTTCAAATGCAATCGAAACAAGCTCAGCGAAATGCCGGTGCTATGGGCATATGCCAGGGATCTGTTCCAAACGCCGGGTTTCGGGGACACGATCGACTTCGTCCAGATCAAGCAGCACTACTACATAGTGCATGATGACATTAATCTCACACGCATCGTCCCTGTGGGCCCGGACCTCTCCGGTTGGCTGACCCCGCACGGAAGGGAATCGCTTGGCGGGCACCCGTTCGGTGACAGAACTCCGCCAGGGCCGGTCAAGGCCGGCGAGGAAGTGGCTGCCGGCCACGGTGCCGCCTAACCGGCGGCAGCCTTCGGCCCATCTGATCGGAACCCACCTGACCCCGTCACTGACGAAGGCCAGCCAGCGCCCCTTCCACCGCAGCAATCGCCGCAGCCGTGATCTGCTCCCGCTCACCTGAGCCGTCCACCATCACCAGGATTCCGCGTTGCGTGTACGCCGTCACCACAGGCTGCGTCTCGTCCCGGTACAGCTCCAGCCGGCGCTGGATCACGGGTTCAGTGTCGTCGCTGCGGCCCTGTTCCTGGGCCCTTTGAAGCATGCGGGCAACGAGCTCGGCATCCTCCACTGTCAGCACAACAACCACTTCGAGCGTCTGTTGTTTTGCGGCCAGAATCTCATCAAGGGCGCCGATTTGGATGACAGTCCGCGGGTAGCCGTCCAGTAGAAACCCGTTCCCTGTATCGGCGTCCTCCAGTCGCTGACGGAGCATAGCCGTAGTGACGTGGTCAGGAACAAACTCGCCCCGGTCCATGTACTCGCCGGCTTCTGCACCGAGCTCCGTCTTGTCCCGAACATGTGCACGGAAAAGGTCTCCCGTAGAGATCGCGGGGATCGAGAAATGCCTGGCGATCACTTCCGCCTGCGTGCCTTTGCCGGAACCTGGAGGGCCCATGATGATCAATCGCGCCATGACACAAGTCCGTTTCAAGAGGCGGCCGGGACTTAAACGATACGCCGACGACGGCGCGACACTCCCGCCGTCGCCGGTTTTTCTTGCCGACCGCTCCTGGCGTCAGGCGTTGACTGGCTCGGCCAGCAGCGAGTCGATCTGGCCGATCGCTTCCCGCAGCCCTTCCTCCATGCCCATGTCCGACATCTTCTGAAGCTGTTCTTCAGAGTCAAAGCGCGTGGACATGGTCATGCGGGTGCGGTCACCAACGGGCTCGAGCTTGACGGTGGCGTGGGCAGCTCCGTGCTCCTCCACGGGGACGCCCTGTTCGTCGGCAAATCCGTAGTCGAATTCCAGGCGGTCCGGGGCGTTGATGGTGGTGAACTGCCACCAGCCGCGGGCCTTTGTGCCGTCGGGCACCGTCATGTAATAGGCGGCCTTGCCTCCGGGGGTGAAATCGTGGGTTTCGAATGTGGCCGGCACAGTGGGCGGTCCCCACCACCGTTCGAGCTGGCGCGGATCCTCCCAGATTTTCCAAACGCGCTGGACGCCGGCATCGAACTCGGCAACGACCGTGAGGCTCAGGGCCTCGGCATTCTTGTCCACGCTGACAACAGTCATGGCAGATCCCTTCCTAATCTTCAGCGAGAATTTCGGCGATCCGGCTGGCACGCTGCCGCCAGATCATTTCGTATTGATCCAACAGACGCCGGGCTTTTTGCAGTCCATCACGATTCCCCCGCACGATCTGCTCCCTCCCACGCTTCTCCTTGGTCACCAGGGAGGCCCGTTCCAGGACCGCGACATGCTTCTGCACGGCCGCGAAACTCATGATGTAGAGCGCAGCCAACCCGGACACCGAATACTCCCCGGACGTCACCCTGGCCACGATGTCCCGCCGAGTGCCATCTGCCAACGCTTGGAACAATCGGTCGAGTTCCACCTCGTCGGAGGGTGCTGAACTGAGCTGATCTACAACCATTTGGTTGTACGATATCGCCGGGATGGAGCGATGTCAACGGTTTTCAGTGATCATCCCGCGGTCACCTCTTGCGACGGAGGACCCCCGGAGGTAAGTTTTTGAAACGTACCAAAGAAAGCGCTTTCCGGACCTTTAGGTGGAACCGAACATGACTCAGCACGCCCCGATCACGTGGCTCGACGGCGAACCGCCCGCCACACTAAGCGGCGGGACAACGTGGGGGATGCCCTTTCCACGGGGTACCGTACAAGGCCCGGAAGAGCTGTCCGTTTTCGATGCCACCGGCGAGGCCATCAACGCCCAAACCTGGCCGCTCGCCACTTGGCCGGACGGCTCGCTCAAGTGGGCGGGCGTCGCGATCGGCGCCACCGATCAGCCGTCGCCGGCCTACAGCGTCACCACCAATAGCAGCACCGCGCACCCACCGGAAGAGCACGACGGCGGCCCGGCAGCCGCCGTCGAACGCTCACCTGAGGTGACAGTCACCGAAACGGAAGAGTCCGTAACGGTCTCCACCGCGACCTTGGAGATGGTGCTCCCCCGGTCGGGCCCCACCCTGTTCAGTACGCTGACACGCAACAGTTCCGTGGTGGCGAAGGACGGCAGACTCGTGAGTCTGCTCCAGACCGGGTTGAGCGAGGGAGTCGGCAGCACAACTCGCGGAGGTTTCACTGGCCACGTCACGTCCGTAACGGTGGAGCAGCACGGCCCTGTTCGGGCAGTCGTGCGTCTGGATGGCCGCCATCGGGCTGACCTGAGCGAAAGGGAATGGCTTCCGTTCACCGTCCGCTTCTACTTCCATGCCGGCGCGCGGAGCATCCGGATGATGCATTCGTTCATTTGGGACGGCGAGGCTGACAAGGACTTCCTCGGCGGGCTGGGCGTCCAGTTCAGCGTCCCACTCGAAAGCGAACTACACGATCGTCACGTTCGGATCGCCGGTGCGGACGCAGGCTTTCTCGTGGAAGCGGTCCGCGGTTTGACGGGCCTGCGACGGGATCCGGGCCAGGCCGTACGCCAAGCCCAAATTGCCGGGGAACCCACGCCGCCGCTCAACGAATGGAGCCCGCTGGTTTCCGAACGGCTGCATCTCATCCCGTCCTGGAACGACTACACCCTCACGCAGCTGAGCGCCGACGGCTTTGAGTTGCGGAAACGTACCGCTCCCGGCCACGGCTGGGTGGGCATTTCCGGCGGCACCCGTTCCGCGGGCTTCTGCTCCCTGACTGACCTGCGGGGCGGATTCGGGATTGGCGTGCGGGATTTCTGGCAGTCGCATCCGGGCCAGCTGGACATCCGCGGCGCAGCAACGTCCGAGGCCACGATGACGGCTTGGCTCTACTCCCCTGAGGCCCAGCCAATGGACCTCCGTTTCTACCACGATGGCCTCGGTCAGGACACCTTTGAGGAACAACTCGAGGGCTTGGAGATCACCTACGAGGATTACGAGCCCGGCTTCGGCAACCCCACCGGCATCGCCCGCACCCATGAGCTGACCCTGTTCGCCTACGATGCAACACCCTCTACTGAAGGCCTCGCCGCCGATGCCCTGTCGGCGTCCACTCCCCCGCTTCTGCAACCATCCCCCGAGTACCTGCACGCCGCCGGTGTCTTCGGCGACTGGTCACCCGTGAACCGCAGCACTCCGGCCCGGGCAGAGCTGGAAGACAAGCTGGATTTCCTGTTCGACTTCTACCATGGCCAAACGGAACAGCGCCGCTGGTACGGGTTCTGGAACTACGGCGACGTCATGCACACCTACGACTCGGACCGGCATGTCTGGCGGTACGACGTCGGCGGTTACGCCTGGGACAACTCGGAACTCTCGCCCGATCTGTGGCTCTGGTACATGTATCTCCGCTCCGGCCGCGCCGACGTTTTCCGCTTCGCTGAGGTCATGACCCGCCACACCGGTGAAGTGGACGTCTACCACCTCGGCCCTTGGCGCGGTCTGGGCTCGCGGCACAACGTGCAGCACTGGGGTTGCAGCGCCAAGCAGTTGCGCATCAGCACCCCGACCTACCGACGCTTCTACTATTACCTGACCGCGGATGAGCGCACCGGCGATCTCCTCACCGAACTCGTGGACAGCGACCAGAACTTCCTGGGACTGGACCCCGTCCGCAAAGTACGTCCCGACGCCGATACCTACCGCCCCGACCGCGGCGCCTTGGGCGTCGGGCTCGGCACAGACTGGGGCTCGCTCGCGGCCACCTGGCTCACGGACTGGGAACGCACCGGAAACCCCCGCTCACGCGACCGCCTCTTGGGAACCATGGCCGATATCGGCGCCCTGAAATATGGATTCCTCACAGGCGAGGCGCTCTACGACCTCGACAAGGGAAGGTTCGACGCCGGCAGGGAAGTCATCAGCGTCTCGCACCTGAGTGCCGTGTTCGGTTTGGTGGAAATCTGCAGCGAACTGATCAGCCTGGTGCCGGATGCTTCATTCGAGAAAGCCTGGATGCAATACTGCCGGCTGTTCCTGGCTTCACCGGAGGAGCAAGCCGCCGAAGTGGGGCAGCCCTTGACAGGCATCTACTTGACACAGGCGCACAGCCGGCTCACGGCCTACGCCGCAGCCCGATTGGGGGCACCGGACTTGGCGGAGCTGGCGTGGGAGAGCTTTGCCCAAGGCGGGGAGAACCTGAACCATGCCGAAGCCTTCACCTTGAAAAAGATCCTCCCGCCGCATGTCCTTCAACCAGTGGACGAGGCCCCCACTGTTTCCACCAACGACACCGCCCAGTTCGGCCTGGCCGTCATCCAGAACCTGGCCCTCATCGGAAGTGCGTTGCCCGGGGAGGAGGTCCCGGCGTCGTAAGTCCTGTGGTTTATAACCCGCGTTACCGCCGCAAGCGGGCGATGATCACCCCGCAAACCAGGTCAGGAAGCCCGGCCTTAGGAGCTCGACCGCGGATGCATGATCCGCATCTGGTCCCATGTGCGCTCGGAGGCAGCGATGTTCTGGTTCGAGCGTTCGCGGTCCAGGGAGGCAAGTTCGACGGCGATCGCCTGGACCGCGGCCACCGCACCTGTCAGGGACGGGAAGAAGCCGGCACCTTCGGTGGGCACGACGATCCGGTGCTGGGCGTGCACGGCCACAGGTGAGCCGGCGCTGTCAGTGATGGAAACGATCGGCGCCCCTATGTTGTGGGCAATATCGACGGCGCGAATGGTGCTGTCGTAAACCCTCCAAAGGCTAATGGCGATGACGAGGTCCTCGGCACCCAACCGCGCGATGGCATTTGTCAGGGCAGCGACGTCGGCATCGAGGAGTCGGACGTTGTAGCCGGCGATGATTGCGTTGTGCTCCAAGGCCTTGCCCGGGATGGCGTAGCTTCCTGCCGCCACAATGAAGGTTTGCCGCGCGCTGGCGATGGCCTTCGCAATCTGGTGGATTGCATCTGCGTCCAACGTCCGTTCAAAATGGACCAAATTCGCGCGATCCGTGGAGACCGCAGCCTGTGCAGGACTACTGATGTGCCCGTTGTGCTCAGCGGCAACTTCCACTGCGCTCAGCGATGCCAGGAAGCGTGACCTGAGCTCGAACTGGAAGTCTGCCCAGCCCTTGAACCCCAGTGTTTGAGCGGTTCTTGTCACCGTGGAGGCGTTCGAAGCGGCTGCTGCAGCAATGTCACTCACAGACCCGTAGGAGGCAAGGCGCGGCTGCGAGCGCAGGATTCCAACCACCTGCATCTGGCGTGCTGCAAGCTTCCGGCCCTGGACACGGCTATCGAGCCACTCGGTCAACGTTGACGAGTCGAAATCTTCTTCCACCTATTGACCTACCTCACACTTTCGCCGTACCTTCGATACATCGCATCTGCACAGACTTGTGCATATTCCTAAAAATGTACAACTTGGCCCACTTTGGCAGGAATCACCATGTCTCTCACAGCACGCCTGGATCGTCTGGCTCTCAGTCGACCACACTACAAGCTTCTCCTCATCGGAGGCCTCGGCTACTCATTCGACGGCATGGACGGCGCCGTGGTCGCGTTCCTGCTCCCTCGAATCCAGGAATTGTGGGGCCTCAGCAATGCCAGCCTCGGCCTGGTAGGTTCGGCCGCCCCGTTGGGCTTCTTCTTCGGCGCGATCCTCTCGGGATGGATGGGCGATCGATTTGGCCGTAAGAAGGTCATGTTGTGGGCACTCGCCTTCTACTGCCTGATGTCAGTGGTTGCAGCCATGGCTCCCAGCTTCGAGGTCTTCCTGATTGCACGGATCTTTGCAGGATTGGGGGCAGGCGCAGAGAGCGTCATCATCGCTCCGTTCCTGTCAGAGTTCATTCCCCCGAAGCGTCGCGGTTGGTTCATTGGAACCCTTGCCGGCTTCTTCTCCTTCGGCTTCGTGGGCGCTGCGTTGATTGGCCGGTTCATCGTGCCGATGGGCGAGGACGGTTGGCGCTGGGCCCAGGTTGTCACGGCCATACCTATCCTTCTCCTGCTGTGGTGGCGCCGCAGCCTGCCTGAATCGCCGCGCTTCCTTATCAGCCGTGGCCGCGTAGCCGAAGCAACAGAGGTGGTGGAGCGCTTTGAACAGAGCGTCGTCAAGGCCACCGGCAAAGACCTCGCTTCCTTGCCTCCGGCCCAGGAGGAGATCGCCAAGCATGAGCAGAAGATCAGCATCTGGAACGCCCTGAAGTTCATGTGGTCAAAGGCCATGCGCCGTCGGACGGCCGTCATCTGGCTGATCTGGTTCGTGATCACCTTCTCCTATTACGGCTTCTTCTCGTGGATTCCCACGCTGCTGGTGGGCCGCGGCATCACTGTAACCAAGAGCTTTGAATACTCGATCATCATTTACCTGGCGCAGATTCCGGGCTACTTCTCGGCAGCATGGCTGTGCGACCGGATCGACCGCAAGAACACCATCGCCCTGTATCTGGCAGGATCAGCCCTCAGCGCGTTCTGGCTGAGCCAGTCCAATGATTCCGGCATGATCCTGGTGGCCGCCGCAACGTTATCCTTCTTCCTGAACGGTACGTATGCCGGTGTTTACGCCTACACTCCGGAGCTCTTCCCCACCTGGATGCGAGCCACTGGCGTTGGCCTGGCCAGCGCCGTTGGTCGCATCGGCAGCATCCTCGCACCATCCATCATCGGCATCTTCTCAGTGGCCCTCGGTTTCGGCGGGGTGTTCACCATGACCACGGTGGTGTTGACCATCGGAGTGCTGGGCGTCGTGATCTTCGGAGCCTCGACCGCGGGCAAGTCTTTGGAGGACATCAACGCGCGTGCTGAACATGATCCGGCTCCGGCAGGAAAGGGACAGCAATGAGTTTCCTGGCAACGGACGCAGTATTTCGGCAAACATTCGACGCCATGCGCCAGGATCCGGGCGTCATTCTCTTCACCGCCCTCCAATGGGTCCCGCAGCGATCCGGCCTCCGGCGCCTTTTCACAAGCCATCCCGACGAGTATCCAGTGGGCGCCGAGAAAACCGTGGAGATCTCGCCAGGGTGGCTGGGAACGGTTATCGACGACAAGAAGCCCTTCCTCGCCCCGGATCTTAGGGGCCTCCGGGAAGTTTTCACGGACTCCGGACTCATCCAACAACTCGGCTGTGGTGCGGTCATCAACGTTCCCGTCCTCGGCCCCGACGGCAACGTGGTGGGTGTCCTCGCCATGTTGGACGCAGAAGGCCGGTATACACCGCAAAGTGTGGAAACCGCCGTCGAGGTCGTCAACCGTAACCTTGCTGACCTCGTTGAGGCCTTTGCAGCCCACCCCACCGAAGTCCCCGCAGCCACCGAAGTCCCCGGGAAGGACACCGTCTAAATGAGTACCACCCCAGAAACCGAAGCCACCGACCAGCAGGCGCCCGCCCTTGTCATTCGCAACGCAAGCGTCCTTGATGTCCAGACAGGCACGTACTCCACAGCCGACGTCGTGAGTGTTGAGGGGAAGATCAGCAGCGTCAGCCCCGACGCCGAGACGCCTTCCGGCGCCCGCGTGATTGATGGAACCGGAAAGTTTGTCATCCCGGGGCTCATTGACGCGCACGTCCACGTGGTTGCGTCCAGCGCTGACTTCCGCTCGCTGACCTGGACACCGGCATCGTATGTGTACGCACAGACGGCCCGGATCATGGGACAGATGCTGCGCCGCGGTTTCACCACCGTCCGGGACCTATCCGGCGCCGATTTTGGCCTGGCGATGGCTCAGCAGGAAGGACTGCTCGAGGGTCCGAAGATCCACTTCTGCGGCCACGCCCTGAGCCAGACCGGCGGACACGGCGACATGCGGCTTCCCGGCGAAGACCACGATCCCAATGGCCGCGGGTGTTGCGGAATCGGTCGCGTGGCCGACGGCGTTGACGCAGTCCGGGCAGCCGCTCGCGACGAGATCCGCAAGGGCGCCCACCACATCAAGATCATGGCGTCCGGTGGAGTCTCCTCCCCCACGGACCGCATCGATTCCACTCAGTACTCCATGGAAGAAATGCGTGCCGCAGTGGAAGAAGCCGAAGCCGCCAACCGCTACGTCGCCGCCCACGCCTACACGGCCCGCGCCATCAACCGCGCACTCGAAGCCGGCGTCCGCTCGATCGAACACGGAAACCTCCTCGACGACGAGAGCCTCAAGCTCTTCATCGAGAAGGACGCCTTCCTGGTTCCCACGCTCGTCACCTACTGGGCGCTTAAGGAAGAGGGAAAGGAATTCGGGCTCACCGAGGAGATGTGGGCCAAGGTGGATTCAGTATTAACCAGCGGACTGGAAGCCATCTCCCGAGCACATGAAGCCGGCGTGAAAATGGCATTCGGCTCGGACCTCCTGGGCGGCATGCACCGCCATCAGAACGAGCAGTTCAGGTTGCTCGGCAAGGTTCAACCAGCCATCGACGCCATCCGCTCAGCAACCACGACGGCGGCCCTGCTGCTTGACCGCGAAGGTGAACTAGGCGTGATCGCGCCTGGCGCGGACGCGGACATGCTGGTGTTGGGCGCCGACCCTGTGTCGGACATCGCGGTACTGGCAGACATCTCGGAACATTTGGAGTTCCTGATCCAGAACGGTCGGGTGATCTCGTAGCACTCCGGCAGGTATTGGGAACCTCTGGTTACCACGCTCAAAGCTCGATATTGTAAGTGTGCTGACAATATCGGTAGCGAGTCAGAGGAGGACATTGTGACCACGAAAGTCAACAAAACCATCATGGTCAACGTTCCGGTGAGTACGGCATACAGACAGTGGACGCAGTTCGAGGAATTCCCCCGCTTCATGGGTGGAGTGGAACGCGTGACGCGGCTGAGCGATGACCGCCTGGAATGGGTAGCCGAAATCGCTGGCGTCCATCGCCGCTGGGAAGCAAAGATCGTTCAGCAGGACGTGGACCGTGCTGTGGCATGGGCCGCCGTCGAAGGTGCCAAGAATGCCGGCTGGGTGGACTTCAAGGAAGCCGGGCCAAGCCAGACGTCCTTGCATCTCTCACTCGAATACGAGCCTCACGGCGTCCTTGAATTCCTCGGCGACAAACTGCATGTGGTTGAAAGGCAGGCGGAGTCGGACTTGAAGAAGTTCAAGGAGTACATCGAGAAGAAAGCACCGGAACCGGATGCTGATATGGGCACCACGGGGACTTCGACTACAACGGGGGCCACAGGCACAGCGGCCAGCACCAGCGCGGCAACCGGGGCCGCAACAGGACCCACAACCGGCGCTGGCACTGATACACCCGGCGACGTCCCGATCGTAGATCCCATCACGCACGCCTTCGATCAGACCAATGGCCTGGCAGATCTGGACGGCGATTCCGACGAGACAGCGGACAGCGATACGCGCAGCGCCGAGGAACGGAAGGACGACAACGGCTTCGGCCCGGGCTACATCCCACCGATGGGTGGGCTGCCCGGCCAGCGGTAGAGGCCACCCGCACGAAACAAACAACCAGTGCCGCCCGGATCACCACGATCCGGGCGGCACTGCTGTTTAGGCGGCGTTCCTGTTAATCGGCGCCGTTACTTCTGGCCGACATAGACGACGGCGGGCATCGCCGGAGTCTGCATACCCTCGCCGATGTAGAAGCTCGGGTGCGGCGGCTGGTTGTAGGCCACGTTCTCTCGGGCGACGGCAGTGCGGTACACGGTGTCGTGCATCAGGGTCCGCAGCCGGACCTCGGTGGGAGCCGTGGTGGTGTAGATGCGCAGCTCGGTGCTGTCCGCGGACGGCCAGGCAATCTCTTCACGCCAGTCCCCCAGGATGTCGGCCTGGATGGACGGGTTTCCCTTGGTGGTGTTGTTGCTGCGGGCCCCGTCGGCCGTCAGGAGCCGGTCACTCTGCTCAGTTTCCCAATTCCACTTTGAGATGGTGGGTACGCCACGGGATACCGTTGCGTCGTAGTCGTGGTCCACAATCCCGCGCAGGAGATCGCCATCCCACCAGGCCAGGAAGTTCGCGGCTGGAATCTTCTCCGCGATCAGCTCTCCCTTGGCGGACATTAGCTGGCCCACGGGCGAATCCCAGGCAGCGCTGCCGCCGACGGCCCAACCTTCAGCGCCGGCGTACCGGGGATCAATGTCCCCTGCAGCTCCGCGCCCTGTGTCCTTGATGGCCGGGATGCTCCAGAGGACCTCACCTGTAGCAGCGTCCCGGAAAGTGGCGCCCCTGTTTCCGCTCTGGCTCATGCTTTCGTGGACAGCGAAGGTTTCAAGGCCGGGCCGGGATGGATCAAGGTCGCTGGTATGAATCGCGTCGCCGTGGCCCAACTTCGTGTTGTAGAGCGCCTGGCCGTTGTCATCGATGGTCATGGAGCCAAAGACGAACTCGTCCTTGCCATCCTGGTCCACGTCAGCGACGGAGAGGTTATGGTTGCCCTGCCCCTTGTACTCGTCACCGGCCAAGTTGGAATCGAACGTCCACCGTTTTACAAGCTTCCCGTCCACGAAGTCGTACGTCACCAGGACAGTGCGGGTGTAGTAGCCCCGGCTGAACATCATGGAGGGGTGTTCGCCGTCGAGGTAAGCCACGCCAGCAAGGAACCGGTCCACGCGGTTGCCGTAGTTGTCGCCCCAGCTGGAGACGGTACCGCGCTCGGGCGCGTACGCAACGGTATCCATGATGGTTCCGGTTTCGCCCTTGAAGACTGTCAGGAATTCCGGACCGGACAGGACATAACCGGCGCTGTTGCGGAAGTCGGCGTCGGCGTTTCCGATCACCGTGCCCGCCGCGTCGCGGGTGCCGTCTGCCGTCTTGAACGAGACCTCGGACTTGCCATCGCCGTCGAAGTCGTACGCCAAAACCTGGGTGTAATGAGCACCGGCGCGGATGTTCCGTCCGAGGTCGATGCGCCACAGCTTGGTGCCGTCCAGCTTGTAGGCATCGACGTAAACGTTGCCCGTGTAGCCGGACTGTGAGTTGTCCTTGGCGTTGGACGGCGCCCACGTCTGAATGACCTCATACTTGCCCTCGCCATCGAGGTCGGCCACCGTCGCATCGTTGGCCGAGTAGGTGTAGGCCTTGCCGTCCGGGGTCACACCGTCGGCGGGCTTATCGAGTTTGATGGCCAGGTAGTTCTGCGCCAGCGGCTTGACCGACTCGGTCAATTTGTCCTGCCCCTGGCCATCTCCAACTGTCTTAATGACGTAACTGGATTCCGCCGTTCCGTCCGGGTCCACGAACATCGTGGCATTGCGGATGGGCTCGTCGGTGATGCTGACGCCGTCGCGCAGCACCTGGAAACCGATGCTGTCCTGGTCCAGGCCGAGCATGCGCCAGCTCAGGGTGACGCCCTGGTCCGTCAAGACAGCGACAGGTGCGCGGTCCAGGTTTTCGACCTGACGCTTGAGTGTCGGGGCGGCCTTTTCGGCAGGCACGACGGCGGGAAGGCCGGTTTGCTGTGACAGGTCGGCCTGGGCTGGAGCTGCCTGAGCCAGCGGAAGACCCGTCAGCGCGATGGCTGCCGCCGCCAGGGAAGCCGAGGCCGCCAAGGGGACCGCCCTGAGCGTACGGCCGCTGGCACTGCGAAAGGAACACTTCATGGGGTAAACCAAAGAACATCTCCTTTGATGCTGGGCGGCAGGGGATCTGCCGCCTTCCAATTTGGAACGTTTCACTCAATGGCAAAGCGCGTGGCTTTCTCATTGAGTTTGGGGTGAGAAAACGCTTTCCGCCTCAAGGTTTACCAGCGGCAAAACAGGTCAGTCAAGAGTTTGACAGAAGTTGACTGCCCAGAGCCCTTGGTTCCTGACCTTCTTTGGTCGAGCGGTACTCCCACAGCAGCAAGGGGTAGCGTTCCAATGGAGTGGTCCACCCATGAAAGGAACATCATGAATACCTGGCTCATCACTGGCTGCTCCACCGGACTCGGCCGCGCGCTGGCCCAAGCCGTGCTCGCAGGGGGCGATAACGCCGTCGTCACCGCCCGCGACGTCTCCAAGCTGCAGGAGTTGACCGCTGAATTTCCGACGACGGCCCTGGCCGTAGCGCTCGATGTCACCGAGCAGTCGCAGGTAGAAGCCGCCGTGAAGCAGGCCGAGGACCGGTTTGGCGCGGTGGACGTTCTGGTCAACAATGCCGGTTACGGTTACCGCGCAGCCATTGAAGAAGGCGACGACGGCGACGTCCGGGCGCTGTTCGACACCAACGTTTTTGGTCCGGTCGCCATGATCAAGGCTGTCCTGCCTGGAATGCGCTCCCGCCGATCCGGTGCGATCGTGAATATTTCCTCCATCGGCGCCCGGATCTGCCCGCCCGGTTCGGGCTACTACTCAGCGTCGAAGGCTGCGTTGGAGGGCCTGTCCGGTTCGTTGCAGAAAGAACTGAAGCCTCTGGGGATCTCCGTGACAGTGGTGGAGCCCGGGGCGTTCCGGACCGACTTTGCCGGGCGTTCGCTCACCCAGTCGGCGCAGGCAATTGAGGACTACGCCGAGACGGCCGGTAAACGTCGCAAGGAAAATGACACCGTCCACGGCACCCAGCCCGGCGACCCGGACAAAGCAGCAGAGGTGATCATCGCCGCCGTCGAAGCAGCTGAGACGCCCGCCTTCCTGCTGCTGGGTGCCGATGCCGTTTACGCATACGGTGCGGTGGAGGAAGCCCAGCGCGCCGAGGTGGATCGTTGGCGCGAGCAAAGCATCAGCACGGGTTACACGGAGTAACGTCCAACGTGTAATCGGTCACACTTGGCCGGATCAGCTTGTCAATCGCGGTAGGCAGCATGAACCATGAATGAGGGAATTCGTTCCCATACAAGCTGAATCAGCAATCCTCACCGACGAGGATGCGGCCCCTGCGAAGAAGCTTGGGGCTGTTAACGGCCTGAGTGAAAGTACTGACAATGACGACACATACTGACTCCATCACGCTGAAAATCTGGGACAAGTCGGCAATCGACCACACCATCGACGCCGCCATCCGGGATCTTTCCCCTCGCGCCGCTGCAGAAAACTGCGGCATTGCAGTAACGCTCAGCGGACCGAAAACCTTCACCGTCAGCCTGAGCCGCTAAGCAGCTCAGGCTAACCACAAGAGGACGACGCCGGGACCTCCCGGCGTCGTCCTCTTGCGTTTTCTGCATCCTGAGGCGCCATCAGGGAACTCCTGATCAAACCTTGAGACTTCCTTGATGCTTTGCGGGCAGGTTTCTTGCGCTTGCGTTGGAACTCTAAGTGAAACACCACTTCTAGTTTCGAACGGAGGGATCCCAGCATGCATCGGGGCGTCAATTCAGCGACAACTCCTGCACCACGAGGATCCCACCGTGCCCCTGGTGGTGTGGTCACGGTCCTGGTCCCGGCACACAACGAATCCGCAGGCATTACCGAAACCCTTATCTCGCTGAACAACCAGACCCGCCGCCCTGATCGCGTGATCGTGGTGGCCGATAACTGCACTGACGACACTGAAGATCTCGCTTTGGCCCAAGGCGTCGAAGTCTTCCACACGGTCGGCAACAAGGATAAGAAGGCCGGTGCCCTGAACTTCGCCCTGGGGCAGTTTCTTCCCGGAGCCGATCCCGAAGACCTGGTTCTGGTGCAGGACGCCGATTCGCAGCTCGCCCCGGACTTCATCGAGAATGCCACCAACAACCTCCTCAAGGACGAACTGCTGGGCGCCGTGGGCGGAGTGTTCAGCGGTGGACCCGGAGGCGGATTCGTAGGACACCTTCAGCGAAACGAGTATGCCCGCTACGCCAGGGATGTGAAGCGCCTCCACGGCAGATGCCTGGTAGTCACCGGGACTGCGGCGCTATTCCGCATTAAGACCCTTGGGGACGTCGTCGCAGCACGGTTGAACGGTACGCTTCCTCCCGGAAACGGCGAGGGTGGCGTCTACGATACCTCGGTGCTGACCGAAGACAACGAACTGTCCTTCGCACTCCTCACCCTCGGATACCGCATAGCTTCACCATCAAACTGCACGCTGGTCACCGAAGTCATGCCGACGTGGCGGG
This sequence comes from Arthrobacter sp. 2762, assembly GCF_040548745.1. NCBI lineage: Bacteria > Bacillati > Actinomycetota > Actinomycetes > Micrococcales > Micrococcaceae > Arthrobacter > Arthrobacter sp. 2762. The sequence goes on from NZ_JBEPSI010000010.1 coordinate 50,696, forward strand.
AACTATGGTCGCAGCGGCTCCGCTGGAAGCGCGGAGCCGTGGAGAACTGCGTGCAGTACGGGTGGACCAAAGTGACCAGGGCCTACTGGGGGCGCCAGTTCCTCTCCATGCTCGGCGTCCTGGTGACCCTGGCATATCTCGGGTCCATCGTTTTTGCCCTGACCACTGGAATGGGACTGAATCTCCACCCATTCTGGCTCGCCGTCACCTGCATCTTCGTCCTGGAACGCATAGTAACTCTGCGTTTCCGGGGCTGGAGGTACATGTTGCTTGCCGCAACCATGTACGAAACCGTCATCGACGTTTTCCTCCAGGCAGTCCATGCCAAGGCCTACCTGGACGCCGCACTCAACAGAAAGAAAGTTTGGTAAACGACTCATGTACAACAACCCAGCAGGATCCGCAGGCGCAGCAATTGCAGGAGGAGCCGGTTCCGGCACTCTTGCCATGACCGGCGCCGGGGACCTCTTCTGGTTCGCACTGGCCGCTTTCGCCATGCTGGCCCTTGGCCTGGCCATCAAGAGGATCGTCCCGGTCCGCGCGCAGAGAAACTAGCGCGTAAAGAGAAACCAGCAAGACCAGCAAACCCGCAGTTGTGTCGGATCACGCCCCCAGCGCGACACAACCGCGGGTTTGTTGTTTAACCCCGGCCGTTCCTTAACTTACGAGTGCCGTGTTGGCGGAATACTTGGATACCGTGGTGTACCCGGCCTTCGTTCCTGTAACCCTCACTCGCATGGTGGCTCCTTGGTCGGCCCCCACAAGAACGTAGGTCTTGGCTGTTGCCCCTGTGATCGCCACACCGGAGCGGTACCACTGGTACGTCAGTGTGGTTCCCGAGGTCCACGTTCCCGGGTTGGCCGTCAGCGTGGAGCCAACGGTGAGCGTCCCCGTGACGGTGGGAGTGGGTGCCAGCAGCGTACCGGCCACCACGGCAGCCGTGGGCGCCGATTCCTTGGTGGTAGTTGCGTAGCCCGCCTTCGTGCCCGTAACCCGGACGGTCAAGGTGGCACCTTGATCCGCGGCTGTAAGGACACGGGTGGGCGCTGTTGCACCAGCGATGGCCGTGCCGTTCTTGGACCACTGATAGGTCAACGCAGTTCCGGTGGTCCACGCCCCTGGATTGGCAGTCAGCGTTGACCCAACTGCCGCCGTTCCGGAGATCGTAGGTGTTGGGGCCGTCAACGGGATCCCTGGAACAAACGAGAAATCACGAATGGTCACGGATTCAGGCGCCACATGGGCAGCATCACCGCCACCACCTCCGGTAACCCACAGGTTGAAGTGGATCTGTTCGTTGGCCGGAAGTGGAACGGTGGAGCCTTGCAGGACCGTTCGCTTCAGCAACGTTCCCCCGTAGCCTTCCCCGGCAAACGTCTCGAAGGTGAGCTTGCCTGGTTCCCAGACCATCCTGTGGGTGAGGATCGGGGCATTGGTGACATCGAACGTGACCGTGTTGTTGCCCTGCCCAGGTGGCAGTGTGGCATCAAACCAATAGCCGTGGCCTTGGGTGACAGGCCAGTTCTGGCCATAGGCAGCTCCGCCTCCCCAAGCGGACGCCTCGCAGAGGTCGATCTCGGTGTAGCCAGGTTCGGCCGCGGGATCATAGGTGAAGAGGCAACCCCAGACCACCTCCTTCTGGAGCGCGCTCACGTCCTTTTCCACAGTGGTGCTGTACGTTCCGTAGCCGAACCCCTCACGCGTGGACTGGAACTCTGCACCCTTGGGAGCCGAGCCGGTTGGGTTGGTGATGGACAGTTTGACGTACCCGTTGGCGTCCGGGTTGCTCACGTTGTTGGCGTCCCAACTCGCGTTGTACATCGGGGCCCCACCCCAGAAACGCTTCTGCCAGTTCAACCCCTTCCAGGCGAAGCTGCCCACAGGGCCAGGATCCTCAGCCATGGGGGTTGTATCGGCCGCGTGTGATGGGCCTGTTCCAGCAAGCATTGATAAGCCCACCGCCAGCGCGACGGCCAAACCTGCTGCTTTTATTCGCCCATGCGGAATGAGCCCTACTGACCATGCCATAGCCGTGTCCTCCATTGATGCGCCCAGACTCGTCGTCGGCAAAAACCGGCGACCGCAAAGACGTTCCACCCCCACGAGGAACGTGCAGTTCCTCGATTATCAAGTAGTCGTGGGTCCTTAGGAAGGGAATTGAAGAACCAAAATGGGCGATATGCCATCAATTGGATAACCGCAGCGTGGCCGGGAGTAATCTTGGCTTTGTCCGTTCATTTCGCGTTCAAATCACGACGTCGGGAGGCCACATCACGATTCGCAGCGCTGGAATCCTGCTTTACCGACAAGGTTCCACTGGAGAGTTGGAGCTTTGGATTGCCCACATGGGTGGACCTTTTTGGGCGCATAAGGACGAACACGCGTGGTCAATTCCCAAGGGTGAATTCCTTGAGGACGAAGACCCGCTGATTGCTGCCCGTCGCGAATTCACCGAGGAAATTGGGACTCCACCGCCACCAGGCGACTACGAGCTATTGGGGGTTTTCAAACAGCCCTCCGGCAAACTCATCACTGCCTTCGCAGCAGAAGCGGATTCCTTCCAGCCCGATGAGATCGTCAGCAACACCTTTCCCATGGAGTGGCCCAAGGGTTCCGGCTCTATCAAGGAATTTCCGGAGATAGACGACGCCCGGTGGTTTGAACAAGCCACAGCCCGGAGCAAGCTCGTCAAGGGGCAACTGCCCATTGTGGACGCTTTGGTCCGGCACCTTGGCGGGAAAGCCCTTTAGAGCCGGCCAGCCAGCAGGAACTAGGCGCCCTTTTTGGTAACAAATTGCCGAATCCAGTCAATGGTCTCCGGGTGGTCAAGGTGCAGGCCATGACCCGCCCCGGGAACCCTTACCAATACCGAACGGCAGATGTGCTCGCGCAGGAGCGCAGCGTTGCGTAACGGGGTGAGCGCGTCCTCGGTGCCATGAATTATCAGAGTCGGGGCTTTGATATCGCCTAGCCGGCTCCATGCATCGTGCTCACGACTGGCCTTGAAATGACGTGCCTTGGCCCAGGCTGAAGCGTGGGAGGAGAAGAAGGTGTGAACGGCCTCCGGATTGTTGCGCGCCCAGTCCTCATCAAAAAAGAGCGGTACCAAGCGGTCCTTCTCCCCGCTGACCAGTGCCTGCATGGCAGCCTTGTCGGGGTCCGTACCCTCACCTGGCCACCTTCCTCCGCTGGTGGCGGCCAAGACCAGCGTTCGGACTTTCTCCGGGTAGTCGATGGCAAACCACTGCGCTACCCGTCCACCCATGGAGTGACCGTACACGTGTGCTAAATCAACGCCCGCAGCTTTGAGGACCTCGGCTGCATCTGCGGCCATCAGCCTCGTGGTGTAACGGCCGGCCTCACCCTTGCTGCTGCGGCCTATGCCCCGGTGATCGAAGCGGATGACGCGGTGAGAGCGGGACAGGAGCTCCGCCGTCGGGCCCCAACCGTCCATGGCGGTCGCTTGGCCGGCAATCAACAGCATTGGTTCGCCGTCGCCTTCGGAGGTCCAGGCGAGTTGAGCGCCATCAGGGGCCACGGCAAAGTTCACCGTGCCACTGTATCTTCAGGGGCGGCGCCGGCGCTGTGGCGTACGGCATAGGGCGCTGCCGTTCCGAGCCTGAAGGCATTAGCGTTGAATGATGACCGCTGAGTACAGGTACGACGTCGAGGTGCTGCACCTTTTGGTGTCGCCAGCGCACGCCTATTTTGGCCGCGCCCGAGAAGGCGCCGCGGATGTTCCGACGACGGACGCTGAGCGGGCCGAGCTTGTTGCCGGCAAGGGCATCGTGGGTGACAGGTTCTTCGGCAAAGCCGCGCACATGGATGCGGCGGTGACCCTGTTCGCGATGGAGGCGCTCGAGGCGATTGCCTCCGAGCTGGGCGCCGGGCCACTCGACCCATTGATGACCCGGCGAAACGTGGTGCTTCGCGGGGCCGAGCTGGCTCCCTTGCTGGGCCATGAATTCACTCTGGAATCCGGCGGGGATTCCGTGCGGCTGAAGGCAGGGAGGCCAGCACACCCTTGCGCTTGGATGGACCAGATGCTGGCACCGGGGGCACACAGGGCGATGCGCGGCAGGGGTGGGGTTCGCTGCCAGGTGATCTCCGGAGGATTACTCCACAGAGGTCCGGCTGTGTTGGTGAGTCCTGTGCCGTTGAACCCTTCCCGGGCAGGAGAGGCAACGGTGCTCCGGCCCTCCCGGCTTCCCTAATTTCCACGGCTTCCCAAAACCGAAGGCTCACACCTCTTCAGCCGCTGGCGCCGCAAACTGCGCCTCATAGAGCCGTGAGTACGCCCCGCCCGTAGCAAGCAACTCAGAATGGGTCCCCTGTTCCACGATCTGCCCGGATTCCATCACCAGGATGAGATCGGCGTCGCGGATGGTGGAGAGCCGGTGCGCGATGACAAAGCTGGTCCGGTCCGAGCGCAGCGCGTTCATGGCTTTCTGCACCAGAACCTCGGTACGGGTATCCACCGAGCTGGTGGCTTCATCGAGGATCAGGACCGATGGACGGGACAAGAAGGCGCGGGCGATCGTGAGGAGCTGCTTCTCGCCGGCGGAGACGTTGCCGCCTTCGTCGTCGAGCACTGTGTCGTAGCCCTCGGGAAGGGAACGGACGAACCGGTCCACGTAGGTGGCCTGGGCAGCTTCAAGGATCTCGGGTTCGGACGCTGTGGGCCGGCCATAGGCGATGTTGTCGCGGATAGTCCCGCCGAAGAGCCACGTATCCTGCAGGACCATGCCCATCCGCGAGCGCAGTTCCTGCCGGGACATGGAGGCGATGTCCACGCTGTCGAGGGTTATGCGTCCTGCGTCCAGTTCGTAGAAACGCATCATGAGGTTCACCAGGGTGGTCTTGCCGGCACCGGTTGGTCCAACGATGGCAATGCTTTGGCCGGGCTCTGCCACCAGGCTGAGGTCCGTGATGAGTGGCTTGTCGGGCAGGTACCGGAAGGACACATTCTCAAACACGAGCCGTCCACGCGCTGTGCCCCTGGACTCAGCGGAATCAGGTTCCGGGGATTCCTCTTCCTCATCCAGCAGGTCGAACACGCGTTCCGCCGAGGCAACGCCGGATTGGAGCATGTTGGCCATGGATCCGAGTTGCGCCAACGGCATGGTGAACTGCCGTGAGTATTGGATGAAGGCCTGCACGTCACCCAACTGCATTGCGCCCGAGGCCACCTGCAGACCGCCCACCACGGCAATACCCACGTACACCAGGTTTCCGATGAACGTCATGGCCGGCATGATCAGGCCACTCACGAATTGCGCTCCGAAGCTTGCCTGGTACAGCTCGCGGTTCTTGGCCCGGAATTTCTCCTGGACTTCGTTTTGCCGGCCGAAGACCTTCACGAGTGCGTGACCGGTGTACGTTTCCTCAATCTGCCCGTTGAGTTCGCCGGTGTTTTTCCATTGTGCGACGAACAGTTTCTGCGAGCGCTTGGCGATCACTACCGTGGTTCCCAGGGTGAGCGGGATGGTCACCAACGCGATGACGGCCAGCAACGGTGAGAGCAGGAACATCATCACCAGCACGCCCAGCACGGTCAGCAGGGAGGACACCACCTGGCTGATGGATTGCTGGAGGCTTTGGGAGATGTTGTCGACGTCGTTGGTCACCCGGCTGAGCAGCTCGCCGCGCTGGATGGAGTCGAAATAGCGCAGCGGAAGCCTATGGATCTTCGCTTCGATCCGCTCACGAAGGCGATACACGGTCCGCTGCACGACGCCGTTGAGCACGTACGCCTGCATCCAACCGAACGCTGAGGCCAGGACATACAGCGCCAGCACCCAGAGCAACACGGAGGACAGTGCACCGAAGTCGATTCCGATGCCGGGTGTCAGGTCCATGGCGCTCAGCATGTCGGCCTTGTTGTTCTCGCCGGAGGCGCGCAGGCCAGCGATCACTTGGGCTTTGGAAACCCCTGCGGGCAGTTGTTTGGACACGACGCCGGCGAAGATGAGGTTGGTTCCCTCGCCGAGCAGCCTGGGCCCGATCACCGACAAAGTCACACTGACCACCGCGAAAACCAGGACCAGCGTCAGCCAGAACCGCTCAGGCCGCAAGGTGCCCAGCAGCCGCCGGGCCGAGGCACCGAAGTTGGAGGCTTTCTCCGCCGGAATGCTCATGCCAGCGAACGGACCGCCACGTCCAGGCCCCATCGGTGGCCGCTGTGGCCCGCGTTGACCAGCTGTCATGGCGCTCATGCCGCCTCCTCCGCCGCCAGCTGGGAGGACACGATTTCCCTGTACGTTTCGGAACTCTCCAACAACTCATCATGCGTTCCCTGCCCAACGATCCTGCCGTCGTCGAGCACCAATATCTGGTCCGCGTCCGCGATGCTGGAGACGCGCTGGGCGATGATCACCAGCGTGGCGCCGTTGGTGTGGTGTTTAAGGGCCTGCCGCAGGCGGGCGTCGGTAGCGGTGTCCAGCGAGGAGAACGAATCGTCGAAAATGTAGAGCTCCGGCTGTTTCACCAGTGCCCGGGCAATGGCCAGGCGTTGCCGCTGCCCGCCGGAAACGTTGGTGCCGCCCTGCGAGATGGGCGCATCCAATCCACCTTCCATCTCTTCAACAAAGTCCCGCGCCTGGGCCACTGAAAGGGCCTGCCATAGTTCGTCGTCGCTGGCGTCAGGTTTGCCGTATTGAAGGTTGCTGCGGACGGTGCCTGAGAACAGATACGGCCGCTGCGGTACCAGGCCGATGTGCCCCCACAAAAGGTCCGGATGCAGATCCCGGATGTCCACGCCGTCCATCCGTACCGCTCCAGCGGTGGCGTCAAACAGCCGCGGCATGAGGTTCACCAAGGTGGTCTTCCCGGCGCCCGTGCTGCCGATGATTGCTGTGGTCTGGCCGGCCAGGGCGGTGAAGGTGACGCCGCTGAGCACGGGCTGCTCGGCACCCGGGTAGGCGAATCCGACGTCGCGCATTTCCAGTTCTCCACGGCGGATACCGCCGGTAACAGGATTCGACGGCGGCTGGACACTTGAGGCGGTCTCCAGCACCTCCCCGATCCTGTCGGCAGAAACGGACGCGCGCGGGATCATCACGGCCATGAACGTGGCCATCATGACGGACATGAGGATCTGCATGAGGTAGCTGAGGAAAGCAATCAGCGTGCCTACCTGCATGGAACCGTCCTCAATCCGGAACGAGCCGAACCAGATCACCGCAACACTGGAAATGTTCATCACCAACATGACCACAGGAAACATGAGCGCCATCAAACGGCCGGCCCGCAGCGCGACGTCAGTGACGTCGTCGTTCGCCCTGCCGAACCGGGAGGTCTCCATGTCTTCACGCACGAACGCCCGGACCACGCGGATGCCAGTCAGTTGCTCGCGCAGGACGCGGTTGACGGCGTCGATGCGAACCTGCATTTTGCGGAACAGCGGCACCATCCGTGTCACGATCAACCCGACGGCCACCAGCAATACCGGAACACATACCGCGATCAGCCAGGACAGTTGGGCGTCCTGCCGCACCGCCATGATCACGCCGCCGATGCTCAGCATGGGCGCCGCAACCATGAGCGTGCAGGACATGAGGACCAGTTGCTGAACCTGCTGGACATCGTTGGTGGACCGTGTGATCAAGGATGGCGCCCCGAATTTGGTGACCTCCTGCTCTGAGAACTCCCCCACCCTGGCAAAGATGGCGTCCCGTAGGTCACGGCCCATTCCCATGGCTGCCTTCGCGCCGAAGTACACGGCCACCACGGCACACGCGATCTGCAACAGCGTGATCAGCAGCATGAGGCCACCCATGCGCAGGATGTAATCGGTATCGCCGGCAGCGACGCCGTTATCGATGATGTCGGCGTTGAGCGTAGGCAGGTAAAGGGACGCGATGGATTGCGCCAATTGAAAAACGACGACGGCTACCAGCAACCGCTGGTGCGGCTTCAGGAACCGGACGAGAACCTTCCAAAGCATGGGGACTCCGAACCAACGTAGTGAACCGAAGGCTAGTTTACGTCTGGTTGCTGTGGGCAACTAGAGGGAAAATCAGCCCACTGCTTTCCTGTTCAAACCTTGCAGGGCAGCCTGCGTTCCGGTACCGCTTTTTGGTAGGTAAGTGAAAAGACGGAGGGCAGGGAACTGCGGGACACCCAGCACCATGGGAGCGAAGCTGAGGCGGCCTGCCGCTGGGTGGTCGTACACAACGTCCACGTGGTACGAATCGCCAACCACTTGCCGCTGCCATAATTCCCGGAAGGCTTCCGAGACCTGGCATAGGCCGCGTGCCACGGCATCGAAACGGTGATCGTCCGGAAAGTTGGCTGACTGTGCACGGAACTGCGCCACCATGGAGCGGGCCATCATCTCCTTGTGCACGTGGGGCCGGGCGAGCTCCGGATCCGTGAAAAAGCGTTGGAGGCAGCTTTCACCCACACGGGTATCGAAGGTTTCTGCAGCCGCGGAATTCATGGCCACGACGCTCCAAAAAGGGTCAGCGACGTAGCTGGGGTTCGCCATGGCATCCACCAGTTGCTGCAGCAGAGCGAGCTGGGCGTCGTCTACGTCGAAGCTGTGACCGGTGGCCTGTCCCAAAGCCGGACCGCCGGCCGCGCTGTCCTTGCTGCCGGACAGGCCAGAGCGGCGCCCGGACGCAAGCCGCCGGACATAGGTTCGGTCCTCAGGACTAAGCCGCAGTGCGTTCGAAATGGCATCAAGGATTTCCTCCGAGGCGCCAATGGCCCGCCCCTGCTCCAGCCACGTGTACCAGGAGACACCAACATTCGCCAGGACGGCCACCTCTTCGCGCCTGAGTCCGGGAGTCCGGCGTCGTGGGCTGACCGGTAACCCGACATCCTGAGGACGGGTCTGCTCGCGGCGGGTGCGGAAGAACTCGCCAAGGCGGGCGTGGTTGGAGCGGGCTTGATGGGCAAGGGACTGGTCGGTAGGCAATGGGGTCTCCAGTAAAAAGACGAGCGTCCGGCCACCCGCTGGGCAGCTACGGCACAGCGGATGGCCGGACGAACCGGTGAGCAGGATCCAAACGGATGTTTCCTGGTTACTGCAGGACCCTCTCCCGCTCGGAGCGCACGTCCAGCTGCGCGTATTCCTCGGCTGCCAGGCGTGTGGCCTCCTGGGGACTCATGCGCGGCTCAAGGTTGAACAGGGAAGCAATCCGGACCAGACGCTCCTCCACGGAACCTGACACAACATGGAAGGGGATGCCCAACTCGTCCATGGTGTGCTGCAGGATCTCATCGGACATGTTCCGGAACTGATCGTTGACCGGGCGGTGTCCATCAGCAGAGAGCGGAAGCTCGTTCTTCAAGTGCACGAACACATCGAAGGAGTTCTTGACGTGCCTCTTGAAGCTGTTGCCCAGGCTGGTCATCACCTCTTCGAAGAATGCGAGTTCAGGAGTCTTCTCCACGCTCTCCCCCGCCGCCAGGTGGGCTGAGGCACTGGGGTTCAGCCCGAGGGAAACCCTGACGGACCCGTAGATCCATTCCTGCAGCGATGAACCGTCGGAGATGAAACCGGCCGAGAGCTTGTCCTCGTACACGGCACGCTCCACATGACGGGTCACGATCATCTGGATGAGCTCCGCCGCAGTGCATTCCTCGAGGGTCTTGCCAGGGGCGGCCTCGGGCAGGATTTCCCGCATGGTCCTGGCCTTGGTGCGGGGCAGCCCCGTGTAGTGGGACAAAGCCATGGACGTAAACGTCTTGCCCGAGGAATAGGTACCCGAAATGCCGATGCGCACAAGGAGCTCCTAGTCGTTGACGAGCTGGAGGGTACCCGCGGCGCTGAGCTTGCCGGCGAACTCGATTGCAGCGTCGCTCAGGTCCGCTTCTGCAACCTTGCGGGTGCCATCGACGTCGCCGTTCAGGACGGTGGGAGCGAAACGGACGTGGGTTGCGTCCTCGATGCCCACAAAGTTCAGCCAGTCAGCGAAGAACGTGCTGCTGAAGTCGGAGCCGAAAGCGGCCGGAACACCCGGGGCGTAGACCCCGCTGGTGTGGATCGCAAGGGCCTGCTTGCCTTCCATGAGGCCGCGGTAGCCCTGCTCCGGGTCGAAGCCGAAGCTCCAGCCAGGCTGGGTGATGATGTCGATCCACTGCTTCAGCACGTAGGGGACTCCCGAGTTCCACATGGGGATATTGAAGACATACGCGTCGGCTGCAGCGAACTGATCGAACACAGCGCGGGCGGATTCCCATGCGGCAACCTGCTCCGGCGTCTGGTCCTGTCCGGTGAAGACAGCCATCTTGGCGGCAGCCGCGATCCGACCGAAAACAGGCAACGCACCGTCGTCGAACAAGTTCAGGGTCTCCAGCTCAAAGCTCTCTGGACCGGCAGCCTGGACGGAGTCGATGAAGTGCCGGGCCAACCGCAGGGAGTCGCTGTTGGCGTAGCGCGGAGAGGCGTTGATGTGGAGGATGGTAGGCATTGGCTTCCTTTCGAGGCTTTGCTGCGGGGACGTTTTGTGCCCCGTATTCGATCCTCACGGACATCGCATCAGCGCGTAAGAACGCACTTTTTTGTGCCTAGGGCACCTCAAAGTGCCCTCCCTTGGAAGGCTTCCATGTGCCGGAGCGGTCCCTAGGATTCTTCCTGTGGAAGAATCCGGAAACCCCTTGCATGCCGCCTACACCGACATCGACGGCACCGTCACCGCCTACAACACCATCTTCGAATTCCTCCGCTTTGACGCCGGCAACTCCCGCAAAGCCGAAGCGGAGGTCTTCCTTGAGGGCCTGCGGGCTGCAGCCAGGAACGGCGTACCAAGGTCCGTGACGAACGCCCGGTACTTCAGCTGGTGGCGGGGCCGCAGCGTGAGCGAAGTCCAGGAACTCGGCGAGCGCTGGGCAGATTTCCAAGCCGCGTCACCGGACAGCTGGTCCTTCCTGGAACCCGTGACCTCCCTCCTGGACAAACACACCGCGGCGGGGCGGCGCATTGTGGCCGTTACGGCTTCGTTCGAGCCCGCTTTGGTACGTGTTCGACGGCGGTGGCCCCACCTCGAGCTGCTGTGCACGTTCCCTGCTGCTGCGAATGGCATCTATACCGGCGAAATCAAGGAAGCTCTGGTGGCCGACGCCAAGGCCCGGGCCGTGGCAGCGCACGCCGCCGAATTCTCGGTGGACCTGTCAGGCAGCTTCGCCTACGGGGACCACAGCTCGGATCTTCCTTTCATGGCATTGACCGGAGAATCGCTGCTGGTCACGCCAGCGGCAGTCAAGGGGTGAGTCGCCGTTTCCCCACCAGTAACAACCCCCAAGTAAACTGTGGCAAGCAGTCCACTTGATGAGGAAAGTATTGGGGAAATGACTCTCACGGCTGAACAGAAACGCATGAACGCCCAGAAGCACTACAACGCTTCCCTGGATCTTTGCCCGGCACGCCAACTGCTCGAGGCCATCAGCAGCAAGTGGGTCACCTTGGTGATGCTCGCACTGGAGGACGGGCAGCAGCGTCACAGCGACCTCCGCAAACGGATCCCCGGCGCAAGCCAGAAAATGTTGACGTCCACGCTCCGCTCGCTTGAACGGGACGGGCTGGTCCTAAGGCATGTGACCGTCTCCGTCCCCGTGCGAACTGACTACGAGCTCACTCCGCGCGGACATTCCCTCCTGCGGATCATCTTCGAGATGAAGGAGTGGGCCGAGGAACACATGGACGACGTCGCCGCGTCCCGCATGGAACACGACCGTCACCGACTCGCTTTCAACTAGCGCCAGGACGCCGGCATGCACCTGTTTTGCCTGCACCACGCCGGCGGAACCACAGCCAGTTTTGCCGGCTGGCGTTTCGACGGCGTGCACGTCACCAAGCTCGCATACCGCGGCAGGAATTTCCGTTCCGTTGGCGGTGCCGCGGCCGCCATGGCCGAACGAATCGCAAGCTCGCAGTCCGGGCAGGTGGCGCTCTATGGCCACAGCATGGGCGCCGTGTTCGCCTTCGAGGCCGCCCTTCGGCTTCAGGAAACCGGGCGGGTGGTGCACGTGTTCCTCGCAGCCGCGCGGCCGCCGTCGGGAGTGTACGACGGCGGTGCTGCCGCGGCAGCCGCTTCCAGCGCCCGGTCCGGGACGTCGCCCTCCGTGGCAGCCCTGTCCGAGCACGTGCTCAGCACGACCGCCCTGTCCGAGCGGGCCCGGGAAGTACTGCTTGAGGATCTGGCATTGTTGGAGAGCTATCCCGGCAGGCTGCCCGCCCGCCAGTTGGAGGTACCCGCCACAGTCCTCTACAGCTCTGACGATCCTGTGGTTACGGCTTCAGAGTCACTGCGCTGGGCGGACTGGTGCGCGCAGAAGCCACGATTGATCGAGGTGGTGGGCGGTGGCCATCTGTTCCATGTAGGCAACCCGAAGGTCAGGGCGATCGTGGCAGCCACCCTGTCCGCCGAGGCGACTCACGACACCCATGCCCCGTTATGACACGCAAACTGTTCGGCGCCACGGAAAAAGACTGGCGACGCCCGGATATGGGCGTCGCCAGGCTTTTCCGTGGCCCTGAAACGAGAAAGCCCTATGCTCCCGTGCTCACGAGTTCACGGTCAAGAGCGGTCTTGCCGGCAGCGAAGATAGCGGCCATCTCAGCAACCCGCCGCCCCAAGTGCCCTGCAGTAGCGATGTCTGCAGGGTGCACGCCTTCCACACCGACGTCCGAGAATGTCTGGGCGGCGGCACCGTTGAAGTAGCCAAAGCGGTTGAGATCATTTTCGCTGCCTTTGGTGCTCTTCCATCCCGGAAGCAGGCCCAGGTTGATCCAGTTCATGCCGTGCTGGGCTGCGAAAGTGGAGAAGTAGTCCAGGGTGGAATTCTTGTCACCGGCCTTGCAGGCGGCATTGGTAAAGCCGGCACCCAGCTTGTTGTGCCATTTCTGCACGGCCCAGCGGCCTGCGGTCTTCTCTGCGAACGCATGGAAGGCCGCAGGCGCGGTGCCCATGTAGGTGGGGGCGCCGAAAATGATGGCGTCCGCTTGGTCGATGAAATCCCAGGATTCCTGGGTCAGCTCATCCACGCGCAGGAGAGCCGTTGTGGCTCCGGTGGCGGCGGCAGCGGAAACCACTGCGTCTGCCAGGACCTTGGTGTGGCCCGAACCTGAATAATAAACAACTGCAATCGCGGGAGTGGCCATGGGTGTCCTTACTGTTTGTACTGTGTGGTCTTCTTGTGATGATGTGACTAGATGGCGGGCTGCAGGGCCAGCTTTTCCGTGAGCATGCTGGCTGCTGCGCGGGCACTGCCTGCCTCGGTGAGCTCGAATTCATCCACGCGAACCCCGAATTTGTTGCTAAGGATCACGGCGGCCTCAACAAGTGACAGCGAATCGATGTCAAGATCAGCGAACGAGTCGTCCGGCCCCATGTGGCCGAGCTCGTCCATGGTGGACCCGATCGCCCCTACGACGTCCATAGCTGTAATTTCCATTTGCTTCCCCCTTTTACAGGTGGCCCGGGTTAGCCGGCGCCACAGTGGTCCTGCACGGCACCCCGGCCTGCAGGAATCGGTGTCCGGCCCTAGTGCGGGTCGACAACCGAGATCGATGGCCATGTCATGGCAATGGCTCCCCAGGTGGTTCCTCCGCCAAAGGCAGTCAGGACCACCTTGTCTCCGGGGCTCCTGTGGCCTTTGGTTCCGGCGTCGGTCATGGCCAACGGGATGGATGCGGCTGAGGTATTGCCCACCCTGTCCAGGTGGACTTCGGCCCTGGATCCCGGAATGCCGGTCACGGAAGCAACGGTGTTCAGGATTCGAAGGTTCGCTTGGTGTGCAATCAAGGAATCCACGTCATCGGCAGCCCAGCCAGCGCTGGCGAGTACTGTTTCCACAGAACCGGACATCGCTGCGACTGCCTGAGTGAAAACCTCCTTGCCCTGCATCTCAAAAAATGAACCAGGACCTTCCGGCACGTGGATGAGCGTTTCGCCCTCGCCATCGGAGTGCAACGTTGACGCCTTGATGGCTCCGGGTTCGTCTGCTGTTCCAGCCGACAGGTAAGCCGCGCCCGCTCCGTCCCCGAAAATCACCGAAGTGGTCCGGTCCGTCGGATCGAGCAGGCGGGTGAAGGTGTCCGCACCGATGACCAGTGCCGAGTCCACGGATCCCGAGCGGATGGCCCACGTGGCGGTAGTCAATGCATAGACAAATCCGGAGCAAACCGCGGACACATCGAATGCAGCGATGCCCCTCAGCCCCAGGTTTGCTGCCACTTTGGGTGCCGTGGCCGGGCAGACCTTGTCCGGCGTCGAGGTCGCCACAATCAAGAGCCCAGCCGAATCGACGCCGGCACTGGCCAAGGCGCGCCGCCCGGCCGTGGTGGCCAGGACGCTGGTGCTTTCCGTTTCGTCAGAGTGGCGGCGTTCGGCGATGCCTGTCCTGCGCCTGATCCATTCGTCCGAGGTGTCCATGACAGCAGACAGATGCTCGTTGGTGACCACCTTCCTGGGCAAGGCGCCGCCCAATCCCCGCACGACTGCGGATGCCGCACTCATTTCTTATCTCCCACGGAAGCACTTGCGGCCACAAGGTGGGACGGCAGTTGGTGGGCAACGCTGCAAACTACTTCGCCGCCGTCGAACGTTCCTACGACGTCAGCGCAGCGCCACCATCCGCCGTCCTTTTGGATCACCCGGCTCTTCTGCAGCGCCACGGCAAGGCCGGTCCCCTGCCCGCCCCCATTCTTCGGGCAGGAGCCGCTGAGTGTGATGCGGGTTTTGCGCATCCACAAGGTGTTGCTGTCCGCGCGGTTCATGGAATCGAGCCGGTACAGGAGAACCTGTCCCAGCTGCAGCGAGGCAACAAAGTACTCGACGGCGGATAGCGCCTGTGGGTAGGCGGCCTCCAACCCGCGGCGGTCATCCAAGCGTCGGGACAGTGAGGGCTGCTGGCGGAATGAGAGCTGCGCGCGGGCCATTCCTTCGCCGGCGTCTCCTTCACTCGGATCCAGGACGACGTCCAGCAGCGAAACCTGCCGTTCTGCCCACAGCCCACCATAGAGTCGCGTGCTGGCGTCACCCACCAAAGCTTCCTCGGACGGCGATTGGACTGACGCGAGCCCGAGTTCGGCGTGCTCATGGGCTACTTCCAGTACTGCGGTCATGGACGCAACAGAGCAGCGAAGGACCGAAGCGTGTCCCAGGTCGTGCAGCGTCGCCCGGCATTCGAGATCGCCCAGCGTACCTTCCACCGGCTCACTGCCACCCGAGATGGTCACCGACGCCAGGTAGGCGGCAGCCAACAGTTCAGGAGAATACCGGCTGGCCAGCAAAGCCTCTGCCATCCTGGCAGCCAAAACAAGGACATCCGTGGTGCCAAGGTGTGGGGTTTGCTCGGAGTTCCCCTTGATGGACCACGTACCTTCTACGCCAAGGGCGGCGCGGGCCGTGAGCGTGGATTCGGAGACTGTATGGTTCACGCGGAGTTCCCGCAGCCGTGGGTTGGTGGTCTTGTAGCCGTGGCTGAAGAACCGACGGCGACCGTCGCCCAGGAGTTCGTCGATGGAGGTGTAACTCCGGGTGCTGGAGCGTAGGGCAAGTGGCATGGGTATTCCTAGGATCGTCATCGGCGGTGATCCTAGAATCCATCGCGCAGCCGCCGGCAACCAGTGTCCGTGGATGGTGGTGGTGGGAACACCACCCTCTGCGCTGACGGGCGTGTCTGCGGGTGCATGGACAGTAGGCTGGACGTGTTCCACCCATGACCGCTATGAAGGGACTTGAGTTTTGGCTTACATCACCGTCGGAAACGAAAACAGCACCGAGATTGAGCTTTACTACGAGGACCATGGGACGGGCCAGCCAGTGGTCCTTATCCACGGGTATCCGCTGGACGGTTCATCGTGGGAGAAGCAAACTGCTGCCCTGCTCGATGCCGGCTACCGCGTCATTACCTATGACCGACGAGGCTTCGGAAAGTCCAGCAAGCCCACGGTGGGCTATGACTACGACACCTTCGCCGCAGATCTCAAGACCCTCCTGGAAACCCTGGACCTGAACGATGCCGTGCTGGTTGGCTTCTCCATGGGCACCGGCGAAGTTGCACGCTACATCAGCACTTACGGTTCCGCCCGCGTGGCGAAGGCCGTCTTCCTTGGTTCCTTGGAGCCGTTCATGCTGAAGACCGATGACAACCCGGACGGCGTTCCGCAGGATGTCTTCGACGGGCTGTATGAGGCCGCCAAGGCCGACCGCTACGCCTTCTTTACCGACTTCTTCAAGAACTTCTACAACAGCGACACCTTCCTGGGGACAGAACGCCTCAGCCAGGAATCCGTGGACGCCAGCTGGAACCTTGCAAGCCAGGCGGGCGCCTTCGCGTCCGCGGCCGCCCAGCCCACATGGCTGACGGACTTCCGCGCGGACATCCCGAAGATCGATGTGCCGGCTTTGATCGTTCACGGCACCGCGGACAACATCCTCCCCATCGACGTCACAGGGCGGCGCTTCAAGAACGCGCTGCCCAGCGCCGAGTACCAGGAGATCGAGGGCGCACCGCACGGTCTGTTGTGGACGCACGGTGCCGAGGTCAACGAAGCGTTGCTGACCTTCCTTAAGAAGTAGCATCCCCTACTTCTTGAGGCGGAGCTTCCGGGCTTTCTTGCCGCTACGCAGATACTCCTGCTGCGCGGCGTCGGCCTTTGCGCGTTCGGCGGCATGAAGCAGACCGTACGTGAAGGCGCTGTTACCGGCGCCGGACGCAGACCCCAGCTTCAAAAGCTCGGCACGGGCCATGGCGCTGTCCTGATGTTCACCCAAAATGGTCTGGACATCATGGGCAGCGTCCGCGAGCTTTGCGGCGCTCTTCCCGTGGACACTTTCGGCGGTGGCCGCGGCGAAGCGCAGCTTCTTGGCAGTCTTTCGGACATCGTGAAATGCCGTGTCACGTGAAGGTCCGACGGCGGCACCCACCGCGGCGTCGTGGCGTTTGGTGAGGCGTTTAGCCGCTTTGTTAACGAGCTTCGCTGTGGTCTTGCGTGCGGGGCCGGTTCCTAGCGGCGCAATTGCGGGAGAGTCCAGGAAGGCTTCGAGCCCATCCAGAAGCCGGAAATAGCGGGGACTGTTGAGCCGGGTCCTGATTGCTGCCATCGCCGTGTCCGCCCGAACCTTCATCCGCTCACCCAGCTCAGCGTGAAGCGGACCCAAAACCAGCTTCATTGGCAGTTCGTCCACATCCTTTCGGAGCCGCTCATGAAGGACCTCTACATCCCGGTAGCGTCCAAGAGTCGTGGCCAACGATTTCAGTTCGAGCTCAAGTTCCTGGACCGGGGAACCCTTGAAAAGCTTGCGGTAACTGTGGAGCACCGAGCGGATCCGCCGGGTCAGTGAGCGCATCTTATGCACAGAATCGTCACGGTTCATTCGCACATGCGCGTCCTGCAGGAGCAACTTGGCCACCTGGGCGTCGAGGTAGTTCAGTACGGGTACAACGGCCGGGCCCTTGCCCCTGGGGACCTCGCGGCCGGCCCCCTTTGCACGCGGCCAGGAATCTCCCAGGGCCGTTGCCAGTTTGGAAGTGCGTTCGCTTGGACTTGCCCCTGCCTGTGTGAGCTGGGCTGCGACGGCATCCAGGATGTCATCGCCGTTTTCCGCGTGCCCGCTGCCGTTGAGTTCCACTTCCCATTCGCGCCACCGTTGTTCAGTGGAATTCCCCAGCGAAACAAGGGCCCGCACGTGGTCGTCCACGAACTCCGCCACCCGTCCGCCGTCGTCCTGATAGAGGGGGTAGCTGGTGCGTTCGGTGTTGAGTGTGGCGACTGCAATGACGGCGTGTCCGCGCGTGCAGGCAAGGATCCGATCCATCAGTTCCACCGGCACGGTATCGGCCTGGCCCAGGGGTGCGTGGATTTCGGTGCGACGTCCTGGGCTGTGGGGAAGCTTGAGGTGCCAGCCGGCGTCGGGACCACCTGTCCGCCGTCGCAAAGTTATTCCGCGGGCCGCAAGCGCGAGATCGCCGGTGTCGAAATAGACCGCTTCCAGGCTATGGGTGACTGGCTCTCCCACGCGGGCAACGCCGTCGATCTTTTCAAGCGTGGGAAGCGGCGTGGAAGGATCGACGTCGAACTTCCGTTCTGCCTCTACGTTGCTGGACGTTGCCATCACTTCTCCTTACTGGAGCTTATTCTTCGTGGCACCCGTGGAGGCCGGCCCGTTCGCTGGCCGACCTCCACCGGTAAGAGGCTTACACGAAAACCTTTAAGCCAATGCTCCTCCGCCTTCGTCCACATCGCCACCGGTTACTGTGCCACGCCAGGCTCCGGTCTCATGGCCTTGGGCCTCGATGAACTTCTTGAACTTGTCCAGGTCCGCGCCCACGCGCAAACTGTCCACTCCCACTGCCGAGCCGGCCTTTTCTGCGAGGGTGTCCGGCTCCCAGTCGATCTCTACATTGACGCGGGTGCGCCCGGCGTCCAACGGTTCAAACGTCACCGTTCCCGCATTGCGCGGTCCGTCCACGCTCGCCCAGCTGACCAGGGAATCAGGCACCTGTTCGATGATCTGGGCGTTGTATTCGCGCTTCACGCCACCCACGTTCGTTGCGAAGTGGAGGGCAGTATCATCGATCTGCTGCACGGACTCCACCCCGTTCATAAACTCGGGAAAAGTCTCGAACTGCGTCCACTGGTTGTAGGCAACGGACACGGGGACATCTACTTCAATTGATTTATTGACGGTAGCCATAAGGTGTCGCTCCTTCAATGTTCTCGTCTTGTAGTGCGTTTAGTCTTGTAGTGCTTTTATATGTACTGCGCTTTAATGTGCCGGCTCTTTTGAGCCAGGTAATGCCGGCGGCGCGCCAGCCGGCTGGCTGCATAACCGGTGGCGCGCCTGTCTTATGGGCGCGCCGGAGTTACGGCCTAACCTGCGTCGAAATTCTCTTCGTCGTCGTCCTTGGGTGACTCGTCCCGGGGCAGATCATTGCCGCTGCCATCGGCCAGGGAGTCGGCGGGCTGGTCCAGATTCTGCTCGGCATGGGACTGTTCGTCGATACCGCCAAAGCGGCCTGCCCCGGGTTCGCCTGCGCTGTCCGAGTCCTCGGGATCCAGATGGCTGAGATTTGGTGCGCCGGTTGCATATGTTTCGCCATCAGGGCTGTCCTCGCTCAGGCCGGCTTCGCTGAGATCCTCTTCCACGCGGGGCTGCGCCTGCGATCCGCCCGCTTCCTGCTCTGCGGTGGGGGTGCCGTAGCCTCCCGCTTCCTCTTCAGGCGTGGCGTTCTGCTTGTCCATGTGACCTGTCCTTTCCATGCGGTGGAACGTGTTAATGGAACACTTCGAACCTATAAGGACGATTGGCGACGTGTCCATGCTTTGAAGAAATTAGTCAGCAAACTTAGCAATTTCATGGTTGAGGCACTATCGTGGCAGCCCCGATTCGTAAGCCACGAAGTCCGGACGAAGCACCACCTCCTGTGAACCCATCATCGCGATGTCCTCCCACAGCACCAGGAACGATCCCCGATGCCACCAACGCAACAACTGCGCCACCGGCCATGGCTGCGTCATCCCTTGCCTCTCATACCCCAGGAAAGACGACGCAGTCCGCGGACTCACAATGATGCCCACCACGCGGGCTTGGCTCAGGAGCTGGGCCGGAGCCGAGTCCAAGGCGAAGCGGACATCTGAAACCTCTCCCAGCCGGTCACCATTGCTATCCACCACTTCACTGCCGAGCACGTCAGTCAGGATCATGGCTACCTCCGGGGATCCGGCCAATGACGTGGTTTCGAAGCCAGCGTTCCACCCACGAAGCATCGAGCGAGTCCGAGCGCACACCCACCGTGATTACGGTGTCCACACCGGACACGACGTCCCAAGGAATACGGATCAACCTGTTCGACGGCGGCCTGCCGCCGAAGATCCGCGTGCCCAGTACCGGACCTGTCAGCAATGCCGTTATGCTCGGCGGTGCAGCACCTTCCGGGATGGGCTCATCAGGCGCGGGACCGCTCAACTCGAGGTCGTCGACTGTGGTGACGGGCACGCCGTCGACGTCCAACACCTGCCGGTCCAGCAAGTGCAGCTGGGCGTCCAGGACCAAGCCTGCCGGGCGCGGCGCAGGCCTGATTTCGTGCGGCTGGATCTTCCTGCGTTTGGGCGTACTCATGCGCCTGCTCCGGTAACGATCATGAGTGGAATGGCGGCCAAGGACGCGGCAAGAATGATCACCAAATACACCAACCCGGCGATATTCACGGCCCTGTTATTGACGTGCTCGCCCATATATTGGGGATCGTTCGCGACAATCAGGATTGGCAGATAGGTGAGGGGCAGGGCGATCGCGGAGAACACCACCGAATACTCGGTCACAAGGATGGGATCCACCCCAGTAGCGAGGACAGCTGCGCCCGCCAGAAGGACCACGATCATGGACATGTGGAACCTGGCTGCCTGGGCCGGCCGCCGGAACTTTCCCCAAGACCATCCAAAGAACTGCGCCAACGTGTAGCCGCTTGAAAGCGTCGTCTCCAGAGCTGCCCCGAATGTAGCGGCCACAACGCCCAGAATCAGCACGGCCAAGGCCAGCTGTCCTCCCGCCTGGGCAACGGGCAACGCCACTTGCGACAGCGTGGTGACGCTGATCCCCGCAGGCAGGAGGACGACGGCGGCGCAGGCGGCGATCGCCACGGAAAGGAACCCACCCAGCGGGAAACCGAGCAGAACGTTCATTCGGGCCTGCAGCAGATCCTTGACCTTCCACTTTTCCTCCACAGCGCCCGAGGAGAAGAAGAACACCTCGTAGGGGGTCATGGCAGCTCCGAACAGTGCGATGGCAAAGTACCAATACACGCCGGGGCCTTCCTCCTGCGAAACGGACGGCGCGAATGCCTGGCTGGCCAGGACACCCCAATCGGGCTTGAGCAGGAAAAGCGCCACGGCAAAAACTATCAAGGAAAGTCCCAGGAGCCCGGTGACGTTTTCCATGATCTTGAACTTCACCCGCCAAATCACCAGCCACACGGCCAGCAACGCAACGGGGACCCAGAGCAGGTAAGCCACGCCGCTGGCCAACTGCAGGGCCAGGGCGATGCCGCCGATCTCGGCGGTGACCGTCATCAGGTTGATCAAGAAGGAAGCAGCGAGGTTGGCCAGCCCGGCACGCGGCCCCATGCGCTCACGAATCACCTCGAAGGTTGCCCGGCCTGAGACGGCCGCCACCCGTCCTGACATATTGGCAAAGAGGCAGATTCCGACGACGCCGACCACCACCACCCACGCCAGGGAAAGCCCAAAGCGTGAACCTACTACGGCGTTGGTCACCAAATCCCCGATGTCAACAAAGCCCCCGATCGCCGTCAGGATGCCCAGTGCAACACCGAGGAGCCGCTTCACTGGATGCCGGCCTTGGTCATGAGGGCTTTGAGTTGATCGGTGGCACCGCGCAACTCACCCAAGACTTCGGGCAGGCCGTGCGCGGCTGATCCCGGTTGCCCCTGTTCAGGGCCCCCGCTCGGGGCAGTCAAAGCATCACGGGCATGAAGCAAGGCGCGCGAGATGGTGGCGAAGGAGGTCAGCATGTCATCCCGCAGCGACTTTTCCTCCTCGGTGGGAGCGGTGAAACCTTCAACTTCATCGGTAGCGGACTCGACCTCGCCCAACATGTCATCTGCCGCAGTGGACCCGGCGGCCGCCGTCGTGCTGTTTTTGATCCTGAGGTCCACAGCCAAGGTGGCAGCTTGGACGGCGGAGAAGACGTCTTTCGCCGGTCCCTTAAGCGCCTCGGGGGAGGGACGCTGTGAGCATGCGGTCAGTGCTCCGGCGAGTACCGCCAGAGCCAGGAGAATCGTCGCTAGGCGCCTGCCGTACTGGCTCACGATGGCTGCGGAACCTGGCAACCGGCATGTGGATCCATCCCTGTGTAATTAAGGGGCCCGGCCACAATATTCAGGGCGATGGTCGCAAACTGCGAACACTGCGCGGGTGGGGCGTTGTAATAGCCGCGTTGGCCAGCCGCTATTGCTCCAATGACGAGCCACACAACTACGAACAGCCCAATAATTGAACCGATTCGCATTTCTTCCCCAATCGATAAAACGGAATTACGCCCAGCTATTAGTACCGGGTGGGTGACCAAAGGGCGCGGTCGGGGCCGGGATCCCTTCCCTGCCCGCGACCGCAAAACCCATGTCAATCCGAAGGATTGGTTTCGGTCGTCAAACCGCGATCGTCTGCGGTCCGCTCATCCTTTTCTTCTGCCGGCCCGGGTGGATTCGCTGATTCATTTCCCCCGGCATCGGCGGCATCTTCCGAACCTTCCCCGGATGCGTCGCCAACAGGTACCTGATCATTGGAGGCGGGTGCCCCAAGATCACGTGGGATCGGATGACCCGGTGTCGTGATCCCATCGTGTACCTGGCTGAAGCCGGCAACTTCGGTTGGATCAGTTGTCATACGCGTGACCGGCCCCGGCCGAGAACCCAGCCGATGAGCGCCAGGACCAGCAAGATAATTCCTACCCACAGCAGGAAACTCAGGGCCTGGTTAAAACCGCCAACAAGCAGCAGCACGATCGCAATGACGCCGGCAATCACCAATAGTGTGTTCATCTAAGCTACGCATCCCTTCAAACAAATTTGTCCAGTTAGGAAGGCGTCCGCTGGGACTCCAATTGGAGCTCCACCCCAAAGCAACGGGCACCGAACGGAGAAATGATCTCCTTATTCCGTACTTACCCCAAATGACAACAGTTCAAACAGAACCGCTGCCCTCCGAAGCACGTGCACAGCATCATGATAGGCGCGCATTCTGTTCCGGCGAAGTATTTCGACAGGAAACTTAGTACCTCTTCGCCGAAAAGGCTCCGAGTGCCTGGCTGATCTCCCGCGCAGTACCCGCAGCGGCCTCTCCGTATTCCTGATACTTGGCGGGCACGATCCTGCTTGACGGCCCCGAGATGGAGATTGATCCTGCCGCCACGCCGCCCGGTCCCAACAAAGGAACCCCGATTGAGGTAATCCCCGTACTGAGGCCCTGTTCATTGATGGAGTAGCCGCGGGCGCGGGTTTCCGCGATCATGGCCCGGAGCTGCGCCGGGTCCACGACGGTTTGCGGCGTTAGGGCTTCAAGGGGTGTGGCCAGATATTCATCCACGATTTCGTCCTCAGCGGCGGACAAGTAAGCAATCCCTGTGGAGGAGGCATGCATCGGCAGTCGGGACCCCAGAGGAAGGAAAGCCCTGAGGACGTGGGGCGTGTCGAGACGTTCGATGATGAGCATGTACCCGCGGTCCGGGACCGCGAGGTGAACAGTCTCCGTGGTGTCCAGCTGCAATGCATTCAGGGGCCCCATGGCGGCGTCGCGGATGACCGAGCCGCTGCTTCCCCGGCTGGCCACGGCAAAAGCATGGTTGGTCAGGACCCACTTTCCCGCCTGCGCTTCAGACTGGGCCACCCATCCCAATTCCGCCAGGGTCCTCAGCATGCGAAGGACCGTGGCCTTGGGGACGTCCACCTCACGGCTCAGCTCCGACAGGCCCGCCGGCTGGTTGTCCGACACGGCTTCAAGAACCCGGATAGCCGTGACCACACTCTGCGTACTCATTCACACTCCCCCTTGACCGCTCGCTTTCCTATGACCTACGGTACAGGCGATTTCCCAGAATGAACCATTGGTTCATCCAGTGAACCGACGATGTTTGATTGGAGAACGGGTCTTGGAACAACAAATAGCTGCCCTCGCCATCTTTGTGGGCGTCTTTGTCCTGGCAACCCTGCGCAAGGTGCACATTGGCGTGCTCATGTTCGCAGCGGCTGCCGGCGTTGGCGTTTGGATGGCGGGGATGACCATCGACAAAGTGGTGGCGGGCTTCCCCATTGGGATCCTCGTCCTGCTGGCAGGTGTCACGTATTTCTTCTCGATCGCCCAGGCCAACGGAACGATCGACCGCATCATCGAGATGGCCATCACCAAGGTAGGTGACCGCGCCTTCTTTCTGCCCATTGCATTTTTCGCGCTTACCATCGGTATCTCAGCCATGGGCTCCCCCTTGGCAGGCTTGGTCATGGCCCCCATCGGCATGCCACTTGCCAAACGCTATGGCATCGACCGCATGCTGATGGGGATCGCCATTGGGTCAGGCCTGAGCGCGGGTGGCTTCGCGCCAACCAGCCTGTTCGGCATTGTCACGTACGGCACAGCCCGGGCAGCGGGAATCGACCTTGATCCCCTGGTCCTCTTCAGCGTCGCCCTGGGAACCAATCTCCTTCTGCTGGCCGCCGCTTACGTCATGTTCGGTGGGTTCAGGCTGCTCAACACGCGTACCGCTGACGGTTTCGGCACCCAGCTGCCATCCTTCAGCGCAAGCCGCCCGACGCCGTCGCACCCCTTTGAGCGCGAAGGCAACATTGCGCGCGGCAAGCAAGCAGCCGTCCAGGTCCTTGACCCGGCAGCGGCGCCGGAGGTACCGGCGTCGGCCTCAAAGCTCAACCGCAACCAAATCATCACGGTGCTGTGCATGGCCGGGCTGGTTGTCACCGTCATCCTTATGTCTGTCCTGGGCTCAAATCCGGACATCGGCGTTCTCTGCTTCGCCTTCGCCTCAGTCCTCACCCTCTGCGATCCGCAATCCGGAAAATCGGCTGTCGCGAAGATCGACTGGTCCACCGTGTTGCTGGTGGGCGGGATCATCACGTTCGTCGGAGTGCTTCAGACCATGGGAGCCGTTGCAATGCTCGGCGAAGCAGCGGGCGCCGTCGGGACTCCCCTGCTGGCCGCGCTGGTGATCTGCGGGATCGGCGGACTCATCTCCGCGTTCGCCTCCACCACCGGAATGCTCGCGGCGCTGGTGCCGCTGGCACTGCCACTTGTGGCCTCCGGGGACATTGCCGGGTGGGCTGTCATCGCCGCGTTGGGCGTGTGTTCCTCGATCGTTGACGTCTCACCGTTCTCGACCGTCGGCGCCACCTTCGTAGCCACGGTCGATGCAGACGAGCGGCCCCGCATCACCAGGCTCCTCACCCGTTGGGGCTTGTCCATGGTGGTGGTCGGACCCCTCCTTCTGGTCGGTGCGCTGGTAGTTCCGTCCAGCCTCTAGCTTCCTTTGCACACTCTTCTACGCACGAAAGGTGCCCACCATGCTCAAACCACTCCGCGGAATCACCGTGGTCGATCTCAGCCGAGCCCTCGCGGGACCCTACTGCACTGCGCTCCTGGCCGATATGGGTGCCCGGATCATCAAGGTTGAAAGCATCAATGGGGGCGATACCGCCCGCCAATGGCCGCCGTTCCAGGATGGCCACAGCCTCTACTTCGATTCTGTGAACCGGAACAAATCCTCTGTATGTGTCGATTTCTACTCGGCCGAGGGGCGCGACATCCTCTCCACGCTGATAGCCGAAGCCGACGTCCTGGTGGAGAACTTCAAACCCGGCACCCTGCAGAAGATGGGATTCTCCTCGTCAAGATTGGACGAACTCAATCCCGAACTCGTCGTCGGATCCGTCACCGGGTTCGGCAATACTGGACCCCTTAAGGACGACGCCGGACTGGATCAGGTCATCCAA
Source organism: Arthrobacter sp. 2762 (assembly GCF_040548745.1). NCBI lineage: Bacteria > Bacillati > Actinomycetota > Actinomycetes > Micrococcales > Micrococcaceae > Arthrobacter > Arthrobacter sp. 2762. Next base: position 76,166 of record NZ_JBEPSI010000010.1, read on the forward strand.
GGAATGTCCGGGTTGATGTCGGTCACGGGAGCAGGCCCCGGTGAAACGTACCGCGTGGGGATACCGATCGTGGATATCACCTCCGGAATGGTGTGCGCGTTTGGGATCCTCGCAGCGCTGCTCGGAGCCCGCAACGGTGAGAACGCCAGCAGGGTGTCCACTTCGCTTTTGGAAACCGCGCTGAACCTGTCCGCTTTTCAGGGGCAGAAGGCGCTCAGCCTCGGTGAGGCGCCCACACCGCAGGGCAATAACCATCCCGTCATCGCCCCCTACGGCAAGTTCGCCACTGCCACCGAACCCATCAATATCGCGGTGGGCAGCGACAAACAATGGAAGGCATTCTGTGGCCTGCTGGGCATTCCCTTGGCAATAGAGGATCCCCGCTTCATCACTGGGGCGGACCGCTCGGCCAACAGGCAGCTGCTTACCGAACTCATCGAAGCTGCTTTGGCGGCCAAACCGGCGGCCGAATGGGTGCCCTTGATCAGCCAGGCTGGGATCCCCTGCGGCCCCATCTACAACTACACACAGGCTCTGGCCTCCGAGCAGGTTGCCGCTCTGGGTCTTGTCCAGCACAGCCAGCGGCGGGATGGCTCTGAACTTCCACTCCTACGCGGGCCTCTGAGCTTGGACGGCGAGGCCAGCGAAATACTGTCGCCCCCGCCGCTTCTGGGCGAACACACCACCGAAGTACTCATGGAACTGGGAATGACCCACGACGACGTCACCCGGCTTGAGCGCGAGGGTCGCGTTCTGTGCGGGCCGGCATCGGTTTCGGCAAAGATTGGAGTCCTGCGATGAGCACAGTTTCCCAGGCGTTTCGTGTTTCCCCTGTTTCCCCCGAGGGCCTTGTGGGCCGCCTGGCGGTCTCGGTGGCTGATGGCATAGCGACCGTGGAAATCTGTAACCCTGCGCAGCGCAATGCCCTCACCAAAGCCATGTGCCTGGAAATCCAGGAGCTGATGCCCAAGCTCGACGCCGATCCCGATATTGCCGTGGTGGCTCTACGCGGTGCGGGCGACACTTTCTGCGCAGGGGCTTCCATCAGCGAGCTCTCGTCCGTGCTGTTGGATCCCCAGCCGGACGGTTCTGTGGTTGACCACCTCAGCCTGGCCGATCACGCCATTGCATCTCTTTCCAAACCCACAGTGGCCTTGGTTGACGGCGCTTGCATGGGCGGAGGGTGGCAAATCGCCTCTGCCTGCGACTTCATCATCGCCAACGAACGTGCCGTCTTCGGGCTGACCCCGGCAAAGATCGGCATCATCTACCCACGCCCAGGGATTGAACGGCTGGTCCGGCTGGTGGGGCACGCCAATGCCAAATACATCCTCCTTACCGGGCAAACATTCAGCGCAACGCAAGCCCAAGCGCTGGGCTTGGTGGCCGACGTCGTTCCTTCCGCGTCCTTTGAGCAACAGTGCGAGGCGCTTCTTGGTTCCCTGCGGAGCCGTTCGCGTTTCTCGGTGCATTCCATGAAGCGGTTGGTGGACCTGGAAGCTGCGGATGCTTCGGATGCCGGGCAGCCTGACATCGATCAGGAGTGGGCTGCCGCCTGGTCCGCGATGCCCGATAGTCCTGACATGGAAATTGGCATCAGCGCGTTCCTGAACCGCGAACAACCCCGGTTTACGTGGCGGCCTCTTGGGTGAGCAGGGCTTGCCCGAGACGTGATCTATGCCTCAATCAGGGACAAGGCCGGCCTTTCCTCCGTTGAACTGGAGACGACGGGAGGCCCCATGCTCATTGTTCTGACAGGAATAGACGGTTCAGGAAAGACGACGGCGGCCCGCGCCTTGGTGGATAGGGCCCGCGCTGAGGGGCGGAACGCGCTGCTCCTCAGCAACCACGCTGCACGGCGACGGATGTCGCTCATTTCGGACCGATTCGGGTGGAAGTTGCCGCCACGCGGTGCCGATTTTGTAGAGACGTGCATCCGCGTGGGCAACGTCCTTGTTTCACATGCGCGAGCCCGGAGTTTCAGCGGCCTGGTGGTCATGGACAGGCATCTATACTGCCAACTTGCGCTGCGCCGCGCTGCTGGATTGAGCCGGGGCCGGTTGCTCCCCTGGCTGCTGGAAAAGCTCCCCGATCCGGACCTCATCATCCAATTGGACGTTGACCCGCGCCGTGCTCATGAACGGGTCCTGGCGCGCGGCACGGACCAGGAAGAGCTGGCTGAGCTGGAAGCTTTCCGGGCCGCCTACCGCTCCCTCCCCGAGTTCGCCGACTTCCTCGGGGTTGACGCCAACGGAACCCCCGACGACGTGTTCGCCGAGTTGAACCAGGTCATCGCCGCGAAGGAGTGCGTCCGGGTTTGAACCCAACTGAGTCGCAGATGACGTCGTTTTCAGCGCTTTATTCGCCTGAGCTTGGCGTTGGCCACTTCCAACGGCCATCTTCTGTGATCTCGTAGGACACTTGGCCGAACAGAAGGTCACTGGTGCCCGCAGGGTTGCCGCCGTGAGCCCGGTATTTCGCCTTGCTCTCCACGCCACGTCGCTTGAGGAATCGCAAGAGCCACCACACTGACGCGGCCGCGCAGAGCAACGGGATAATGACCAGCGCCCATTGCCGCACACCAGCCCAGTGCAGGATGAACAAAGGGACCGCATAACCAAGGGCGCCCAAGACCACCACCTGAAACCCGACCCAAAACCGAAGCTCACCGTTCGACGGCCGGTTGTCAACGTCGAAGAGGTAGTCATCCAGTGATTTCACACTGCCTTTCCTATCAGATCGCGTCGGCTCAATTGCGGGATGAGGCGCGGATTTGAATTATCCCTTCCCTTCAGATGCAACTTGAGGGGAGGGACACTTCCGTTCCCTCCCCTCAAGCACGACGCTGTTTTGCCTTGCGGCTAATTTGATGCTGCAGCCGCGTCCCTGCCTTTCAGGGCAAATACGGCGACCAGTCCGACAATCAGCGCGGCAAAGATGACATAGTACGCCGGTGAGATTGGGCTGCCGGTGGATCCGATGAGCCAGGTTGAGATGAAGGGTGCGGTTCCTCCGAAGCCGGCCACAGCGATGTTGTAGCTGACGCCAAGTCCTGTGTATCGGACGTCTATGGGGAAAAGCCGGGTGGTGGTGGTGACCGCAGTTCCTCCAATGAGCGAGACAATAGCGGCAAACAGGACCTGTCCAAGTATCACGGAGCCCACCGTCCCGATCGCGATGAGCTGGAACAGGGGCACGACGCAGATGATCATGAGTGCTGCGAAGGCGATGAGCAACTTCCTGCTGCCGACTTTGTCGGCAAGAATCGCGGCGAATGGAATCAAGATCATCAGGACCAATAGCTGCAAGGAGTTCCCGAGCAGGGCGTCCGTCAGGCGTACCTGCGTTGTGGTCTTGATATAGGTCGGCAGGTAAGTAGAGAACATATAGATGCTTACCGAGTAGCCGATGGTAATTCCGATGGCGATGAGCCCTTCGGAGCGGTAGTTCCTGAACACCGAACCAAGTGGGGTCTTGTGCGGTTTCGGTTCTGATTGGGCTTTCCTGAATTCCGGAGTGTCTTCCAGTTTTGCCCGAAGAATAAGCCCCAGCACACCGATGATGCCGCCGAGGATGAAAGGAATCCTCCAAACCCAGTCACGGAGGGCCGCGTCCGAAGACAACAGGCCGCAGAGTGCTGCAGTCAGCGAGCCCACCAGGGTTCCCGCGGACGCGCTGACTTGAACCCAGCTGCCGTAAAGGAAACGACGGTTGCGCGGCGCATATTCGACTGTGTAGACGGAGGAGCCGCTCCACTCCCCGCCGGCCGAGAAGGCCTGGACAAAACGAAACAGGACGAGCAAAGCGGGTGCTGCAATGCCAATTGACGCATAGCTGGGTGTCAGGCCGATGGCGACGGTGGCTGCGCCCATGAGTGCAACAGTGGCCAGGAGTACGTTCTTTCGCCCGTGCTTGTCTCCAAAATGACCGAAGAAAACGGCGCCGAGGGGGCGGATAAAGAACGAGGCCGCGAAGACGGCAAAGGTCGACAGGAGGCCCGCCGTTGGGTCCTGATTTGGGAAGAAGTTCGCTGCGATGATTACGGCGAACAGTCCGTAGACAGCGAAGTCATACCATTCCACCATGTTGCCGATGGCGCCGGCGAGCACTGCACGTCGCCTGATGGAGCTGGTGACGGTTTCGCTCACCACGGGAGTTGCTTTCGTTGTTTCATTCATTTTATTTTCCTACCTTTCTGGGCAGCCGGGTCAGGACAAGAGGTCTTCGTCGTAGGGGAAGTTTGTAAGCATTTCGTAGCCGTTTTCCGTGACAAGTACGGTGTCTTCAATCTCGACGCCGCCTACTTCCGGCTGGTCAGGTGTGCAGGCGGCAGGCTCGATGTTGATGACCATTCCGGGCATCAACACGTCGTGCACTCCGGGTGCGATGACCGGAGCCCCGTGAAGGCCATAGCCGAGCTGGTGGCCGGACGCCCAGGGCATGGTGTACTCGCCGTATCCTTCCTGGATGAGGACATCGCGTGCGATCTTGTCGATGGAGGCACAGGTGACTCCGGGCCGGATAGCGTGGATGGCTTCCTGCTGGGCGAGCCAGGCGGCCCGGTAAAGCCGCTTTTGAGCTCGGGACGCTTTTCCGCGAACAGTCCCCCGTGCGAAATCTCCTGTGTAACCGCGGTAGACGCACCCAAGGTCCACGATGACCATATCCCCGTCGTTGATCCGTCGTTCGGTTGCAAGCCGTTCGAAGATGGCTGCGTTTGGTCCGGACGCCACGTTGGTAATGAAGGGCGTCATTTCCGATCCCGCGAGGCGCATTTCGTACTCCGCTGCGGCAGCAACATCAATTTCACGTGGCGCATCCGGCCGACGAATTGTGTCCAAGGCGACCCTCATTCCGTCCTGGGTGATGGCCAGCGCCTGCCTTAGGAGGGCGATTTCTTCGGGCTCCTTGATTTTGGTTGCCTCGGTCCACAGCGCCGATGCGTCCACGAACTCGGCCTTGGGGAGCCGGTTTTGGAGGTCTCGGTCCAGGTCATGGGTTAGGAAGTCAAAGCCAATCCGGCCCTTCGTCAGGCCGTGCAGGGTGAGAATGTCTTCGACGGTTCCGGCCCATGTGCTCCGGCTGCCAAGTTGCACAACCTCGTCAGCCCTTGAGCGTGACATTGCCCGGGCGCGTTCGCCGCTGAGTGCGGTTCCGAGAATTACCGGGCCATTGTTGATGAGTAGAGCCAGGTACTCGATCTCGATAAAGGGGCGGTACCCCTTTGCATAGAACCCGGTTATCCACCGCACGGCGTCGTGCTTAATGAACAGGATTGCATCAAGCCCCCTCTCGTCCATAAGGGTTCGCATGCGCCGGACTTTGGTTTCCTGTAGGCCGTCACCGCCGTAAAAGAGGGGTGACTCCATGGATGTCTCAACTGTTTTCATGTTCATGGCAAGGTCCTAAGGGTCTGCAGATCGGATCCGGTGGGCACTCTTCCTGCAACCGGCAGCACGGCGTGCGTCCAGTCACCGATCCTTGTGGCGGGAACTGTTCGCATTTCACCGATAAGACCGCCATGCGGGGCGCGAATTTCGTGAAGCTGCTCGCCGAAGGGATCCACAATCTCGCCCAGGACCTCTCCCGCCTCTACGGTCTGTCCCAGAGCTACACGGTGCAGAAGGAACCCGCCGGTTGGTGCCTGCAGGAACTCCCCTGTCTTCGCTGCGCGGACGATGGTGTGATTCTCTGTGTAAGGGATCGTCCATTTTTCCGATTCCGGAACCATGCCGAGCCGCAGGGCAACACCGGCAAGTGTCATTCTGGCCTGTTCCGCCAGGTCCTCCCGCATGCGCCCTTCCGACCCGATTTCGACCAGAATGGACGGCACTCCGCTCTCGGCAGCGACCAACCGCAGAACGTTCTTGAACGGCACGGCCGCATACAAAGTTTCAATACCGGTTGATTGAGCCAGCTTGAAGGACTTCTCACCGATTTCCCCTGGGCTGTCATCGAAACCGACAAACGGCATGAGGCCAAGAGTCATTCCGCCGCTGTGCATGTCAAGCAGGTAGTCCGCTCCGGCCATGATGTGCGTGACCAGCGCATCTGCAACGCGTTCAGTCAGGAAGCCATCAGGGTTACCGGGAAAGCACCGGTTTAGATCCAGGTGGTCTACCGGGCTGTGCCGGGAGAAGCTTTCAAATGCCGCGGGGTTGGCCTGTGGGGTGGCGACTATAGCCCCGGAAAGCGTGGATGGATCAACATCGGACAGAAACCGTCGAAGACCTTCGCAGCAGTCGTACTCGTCTCCGTGCACCCCAGCGATCAGAGCCAGTCTCGGGCCTGGCTTGGCACCGTTAATCACTACCAGTGGGATGCCCAAGGGCGTCCCATCCGGCCTGGTGCCCAGCTTGAGCCAGCCCTTCTTTTTCTCTCCTGGCTCCACTTCGAGCCCACCGACGGTCAAGTTCGGGTTTTCAGTCATCTGACAATGCCTCCTTGCGCAGTCCTGACAAACCGCTTATTTGTACGTTCATTTACGGTACATGTATTCTCTCGGTCTTGTCCAGAGATCTAAAAGGTTGTCTTTTAGTGGCCGGAGATCGTGAGGACTGTCCACAGGATTGACTGCAGAGCGCAGTGGCTGAAGCTGGCAGTATTAGCTATGGTTGTATTTGTACGTACAACCGAGCGAAGGCTGCAGTGTGACATCATCGATCGAAACCCTCGACGCCGAAACACTCCTCACCGACATCCGCGATGCCGGGCCGTTGCCAGGGGAAAAGCGACACGAATGGCTTGGCAGGGCATTGCGTGAAGCCATCAAGATGAACGTTCTGCCTGAGACCGCCATGCTGCCCACAGAAGCCCAGCTAGTGAAACAGTTCGGGCTAAGCCGCCAAACCGTCCGTAAGGCCTTGGAAGAACTCGCCAGGGAACGACTAATCGTACGAATCGCCGGCAAAGGTACGTTCCTGGCGCCGTCAGGGGAGACTGGACGGCAATTCAGCTCGGCGAGGGACCTGCTCTCATCGGTTCATGATTCGCGCTACGAACTCGTCATTCCCCTTCATAAGCGCATCGAACTGGCCGCGGCAGGCAGGCTCCGTCTGCCAACCGACGACGTTGCGTGCGCATCCTTCCGGCGCCTTAACGACCAAGGTGCCTTTTGCTACACCTCGGTGTTCATGCCCCCTCACATCGGCGAACTGCTCCAGAATGTAAGCGAACTAAAGGAACCCGGGACCGCATCGTATAGGACTGTGGCCGAAATCCTGGATGAACGCATCCCTGGAGGCATCGCAAGCGCAGAGCAGAGCATCACCGCATCGGGCTTGTCACCAGAGGCAGCCATGAACCTTCAACGCGAAGAGGGAGAAACTTCGCTGCGCATCGATCTTGCCTATTACGACGATCAGCACGCCATGGTCGAACTTCAATCCAGCTATTTCCTCCCGGAGTCCTACTCGTACAGGTCCCATTGGCAGCGGCTTTCATAGGAGTTCCACTCTGCGGACCACACGGGGCGCCGCCGGTATTTGGTCCGCAGAAGGGCTGCTGCCCCGCCGAAGTTTCAACGCTCGACGCCGGCCTGGCGCACTTCGTTTCGGTGCTCGCCGGCTCTGGGGCTACTGCGATCTTGTGATCACTGGCGAGGGCAGTATCGACGAGCAGACGCTCGCAGGGAAGCTGCCCGCCGCCGTCGCCCGCCGTTCCGGCACCCGGCCCATCATCGCCGTCGCCGGCCGCTCGCTGCTGCCGCGAGAGCGGTGGGCCGAGATGTCCTCCGCCGCTACTCCAGTTCTGCGCAGATGTCCCGCTGCTGGCCTGAACTACTCACCAGAGTGAAAACGCCTGTAACAGGATCGATGTCGTAGACCAATTTGCCGATGTAATGCGTAGTCGTAGGCCCTGCAGGAATGTCCGTCGGAAACAGGATCAGCCCGTTGTGGCCAGTTGCCGTGACCGTGAGCGTCCCATCAGCATTGACCCGCGTGCTGGCTACCGAACCGTCAGTCCGGATCGTGACTGACTCCCCGGTATCGAGGTTGGTGTAAGTCAGGAGGACGCCTTTGCCGGCTTCCAGGAGACGCACCACGTTGCCTTCTTCGTCCTTGAACTCTGTTGTGTGGATGATGCCGCCAGATCCATCAAGCTTCAGAGCAAACGCGCAGCCCTCCCCTGCTGGAAGGGATATGGGTAATTGCAAGGCGGCTGCCGCCGGCACAGTCGGGTAAAGCGTGGCAGCGACCAGCACTGCAACCGGCGCGAGCCTGAGCGCGTTTTTGTTTTTCATGGGGTTCCTCGATTTCGAGCGGAGCGAGTGTATTCCGCGGCACCATCCATGAGTTGTGGAAGGAGACCAAGTGCCTGCGCTCACGGGACAAGTCCCTAACAGCGGCCATTCCCCGAGACCGCCAAGCCAATGCCTGCGAAAAAGGGGCATCGGGCCAGAGATTACTCTCCATCGAATAGAAAAACCACACGTTGCGGCCTTCCTAAGAAAATCAGCCCGAGCCGTGAAGCGATCGGGCTGATCATGGGGACAGCAATCTAGCCCCGGCTACCGGCCGATCCCCGTAACTGCTGAACGAAGCACGCGCTTCGCCCAGCAATGACGGCATGGTCAGGCTCAGGGAGTTTCGACGTTGTGCAGCAGCCTGCCCGCCTTGACTATTCTGGTGCTGATTTCGTTCGCGACTGATTTCGCGTCGATCGTGGTGACACGGCGAACCCGGCCCTCGGAATCCGGGGTGAACGTGCTCAATCCCGCCGAGTCGCCGTCGCACGTGATCGAGACCGTGCCGGGTGCGGACACTTCGAAGAGCTCGGGGCGAAGCAGCGTCAGGACCGTGATGGGGTCGTGCGGAACATTCCATTCCTCGTTCCAGAACGCCCACCACTGCCGGATATCGGCGTCGAGCGCTTCCCCTAGCGGGCCGGCCGCAGCGATCAGTTCGAGCTGGTCCCGGCGCATCTCCACTTGGCGCGTCACTTCAAGGCCGGTGACGGTGATATTAAGGGCGGAAGCGAAAACGGTCCGCGCTGCTTGGTCATCACTGCGGAAGTTGTGCTCGGTTTCGCCCGTACCGAACGCTCCGCCCATGATCCACAGATGCCGCACATTGCGCTCGAACGTTGGATCAGTTTCAAGGGCCGCTGCGATGTTCGTCAGGGGTCCAATCGCTATGAGGTCGATCTGTCCGGGATTGTTGGCGACTTCCCGCACCAAATATGCCACGGCGTCCTCGGACTCGATGGTTTCCTGCGGGAGTCCGTCATGCAAGGAACCTTCGTGACCGGGCCACCACACTTCACGGCCTGACTTCGGGCTGGCAATTCCCTGATGCACGGTGATGTCTCGTCCCGACAGTTTGCCGAACCGCTTTGCGAGCCGCGCCCGCAGCAGAGTGTCGCCGTACACCGTGGTGACGCCAAGGAGTTCAGCCTCGGGTGAGCCAAAGATCAGGGCCAAAGCCAGTGCGTCGTCGACGTCGGATCCAATGTCAGTGTCAAGAATGATGCGGTGCTGAGCACCCATGGTTGTTCCTTCTGTAGTTTGCTTCGGGCAGGGCTGCGCCATGCCGAGGTGGTTGATGGGGAGTTACTTGAGCCCGGTGGTGGTCACGGACTGGATGAAGTAGCGCTGGAAGCCAATGATGATGGCGAGCGGAATCACCGTAAGGACTATCGATCCAGCGAACATCACGCCGTAGTCCACGTTGAATTGGCCTTGGAGATTGGACAGGGCGATGGGACCGAGAATGTGCTGCTCGTCCGTGCCGTTGAGCAACGGCCAAACGTAGGACTGCCATTGGAACAGGAAGAGCGTCAGTCCAGCGCCAATGAGGGACGGAACGGACAGCGGCAGATAGATCCGCCGGAAGATGCCCCACCAGCCCAAACCGTCCAGGCGGCCTGCCTCCACGAGGTCCTTGGGGATGGCCAGGAAGAACGTGCGTAACAGGAATATCGCCATGCCGTTTCCCAAACCCGGAAGGATCAGCCCGGCATACGTATTCTGCAGGTTCCAGTCACGGAAGAGATCCGCCAAGGGAATGGCGATCGCGTCGAACGGGATCAGGAAGCTCACCACCACTACCACGAAGACGGCGCCGCTTCCACGAAACGGGATGGCGGCAAGGGCGAAAGCTGCCATGGAACAAATCACGAGGCCGATCACCACGGTGGCCGCGCTGACGAATATCGAGTTCAGCATGGCCAGCCCCAGGTTGCTGCGCAGCAGCTCGGCATAGTTGTCCAGGCTCGGAGTCATGGTGAAGAACGTTTCCCACTGCAACGGGTTCAGGTACCGGAAGGTATCGCCACCGGGTCGCAGTGAATTAACGAACGTCCACCAGAGCGGGATCAGGAACAACAGTCCAACACAGGCGCCCAGGACACTCAGTGCGATGTAGCCAAGGCTCCGGCGCCCTGATGCTTTGGCCGCCGCGACCGCACTCATGCCGCATCAGAGCTCCGAAGCAGCCTGAATTGCAAGGCGACGACGGCGAGGGTCAGTAACACGAGAATGATCACTTCCGCTTGGGCTTTACTTAGGTCCCCGAGGGTGTAAGCCCGGGTGTAGATGTCATACATGAGCAGGTTGCTGGAACCTGACGGACCGCCTTTGGTGAGTATCTGGACGGGCGCGAAGATCAGGAAGTTGGAAACGGTGTCGGCAACCAGGACGAAGGCAAGGGGTCGACGGACCAAGGGGAACGTGACGGACCAGAGCTTCCGCCAGGCTGAGGCTCCATCGATGGATGCGGCCTCATAGAGCTCGTTGGGAACATCGTTGATACCGGCGATCAGGAACAGCATCCAATAGCCGACGCCGATCCAGCTCAGGAGCACCATGATGGACGCGAGCGACTGCTGCGGCGAGGTCAGGAACGGCTGCGCCGGAAGTCCCAGAAGGTCAAGGAATGAATTACCCAGGCCGTCGGGCCGGTAGATGACGCTCCACACGACCGCCGAAACTGCGGGCGGGACTGCTATGGGAAGGACCACCAGGGAGCGCCAAACCTTTGCGCCGGCAGCCTTGCGGGTGTAAAGGACAGCAAGCAGGAACGACACAGCAATCTGGAGAGGGTTCACGATTGCCGAAAAGACCAGCGTCACCAGGAGGGCGTTGTTGAAGTCTGCATTGCCAAAGAGGTCGGCATAGTTCTCAAAGCCCACAAACACTGTTCCACCACGCAGGAAGCTTTCACGGAACAGGCTCTCCCACAGGGCCACAGCCGCGGGTGCAAGACGAAGCACTATCAGGCTGATCAAAGCGGGAGCCAGGAACGCGGCCGCCACTGCCACCAACGATGCACGCCTCCTGCGACGGACCGGAGGCACCGCCACGGCTCGATGCTGCGTTGCAGGTGGACGATTGGTTGTTTGCGAGGGGGACATGGCTAGAGCTGCTTCCAAGCATCGGCGATCTGTTGGGATGCCTGCTTCAGTCGCTCGTTGACCGGAGTTCCGTTGCGGATATCAGCGAAGGCTTTGCCCATGATTTCTTCGAACTGGATATAGCCAACGCTGACCGGGCGCGGTTTCGCTGTCTGAGTATTTTCGTGGGCGATCAACTCGGCCAGTCCCTTGCTGTGGTCACCGCCCAGCGCTTCGAGCTTGGGCAGATACTGGGCCGTTGCCGCGCTGTTGGCAGGGATAATGGTGGTCGCCTCAGTGGTGGCGAGGTTTCCCGCCGTGTCCAAGGACGCAAACTCCAGGAACTTCTTTGCGGCTGCCTTGTTCTTGGATGCGGGATTGATGCCCCACGACCACGAGCCTGTTGGCGTTACCTGGCTTCCGCCGTCGAAGTACGGCATGGGTGCCACGCCCCAATCGATGTTCGTCTTGGCGAAGCCGCCAACATCCCAGGGGCCCCCAACGAAGTACGCCACATTGCCGGACGTGAAGACCGGGCTGGTCTGGAAACCGCCAACGCCGCGGGGAGAGAGCCCCGACGCGAACGTATCCGCATACCACTGCATGGCCTTTTCCCAGCCCGCGTTGTTGATGTCGGTGGTCAACATCTTGTCGCCCGTGATGCCGGATCCACCACCTGCAGACTCAGCCAGTGGCTGCAGTTGGTAGTAAGCCTCGACTTGTTCCAGGAGCAGGCCGTACTGCGTTCCCGCCGCCTGGACTTTCTTGGCATCCGTGGCTATCTGTTCCCACGTCATGCGCTGGGAGGGGTCAACCGATGGATGCTTCACGCCGGCCGCATCCAGGGCTGTCTTGTTGAAGAACAGCATTTGGGTGGAGTTCCAGATGGGCAGCGCCCATAGCTTGTCATCGTAAAGGTTCACACTGAACTGCGCGTCCGGAACAGCGGCTTTGGCCGGCTCCTTCAGACTGCTCAGGTCCTCAAGGAATCCTTGGGCGGCCAACTGGGACAGCCGGGGCTGATCCACGGTGTAGACATCGATCGTGTCGTCCTTGGCCCCAAGGCGCTGCTGAAGCGTTGGGTTGAGTTGGTCGAACGGCACCTGCGAATACTTGATGGAAATGTCCGGATTCTTAGCTTGGAAAGCGGCAATGACTGGGGCGAAAGTGGCGGGATCTTCAGGACCAAGAAGATTTACTGTGCCCGTTCCGGAGCCATCACTTCCTAGTGCAGATGGGGAGTTCTGGGGGCTCGTAGAGCAGCCGGCCAGGAAGATTGCTCCGGCCGCAAGCAGCGAGGTGGCTGCAAGGAGATTGTGCTTCACGGGAAGCCTTTCTGGAGATTGAGTCGGATGCGAAACGAGCATCTAACCGGTTAGACTACGCGGAGGAAATAGCTTTGACAAGAGATTTCCGAACAGTTGAATCACCGGGCCCGGCAGCTATGATCAACAGATCTACCCGGTTAGACCGCTAGCACATCAGGAGAAGCCCATGCCGACAGCCAGAGACGTGGCAAAACTGGCCGGAACGTCCAACGCTGTTGTCAGTTACGTGTTCAACAACGGCCCCCGCGCGGTTTCCGCAGCTGCCCGTGAACGCGTGCTCAAGGCTGCCAAGGAACTGGACTACAAGCCAAACGCTTTGGCGCGTGCACTGAGCGCAGGTAAGACGAGGTCCATCGGCCTGATAGTTCCGGACATCGCCAACCCGTTCTTCGCCGAACTTGCCAGGGCCGTCGAGATTGCGGCCGCCGAACGTGGCCATCTGCTGTTGATCGGCGACTCCGCAACGGTGGAGGAGCAGGAACGCCGCCTGATGGAGTCCTTCATCGAAAGGAAGGTGGACTCCATCATCCTCGTCTCACTCCTGGACGAGCCCGATCTCAAACCGATCAATGTGGCCGGCCTTCCCGTCGTGGCCCTCCACCCGCTCTCCGCCGGACAACACGCATCATCCCTGACCATCGATTACGAGGAGGCCGCGTACGTGGCCACCCGTCATCTGTTGGAAGAGGGCTACCAGAGCATCGGACTTCTGAACGGGCCACTCGACTCCGTGGGCACCAGGCAGCATGCCACCGGTTTCGAGCGAGCCGTTTCCGGAACATCCGTGACAATCTCCAGACGGGCATCGCCGATATCCAGGGCCGGAGCGGCCGAAGTTGCCTTGGAATGGCTCCGCGCTGCCGACGCACCCAGGTCCATTTATGCAACAACGGACGAACAGGCGCACGGCGTCCTGTTCGCCGCCTACACACTTGGCCTGAATGTTCCGGACGAACTTGCGGTGATCGGCGTCGATGGCACTGCCGCCTCCGAATTCTCCGTGCCTCCTCTGTCCTCCATTCGGCAGCCAACGCAGTCCATTGCGAACCGCGCCGTTGAGATCCTGGTCGACGGGAACGTCGACGCCGACGGGGACAAGACAATCGTCAACGAACTCTTTGACTTCGAGCTGATCGTTCGCAAATCGTCCCGCGCCTGACAAACCGGACCGTTCAGAGGCTGAGCCCCATGGCAGCTTTTGGCGGCGAAAACAACCGTTGAATCTCCCCAATGTCCCGAAGTAGGGTGGCCGGACCGTCCAACCACATCATCGTCTGGGAAAAATCTGGGAGAACCATGACACATGTGAGACGCCAACTGGCTGCGGTCACCGCAGCCCTGGCCCTGAGCGTGACTAGCGGAGCGGTGGCGAGTCCTGCCTTCGCCGATCCTCGCGAAACCGACAAAAACCCCACTGCCACCGGGTACGGCGGCGCCGTGAGTACCGTGGATCCGGAGGCTTCAGCAGCCGCTATCGAAGTCCTTCGCAAAGGTGGTAACGCAGCCGACGCCGCAGTCGCTGCGGCCGCCACTCTTGGTGTAACAGAACCGTATAGCGCCGGCATTGGAGGCGGCGGCTATTTCGTGTTCTACGACGCCAAGACCAAGAAAGTCAGCACCATTGATGGCCGCGAAACGGCGCCGGCAACCATGCCGAACGATGCGTTCATCGATCCCGCCACCGGCAAGCCCTATCTCTTTACGACCAAGAGGCCCGAACTGCCAACCAGCGGCGTCTCCGTCGGCGTCCCCGGCACCCCGGCCACTTGGGAACGCGCACTTGAGCGTTGGGGAACTTTGGACTTGGGCGAGGCACTAAAGCCGGCAATCAAGGTAGCCAACCGAGGGTTCGTGGTGGACGAGACGTTCCGAAACCAGACCCTGGACAACGAGTTCCGCTTCAATACGTTCACCTCCACGCAGGACCTGTTCCTCCCCGGCGGTGACGCTCCCGCCGTCGGGAGTATCTTCAAAAACCCCGAGCTGGCCGAGACGTACCGCCTCCTGGCGAAGCAAGGCACCAGCGCTTTCTACACGGGCCCGCTCGCGGAAGAGATCGTGTCCGCAGTAAAAGCGCCGCCGAAATCAGGCGAGACTGATCTGCCCGTGCCAATTGGGTTCATGACCACCGACGATCTGGCTGCGTACAAAGCCATCGACCAGGATCCGACGCACGTGAACTACCGCGGCTATGACGTCTACGGAATGGCGCCATCCAGCAGCGGGGGCACCACGGTTGGCGAGTCGCTGAACATCCTGAAAACCTTCGATCTGAAGGACATGCAGCCGGTGGACGCGCTGCACCACTATTTCGAGGCCAGCTCGCTGGCGTTCGCCGACCGTGGCGCTTATGTGGGCGATCCGGCCTTCGTCAAAGTCCCGACTGACGTCCTCACCGACCCGGTTTTCGGCAAGGAACGCGCTTGCGAGATTGATCCGACGGCGGCAGCGCCCAAACCGGTGGACCCCGGTAACATCACAACATACGACGGCGCGTGCCCGGCCGCGGCTGCACCGCTCGCCGATGAGACTGACACCGAGAACATTTCCACCACCAACCTGACGGTCGCCGACAAATGGGGAAACGTGGTGGAGTACACCCTGACCATTGAGCAGACGGGTGGATCGGGGATCGTCGTCCCAGGCCGCGGATTCCTGTTGAACAATGAGTTGACTGACTTCAGCGCCGAATATAAGGCGACTGATCCCAACAGGATCCAGCCAGGCAAGCGTCCCCGTTCTTCGATGTCGCCAACCATCATCCTGCAAGACGGTAACCCGTTCCTGGCCCTCGGCTCCCCGGGCGGATCCACCATCATCACCACCGTGCTGCAGACCATCCTGAACCGCGTTGACCTGGGGATGGATATCTCCGAGGCTATCGCCGCTCCACGAGCTGCTCCTCGAAACGGTCTCACCGTGAGTTCCGAGCCGGCGTTCATTGATGCTTATGGTCCCGCGCTGGAATCGTTGGGCCATGATCTGGTCCCGGCCGGTGATGCTTTCACCTCGGCAGCCGAAATAGGTGCAGCTACGGCGATTGAGTTCGGCGAAGGCGGAAAGCTCACGGCTGCAGCTGAGCCGACGCGACGTGGAGGTGGATCGGCGATGGTTTTGAAACCAAGTAGCGGGCCGTGATTGACGTATTAGCCGGGAAACAGGTCTCGGACCGTTGCCTGCAGCTTGTCCAATGCAGGGCTCCGTTGGGTGCTGGCAGCGAACTTCATGAGTCCGCGGCAAGCGAGTCCCGCGTCTGTCAGCTCACCGCTCAGCAGGAAATCCATCAGTTCATCGCTTGGCAATAGCCGTACGAAGCCCGCCTCGGAAGGGTCCCACGATGGGTCGCTGCCGAGGCGGGCTTCTGCTGCAATGATCAAATGCTTCCGCCGGGATGAGTTGGCGGACCACCATTCGGATCCTGCGTAGTAGACGGCCGACGATTCATAGCCTGTTTCCTCGGCCAACTCGCGTTGGGCGCCATCTACCGGAGTTTCGTTCTCATTCAGGTAGCCCCCGGGCAGTTCCAGCAACGTCTTTCCTGGGCCGACGCGGAACTGCTCAAACAGCACCACATCTGTTCCGCCCTCCGTGAAGGCGAGAACCGCTGCGGAGTCGGGGCCCGCGATGACGTCCCAGGTTGAAACTGAGCCGTCAGCCTCCAAGTAGGTGTCCTGATTGATGGTGACAAAGCCTTTGTACGCACGCGTAGTCCAGAGTTTTCGCCACAATTCGTCCGAATTGTTCACTCTTGGCGGTTGGTCTTGAGTTCCCGACAGAATCTCCACAACATCACCAACGAAGCTGCCGCGATGATGATTCCGGAAATGAGGGACCACACAGACTCGCTGCCGCTTGAGATGAAAATGTAAGCGGCGTAGGAGGCCATGACGAGGGCGAGAAGCAGCCATACCATCGGTTTACGATTCACAATGAGTTCCTTGATTGAGTGGTAGTTGTCAGGCCAAGTCACGCTTGGAGAACACAGGCAGGCTGCCCCCAAGACGATTAACCGCCAAGCAGCGGCCCCGAAGAAAGACTTCGACGCCGGTATGTGGACTGCCGCTTGATTCGCCCAGTCGGCAGTTTGGAACGGGAAATCCTTCGAAGCTGGCGTGCATTGTCATGGGTGCCCTTTCGTGTGGTCGTCGCGTTCGGGTTGTCCAGGCCATAACGGGGATTGTGAAAAGGTTTGCCAGAGCCACTCCCCCAAGGTTGCTTGGCCTCGGCTGGCTACTTCCGCCCGCCCCGAAGCAGGGAGGGATGTGCTTTCTGCCACCTGACCTACGTAGGCCAACACGGGCAACGTGGTGCCTGCGAGCGCCAAGGGAACGATGGTGTCCACAGGTGCAGTGGATGACGACGGCGGGTGGTCACCGATAGTGGCCCGCCCCAGGTTTTCGTGAATGACCATTCCCTGCGATTGCAAGGCGACGCTGTCGCCCGGTTCCAGCTCGCGATTGTCAGCTCCGTTGGGCGTCACGATGAGCAACTCGCCGTTCATGTAGGTGTAGCCCGCTACGGTCATCCGACTCACAGGCATCACGGCGAGAAGCGTCCCTATGGCAAGAGAGCTTATGAGCATGAAAAGGACACGCCTCCACAGTGGGCTGCCGTTCTTCGCAGCCGCGCGGAAAAACTGAACCACACTCCTGCACGCCATCACTACGAGCAAGCAGAGGATGGCAAACACCACGATGTGCCCTGTGTATCCGAGCTGCAGGAAGATCGGCACGATGCGTTGAAAGCCAATAATCATGAAGCCGACGCCCGCGATGAAGCTCGCCAATCCAAACCATGGAAGCAGACCGTTGCCGCGAAAGGTGGCCCGCGCTCCAAGAATCCGGGAGCCAACGACGTCGGCCAGCGCCTTAAGGGATTTCTGGCGAAGGTGGGGAATGTCCACAGCCGACATCAAGGCAACGTAGCCGTCCAGCTTGATGAACGGGAAGAGATTCAAAATGGCGACAGCCCAACAAATAACGCCATAGAGAAGAGCCGCATCCTTCACCGAGGATGCCGGAAGGAAAGTCTGTAGCGCCAACGCGCTGGCCCCTAGGCCAAGGTGCACCAGCGGCCCAGCGAGCGCGATCACCACTCGCTGCTTGCGTGAGCTCAACCGCCAGCCATCGGTTACGTCGCAGAAGAAGGCCGGAGATAGGTAGAACAGCATGATGCCAATTCGCCGGGGCGTGCCGCCAAAGTAGCTGAGGGCCATTCCGTGGCCGAATTCATGCAGCAACGTGGAGGCAAACATCGCCCCAGCAACATAGAGATACACCCCAAGTGGCAGCGGCGTCGCCAAGACCCGCCAAATGTTCGGGCCAGCCGTCAAGGCGCCCAGCATCCCGCCAATGAGAAGCAAGGCAAGTGGCAGCGCAGCGATTGGCCGCGCAAAGGCAGCTACCACTGGGCGGAACCGCAGTAGGAGCGGCGCCGGATTGAACAAGGTGAACTGCACCGTCAAGGGAGCCCGGAACTGAACGCGCCGGTCCCTCGGCGGGGGTGCACCGCCGTCGAAGATGCCAGTGTGCGCCAGCTGCCGAACGATCCCCATGACGTCGGCAGCCGTCCACGGCAACCCCAAAAGCTGGGCCACCTGGGCGGGGTTTCGCTCACCGTCAACGGCTCTGAGGACGGCGGCCACATCTGCTGAAACCCGGGATTTTGGGACACTGTTTATGGCAACAATCCAAGGACCACCGTCCACTAGCGGTTGATCAATGGAGGCCGATGGCGCCAACTGAACCGGCCACTGAACGGGTGTCCGAGTCTTGGGCGATCCGAGCATGGCGAGCTTTCTCATATCAGCGGGTGGGGTGTTAAGGACATACCGGAGGGGTCACAGACCGAACCGGACGGCATCTGGACCAGTCCTTTGGTTTCATCCATCGTCAGCGGAACAGCGCCAGGACAAATCGCCTTGCCCGCTACCCACCCGAGCTCCTGAATTGCCGCTGGGAGGCGGTGGGTGAGGCTGACCCAGTGTGATCGAATGTCTCGCCCCGCCAAAAACTTCACCAGGACGTCGACGTTCGGAATGGGCTTGACCTGCGGAAAGTGGGCAGGCCTGAAGGTTCGAACCCACAAAAGTAATTCAGCCAGAGCTTGCCCGGTGGTCCAGAACTCGGCGCGGGATTCGTCGTCGATCACTTGCGGCGATGGAACTGCCGACGGCATCCGTGAAAGGAAGAGTTCGCGAATCTGCAGGCCTTCCTGCAAGGCTCCTCTCAGAGCGGCGACGGGGTCGGCGGCCGCCTTGAGTCCAACAGCACCGAAGTGGCCGTGCCCGGTGTCACCAGTGATGAAGCAGACCGCAATATGCAAAGGACTTTTACCCTGTGGGATGAAGGCAAGTGTTGGGGCGATGTCAGTTTTGCGTGCAGCCTCCAGGAGCAGAAGTAGACCCCGGGTGCCCGGAGCGACGAGCACATCGGCCGGCATCGCCCCAGCCACGAACTCGTGGAGTGGAACCCTTTGGCGCCAGGCAGAAAGGAAGGCATCCCGTTCTATCACTTCACCGATGCCAGATGCTTGCGCGAAGCTTTCTGACGGACCGGACGCTGCGCCATTCGGCGATGGATCAAAGAACCCGCTCCATGGATCCGGATGCGTGGATCCACCAGCGGCGTAGTCCACCGCAGGAGCCGGTACGTGTGATTCCTGGCCTGTCAGCAAGTCCGTTGCCCGGTACCACGGGAAGTCGAAGGCGAGGGCGGAGGCACGTCCCAACCCGGCGGACACAAAATCGATGCGCTTGTCCGTTGCGTCTCTCGCCGCACGGTCTGTCGCCGCACGAAGGTGCTCAGAGTCCGCGGCCATGGGCGCCAACGCGAAACGCTCTACGGCCTCGCCTGCGCCCCGCGTCATAGAGGAACGCTTCTTCACGTCAAAAGCTCCGACGGCGGTCGCGAACCCCTTCCCGTCAGGCCTCCCATTAGCGAGGGAGGCTACGGTTCGCCAAAGCCCTACATCGTTGGGCAGATAGACCGTCGCCGAGGACACTAGTCCCAGCGAAGGATCAAGGGTAAGTACTGGATCGATGCTCATCTGCCACACACCCACAGCTCGACGTCATCCAAGCCAGGCACCTGCGTGGCGATGCGGACGGGCCGACGCTCGAGGATGGTGAGGCCTTCTGCCAGCACTTCTTCCTCGATGAGGCTGTTACTGACGAACGCGATGTCGCTTGAATACGCGGACGATCGGTACGTGCCGCCTTCATCGAAGCCAACGTGGATCATGGTTACGTGCCGGGCCCCGTTGACCGGATCACGACTTTCCACAGTGATAAGGAATGCGTCCTCGCCCAGCGCCGAAACCGTCGTTCCGCCGTCGTATCCTTCCGATGCCTCATGACTGTCGGCGTTGAGTACCGTCAACAGGAAGCGTCCGTCGGGCATCAAGCAGTCACGGACGCGGCGGAACAACTCCCTCCTGTCTTGGGGGTCCAGGAGCGTGATGGAACTGGCGCCGAGAACGACGCAACCGAAGCCGCCGTCGATCTCAAATCGGGACATGTCCGCCTCGAGCAATTCCACCGGCACTTCGCGGGGATTAAAGGCTTTGGTGCCGATCCTTTCCGCGAGCATCGCGAGCATTTCCGGCGAGGAGTCGACGGCGGTCAGAGGACGTCCCAAGGCGAGGAGCGGCCGGGTGATCCGGCCTGATCCCGCAGCCAATTCCAGAATGGGGCCGGTGGTTTTACGTGCTGCAGCCAGGATCTCGGGAAGTTCGGTCAGATCGTCAGCGGTGATCTGATCGTAAAGACGGGACCCTGCAACGCTGTATAGATCCTCGGGAGGATCCAGGTGGCCAAGGACGCGCAGGATGGCATCAGCAGATTTGTCGGGCGGGATATTCATCAGCTCGTGTTCTCCGGGAGTTGGTAGGAGTCGGGGATCCACGCGGGCGGCGGCGAAGCGTCGCGCCACCCGCGTGCACCAGCTAGGTGGCGGCGATTCCGATGAAGATGCCGGCGATGATGATGACGTCACCAACGCGCATGTACCACGGGGTATCGTCCGGGGTGTCGAGGTTCTCCAGTTCTTCGATGGTCAGCTGAAGGTTCGAGTTTGCGATCATTTGCGTTCTCCTTGCTCTTGTTGATCGTTCTGTTGTTGGGCCCTTCCGTTTCGCGGAGGGGGTTAGGTGATGCTGACGGCGATAATGCCGATTGCAACTCCCTGGGACACTCCGATGAACCAGTTGTTGAAGTCCGGGGTGTCCAGCGATTCGATCTCCTGGATGGAGATGTTGAGCTGTTTCTGCATTGCGTTCACCTCCCTTCGATGCGGGTTGAAGGACTGCGCGTATTCGTCAGGTGATGCTGACGGCGATCCCGATCAATGCGAGGCCAACGGTGATGCCGTGGATGCGTTCGCTCCAGTCGTCAGGGACGTCGATGCTTTCCAGTTCCTGGACGGTGAGGTCCAAAGTCCTGGGTGCAAGAGTGCTGCTCATGTGCTCACCCCCTTTCCCTTACCGCTCGTAGCTCACCCACTGGGCCTGGCAAGATTTGTTGTTCCAGCGCTGCCTTGGAGAGGACATACTGGACCTGCACGCCATCAAGGCCCCGCAGCATCGGCAGCCCGCCACCCCAGTTCCGGAGAGCGGCGGCAGTAGTCTTCATCAACGCCTTCTCGCTAATGGCGTCCAGGCGCGCGATGCCCCACCGCCACATCAATTGGTTGATGCCCTTGGCGGGGTTGGAGTCCAATGACGGATCCGCATCTGTAACCACTGACCAGAGCTTTAGAAGGCGGTTACGGTCACCCCAGGATGCCGTTCCGTGGAGAATCTCCTCCCAGATGGGACTGATCACGGAGGCTGTGGCGGTCATCTTTCTGGCCCCTGTCACATGGGCGAGTTCGTTGGCGACATACCAGTGCTTCGCTCCGTAGGGGTCCCGAGCTACCAGGGCCCAACCGGTGTGCGTCTCCATGCTGAGGTGGGCCGCCGTCAGTCTCAGCCCCGGCCCATCCTCACGCGTCACTCGATTGCCGAGCCTGACGATCCGCGCCAAGAGTGAGTAACCGTCGTCGTCGAAAATGTTGGAGCTGCTGCCAATCAGGGTCCCCGCCACCCGGAGGAACGCCTCCAGCAGCCCTTCGAAAAGCAGCTGCCTCGGCAGGGTGGCGAGATTGCCGGCGTCGAGCACTGCCACGTCACCTGACAGGTGACGTGAGGCGATCAAACGGCGCCCGACGGCGGTGTCCAGGCACGCTACAGCGCTGACTTCGGCGCCGGTCCCCACAGTTGACGGCAGGAGGACGGTCCGGGGACGCTCATTTGGATAAGCGACCGGAGGCAGAACGATGAGACCCGAGCGCTTGGCATGGCGTTCGACGAAGATCGTGAGGCTCGGGTCCGCGGTGAACAATGCCGCCAGTTTTACGGCGTCCATCACTGAACCGCCGCCAAGTCCCACAACGGTCTGAAGCCCTTGTTTGCGAATGAAGCCGCCTACAAGCCGCATGGTCTCGACGTTGACCGGGCCAGCATCCAACTCCAAGGTTGGCGCTCCCTTTAAGTCGCCGGCCAAGAGGGCATCCCTCTGTCCTGGGAGTGCACCATCCACCACGAGTCCGGTCCGGCCGCGGGTAAGTCCGCCGATGTATTTGGGTGCCATCCCTGAGTGGAGGACGACGCATCGCGTGCTCCATGTGCGATCCGCGATCATGCGAAAACTCCGTCGTGTTCTGCCTTTGCCAGCCCGTGGACAATGGCCGCGTGCAGTTCCTCGAAGTTCTCCTGCGTGAAGGTCAGCGCTGGCAGGAGTTGGATCCGACCTGGCCCAGGCTGCACGATGGCTCCGGCTTGATGGATCCGCCGCACGACGGCAAGGACACCGTTCGGAGAAAGGGGTGATCCACTCTTGGTTCGCAGCAGGATTCCCCTCATACAGCTGCGTCCTGAGGACTCGCCGACCCCTGGAACGTCCTGGAGATTGACAATGAGCGTGTCGAGGCCTTCTGATACCCGCTGAGTCAGAGTGCTGTGATCCAGCCGTTTCATCTCGGAGATCGTGCTGAGAATGGCGGCGCAGGTTGCTGGAGTTCCGGCTTGGGTTTCGCCGTGGACAAAGACGGCTTCATTCTTATCGAAGAGCTGGGTTATGCGCCGGCCGATCAGAAGGGCGGCGCATGCGCTGGTGCCGTTGGTCAGTCCCTTGGAACTAACAATGACGTCCGGGGCTTCCCGCCACTCATCTGAAGCGAACCATCCTTTAATACGGCCGAATCCGGTGGCGACTTCGTCAGCCACAACAAGGAAGCCATGCTCCTCCCGGTGTTTGAGGAGTGCGCTCACGAAAGCGTCCGGTACGACTTTCGCACCCGAACCTAAGACGGGCTCGACGATGACGGCCGCAATGCGATGCCCCTCCCTTTGCATGAGATGGGCCAACTGGGCGCCACCGTCGTCGAACCGGACATGCCGGATGTTGCGCCTGTCGACGCCATAGACGGCTTGACCGAGGTCGTCGCCGCTGAGTGCCTGGCTTCCGTACGTGAGCCCGTGGTAGCTCCCCCTTAACCCGACGACGAGTTTGCGTTCGGGTTGTTTGTCCAGGACAAAGTAGTGGCGGGCGAGCTTCATGACGGCGTCGTTGGCGGCACCTCCGGAGGTGGAGAAGAGTACGCGCTCGAATTGATGCTTGGGCAATTCAAGGAGGGCTTTGGACACCTCGATTGCCTTACTGTGCGCGGTCCGGAAGAGCGGGAGGTAGGACGCTGTTTCGAGTTCTTTGGCTATTGACTCCGCAATCCGTGCGTTGCCGTAGCCGAGGTTCGCGTTCCATAGGCCGCTCTTCGCGCAGAGCCGTCGTCGTCCGTCTTCGAAGGTCACGTGGACGCCTTGGGCACTGACCGCTGTGTGGCTTGCTGCCTCGAAATCGTGTTGGCTTACCAGCGGGACCCAGAGTGGGAGCTGGGTCCGGGGTTCCAGGGGTGGGGTCATCGTTTTGTGCCGATGAGATCAATACCGAGCTGCTCGAACTGATTCAGGATTGCCGTCACGGATCCTGCGGCCACGGCCTCTGAGACGTTGAGGGCGGGTGCTATGACTGCGGCAGCAGCGCTGACGTCCCGCAGGTTGGAGATGGCTTCGATGATGGTGGCGGCGTCAACCCCAATCTTGAAGACGCGACCCGACTTGGTGTCCAGCAGCGTGTACTCCCCTGCCCTTTGGACGATGAAAGGAGCCGAAGCCGAAGGGACTCCCGATGCTGCGCTGAAGAGGCTGGCTCCGAAGCCCACAAAGCTGGTGGTCTCGCGGGCTTCACGGGGGATGAACTTCCATGCATCCAAAGCGGCAAGGTAGCGCGGAATCCAAGGGTTGGCTTTGAGGGCCTCAATGTCCACACAGTTGGGCGCAGCCATGGCTGATGCGGGACTCAGGGCAGCTGACTCGGCGCGCAGGTCTTCGATCGCATCGCCGGTCCGGCCAATCTCTGCTCCATAGGGGCCGCTGAGAATTCTTCCATCCCAAGTGATGTGCAGCCTTGCCAAGGAGATGTTCTTCTGTTCTATCCCTGTGAGCAAGGCACGCTCGGCCAGAACAGCATTCACTTCCGTCAGCTGCCAGACGAAGTGTCCCGAACGCCGGGCTTCTTCAACATCGTCAAGGAAGGCCTGCCAGTCCTCTTTGGTGGTCATCCTGACCACTGTTACGCCCACCAGATTGACGAAAGGTATGGCCACGTAGTCCTGGATTTCCAGGCTGAGTGTGCCGTCTACCAGGAGTTCTTCCCCGGCGGCGTCGAACGAGCCGGACACTGTTGTGATGGCTTCATCGTCTTTGTCCCCGTTGAGAGCAAGGATGACCGAGCCCTCGGTTACCAGCGTCTTCACGTAGTCGATGTGCTCGGGATTCTCCACGAAAACGACGTAGCCTGCGATGCGCCCTGGCATGCCGGTAATCCACTGGTCCACAGCTGCGGCAATGGTCTGCTGCTGACTTAGCGTCAATTCCCCAACCCCCAATAGTCCTTCGTTCTTGAGACGAAGCTATGGGCCAGAGTGGGTGCCATGGTGCAGGAAATTGAAACTAGGTGGTGGAATGCCCCAAAGATAGGTGGTGCGTGGGGCTATCTAGGTGGAGGGGAAAGGTGGTCTAGGTGGTGGGAATCAATGCCCGACCATGTCGAGGCAACCGCCGTCCATGATGCCTCCACCCGTCTCCACTGTGGCCGGGCCCGTGAGCGGAACGTACCCGTACAGACAGCCTCCGATGGGTACTGTGACCCCGAACCTGACGCCGTTGCCGCCGTCGTCAGTCTGTACTTCCTTGAGGCTCAACGCCGTGAACGCCATCTCGACGTCGTCCGCGTTTGGCGGCCTCGTGAGCGAGTCCAGGGCTTTGCGCGCGGGACCGACGTACGCGTCAAGCTGTGCCCGCATTTCCGGGGTCAGCTTCCTGCGTTGACGGTAGGTTTCGTTGGCTGCCATGGCCGCTTCGCCGTCGTACTGGGCACAGGTACTGTCCGTCCGTGGTTCCGTGCCTGCGACCGGGCAAGCGGCGGTTGGCGACAGCGAGGTAAGGGTTGACCTTGAGGCCACCGTTCCTGGAACACTGCACCCGACCACGGCGGAAAGCACGACGGCGGTGATCGTAAGTCCCGCTGCCACGTGCCATGAACTTGTTTGCCCCATCCAAGGGACCTTACGGGAAGGGTTGTGCGCGGGGTAGTTAATTTGTCCAACGATTTGAATATGTTACTTTGGAGTCCGCATCGTCGAACGATTTTGGGGGAAATCAATGACAGCGAAGCCCAGCAAAAAGGCGAAAAACTACTGGATGGCCGTGTCCGCCGCGTATGGCGGGACGTTGGCGATTGTGGTGATCACCGAATGGCCCTGGCCGCTCATCGCAGGTGCCGCGCTTGTCCTACTACTAATTCTGCAGCGATTCCATGGGCATGCAGGACACAAGGACAGGGCTGAACCCGGAACGGAAAGCGCCACGCTGGGATTGTTGAGCTCCACCTTCGGTGCGGCTGCCATCCTTATCCACGGATCCGATATCGCGATCTGGGCGGGGCCTCTTCTGGGTCTGATCACATTTGTTGCCTTGTACTTCTGGCTTGCCAGGCAGGGCATGATCCACCAGCACTGAATGCGAGAAGGGCTGGGCCGAACGCCAATGTGCGCCGAATTTGGCGGTGGCATGCGTGCTGTTCGGTTGGTTCTTTGCGGTTTTGTCAGCGTTGCACTGATGATGTTGGGTCTGGTTCCGGCATCCTTTGCGGCAGGACCATCGCCCACTGCCTCACGGGCTACCGACCCCAAAGTCAGTCCACCGGCCGCTCTACCCAAGGTGAAGGCACCACAGTCGGTACTGCCAGTTGCCAACAGGGAGACGGCGGCATCGGCGCCGTGGCTAATGAGTTCGCGAGTGGCCTCTGACGTGGTGGTGACCAATCCCAGTGACTGGACAGTGAGCCTGGCGATGGTGGTTGACACCGAAGTCCACCGGACGGCGACCGTCAACAAGACTTTGACTGGATCCGGAATGACTGTGGAGATCCATTCGCTGACGGACAGCCCATGGAGCAGGCCGGCATCAGCGACGGCGATCCGACTCACTCGTCTCAGCGGCCGCTGAATCGGTCAAAGTGCCTCCGGCGCCACATGCGGTAAGACCCCCAACCAGCAGAGTGGACATCGTAACTGCGCGCGCCGGCAGGCCTACTGTGGGCGAGAGTCCTCGACGGTTGCTGGCGAAGCAAGGGGTTCCTGAGCGCCGGCAGGGTGACGATAGGAAACTACGGCAAAAGCAATTCCGACCAAGATTCCCGCTATCCACCCAATTACTCCGGCGCCGCCGGGCACGGGCACGTCGTGAAGTACGGAAGAAACTATTAAGCCACCGCAGAGTAGAGCCACGGCGCCTGTGACGGCGGCTTGCAGCATTCTTGACGCTTTCTTGGGGACCAAGATTCGTGCCATGAGGACGAGCAGCGCCACAACGAGCCCAAGAAGGATTCCCCCCGGTATCTCGAAAATGAAGAGGTTAGCCATACCCCACATGAGAGTGGCAGCGTTGACGTGCCCGATCATGTAATTGAGGTTGAAGGCAAGTGCCCCGGCTGCCCCGGAAAATGCACCGAGCCACAAAAGCCTCGATGGCAATTTTCCGGAGCGCCACCAACCAAGTGGTTTACTTTTCGCCATATTTTAGAACCGCCTGTCGAAGGTTTGCCGCTTGGTTCTCTGGTCAGCCTTGTACTTGACCAGTTGAAGGGGTCTTCCATGTGAAATTCCAGGCCAAACATTGCGTCATCGTCTCGGTCCTCGAAAGCCTCGCCCGAGAGCTTGTATGACGAAACCAACTCGGACATTTCTTCTGCAGTGAGGTTGTAGAAGTCATTAGTGTCTGTTGGCCCAGTGTAAGGACGCAACCCAGCCCCTCGCCAACGGAACGAACTACAAAACCGTCGTCCTCGACAACGATAGGTTCTTCGTCTCACGGAAGAACAGGACCACGACCACCGCGGACACTAGAGCCATGCCCATCAGGTAGAAGGCCGGAGCCAGCGGCGTCCCAAAGCCAGCCACCAATCCCGTAGCAACGAACGGAGCGGTTCCACCGAATAGAACGTAGGCCAGCGTGTAACCAATAGCGGACCCCGAAGCCCGAACCGAGGAAGGGAACATCTCCACCAAAGCCGGAACATTTGAGGTACCGATCACAGCGACCAAAGCGCCCAGGATGCTCGTGCCCAGGATTGCGAAGCCGAGACCCAGCGGCATGATCGAGAAAGCCGGAATCGTCATGACGACGAATCCCACACACGCCACCAGCAGCATCCGCTTGCGTCCGTAGCGGTCGCTGGCACGGGCGGCCAGAGGGCAGACCCCCGTATAGACGAGCATCGTGATCACACTCGTGATCATCGATTCCGTGCTGGAGTAGTGGAGGCTCGAGGTCATGTACGCAATCATGTAGCTGCTCATCAGGTAGTAAGCGATGGCGTTTGTGATGCTGTAGCCGAAGAGCGTGAAGATCTGCCGTGCGCAGAGACGAATGGCGTCACCCAAGGGCTTCTTGGCTACGTTGCCCTTTTTCTCCAGACCACGGAAAACGGGAGTGTCGTCCACTCTGGACCGAATGTACAAACCGATCAGACCCAGCGGCGCTGCGAGCAGGAATGGGATGCGCCAGCCCCAAGCCTGAAGGTCGGCGGGGCTCAGTGTCGCGGTGATCGCGGCACCCAGCAGCGCACCTGCAACTGAAGCCAGGCCGACTGTTGCAGGGATAATACTGGCGTACGTCGCCCGCTTGCCTTCCGGCGCATACTCAACGATGAAGGCGGACGAACCCGTGTACTCGCCACCGGTGGTGAAGCCCTGCACGGCGCGGAACAGGAACAGCAGGATCGGAGCCCACACACCGATCACCGCAAACGTCGGCAGGATACCAATGCAGAACGTCGCCGCGCTCATGATCAGCACGCACAGGCCGAGCATCTTGTTGCGGCCAATCCGGTCACCGTAGCGTCCAAAGAACGCCGCCCCGAGCGGCCTGGCGATGAAGCCGCCGGCGAAGATCGCCCACACGGCCAGAAGTGACGCCGTCGTGGAGTAATCGGGGAAGAAGAGCTTCGCGATGGTGACGGACATGACCGCATAAGCCGCGGAGTCGAACCATTCGACGAAATTTCCGACGGCGGCTGCCGCAGCGACGCGCTTCAGGCTGCGCCGGGGGGAAGACTCAGTTTCAGCAACTTTCTCGGTCATCGTATTCATGATTGTTGTCCTTCGAGGTGGGGAGAGGCTACAACGTGTGGGAGTTCGCGGAGCTGGGCCCGCTGGACTTTTCCGGTGGCCGACTTCGGCAGTTCGGATACGTACTCAATGAATCGTGGGTACGCGAATCGGGAGAAGTTCTCCTTCACGTGCGCCACGATGATTTCGCTCAGGTCCGCTCCCCCAGCGTGACCGGGCATCAGTTCGATCCAGGCCTTGATGGACTGGCCGCGCAGCTCGTCGGGCACGCCAGTCACGGACACGTCCCGCACGGGATCGAGTTCGCGAATGACTGCCTCCAGCTCATACGGCCCCACACGGTAGCCGGACGTTTTGATGACGTCGTCGGTCCTCCCCAGGAACCAGAAGTAGCCGTCGTCGTCCGCGTAAGCCTGGTCCTTGGTGTGGTACCAGACGCCCCCGAATGCGGCGGCTGACGCCTCCGGCATCTTCCAGTATCCCAAGGGAAATTGCGGGTTGGAGCGTGCACGAAGGCAGATCTCACCGGTCTCACCGATCGGGACTTCCTGCTCGTTTTTGTCCAGTAGGCGGACTTCCCATCCAGGAAGTGGACGCCCCATGGACCCGGGCTTCACTGGCACATCCGGGTAGTTGCCGAGCAGAGGGTACGACTCGGTAGAACCGTAGTAATCGAGCAACGTCACGCCGTACTGCGACTCGAACCACGTGATCAGGTCCGGTGTCAGCGGCTCATTGGACGAGCAAACCGTCCGCAGGGACAGCGGGAACCGAGTACCGGCGTCGGGCACGTCTTCGCGCATCTTGCGCAGAAAAGTCGGGTTGACCAGAGCGCTGGTGACGCCCTGGCGACTCATGCTGTCCAGCAGGGCTGCGGGGTCGAAGCCGCCGTTGGGCCGGAAAACCAAGTGTGTTGCGCCTAGCCGGAGCGGTCCCATGAGCTTGGCCAGCGACCATGCCCAATCCCCCGCACCGTAGAAAACATCGCCGTCGCCGATCTGGTGGCAGTACTCGAACTCGTTGTGGCCCAGCAAGGTCCGGTGCGCGTGGACGATTCCCTTCGCCCGGCCGGTGGTGCCCGAGGTGTAGAAGATGAGCGCGGCGTCGTCGGCTTTGGTTTCGACATCCTGGAACTCCGTGGGCGCTTCTTTGATGGCCGAACCATCGATGTCGATGAAAGTGCCTTCGTAGTCCTTGAACAGATGCTTCGCGGACTCCTCGGCGATGATCACCAACGCGCCACTGTCCTCAAGCCGAAAACGGATAGGTTCCGCTGCCCAGAGCAGGGACATGGTGACCAGGATGGCGCCGGTTCGCAGCACGCCGAGGTACGCGGCCGGGGTGTCGGAACGCTGGGGCAACAGAACAGCGACGCGGTCGCCCTTCTTGATGCCGGCTTTTTGGAGAGTGGCCGCGATCTGCCGGGAGCGGTCCTGGATTTCGCCCCAGCTCACCTCTCGTTGACCTTCGACGGCGGACTCCAGTATGAGTGCCAGCTTTTCTCTTGGGTGCCGGTCGGCGACGTCGACGGCCATGTTGTAGAGCTCCGGAACTTCCCAGCGGTGGCTGTTCCGCAGTTCGGTGTAGCGGTCCTGGGTTGCTGTTTTCATGGTGTTATCCGTCCCTTCAGCGGCGGCCGGCGAGGAAGCGGGCCATTTCGCGCTGCGGCTCACCGGTGCCGTAGGCCTCGCGGTGCACGCGCTTGGCTTCTGCCATGGCATCGCTGAGGTCGTCGTCTTCCAGGCTGCGCAGGCGGTTCTTGGTCAAGCGGACGGCACCCGGAGGAAGGAGGCTCAAGCGGGCGGCGAGGTCCCGTGCGTAAGCCAACACGCCGCCGTCGTCCGCCAGGTAATTAAGGAGGCCGAGCCGCTGGGCCTCGGCAGCGTCCACGAGCTCGCCGGTGAGGACGAACTGGGAGGTCTTGGACTTGCCGAGGATGCTCCACATGGCCCAAATTCCGGTGATGCTGGGGATGCCGGAAAGGACTTCGGGCTGGCCCATGCGGACTTTGGAGTCGCCGACGCGGAGGTCCGCGAGCAGTGAGTACTGGAAACCGGAGCCGGCGGCGACGCCGTTGACCGCGGCGATGGTGATCTGGTCGAGGTTGCGGACGGCGCGGTAGAGGCGGTCGAAACCGTCGATCCAAGCTTCTGCGGACTCGTGGTCCTCAGGGTTCATGGACGCGGTCTCGGCCAGGTCCTGACCGGCGCAGAACGCCCGCCCACTGCCTGTGAGGATAACCGTGCGGACCTCCTCGTTGCCCTTGAGGCCTTCGAGGTAGTCGATGAGTTCGCTGCGCATGGCCTCGGTCCAGGCGTTGAGCTTGTCCGGGCGGTTGAGCGTGATGATGGCGGTGGGGCCGGTCTGTTCGAAGAGGACGTCCTGGGACATTGGGGCGTTTCCTTTGCTGGTTTGCTGGGCTTCTTGAGTCCCATCAGACCACCGGCGAATGTGACCCGTCTAACATCAATATCTACTCGTCTTGATATCAAACTGATATGGTGCGGCGATGGACCTTCACCATCTCAAGTACTTCGTGGTGCTCTCCGAGGAGCTGCATTTCGGGCGTGCGGCGCAGCGTTTGCACATGGCCCAACCGCCGCTCTCGCAGCGGATCAAGGACCTGGAGAAAGAGCTCGGGGTTCAGTTGTTTCACCGTCGACGGACGGGCGTGGAGTTGTCCGAGGCTGGGGCGTTGCTGCTGGAACACGCGCGCGGGGTGCTCGATCACGTGGCCATGGCGCAGGAATCGATGCGGCGGATCCGGCCGGGCGCTTCGGGTGTGCTGCAGGTGGCGGTGCCGCCGGATACGAACCCTCTGGCTCTATCCACGATGGTCTCTTCGTTTAGCTCGCTTGCCCCTGATGTCCTGTTGAACTTGCACGAGCTCACCACCGTGGAGCAGGTTGAGCGACTGCGCGACGGCGAACTGGACGTTGCGGTGGTCCGTCACCCTTTGAGCAGCGTGGGTTTCGAGTCGGGGCCGGTGTTCTCGCGTGCGCTGGGGGTGGTGCTGAATGCTTCGCATCCGCTGGCTGCTCTTTATGCCGTGCGGCTGGGCGACCTGGCAGGGAATCCGCTGATCATCTTCCCGCGGCACATGGCCCCCACACTGTACGACTCGTTCCTGCACACGTGCCGGGACGCTGGGTACTTACCGGCGGCGATCGTTCACGCCAGAAACCAGCACTTCACGCACGGGCTGATCATGGCCGGCCGTGGGGTGCACTTCAATGAGGATCCCTGGACGCCGTTGCCTTCGGGAATTGTGTGGCGGCCGCTGGTTGGTGATCCGTTGGCTTGGCGGACGTCGGCACTGTGGTTGAAGAGCCGACGGTCAGCTGAGACGGATGCGTTTGCTGCGGCTGTGGGGGCGGGGTTGGCGGCGGGTGGGCATGGATAAGTGCCCGCCGCGGCGGCGCATTAATAAAGGTTGAAACTCCATCAAGGCTCTTCGAGTACCCAGGCGTTCGATGATGCGGCACCCCAATGTAAAGTTACGCTCTATTCCGCGCTCAATAAGGCCAACAGCGCCTTTCGCAACTCCTTCCACGTGGCATGTCGCTGCTCTAAAGCTTCATACCCCGCTGGCGTCAATTCATATCGCTTTCGGGGCGGACCGGTCGGCGACAATTCCCATCTGTAACGCACTAGGCCTTGTCCGCTAAGTCGATTCATGAGCGCGTATAAGTCACTCTCGCACGCAAGTAGCTCATGGGCGTCCCGCAACTGGCGAGTCATCTCATATGCATGAGTCGGGCCCTTTCGCAGAACCGCGAGTACCGCGAGTACTACCAACGCACGACGAATGCTGCTTCGATCTCCGGCTTGCCCCCAGCTAACCATGCACGAACGGTACCTCCTACAGCGTTGTAGATCAAAGTCAAGTCTCACTTATGTTCAAACCATCAAAGCAATTCGGCTTTGACCCGAACGATGAGACTCGGCCTCAGGCCGTTTTCAATAGGGGGAACCATGCAGACTGAAGTTCTTAAAGCGCAGCCAAACAGTGAGTGGAAGCACTCCAGGAACGGCACGGTGAGAAACACAATTCTTGCTTCCGTCATCGCTATCGGCGCGGTGCTGTTACCGCTGACCGCGGCGCCTGCCCAAGCCTCAACCGGTGGTGTCGACTATTTTTGTTCGAGTAGCTGGGGAACAACCGTTTGGAACGGTCACGACCCGTATGCATGCAGCGGTACTCTGACGGGTTACCGGGATGGCTACAACGTGGGCTCCGTCAACATGGTGCAGCTAATCGCCGACCAGCCCGCGCGCACCGAAATCGATTTGAACCAGTGGTGCACCAACAACTCGTTTTACTGCATGACGGCCGGAGGAGCATTCTGGGCCTTCGTCAGTGGCGTCTGGGGAGCGGCAACTAGCTGAACTTCGAATCGATATGACGCTACCAGGGCACTGTTGCCGTGGTAGCGTCATCTCATGAAAGTGACTCCTCGAATGCGTCGCACTCTCATCGTTTTCCTAGCGGGATTTGTCCCATTCGCCGTATTCTGGCCAATTTATGGCGCCCTTGCGGCCCTTGGTATCGGCCTTATGGTGGCAGCCGCGGTGATGGCAATTGATGCCTTAGTAATTTCGCGTCGTAAAACTCGAAGAGAAGCGTAGGCCATCGCCGTTTTGCGCGGTAAGGACTGGCGTAATCCCGGACTCGCCTATGCTACGCCAGCGATGAGAGCGCGTTGAGCCATGGTCTCGCCCGCAAATGCCGATCCTTCCACTGCCGTCACCGTGCTCCTGTTTCCGGCAGACTCTTCCACCGCAGCCAACACTCGCTGGATTTGCAGCCCGTCACTGAACGACGGCGAGGGCGCCTCGCCCGCGCTGATGGCCAACAGGAAGTCCCGGATCTGGTGCGTGAACGTGTGCTCCCAGCCGATGATGTGTCCCTGCGGCCACCAAGCCGCAGCGTACGGGTGTTCGGGCTCGTTGACCAGAATCCGCCGGAAACCCTGCTCCCGCACGGGAACCGTAGCGTCCAGGAAGCCGAGTTCGTTGAGGTTCTCCAGGTCAAACGTCAGCGAGCCCAGCGACCCGTAGATTTCAATCTTGAGCGAGTTCTTCTGGCCCGTGGCCACACGGGATGCTTCCACCGAAGCACTGATGTTTCCTGTCATTCCAAGAGTCGCCCACGCGGCGTCGTCGACTGTCACTTTCTCCAGCCCAGCGGCACCGGGGCGTTCGGCCACAAAAGTCCGCAACGTCCCCGTCACCTCGGTGACGGTTTGCCCCGTAAGGTGCTGGACCTGGTCGATGGCGTGGGAAGCTATATCCCCCAAGGCCCCGGAACCGGCGGTTTCCTTGCGGAGCCGCCAACTCATGGGGGCGTCGACGTCGGAAAGCCAGTCCTGCAGGTACGCGGCACGGACGTGCCGCACAGTTCCGAGACGTCCTTCGGCAATCGACTCCCGAGCCAATGCCAGCGCAGGCACGCGGCGGTAGTTGAACCCGATCATCGACTGCACGCCCCGGGCCCGCGCCGAAGCAGCCGCTTCCGCCATCAACTCAGCCTCACCCAGAGTGTTGGCGAGCGGCTTCTCCACTAAAACGTGCTTTCCGGCTTCCAAAGCCGCGATGGCGATCTCGGCGTGCATCCAGCCGGGCGCGCAGATATCCACGATGTCGATGTCGTCCCGTTCAATTACGGAACGCCAATCCGTCGCGGACTCGGCCCAGCCATACTTGGCGGCAGCCTCTGCAACCAGGACTGCGTCCCGGCCAACGAGCACTTTCTGCTCGAAGGCCGGAACGTCGAAGAAGCTGGCCACGTTCCGCCACGCGTTCGAATGGGCCTTCCCCATGAAGGCGTAACCGATCGCGGCCACGCCCAACGGATGGCCGGCGGTAGGGGTGAGAGATGTGGTCATTTTCCTAGGCCTCCTCGAACCACCCACGTGCAGGGTTGGAGACCTCGGGCGCATCACGGAAAACGCCAGGCTGGGCCACCCAACCAACACCGTTGGCGATGACCTTCTGAATCTGCGGCTGGTGGTACACCGGGTATTCCTGGTCGCCGGGGCTGAAGTAGAAGATCTTGCCCTTGCCGCGGGAGAACGTCACACCGGAGCGGAACACCTCTCCCCCGGCAAACGAGCTGATGAAGATCAGGTCATCGGGTTCCGGAATGTCGAACAGCTCCCCGTACATTTCCTGCTTGGGGATGACGATGGGGCTTTCAATCCCGGCCGCGATCGGGTGCGACGGCTTGACCGTCCACACGAGTTCGCGTTCGCCCTCGTTGCGCCACTTCAGGGAGCAGGTGGTCCCCAGCAATCGAGTGAAGATCTTGGCGAAATGCCCGGAATGCAGCACCACCAAGCCCATGCCTCCCAGCACGTGTCGCTGCACGCGCTCCACTACTTCGTCGCTGACTTCCTGGTGCGCGATATGCCCCCACCACAGCAGCACGTCGGTCTGCGCAAGGACCTCCTCGGAGAGCCCATGCTCGGGATCGGCCAGAGTGGCTGTCGAGATTTCGGAGTCAGGGTAGAACCCACGAAGGCCGGCGGCGATGGCACCATGGATCCCTTCCGGGTACATCTCGCCGATAGAGGCGGGCTCGTTCCGGGCCTCGTGCACGGCCTCGTTCCAGACAACAATCTTCAATTTCGAATCAGACATTTCAGAGCACCACTTCACGTTGTTCGAGGGCGGATTTGTAGCAGGCATCAAGCACCAGGGCGCGGCTGAGGGCAAGGGACCCGTCGTGGCTTCCCCATACAGTCTCGCCACCGCGAACGGCGGCAATGAAATCGTCGACGACGGCCTGGTGGGCTCGCCCGGGTTCGGCCACCACCTCGAAGTCGGCGTTCTCGCCGTCCTTCTCGGTGAAGACGTGGACGTCCGCTACCGGATTCTCGGAGGCGCCGACCGAGCGCAAGTCCGCACCGCCGTCGGTCCCGTAAACGGTGAAGTCCATCAGGTCCTTCTCGTCGCGGTACGTGGCCCATCCCGCTTCCAGGATCAAGGTACCGCCGCCTTCCAGCCGGATGAACGCAGATGCGAAGTCTTCCACTTCAAACTTATGACTGGAGTTCGAAGCTGTGTAGCGGGCGTTGCCGCCGAGACCGCGCGGGCCGAGTTCGGAGTGGGTCGACGCCGAGACGGCCAGAACCTTGGGTTCTCCGAGGAGGTGCAGCGAGTAGTCGAGGACGTGCACGCCGATGTCAGCCAGCGGACCGCCGCCAGCGAGTTCCGGGTTGGTGAACCAGCTGCCCAGCATCGGGATACCTTGCCTGCGGAGCCAGGATGCCTTGGCGTAATACGGACGTCCCAGCGTTCCGGCGTCGATCACTTCCTTCAGCGCCTGGATGTCGCCGCGGCGGCGGTGGTTGAACGCGACATCCAGCACGCGGCCAGCTTTGCGGGCAGCGTCCACCATCTGTTGGCCTTCGACGGCGTTGCGCGCCAACGGCTTCTCGCTCAGCACATGCAGCCCTCGCTCAAGCGACGCAATGGCGATCGGCGCGTGCAGGAACGTGGGCACGGCCACGCTGACGGCGTCGAGGCCTTCGAGCTCGATCATGTCTTCCCAGCGGGCGAAGGCGTGGGGAATGCTGTATTCCTCCTTCAGCTGGGCGAGAAGGTCAGCTTCCATGCCCGCGACGGCGACAATTTCGACGCCGTCGATGTTGCTGTACGCCTTGAGGTGCTGCTGGCCGGCCCAACCGATGCCCACAACTCCCACCTTGAGGGTTGCGGACGGGGCCTGCTGCTGAATGCTCACGTTGTTCCTGTTCTTTCTGGGGTTTCTAGGTTCGGGTTGAAAAAGGACTAGCCCTTGACGGCGCCAGCCGTCATGCCGGAAACGATGCGCTTCTGGCACACGAGCACCAGGATCACCAGCGGGACGGTGATGATCACCGACGCGGCGCTGATGGTGCCGAGGGGTTGGTCGAACTCGCTGGTGCCGCTGAAGAACGCAATCGCGACCGGTACGGGCCGGGATTCCGGCGAGGTGGTCAGCGTTACAGCCAGGAGGAATTCGTTCCAGACCGAGATGAACACCAGGATCGCCGTCGTCGCCAAGCCGGGGACCGCCAGCGGCAGGATCACCTTGCGGAAGGCGACAAAGGGCGTGGCGCCATCCATGTACGCGGATTCCTCAAGCTCACGCGGGATCTCCTTGAAGAAGGACGTCAGCGTGTAGATCGCCAGCGGCAACGCGAACGTCAGCTTCGGGATGATGAGGCCCAGCAAGGTGTCGTACAGGCCGATTTCGCGCCAGATGGAGAACATCGGAGCCGCGATGGCGATGGCCGGGAACGTGGTGACCGAGAGGATCAGCGTCAGGATCATCGCCTTGCGGCGCATCTTCAGCCTGGCCAGCGCATAGGCGGCAAAGGACGCGAAGACCAGCGCCACTGTTGTAGTTACGACGGCGATAATCACCGAGTTGCGCAAGGCCAGGAGGAACTCGGGGTTCTGGAAGACCACAAGATAGTTCTCGAGGGTCGGCTGGCTCGGGAAGAGCTCGCCCTGGGACAGGCTCGCGCCCTTCTTAAGGGAGGTGTTCACCAGCCAGTAGAACGGGATGAGCGAGAAAGCCATGACGGCCACCACGAACACCCATACCAGGGGGTGCAGTTTTGATTCCCCACGCAAGCGACGCTTCGGTGCCTTGGGGCGCGTGGCGAGTTCCGCCGTCGGGCGTTCTGCAATCAGTGTGCTCATTGTTCCTCCTTCGCGACGTCGCGGATGTTGCCGCCGGCGAAGCGGACGTAGATGACCGAGACCACCATGACAGTGAGGAAGGTCAGGATGGACAGCGCCGAGCCTTCGCCCACCAGCCGGTTTTCGCGCAGTTGGGTGTAGGCGAGCATGGACATGGATTCGGTGCCGTTGGCGCCGCGGGTGAGGACGAACGGCAGGTCGAAGACGCGGAGGGCATCCATGGTGCGGAAGATCGCGGCGAGGACGATTGCCGGGCGCAGGAGCGGCAGGGTGACGTTCACGAAGGTCTGCCATTTGCTGGCGCCGTCGAGTTCCGCGGCCTCGTACGTTTCTGCGGAGATGATCTGCAGGCCGGCCAGGATGATGAGCGCCGCGAACGGGGTGGTCTTCCAGACGTCGGCCATGACGATCACGGCCATCGCGTAGCCGTGCTCGCCGAGCCAGACGACATCGCCGCCCGGCAGTCCCAGCGTGGAAAGGACGTTGGTGACCAGGCCCATGTTGGGCTGGAACATCGTTTGCCAGGTGATGGCGCTGACCACGGTGATGATCGCGTACGGCAGCAGAACCACGGTGCGCAGGACGGCGCGGCCCTTGAACGCGAGGTTGAGCAGCAGCGCCATGGCTGTACCGAGGACGAGTTCCAGGCTGACCGAGAGGCCGGCGAAGAGGAACGTCTGTCCGAACGCTGCCCACCACTCTTGGCTTGCGAGGGCGTTGATGTAGTTTTCCAGTCCGACAAAGCGGGACAGGCCGGCGGTGCGGACGCTGTACTGGTTCAGCGAGAGCCAGATTGCGTAGCCGATGGGGACCGCCGCCACCAGCGCCATGATGACCAGCGACGGGGCAGTCATGCGGAACGCGAGCTTGCGCTCTGCGCGGTCGCGGCCGCTTTGCGTCTTGCCTCCGGGGTGGAGTGTTTTGATGGCCATGGCTAGAAGCTCGCCTTGGCGGCAGTGATTTCCTCGGACATCTTCTGCACGGCTTCCTCGGTGGAGGCGGTGCCGGAGAGGACGGCGTAGACGTTCTTGTAGATCGCCTGCGAGATCTGCGGGTAGACGGGGGAGATCGGGCGCGGCTTGGCACCCTTCACGGAGGCGAGGAGTTCAGTGGCGAACGGCATCTTCTGCAGAACCGCGGGGTCAGAGTAGGCAGCTTCGTTGACCGGGGCCTGCGAGTAGTCCATGGCCACGTGCTTCTGCCATTCCGGGCTGGTGGCGTAGTCGATGAACGCGACGGCCCCGGCCTGGTTGGTGGAGTGGGTCGAGATCGCGAGATTCCAGCCGCCGAGCACGCCGGAGGCCTCGCCGCCTTCCCATGCCGGCAGCGGCGCGACCGCGAAGCTGGACGCCAGCGGTGTCGCGTTCAGCAGGCGGTAGACGTGCGGCCAGTTGCGCTGGTATCCGAAGTCGCCGGACTCGTAGGCGAGGCGGGCCGGGTCTTCGTTGTAGGTGAGGACGGCGCGGTCGGCTGAGCCGTTCTTGAGTCCGTCGCTCATGAAGTTGAGGACGTCGCGGGTTTCCTTGGAGTCGATTGTGACGTCGCCCTGGTCGTTGAGAACTTCGCCGCCTGCGCTGTAGAGCATTTCGAGGAAGTTCACCGTGAGGCCCTCGTACTGCTTGCCCTGGTAGACGTAGCCGTTGCCGGGAGCCTTGGCGGCTTCAGCGTAGAGCTGCTGCCAGGACTCGGGTTTGGCTACCTTGTCCTTCTGGTAGTAGATCAAACCGGCGTTGGTGAAGAACGGCGAGCCCCAGTACTTGTCCTGGTACTTGGTGGTTTCCACAGTGGAGGGAATGAGCCGGTCCTTGTTGGCCTCCACCAGCTTGGTCTGATCCAGCAGCCAGCCCTGGGAGGCAAACTCGGAGGTCCAGATGACGTCCGTGAGGAAGAGGTCGCACTCGGTGGACTTGCCCTCAAGCCGCTGCACGATCTGCGTGCGGGCTTCGTCCGTGGTGGCGCCGATCTCGGTGTACTTGGCCGTGACCTTGCCGTTCGCCTTTGTGAACGCCTCAGCCGTGCCCTTGTAGATGCCGCTCGCGTCCTTGACGCCGCAGATGTTGACGTCACCGCTGGCATTAGCGCCCGACGCCGGATCGGCAGCTGCCACTTGTTCGGCACCTTGGGGTGCGGCTCCCCCGCCGCACGCGCTGAGGAGAAGGGCTGCTGCTATTGCGGTGGCCGCTAGGGCTTTGCGGTTTCGTGCGGCTTTGTTCTGGAGCGGGAGAGCAGGTCGGTTCAAGTCCACAAGTGGCTCCTTTGGGGTCTGTGGGCGGAGGATTTCAATGCGCGCTTTTGGTGTCCCGCGTGCTGAGGGTGGCTTCTTTGCAGGGTGCTTTTGTTGAGTTGTGGAATCGATTCCAAATGTTGATCGGAAAAACGGCCTTGCGGCCGTGGAATCGATTCCAAAGTAGTGTGACAGGGACCACTCGGGCTGTCAACCCTCTTTATCTGGTGGAGTCCCTTACGACGAGTTCGTGCGGGAGGAACGTTCTTCCGCGGCGATGGGCGCCGGGGATTGTCATGCGTTCGAGGAGCTCGGCGAAGGCTACGCGACCCATTTCGTAGGCTGGTTGTCTTACCGTTGTTAGCTCTGGGACGCACATCTCGGCTTGAGCCGAGTCATCGAATCCGGCTACGGCGATGTCCTCGGGGACCTTTAGCCCGGCGTCCGTGAGTTCCCGAACGCAGCCCGCAGCGACTACGTCGGTTCCGCAGAAGACCGCATCAGGAAGGTCTTTTGCTTTGAGGAGCTTCTTTGTGAGTGCTCTGCCCGAGTGGAAACCGAAGTTGCCTTCGCCGAGCAGGATCTGGTCTTCTTCTAAGCCCGCCTCCCTGAGTGCTTGGCGGAACCCTTCTTCGCGTAGCCGGCCCGAGCGGGCACCTCTATGGGCGATCATGGCCAGCTTCTTGGCACCGGTGTTGATCAGGTGTTTGGTGATGTCGTAGGCGGCCAGGCGGTCATCGATGGACACCCCGAACGCAGCTTCGGCATCGACGATTTCACAGACCTGAACGACACTGAGTTGCTCGGCGACGGTGTTGACGTCCTCGTCCGGCATCGTCGGCGAAAAGATGACTAGTCCGTCCACGGAGCCGTTCCTGAGCATATCGACCAGTTGCTGTTCTCGATCCAAGTCCCCGTCGGTCGCTGCGATGAGGCTGACGTAGCCAGAGTCTGCAGCCGCGTCGCCGACACCACGGAAGACTTCGCTGATGACGAGCGAGTCCAAGTTCTTGGCGAGTGCAAGGACGCGCATTGTGCGGTCTCTTCGAAGATCCCTCGCTGAGGCGAGAGGCCGATAGCTGAGCTCCCGAATGGCAGCGTTGACCTTCTCCTTGGCCGCCTCGCTGACGGCCGGACTCCCGTTCAAAACGCGGGACACCGTCCCTACAGACACGCCCGCCGTCTTGGCGACGTCCTGAACTGTCGGCCGAGCCATTCGAATTTTCCCTCCGCGAGCATCGCCGATGATCCTTGCCGCCGCCCACTGCCGCGCCAAGTGGCGTTCCTCAGCTTAGCTGTAGCGGACAACAGCCGGAGGGCCGCGCTCCTAGAGAAGGCAACCGCGCCATGACGGCAATTGGCCGCGCCGCTCATATGCTAACCGCCGATGCATCAGCGTCGAGTCGCCCGTAACGCGACAGCGCCGCTGAAGGAGCGCGAACCTGGGAGTGGGTCATTGACCATGGTTTCCAATCCCATCGGCCCGTACATGGACGGCTGACGAAACCGATAGTTCATGGCGTGTTGCCTGAGCTGGACAATATCCGTTGCGTACTCTGTAAGGAGTGCTGATGGTCTAAATGGCTAAGACGGCAGCCTTCATTTGCCTTCTGGCCTCTAAGAGCTGCAGATGTTCGTTCGAACCGAACCAGCGCACGTGTCCACAATTGAACTTGGAATTAATCGCACCCCTGCACGCGTGAGCTTTAAGAAGAATGCCGGGCAAAACAACCACTTCCTCATCACGGTCTTGGTCGGTTTAGACTCTGTGCGCGAGGGGAAGGCTGGTCTCAACGATGAATTTTCGACATCTTGGAGTCCCAAGGACGTAGAGCGTTCTGCTCTTCGTAGTCGCGACTACGCACTCGTAACATCACTTGCTTGGATCACCGATCTCATTGATGTTTATCGAAAGCGGCTTCAAGGAATGAATTCGGTGTTTGAGAGCGCATTTTCTGCGAAGATCAATGCGATCGAGGGGCGTGCAAATCGCCTATCTGGTGTCGCTTCAGCTCTGGACATTTCGAAAACTGATTCAAACCTGCTCCTGACACTATTCGCGATCAAGTGGCGGAACACGATCGTGCACTCAGATGCTGTTACTCGCG
This sequence comes from Arthrobacter sp. 2762, assembly GCF_040548745.1. Lineage (NCBI taxonomy): Bacteria > Bacillati > Actinomycetota > Actinomycetes > Micrococcales > Micrococcaceae > Arthrobacter > Arthrobacter sp. 2762. Next base: position 117,576 of record NZ_JBEPSI010000010.1, read on the forward strand.
TTAGCAGCACCCTGAAAGCGCATCTCTTGAACGCGGCAGATGAGATCTCAGAGGCTCATCGTGGCATGGACGTTGAACGATCCATTGCTGCTTTCGAGCAAGGGCATGCACCAACGTTCAAGGAAGTGGCTTCTTTCATCTCTGCCGCCCAGGGGCTTGTGCAGGCGTTCGACGCTGCAGCACTCGCCAAAATGGACATCGATAAGTACGCGGAGTCGACGCTATCTGCATACTTCTCCCACGTGTTTTCAAAGAACACTCAAGTCTTTTCCCAGTTCTGGCCCGGGAATCCTTCGAAAAGTCACCAGAGACTGGCCAAGTTACTCACGCAGTGTGGGTTCAGTGAGGCGCCTGGAATTTCGCAATTGAGTTCTGATTACTTGGGAGCTCTCGCAAATTTGACGGCAAGGAATGCTCGCAGCCGATTCTCCCAACCACCCACGTAGTTGTGACGGCCACCCCAGGGCCGAACTCGAGGTGGACATCAGCGCAGGTCGAATATTCTCCTTGCGCTGAGAAGTACCGCCAACAAAACAGCTCGTTGTAGTCCTTGTCAAAGTGGATTCCCAGGATGAGTCCCATGCCGCGGTCCGGACGGTAATTCCGAAGAGTATCGCTGACGGTTGGCTGGTTTAGATAGCTGCTGTCCGGCGAAACATTGGCCATATTTGTCCAAGGCCAAATTGTGAACAGAAGCGTTTCGCAAGCTCGTACTATTGGACGCGCTGTCTAATTAGGCTGGCCCACATCGTAATGATCTCAGCGTCATCGGCTTTGAGTATCCGAACATGTGCTAGTCGATTCCTAATAGGCAGCACTTGCTCTTGAAACTTGCGCCAAACAGCGGAACCCAAACCTAGGTTGTTGCACCTGTCAGACTTCACAATATCCATGAGCTCGCCCAGAGTCAGCCATTCCAAGGGATCGCGAAGATCGGACACAGACTTCGCGGTTACGACAGAGTCCAATTGCGCCCGCCGGAGGATCTCATCCTTCAATCCACCGACGATCGAAGATCGCCAGCCAGACGAAAACTTGGTCATGGCCGATGCTCGGACTGCGTTCCGAATTCGTCGCTCGATGTACCATAGTCCGCTAGTTACCTCAGCGAGACTGTTTGCCGGCGCTACGGTCTCACTCACATGGCCCGCCAAAGCCTCACGCAGCTCTTTGACCTGCCGAGGTAGAGCCAGAGCTGGCCGGCCGCCTTCATCGATGAGCAGGATTCCGGCCCCTCGCAGTGCCTCAACTTCACGAGCTGCGAGAAATTCAAGTCCTTCAACACTCTTGGGGCTAACTTCGTACAATGCATGGTCCAAGGCTGCTATTGTCCCCTGCCCAGCCTCCGCCAGGACATCTCGGAAAGTATCAACACTAATTGGTGAACCGAAAGCTACCGACGGCCACAAGCAACCTGCCGGCGGATATTCTCCGGAGGCAAGGCTCAACTCTGACACATCTAACAGCGGTAGAGTGACGAGCGCAGCATCCTCCAGTATCGAACTTCCCGGGACCGATCTAAAAGAAAGCCTAGGAGCCCTTGAAATGAGGCAGACAGCCTTTCCTTCATCAAGTAGTTGAAAGACAAGTTCTCTTACCTCACCAAGAACCTCAGCCGCGGTTTCAACGCACTGCTCCAAATCAGTCACGAGTACGGTGTTGGCGTCTGCCCCTAACTCCTTCCAGTCTGACCTCTGCCCCACCGATACGTTGACACCACGCAAGCCATCGAGAATTCCGGCTCGTAACGGCTCAAACGCCGCACCCACTTGGACAAACACGAGCCTATGACGCGTTAGACTCCTCGCGATCGCCTTAGCCCGAGCTGAACAAGCAGCAGCGATTTGGCCTGTCACAGAAGCCCCAGCACGGTTGCGGCTTGATACTCATTTTTGTCCTTCTCTATGAGTCCAAGACTCAGCAGATGTTGCAATTCAAGTGGATTCTCGTTTGCCAACGACCCAAATTCGTGCGGTTCATCAATGAGTAATTCCAGCATCACGGCTTCAATAGGATAGTAGCGACGAACATAATTCATCATTTCATTGATGTTCCCGGCAACAGAACGCTTCCAATCATCAATTGTCCGCAAAACGTCTGGACGTGAGATGCGGCGTTGAAAAACATCAACCGGCAGCTGTTGCACCACCGCCGAAGCAAGGCTTCGATAAAGGAATGCATGTCCACCTGTTGCCTCAAAAAAACTTTCCAGCGCGGCGGGCTCAATCTGGATTCCCATCCGTCCACCAACAGACGTAGCAAGTTCGTCAGCTTCTTGTCGGTCAAATGGGGCCAAAAAGTGTGTTTTTGCCCAAGAAAATAGAGGATTCGGACGCCCAAAGAGACGCCCATTCTCCACAATCGCACTTGTCAACCCGGAGAGGACGAATGTGAAATTTTGGTTTTCCTGAACAAGACTCCGGAGCGCACCCAAAAACTGCGAGACAGAAGTCATATCACCTTCGCTAATGTCAATACGGTCAGAAGGAGTTAAATATTCTATTTCATCCAAGAGAAGGACTATGCTTACGCCGCTGGTTTCAAGCTTGCGGAGCACACTCTGCATAGATCGTCTGAAATCAGAAATGTCTGCGCTTTCTCCTAATTGACTGAGAGCACGATGATTAAGGTTTTTTGATTTTAGTACCTCTATGAGGTCAAATTTGAGATCCTTAATTAGGCTTGGAATAGGATCGACCGGCGGTGAGGGAAGACTTTCCAAGTCCCTTAGAACTACGACGCGCTTTTCCGTAGAGATATCATCAGCCAGCTGAGTTAAGACACTCGTCTTACCAGCTTTGCGGAGTCCAAAGAGTCCCGCAACACGCTGGTTACGTACATCATCCCGAAGCGCCTGCATTAGTTGCCGGCGGCCAAAGAATCTGTCACCGCGGACCGGCGTTGATTCGTAAAAGAGGTCTCGCGCATAGATATAGTCCCGAAGCAGCGATACTAGCGCAACAGGATCCGTGTCTTCGATACTGGCAAAGGGGATGGCGAGGAACCCTCCTTGTGACCAATCATCGAGCTTTTGGCGCGCGCGAGGGTCAGGCGACCATACAAAAATGATGTCTGGGGTGACATCCCTTTTTAGTTTGCTGATGGCGCTCTTCGCGGCCTCCAATTCCCGAATCTGAAGGTCGGGGTAGGGGCTGTAGAAGACCATGACTTCCCTGGTAAGCCCGAAAGCCGCTTCGATGGCTCCACTAAATCTGACCAGCGAGATACTGCATCGCTGCAGACCGCTAACTGAACACTTCTGGGCATGCACCATCTGAGATCCCAGTTCAGCAAGCGCCTTGCGGTGTTGGCGAACAATCGGAAATCTAGCTTCCAATTCAGCGATGTGTACCCGGAGATTGTCATTGAAGGGAGGCATTATTGCTCCCGCGCGCCATCCACTCGACATCGGCACTGTTGGCATTCCGTTCCAATCCCCTACGAGCAACTCATTGAGCACGACGTTACATGGTGTCGCGCGCTCAAAAGCGCCCGCCACGCGTTATAGGGACGCCCAGCCAGTGACTTGCCATCGTCCTGCCACCCGACTACCCCTGCTGGTATCCCAAACCCCACCTCCCCGCCCACCCCCTTGACTCCCACCCTTACCTTCCCTAAACTTTTCATAAAGCAGAATCTAAATTCCACAAAGCGGAAACTCAAGCCAAGCACTAAGGCAGCAGCCAAGCACCCGGAAGATAGATCAAAGCCCCTCCTCGGAAGGACCTACGATGACGTACACAGTGAACTGCTCCATCCTCCTGACGGAGCTGCCCTTGCTCGAGCGCCCCGCCGCCGCTAAGGCAGCCGGGTTTGACGCCGTCGAGTTCTGGTGGCCCTTCGAGACCTCCGTCCCCAGCGACGCACAAGTAACCGAATTCGAGAACGCCATCAAGGACGCCGGCGTTCAGCTCACGGGCCTGAACTTCAATGCAGGCAACATGCCCGGCGGAGACCGCGGCCTGGTTTCCTGGCCCGCACGATCCACCGAGTTCCAGGACAACATCGACGTTGTTGCAGGCATCGGTGAGCGCCTCGGCTGCAAGGCCTTCAACGCCCTCTACGGCAACCGCATCGACGGCGAATCGCCTGAGAAGCAGGACGCCATCGGTGCCGAGAACCTCGCAACCGCAGCAGCCGGCGTCGCACGTATTGGCGGAACCGTCCTCCTCGAACCGGTGAGCGGCGCACCCAAGTACCCGCTCCTCACGGCTGAAGACGCACTCAAGGTCATCGCCCGCGTCAAGGCAGAATCCGGGGCACAGAACATCAAGCTCCTCGCCGACTTTTACCACCTGGCGGTCAACGGCGACGACGTCGAATCCGTCATCGAGAACCACGCCAAGGACTTCGGCCACATCCAGATCGCCGACAACCCGGGCCGCGGCGCTCCCGGAACCGGCACGCTCCCCCTCGGCGAGTGGATCGCCCGCAGCCGCGAACTCGGCTACGACGGCTACATCGGCCTCGAGTACAAGGAACCGCAGGAATCGGCCTTCAGCTGGGCCATCCGCCAGCGCGCCAACGCCAACTAACGCACGACGGCGGCACTCGCCAAAGCATTCAGCACACCTGAGCTAAAAAGACTTTCAGAAAGAGAACCACAATGAGCAACGTTGCAGTCATCGGACTCGGAATCATGGGCCTCCCCATGGCCATCAACCTCGTCAAGGCCGGCCACACGGTCACCGGTTTCAACCGCAGCCAGGACAAGATCGACAAGCTCGTCTCCGAAGGCGGCCAGGGTGCCACGAGCATCGCTGACGCAGTCAAGGACGCCGACGTCGTCATCACCATGGTCCCGGACTCCCCCGATGTTGAAGGCGTAGTCAGCGGCAAGGACGGCGTCTTCGCCAACGCGAAGAAGGGCACCATCTGGATCGACGCTTCCAGCATCCGCCCGGACGTCGCCAAGCGCCTCTCGGACGACGCAGTAGCAGCAGGCATCCGCCCGCTCGACGCTCCCGTATCCGGTGGGGAACAGGGTGCAATCGACGCCGTCCTGTCCATCATGGTCGGCGGCGAGGCAGCAGACTTCGAGGCAGCACAGGATGTCCTCAACGCAGTGGGCAAGACAATCGTCCACGTCGGCCCGTCCGGCTCCGGCCAGACCGTCAAGGCAGCCAACCAGCTGATCGTGGCCGTCAACATCCAGGTCCTCGGCGAGGCAATCGCCTTCCTTGAGGCCTACGGCGTCGACACCGACGCAGCACTGAAGGTCCTCGGCGGCGGCTTGGCCGGTTCCAAGGTCCTCGAGCAGAAGGGTCAGAAGATGCTCGACCGCAACTTCGACCCCGGCTTCCGCCTGGCCCTCCACCACAAGGACCTCGGCATCGTCACCTCCGCAGCCCGCGAAGCCAACGTCTCCGTCCCGCTCGGCGCAGTCGTCGCACAGCTCGTCGCCGCAACCGTCAACCAGGGCGACGGCGGCCTCGACCACTCGGGCCTCTTCAAGCAGGTCCTCCAGCTCAGCGGCCGTAAGTAAGCCCAAAAGAGCACCAAGCAACAAACAGCAGGGAACCCGCCGTCGTACTTAAACGACGGCGGCTCCCTCACCACACCCAAAAACACCACAGACTTCGCCCGCAAGGGCAAAAAACAAGGAGTACACCATGGCTAAGATGCGCACCGTTGACGCGGCAGTCGCCATCCTGGAAAAGGAAGGCGCCACCGAGGCTTTCGGCCTGCCAGGCGCAGCGATCAACCCCTTCTATTCAGCAATGCGTGCCCACGGCGGCATCCGCCACACGCTGGCCCGCCACGTTGAAGGCGCCAGCCATATGGCTGACGGCTACAGCCGCGCAGCTGATGGCAACATCGGCATCTGCATCGGCACGTCGGGCCCCGCTGGCACGGACATGATCACCGGCCTGTACGCAGCATGGGCAGATTCCATCCCCATGCTCTGCATCACCGGCCAGGCACCCGTTGCCAAGCTGCACAAGGAAGACTTCCAGGCTGTGGACATCGAGTCCATCGCCAAGCCGTTGACCAAGTTCGCCATGACCATCCTGGAGCCGGGCCAGGTTCCCGGTGCTTTCCAGAAGGCATTCCAGCTGATGCGCTCGGGTCGCCCGGGCCCGGTCCTGCTGGACCTGCCCATCGATGTTCAGATGGCCGAGATCGAGTTCGACATCGACGCCTACGAGCCCCTGCCGGTGGAGAAGCCCAAGGCTTCCCGCAAGCAGCTGGAAAAGGCTTTGGACCTGCTGACCGCATCCCAGCACCCGCTGATCGTTGCCGGTGGCGGCATCATCAACGCCGGCGCTTCGGCCCAGTTGGTTGAGCTGGCCGAGATCCTGAACGTTCCCGTGATCCCCACCCTGATGGGCTGGGGCGCCATCCCGGACGACCACCAGCTGATGGCCGGCATGGTTGGCCTGCAGACCTCGCACCGCTACGGCAACGAGACCTTCCTGCAGAGCGACTTCGTGATCGGCATCGGCAACCGTTGGGCCAACCGCCACACCGGCGGCCTGGATACCTACACGGCTGGCCGTAAGTTCGTGCACATCGACATCGAGCCGACGCAGATCGGTCGCGTTTTCTCCCCGGACTTGGGCATCGCGTCCGACGCCGGTGCGGCGCTGGACGGTCTGTTGGAGCTGGCTCGCGAACGCCAGGCTGCCAAGACACTGCCGGACTACTCAGGTTGGGTTGCCGAGTGCCAGGAGCGCAAGGGCTCCCTGCACCGCAAGACCAACTTCGACAACGTGCCCATCAAGCCGCAGCGCGTTTACCAGGAGATGAACAAGGCCTTCGGCCGCGACACCACCTACGTGTCCACCATTGGCCTCTCGCAGATCGCCGGCGCACAGATGCTGCACGTATTCGGTGCGCGCAAGTGGATCAACGCTGGCCAGGCCGGCCCGCTGGGTTGGACCGGTCCCGCCGCCTTGGGCGTTGTTCGTGGAACCCCGGACGCCACCGTTGTTGCCCTGTCCGGTGACTACGACTTCCAGTTCATGATCGAGGAACTGGCCGTTGGCGCACAGTTCAACCTGCCGTACATCCACGTTGTGGTGAACAACAGCTACCTGGGCCTGATCCGTCAGAGCCAGCGTGGCTTCAACATGGAACAGAACGTTTCCCTGGCCTTCGAGAACATCAACTCCCCGGAGACCAACGGCTACGGCGTGGACCACATCAAGGTTGCCGAGGGCTTGGGCGTCAAGGCCATCCGCGTTGAGGACCCCAACGATCTGCCTGCCGCTTTCGACAAGGCCAAGGCACTGATGGGCGAATTCAAGGTTCCCGTGGTTGTTGAAGTGATCCTGGAAAAGATCACCAACATCTCCATGGGCGTTGAAATCAGCGGCGTGAACGAGTTCGAAGAATTGGCAGAAACCGCGGCGGACGCACCCACCGCGATCCTGACCAAAGCGTAAGTAAGTAAAGGAAGGAGGCACCGGAATGCGTGTTGTCATCGCCCCGGACAAATTCAAGGGCTCGCTGTCCGCGCCCGACGTCGCCGAGCACCTGGCAACAGGACTGCTGGCGGGGTTCGGCCACGGCATACAAGCAACACGCATTCCGGTGGCCGACGGCGGCGAAGGAACCATCGACGCCGCCATCGGCTCCGGCTTCACCCGCCGGACCACCACCGTCACCGGCCCGCTCGGCGAGCCAGTGAAGGCCGACTTCGCAGTGCGGGACCAGGAAGCTGTCATCGAAATGGCGGCGGCTTCCGGTCTCGCCCTCCTCCCGGACGGCCCGACGAGTGAAACAGCCAAAACGGCGACCAGCATCGGCACGGGCGAACTCATCCGCGCCGCGCTGGACCTCGGCTGCCGCAAGATCATCCTGGGTGTCGGCGGCAGCGCCAACACCGACGCCGGCGCGGGAGTCCTGCAGGGCCTCGGCGCCGTCTTCCTGGACAAGGACGGCAACGAGCTCCCCGGCGGCGGTGCGGCACTCGCGGAAATCGACAGCATCGACTTCTCCAACTTCGACGTCCGCGTCGAAGCAACGGAATTCGTGTTGGCGTCCGACGTCGACAACCCCCTTCTGGGGGCCAGCGGAGCCCCAGCCATCTTCGGTCCGCAAAAAGGCGCGACGCCGGACGACGTCACCGAACTGGACGCCGCAGCGAGCCACTTCGTGGACGTCCTGGCGGCAACATCCGGCCAGCATGCCAAGCACGCAGCGAAGGCGCCGGGCGCTGGAGCAGCAGGCGGCGTTGGCTACATTGCCATCGCGGCACTGAAGGCAGAGCGGCGGCCGGGTATCGACGTCGTGCTTGAATTCACCGACCTTGAACAGAGACTGAAGGGCGCCGATCTGGTGATCACCGGAGAAGGCAGCCTGGACGAACAAAGCCTGCTCGGCAAGACCCCCATGGGCGTCTCGCGCGCAGCACAGAAGGCCGGGGTCCCCGTGATCGCAGTCTGCGGCCGGAGTACCCTGAGCCGGGAACAACTCACGGATGCCGGCTTCCACACGGTCCACGCTTTGACCGACATGGAAACTGATGTCCAGAAATGTATCGCTGAAGCCGGTCCGTTGCTTGAACAATTAGGTAAGCACATAGGCGTGTACCTGGCGGAGCGGACCGAAAACAAGGAGTACCTCAATGTCTGAAGCAATCGGCGCCTATGACCTCGTTATCCGGGGCCAGCGCATCCTGACCACCGCCGGCCTCGCAGCGCGCGAAGTTGGCATCCGCGATGGCATCATCGTCGCCATCGAACCCCTGGGCAACGGCCTGACGGGCAACGAGGTCATCGAACTCGCAGACGACGAAACCCTCATCCCCGGCCTGGTGGACACCCACGTCCACGTCAACGAGCCCGGCCGCACCGAGTGGGAAGGCTTCGCCTCCGCTACCCGCGCCGCAGCCGCCGGTGGCGTGACCACCATCATCGACATGCCGCTGAACAGCATCCCGCCCACCACCACCGTTGACGGCCTGGAGCAGAAGCGCGTGGTCGCCAAGGACCAGGCGTTCGTGGACGTCGGATTCTGGGGCGGTGCCATCCCCGGCAACAAGAGCGACCTCCGCCCGCTGCACGACGAAGGCGTCTTCGGCTTCAAGTGCTTCCTCCTGCACTCCGGCGTGGACGAGTTCCCGCACCTGGACGCAGACGAGATGGAAGAGGACATGGCTGAGCTCAAGTCCTTCGACTCGCTCATGATCGTGCACGCCGAGGACTCCCACGCGATCGACCGCGCCCCGCACCCGGGCGGCGACCACTACGAGACCTTCCTGGCCTCCCGCCCCCGCGGTGCCGAGAACAAGGCAATCGCCGAGGTCATCGAGCGCGCCCGCTGGACCGGCGCCCGCGCCCACATCCTGCACCTTTCATCCTCCGACGCGCTGCCGATGATCGCCTCAGCAAAGCGCGACGGCGTCAACCTCACGGTTGAGACGTGCCCGCACTACCTGACGCTCATGGCCGAAGAAATCCCCGACGGCGCCACGGCCTACAAGTGCTGCCCGCCTATCCGTGAGGCTTCCAACCGCGAGCTCCTCTGGAAGGGCCTGCAGGACGGCACCATCGACTGCATCGTCTCGGACCACTCCCCCTCCACACTGGATTTGAAGGACCTGGAAAACGGCGACTTCGCGGTAGCTTGGGGCGGCGTTTCCTCGCTGCAACTGGGCCTGTCCCTGATCTGGACCGAAGCCCGCCACCGCGGCATCCCGCTGGAGCAGGTCGTGTCCTGGATGGCCGAGAAGCCCGCTGCCCTGGCCCGCCTGCACAACAAGGGCCAGCTCGCCCTGGGCTACGACGCCGACTTCTCCATCTTCGCCCCGGACGAAGCCTTCGTTGTGGACGTCACCAAGCTCAAGCACAAGAACCCGATCACGCCGTACGACGGCCGTCCCCTGGCCGGCGTCGTCCGCAAGACCTACCTGCGCGGCACTCCGATCGACGGCCAGAACCCCGGCGGCAAACTGCTCCGCCGCGGCAACGTTTAGGGTCCACCGCCATGGCAGTCAGTGCCTACGGGCCGCCGCCTTTCCGTGATCCCGCAGCGCGGGCCATGGGCCGGCGGCCGGGCCTCGGCGAACGCAACGGCCTGAGCGCGCGGGGCCTCGCCCTCTGGGTCAACCCGGCCGAGGGCGACGAGATGGATCCAGCAGTCTGGGAACGGGCAGCACGCCTAGTGCTCGCCCGGGCCATGAAACTTGCCCCGGAGGCGGAAGTCCGCATCTGGCCCGCCATCGGGGCAGAACACTCCGGCGTCGGCGATACTTCCTGGGGCGGCACTCCGCAGGAAGCCGCCGACGCCGGTACCCACCCTCTGTCCCTCGCCGAGGCTCTCGAGGACGGACAGGACCGCGACGCCGAAAGTGGCGGCAGCACCGCCGTCGAGCCCGTCATGTTGGCCGGGCGCCGTAGTCAACTTGCAATCGACCTCGCCGCTGAAGTAGTGCTGCTCGACGGCGAGCCGGTTGCCTTTACTGGCATGGAATACAAGCTGTTGCGCTACCTCGTGGTGAACTGCTCGCGCGCCATCAGTCGTGAAGAATTGCAACGCTTCCTGGAGTCATTTGACCTCCCCGGCGCGGCATTTCGCTCCATTGACGTTTATGTTGGAAGGGTGCGGCGGAAGCTCGGAAGTGCCCGCCACACTGTCGCCACCGTCCGTGGTGGTGGCTACCAGTTCGTGCCAGGGCCTTATGCCACAGTGCGCGGACCTGCGGAATACAGCATCTGACTTCGCTGTTCTGTCTTTAGACAATCCGTTTTTTTGAATGACCAATGCCGGCTGCGCGCCGGTGAAACGCAAAGGATCGCCATGACCCAGAAACTCCTCGTCGGAACGCAAGCACCTGACTTCGCGCTGCTCGACGCCGACGGCACCAAGGTCTCGCTGTCCGATTACCGCGGACGCAACGTCATTGTGTACTTCTACCCCAAAGCGGCCACCCCCGGCTGCACCACCGAGGCCTGCGATTTCCGCGACAACCTCGCAAGCCTGCAGGGCAACGGCTACGACGTCATCGGGATCTCCCCTGACGGCCCCGAGGCCCTCGCCAAGTTCACTGGTGAATTTGCGCTGACCTTCCCGCTGCTCTCCGACGAGGACCACTCGGTGGCCCTCGCCTACGGTGCCTGGGGCGAGAAGCTGGTTGACGGCGAGATCGTCGAGGGCCTGGTCCGCTCCACCGTTGTGCTCGACGGCGAAGGCACCGTCAAGCTCACCCAGTATCAGGTCAGCGCCCAGGGCCACGTCCAGGCCCTGAAGGAAGAGCTCTTGGGCGTCTAACCCTCTCTCACATCCTGCGGCTTTGAGACCATCCTTCTCTCACATCCTGCGGGTTTGAGGGAATCCCTCTCGCACATAACTGCACAATTTTTGTAACGCCCGCCCACTATTGTGAGCGGGCGTTACACGTCTCTTTACTAAACGTGACAAAACCTCCGCGGCAGTAGTTAATGGAGCCATGGTCTCAACCGCGTCCCCTCGCCATGCTGTAGTCGTCGAAGATGACGCCGACATCCGCGGCCTCCTCGTTCTGGTCCTTGAGCAGCTCGATTTTGTGGTGACGGAAGCACCCGACGGTCTTTCCGGCGTCGAGGCTGTCCGTAACACCAACGCCGAACTGGTGACGCTGGACATCAACCTCCCGGACATCGACGGCATGGAAGTCTGCCGGCGCCTCCGGGAATTCTCCGATGCCTACATCATGATGCTCACGGCCCGTGCCGACGAGATTGACAGGCTGACCGGTTTGGACACGGGCGCGGACGATTACATCAACAAGCCGTTCAGCCCCAAGGAACTGCAGGCCCGCATCCGTGCCCTGTTCCGCCGGGCCCGGACGCCCGCGGCACCCGCCGAGGACACGCGCCAGACGGACGAACTCGCCCGCGCTACGGTTGTGCAGAAAAGCCTCCTCCCGCAGGAAACAGTGCGGCTGAATGATTACGACGTCGCTGGCGCCTTCCGCCCATCCCGCAGCGTAGGTGGGGACTTCTACGACTGGTACCAGACCAACGACGGCATGCACCTGACGTTCGCCGACGCCATGGGCAAGGGAATGGGCGCGGCCTTGATAGCGGCCACCGTCCGTGCGGTGATGCGGTCCGTGGCGGACACCCCGGCAATTGCTGACGCTTTTGAGTCCGCCAGCGCCACCCTGACCTCCGATCTGGACCAGTCGGGGTCCTTCGTGACCATGTTCCACGCGCGCTTGGACAGTGCCTCGGGCAAGCTCAGCTACATCGACGCCGGTCATGGACTTGGCCTGCACGTCCCGGCCGAGGGGGCGGCACGGAGGTTGGTTTCCGCCGGGCCACCTGTCGGGATCCTGGAAGAACAGCAATGGCCGGCCGCGGAACTGCAGCTGGAGCCCGGCGATTCGCTGGTGATCGTCAGCGACGGCGTGCTCGACGCACACGATTCCCTGGAAGAGTTCGTGAGAAACGTAGAGAAGGCGGCGCGCAGCGGGGGCAGCTCGGACCAGGTCTGCGCTGCCCTGCTCGAGCTGGCACCGGCGGACACAGCGGAAGATGACGTGACCGCCGTCGTGGTTCACCGACGGCGCGAGTCTGGCCGGGATGTTGGGCTAGAAGGCAACCACAGCGGAGTTGCTCAGACCATCCGGTACTAGCCACAAAAAGGGGGGAACATGACGCGATTCTGGACTCGGCTTTGTGTTGTCCTAACGGTCGTTCTGGGCGTGAACTATGTGGCGTGGCGCTGGCTGGCTTCGCTGAACTGGGAAGCGTGGTGGATCGCCGTTCCGTTGGTGATTGCCGAGACGTACAGCCTCATTGACGTCATGCTTTTCGGCCTGACCGTGTGGAACCTGAAGATTCGCAAACCACCGCCCGCGGCGCCGGATACCGCCACAGTGGACGTTTTCATCACCACGTACAACGAACCGCTGGACCTGGTGATGACCACGGCCCTCGCCGCCAAGGACATCCGCTGGCCGCACAGTACCTGGATCCTGGACGACGGCGACCGCCCTGAGATGCGCGAGCTCGCCGAGTCGAACGGGATCGGCTACGTGACCCGCGGCGCCGACTGGACACCGGACATGCCGCGGCACGCCAAGGCCGGCAACCTGAACAACGCGCTCATGATTACGTCGGGCGAGTACCTGTTGATCCTCGACGCCGATCAGATCCCCGAGCCGGACATCCTGGACAAGACGCTGGGCTACTTCAACGATGACCGCGTGGCGTTGGTCCAGACGCCCCAGTACTTCATCAACGTTCCCGCCGACGATCCCCTGGGCAGCCAGGCACCCCTCTTCTACGGCCCGATCCAGCAGGGCAAGGACGGCTGGAACGCGGCGTTCTTCTGCGGCTCCAATGCAATCCTGCGCAGGGAAGCCCTCATGCAGCTTGGATTGGTGGGCTACGTCAAGGCCACGGAGAAGAGTGTGCGTCGTGCTCTGGCTGCGTCGCGGTCTGCCATCAAGAAGGCCCGGCGTTCGGCGGAGGCGGAGAACCCGCTGGTGGAACAAATGCTCAACGAGGTGGAAGCCGCCACGGAAAGCGCGCAGCAGGAGCTCGAAGCCGGGGCATCTCTGAGCGAGATCACGTACCGCGTACGCCGCAAAGTGGACGACGCCGTGCGCACCCTGGTGGCCGCAGACTTCTCAGCGCTCCAATCCGACCTCGAAGAAATCGCAGCCATGGAACTGGCCCACGTCGGCGAGTCTGGCGTCACGACTGTGGCGAGTGACGCCGTCGACCGGATGTCCGGACGCGACTGGTCCCCGCTGGGCGCCCTCGAGTCCGTCCACGCAGTCCTGGACGCCATCTCTGTGGAACGTACGGACGAAGCCCAGCCGATCATGCCCTTGGCCACTATCTCAGTCACCGAAGACATGGCCACAGCGATGCGCCTGCACGCCCTCGGCTGGAAGAGCGTCTACCACCACGAAATCCTCGCCAACGGCCTGGCTCCCGAGGACATCAAGACCATGCTGACCCAACGCCTTCGCTGGGCCCAAGGCACCATGCAGGTCCTCCTGCGCGAGAACCCGCTGGTCCAACGCCGCCTCACCTGGGGCCAGCGGCTCATGTACTTCTCCACCATGTGGAGCTACCTGAGCGGGTTCGCGGCCGTCGTCTACTTTGCGGCACCCATCATCTACCTGACGCTCGGCATCCTCCCCGTCAGCAGCCTGAGCTTTGAGTTCTTCGCCCGTTTCATCCCGTTCATGGTGGTAAACCAACTGCTGTTTGTCATCGCCGGGCACGGGATCCCCACCTGGCGCGGGCAGCAGTACAGCCTCGCGCTGTTCCCCACTTGGATCAAAGCCTGCACGACGGCGGCACGTAACGTCTGGTTCGGCCGTCCACTCGGGTTCGCCGTCACCCCCAAAGCCAGGCAGAGTGGCGGCCCCAGCTGGAGCCTGATTCGCCCCCAGATCGTCGTCGCTGTGTTGCTGACCGTTGCGCTGGTTGTTGGGCTTGCCCGGCTTCTTTCTGGCCTGTCGGAGCCCCTCGGAACCCTGGTGAATGTAGCGTGGGTAACCTTCGACCTTGTGGTCCTGAGCGTCCTGGTCAAGGCAGTTTTGTATAAGGGCTTTGTCCCTGAGGAATTGGCGGGTCCGGAAGGTCCTGGACGCCCCGAAGAGAGGAATGTTGATGCAGTTTAGCTACGAGGTCAAAGACTCCTACGCGGAGGTGAAGAGTGTCGGCCGGTTGAACATGGTGGCCGCTCCGAAGCTGCGCGAACTAGTGGCCGAGGTTGTGGCCGGTGGATCCAGCCGCGTTGTGGTGAACCTTGCAGAAACCGACTTCATGGATTCCTCCGGCCTCGGCGCCCTCATCGGTTGCCTCAAAGCTGCCCGCCAGGCAGGCGGCGATTTGCGGATCTCGGGCGTGCAGCCCCAAGTCAAGATGGTCCTGGAACTCACCAACATGGACCGCGTTCTGACTGCGTACTCATCAGCCGAGGAGGCGTTCGGAAATGACTGAGGTCATCGCCCGCAGGGGCTACCACGGACCGTCCAACGAGGAAGCAATCGAAGCCATCCATGGCGAGCTCGATGCTCTGTGGGACGACGCCTCCTTCGTTCCGGACATGGACCGCATGACGTTCGCCACCGCAGTCATCGAGGCCGCCGCAAACATCGTGCAGCACGCCCTTCCCGTGGCGGAGAAGCCCGTGGAGATCGGTGTGGATATCAGCGTCCGGCCCACCCGCCTGGTGGCGAAGGTCAGTGCGTTCAACGCCCGCGAGCCCTTCGCTGAGGACATGCAGCCCACCATGCCGGACGAGGACGCCGAATCCGGACGCGGCCTGGCGCTCATCGAGGCCTTGGTGACAACGGTGACCTTCGAGCGCCAAGACGGCACCAACACGTGGATCCTGACCCGCGAGACCTAACCTTCTCTCACATCCTGCGGCCTTTCGGGCGATGCTCTCTCACATCCTCCCTACTTCCACGGGTCCTTCTCCCACATCCCGCGGGCTTTTGGGCGATGTTCTCTCACCTCCCGGGCCGTCCCAGGCCGAGGGGTGTTCTCCCCATCGCCAAGCGCAACCCAGCGTGACAGCATTCGGTGAGGACCGCCGTCGAGCGCTAAATGAAACTGGGGATGACATGAACCGCCTGCACCGAAAGCCTTGGGCGCTGGCTGCTGCCCTGTTGGTGGGGACCGTTGCTGCGGGATGCAGCAGCACCCCCGGCGGACCCACCCGGGAACCCAGCAAGGCACCGCCCGTAACTTCCGAGCCTGCCCCGGTGGCAGAAAGCATCGCCAAGTACGACGCCCTGACCACCGAACTTGTTGCCGCCCTTGAGGCGAAGATGCCGGACATCACGTGGTCCGTGGATGATCCCGCGCGCATGAGCCGCACTCAAGATGGCCGATGCATGCTTTTCCCGCAGAGTATGAAAAGCAGCGCGGACATTGTGGAGCCCTCAAGGAACTTCGAAGAGGTTTTCGCCGTCGCCGATCCCGTCCTCAAGAAGCACGGTTTCCCAGCCTTTGACGGCACTGACCCAGTCCCGGGCGGCTGGGTGGTGGCCCGCAGTACCGACGGCGTTGGCGCTACCGTCACCATCCGATCAAAGAGCCCGGCCTACCTCGACGTCACCGTTCCGGTGAAGTCCGAGAGCTGCGATACTAACGAGCTACCTCAGGGGACAACTAATGCCGGGATTTTACGGTGCTGACATTGAACAGTTGCGGGCTCTCGCAAAGACGATGTCGAGACAATCAGAAAGAATGAGCTCGTTGTCCCTTGAGCTGGGCAACCTCATCGCCAATGCCCGCTGGGATGGACGCGACGCCGCAACATTTCGGGCTTCCTGGAACTCCGAGCACCGCCCCATGCTGAAGAAGATCTGTGTCGAGCTGCAAAATCAAGCCCATGAGCTGGAGCGCAATGCGGACGAGCAGGACAAGTCCAGTTCGGGGTCCTCAGGTTCCGATCGTTCCGGGCGGGGAGACTCGAACCCGCCAGGCGATCCCGGCCCGCTGGATCCAGACAAGCCCGACGTCGATGTGCCCGGCGATGTCCGCAAGGACCCTAACGCCGGCGATCCCAGCGATATCAACCAAGGACAGATTGGCGACTGCTGGCTGCTGGCTGGAATCGGCTCCGTGGCCCAGGCGCTGGAGCGTGAAGGCAAACTGGACGAATTCCTCGAAGAGCACATGCGTCCAGTGGGTGATCCGCCTACCCATTGGGTGGTCACTCTGTACGAAGACGGCGAACCCGTGGAAGTTACTGTGGAGGCCAAGTCGGTTGATGGCGGAGTCCGCGGTGCCGATGGCCAACCCAACTGGCTTTCCATCTACGAACGCGCGGCAGCCGAGCATCGCGGCGGGTCCTATGAGGACATCGACGGCGGCTTCAGCAACGAGGCCATGGAGCTGATGACCGGCCAGTCCGCTGACAAAGACGGCGAGCTGGACCTGGACGAGATCGAGGAAAAACTCTCGGACGGTCAAGCTATTTCCGTGGGCACCGAGGACGTCAAGGACGACGACTTCGACTGGGTCTGGGAGTCCGACGAAGTCAACCGCACCGACGTGGTGCCCAATCACGCGTATGTTGTGGTTGATGTGAAAACCAACGACGACGGCGAGAAAGTGATCGTCCTGGCCAACCCCTGGGGACCCTCCGGCGGTTACATGGAAGGCGACGACGACCATAAGTCCGGCACGCTGGAATTGACCGAGGATGAGTACAAGGAGAACTTCGATTCCGTGTACTCCGTGGACGTGAAGTAAGGATGCCCGTGGAACAGCTCGTGACAGTCAAGCAAGGCATGCAGCCCACCTTCGACGGTGTCAAAGTTGGCGTCGTCAAGATCGGTATCGCCGATGGCGCTCCTGCAGTCCAGTTCTGGATCCGGACCGCCGAACTACAACGGAAACAGGCCTTCCGTGAGGGCCAGTCGGTCACCCTGCCGGGTGCTGGCCGTTTGACAGTTCAATCGATTCAGCCCGCCGAAGGCACCACCGCCGCCACCGCGACTTTAACGTACGACGCCGGTCACGTCACCGCCGGTATGTGAGAGAGCATCCGCCGAAACCGGTCAGGATGTGAGAGAACGTCCGAAAGTGCGGAGGTTCACTCACTTACGCCTTGTCGATGGCCTCTTTCAATGCGCCCAGCACCAGGGTCACCGAGGCGCTGTTCGCGTTCGGCCCCATCATTCCGATGCGCCAGACCGTATCCGCGAACTCGCCCACCCCGGAACCGATCTCCATACTGAAGTTCTTCAGAAGGTAAGCGCGGACGGCGGCCGAGTTGACGCCGTCGGGCACTTTCACGGTGGTGAGGCTCGGCAGCCGGGCGCCTTCAGCGGCAAACAGCTCAAGTCCCATCTCCTGCAGTCCGCTCTGCAGAGCAGCGCCGGCAGCGCGGTGGCGGGCTTGGACGACGTCGAGCCCCTCGGCGAGGATGCGGTCGAGCGCCGCTTCGAGACCGGCGATCATGGTCACCGGCGCCGTGTGGTGGTAGGTGCGGACGCCGCTCGCAGCCCCGACGTAACCGCCGAGCAGGCCGATATCCAGGTACCAGGAGCGCGGATCCTTGACGCGCCGCTCGAACGCGCGGTCGGACACGGTGAATGGCGACAGTCCCGGCGGAACGCCCAGGCACTTTTGAGTCCCGGCATATCCGACGTCGATCCCCCAGTCGTCTGCCAAAAGCTCCAGGCCGCCGATGGACGTCACGGCGTCGGTGATCAGCAATGCATCGCCCTTCCCTGCCCCCAGCACGGCGATGTCAGAGAGGACGCCAACGGAGGTTTCGGCGTGGACGGCGGCAATCACCTTGGGATTCGGATGGGCCGAGAGCACGCGGTCAGCATCCACCGGCTGGCCCCACTCGTGGTCGACCCGAACGACAGTTGCCCCGCACCGCCGAGCGACCTCACACATGCGCGCCCCAAAGAGTCCGTTGACAGCGATCACTGCCACGTCGCCGTCGGACACGGTGTTCACGAAAGCGGCCTCCATCCCGCCTGAACCAGTGGCACTCAAGGGGAGCGTTCGGGCATTCGAAGTACCCCAGACAGCCCGCAAACCCTCGCACGTGTGGTCCAAGCGTTCAATGAAGACGGGATCCAAATGCCCGAGCACCGGATAGGCCAGCGCGGCCATTGCCTCGGGGTAGCAGTTGCTCGGGCCCGGACCGAACAGGAACCTGGACGTCAGTATGTCTGGCATGTGCGAACTCCTTCAGCTGGTTCTCGTCATTCTGCCCCAGCGTGCGGTGCGGGGCGAGCCTCATCAGCTGCCCCAAAGCCCAAACTGCTAAGGTTACTCACCAATACGGAGGCCGCCACGGTGAGGGGACAAGGGTGACGACTGAAGGAAAAGAGCAGCCAGAGCAGGGTGTCCGCGGCGAGGTGAGCCAAGACCGGTTCGTCGCAGGGCAGGACCTCACCCGGTGGAAATCTCCGGTTGGCCGTTTTTTGGCGGGGGCCGCACAGCGGATCACCGCCCTTCTGGGCCCTTATGCAGCGCTGATCATCACGTTGGCTGTGGGACTTGTCATTGCTGTGTCCCTCGCAGTGGCTTTCGGCGAGGTCTACGAGTCGGTCACCGAAGCCGACGGGGTCGCGGGCCTCGACCACCCTGTCCTTGACGCCGCCAAGACCGTTCGCTCCCCCGCACTGGACCTTGCCATCACGGCCTACACGAATGTGGGCGGCACGGTTGGCATGCCCATCATCGCGGTGGGGATCATGATCGCGTTGGCCACGAAGCGCCGCTCCTGGACTCCTGTCATCCTGATGCTGACAGCAGGCCTGGGCTCACTCCTCATGACTATCCTGGGCAAGCCTCTGTTTGGCCGCACCCGCCCGGACCTCGCGGACGCCATTCCGCCGTACGAGCACTCGCCGTCGTTCCCCAGCGGCCACTCCCTGAATTCAATCGTGATCGCAGGAATCGTGGCTTACTTGATCATTCTTCGCCTCAAAACGGCCAAGGCCAGAATCACCACCGTCATCCTTGCATCAGCGTTTGCCGCAACCATGGGCTTGAGCCGCGTCTACCTCGGGCACCACTGGCTCACTGATGTCCTGGCCGCGTGGACTCTTGGCATAGCCTGGCTTGCCTTGGTTATTACGGCGCACCGCCTCTACCTCACCGTGAGAACGCGGCGCTCCAACGCGGTACTCTCTTGACACCAGGCCAAGTGCTCGGCTTAACTATTTACGTATGCTGAAATAACAGTTCCATGATGCGGAAGCTCTAGAAGCAAGCTTCCTCCTGCTGGAAAGCAGGAGTTCCGCATAGCCCACACCATGGATGCCAGCATTTGCACGAGGATGACACGAGCATGGAGCTTGCAGTATTCAACAGTGTTGACCGGGACGAGGCCATCAGGACCCTGACCCCTTGCCTGGACATCAGCCGCTGGGTTGAGGACGTCGCAGACGCCCGACCCTTCACGAGCGTCGGCGAACTGCTGGGGCAGGCCCGCCAAGCCGCCGAGCCGTTCACGCCGGAAGAGGTGGAGTCCGCACTCGCCCACCACCCCCGGATCGGCGAACGGCCCAAGGCCCAAACCACCGAAGCGGCCATGTCCCGTTCGGAACAGTCCGGAGTGGACCCCAGCGACGACGGCACGGCCGCCGCCCTCGCCGAGGGAAACCGCGCCTACGAAGAGAAGTTCGGCAGGGTCTTTCTGATCCGCGCGGCAGGACGCAGCGCCCAGGAGATCCTCAGTTCCCTTCAGGAGCGGCTCACCCACACCCCCGAAGAAGAAGACGCAATCGTGGCTGGCCAGTTGCGGGAGATCGCCTTGCTGCGGCTCGCAGGCGTGATCAGCGAAGGAGAAAATGCATGAGTGTTTCACAGGTAACCACGCACATCCTGGATACCGGTTCCGGACGTCCGGCGGCGGGGGTCGCCGTCGTACTTTACGTCCGCGAAGGCGATAACTGGACACTGATCGCAAAGGGCGAGACCGACGCCGACGGCCGCATCAAGGACCTCGGTCCGGAGCGGAATCCCGGCGGTGCCTACCGTCTTAACTTCGCCACGGGCGCCTATTACGAGGACCTTGGCACGGAGACGTTCTTCCCTGAAGTGGACTTGAACTTCACAGTTTCGGATGCCGGCGAGCACTATCACGTGCCGCTGCTGCTGAGCCCATTCGCGTTTTCGACGTACCGCGGCAGCTGACTCCGCCGAACTTATGTGCAGCTGATGCCCCTCCGGAGCAATCCGAGGGGCATTATCTGTACACAAACCCGGAACGGTAGGCTGGAAGGCATGGCTTCTGAGGACCCCAACGCCCAATCCGGAAATGGCACTGCCCGCCGCGAAATTACAGTTCGCCGCGCACCCAAGTTTGTTCCGTTCATGATTCTCGGTGCCATTGCGGGTGCAATCGCCGCCGCCTTCATCGCGTACGGCCGTCCCGCGGACCCCGCCTTCGACGCCAGCACCGTCTTCGGCTTCTTCCTGGTGGCCTGCGTTTCCGGAGGCGTCATCCTGTTCTCGATCCTCGCCCTGGTTCTGGACCGGATCAGCCTCAAGCGGTCCAAGCGTGCCGTAGTCGAGGCCGTTCCGGATTCGGTTCCGGATGAGGGTCCAGAGCACGACGGCGGCCGCTAAGCAGGCAGCCCGTCGCACCTCTTTTGGAGGTACCACTGTGAGACACACCGCATTTTGGCCGAATCGGGCCTGTTCGTGGGGTCACAAAGCCGGAGCGGGAACTTACCACGGCCACAACATGAGACAATCGACCAGTGGCACGTGGCGACGGAAAACTTTCTCATGATCTTCTCCCCGGCGAAAAAGGCCCTCAGGACGCTTGTGGCGTCTTTGGGGTCTGGGCTCCCGGTGAAGAAGTAGCAAAACTCACCTATTACGGGCTGTATGCGCTGCAGCACCGCGGACAAGAGTCGGCTGGTATTGCTACCAGTGACGGCAAGCGCATCAATGTCTATAAAGACATGGGCCTTGTGTCCCAGGTCTTCGATGAGACAACCCTGAATACCCTCACCGGGCACCTGGCCGTTGGCCACTGCCGGTACTCCACCACTGGTGCAAGCCACTGGGCCAATGCGCAGCCCACCTTGGGCGCAACCGCGACCGGCACGGTTGCCTTGGCCCACAACGGCAACCTGACCAACACTGCTGAACTCCGGGAAATGATCCTTGAGCGCAACGATGGCCAGTTGACCGGTGAAATGAAGCAGGGCAACACCTCGGACACCGCCTTGGTTACCGCCCTTCTTGAGGGCGAAGAGGGCAAAACCCTGGAGCAGACCGCTCTGGAGCTGCTGCCCAAGATCAAGGGTGGCTTCTGCTTCGTCTTCATGGATGAAGGAACTCTCTACGCCGCACGCGATACCTACGGCATCCGGCCGCTGTGTCTGGGCCGCCTGGAGCGCGGCTGGGTTGTTGCTTCCGAGCAAGCTGGCCTGGCCACAGTTGGTGCGAGCTTCATCCGTGAGATCGAGCCCGGCGAGTTCATTGCCATCGACGAGGACGGCGTCCGCTCCCAGCGTTTTGCCGAGGCAACGCCCGCTGGCTGTGTCTTCGAATACGTTTACCTTGCCCGCCCGGACGCTGCCATTGCCGGCCGCTCCGTGTACGAAGCCCGTGTTGAGATGGGCCGCCAGTTGGCCCGCGAAAACACCCACGAGGCCGACATCGTCATTCCGGTCCCTGAATCGGGCACGCCAGCCGCAGTTGGTTACGCCGAGCAGTCTGGTATCCCCTTCGCCCATGGCTTCGTCAAGAACGCCTACGTGGGGCGCACCTTCATCCAGCCGTCGCAGACCCTGCGCCAGTTGGGTATCCGCCTCAAGCTCAACGCCTTGGAATCAGTCATCCGCGGTAAGCGCGTTGTTGTGGTGGATGACTCGATTGTCCGTGGCAACACGCAACGCGCCATCGTTCGGATGCTGCGCGAAGCAGGTGCCGCTGCTGTCCACGTGAAGATCTCTTCTCCCCCGGTCCAGTGGCCCTGCTTCTACGGCATCGACTTCGCCTCCCGCGCAGAGCTGATTGCCAACGGCGCCACCATCGAGGAAATCTCCCAGGCAATCGGCGCCGACTCGCTGGCCTACATCTCCGAAGACGGCATGATCGGCGCAACCCAGCAGCCGCGCGAGCGCCTCTGCACGGCTTGCTTCACCGGCCAGTACCCGATCGAGCTGCCGCACGCTGACAAGCTGGGCAAGAACCTGCTGGAGCGCACGGACCTGGGCGGATTGCCCCCTGCTGCCGAGTCCCCCGATGACACCGAGGATCCGGCCGAGAAGCCCGGAGCCACCGGCTGCGATCCGGGCCCGGATGCTGAATTCGAGAACCTGCTGACCGACGCTGATCGTTTGACCGACGCCGACAAGAAAGAGTCTGTATGACCTCCGCAACCCCCGCCGCTGGAAGCACCCCGAATTCAACAGGCATCACCTACGCCTCCGCGGGTGTCGACGTCGAAGCGGGAGACCGCGCAGTCGAGCTCATGAAGGGCGCCGTGAAGGCGACCCACAACACCTCGGTGATTGGCGGCGTCGGCGGTTTCGCAGGCCTGTACGACGTCTCGAAGCTGCTCACCTACAAGAAGCCGTTGCTGGCCACGTCCACTGACGGTGTGGGCACCAAGGTAGCTATCGCGCAGGCCATGGATATCCACGACACCATCGGTTTCGACCTCGTGGGCATGGTTGTGGACGACATCGTGGTGGTTGGCGCTGAGCCGCTCTACATGACGGACTACATCGCTTGCGGCAAGGTTGTCCCGGAGCGCATTGCGGACATCGTCCGCGGTATCGCAGCTGCTTGCTCCGTTGCCGGTACCGCCCTGGTTGGCGGCGAGACCGCTGAGCACCCGGGCCTGCTGGGTGAGCACGAGTACGACGTCGCAGGTGCCGCTACCGGTGTTGTGGAAGCTGACGCCTTGCTGGGTCCGGACCGCGTCCGCGCCGGCGACGTCGTCATCGGCATGGCCTCCTCCGGCCTGCACTCCAACGGCTACTCCTTGGTTCGCCGCGTCATCAACCACGCCGGTTGGGCCTTGGACCGCCAGGTTTCCGAGCTCGGCCGCACACTTGGCGAAGAGCTCCTGGAGCCGACGCGCGTCTACGCAGCCGACTGCCTGGACCTCGCCCGCACGTTCCCGGTCTCAGCCGGCGCGGCTGTCCACGGCTTCAGCCACGTCACCGGTGGCGGCCTCGCTGCGAACCTGGCGCGTGTCCTCCCGCAGGGCCTGGTTGCCACGGTTGACCGCAACACGTGGGAACTGCCGGCTATCTTCAAGCTGGTTTCCGAGCTTGGCAACGTGCCCCTCGCCGACCTTGAGCGCACGCTGAACCTTGGCGTCGGCATGGTGGCGATCGTGTCCCCGGAGGCCGCTGACGCTGCCGTGGCGCGCCTGAATGAGCGCGGCTTGCCGTCCTGGATCATGGGTACGGTTACTGCCGATTCTGACTCGATCGACAAGACCGGCCCGGACTATGTCCAGGGTGCCAAGGGCGTCGACGGCGGTGCCGTACGTTTGGTGAATGCCTACGCCTAGGCGCGTTTGGTCTTAGCGAAAGAGCGGCCGGGCAGTTGATCTCCAACTGCCCGGCCGCTCTTTTGTTCTGCTGCTTGTATGGCCGTGACCATCTTTGATCGTTCGAGCCTGCCGACACGCCGGAATCCCCGGCGAGTCCTGGGATGTGCTGGCTCAAAGATGGTCAGGACGCCACACCCACCCGCGAAGTCAGATCTGAATCAAACTCAGAACGCCGCCTTGCGGATCCTGGATGGTTGCCAAAGATCCTGCTTCTGGCCTGTCTTCCGGCTCCACGAGCAGCGCTCCACCCGCGGCTACCGCTACTTCAGCGGCTTTTCGGAGGTCCGCCACACCGAAATAGATCTGCCAACCGGCTTCTTCGCCCTCTTCGGCAGGGACAATCCCGGCCACCTCTTCGCCTTTGACCATCAGCGTGCTGTAACTGCCGCCGTCGTCCTGTGGATATTCGGTGACTTCATGTCCGAAAAGCTGCTGGAAAAACGCGATGGCTGCCTGCGGTTCCGGAGTCAGGAGCTCAGCCCAAGCCAAGGCGCCGGCCTGATTGAACAGATGGCTTCCAATGTGGGTACCCGCTTGCCAGATCCCCGTTGTCCCGCCGCCGGGCGCCTCGATGAACGCCAGGACGCCTGTGTCGGCCACCTGCTCCGGACCAAACGCGAGCTTCCCACCAGCATGGACGGCGTCTTCCGCTATCTCCTCAGCGTCCGTTGCAGCGAGGTAGATGTTCCATTGGCCATGTTTGCCCGCAGCCTCCTGCATAGGGTTCTGCGGAGCGATGACCGCTACCAGGTCCTTGCCGATAAAGGCCTGTGCGTAGCTGCGGCCGTCAGGTGTGGGCAGGTCAGTGAACGTCCAGTCGAACAGCTTTCCATAGAAGTCCTTGGCTGCGGGAACGTCCGGGGTCTGCAGATCGGCCCAGCAGGGTTCACCGCTTGAATAGTGGGTCCGGGAAGTCATGCGGCAAGTCCTGTCATGATGCTGAATGCAGCGCCGGCGGGGTCCATGAGTACTGCCATTCGTCCTATCCCGGGAACATCGAAAGCCGGAGCGATCACGTGCGCCCCAAGCTCAACAGCCCGCTCCACTCCAGCATCCACGTCCTCGACGCCGAAGTACGTCATCCAAAACGGCGAAAGTCCTTGAATCGGCAGCTTGAGGGCACCGGCTATCCGCCTTCCGTCCACGAGCAGGCTGGTGTACTCCTGAAGATCTCCTGCGGGTGTGGTTTCGCTGCTGCACCCCGTGACGGCCTCGTAGAACTTCACGGCTCTCGGGACGTCGTCCGTCTGTAGTTCATTCCATATCATGGTGCCAGGCTCGTTGACCAAGCCGGATCCGGGATGGGTTCCAGCTTCCCAGAAGCCGATCTGTGCCCCCGTGGGATCTATGGCGAAGAACATTCGTCCGCTGCCGTTCGGCACGTCGTCAGGCTCGAACAAGATGGACCCGCCTGCCGCCACAGCCCGTTCTGCCGCGTCATCCGCGGAGTCTACGGCAATGTAATTGGCCCAGTAAGACGGCATTCCCTCCGGGGCATCCGGCATTTGCTGCATCATGCCGACAACGTTCCGGCCGTGGAGTTTCGCCATGTAGTACGTCATGCCGTTACCGGCGTCCATGGGATCCAGCTCCCAGCCAAAGAGCTCAGTATAAAACTTCCGGGAAACTTCGACGTCGGTGGAGGACAGGTCCACCCAACATGGAGTCCCCTGCTTATAACTCTCGACCACCGGCATGCCGTTCCCTTTCCTAGCAACGCGGGGTCACTTATGGCCCATGTTGAGGCCTGGATTGGACCCTAAGTGACCCCGCGTCGGAGTCCATGGGGACTACGCTATGGCGCTTCCACTGCTTGCGCCAGACGTGCACCTGATTACCCGGGCAGCCGGACCCGTTCGACGGTGTCTTCCGTGGTCTGGCGCGAAAGGCGACGGGACAGCGCCACCATAACGACCACGGCCAGCAAAACTGGAACGCAGACCGCAAGGACGATGTTCTGCGGTGATTGGCCTGTCGACACTAGGATTCCGCCCAACGCGGGGCCGGCAATCGAGCCCAAGCGGCCCAGCGCGGCGGCCCATGCGACCCCGGAGGTGCGCGACGTGGCCGGATAGACGGACACAGCCACCGCAGCCTGTCCCACCATGCTGCTGGCCAGCCCCATGCCGACGCCCGCGAACAACAGTAAGAGTTGCCATTGTCCGGGGTGCCCCAAGGCAATCATGAGCAAGAAGCAAATGGCTACAAAAGCAGCAACGACCAGCATCCAACTGGTTTTGAATCGCACTGAAAAGATCATGAGTAAGAGGGCTCCCAGGATTCCGCCGACACCAAGTGCGGCTGCCCCGAGAGGAGCCATGGTCAGACCCAGGCCGAAGTTTGTGAGCAGGGTTGGGAGCCACGACGAGAACGCGTAGAACGTGGCGAAGATCAAGAACGCAAAGAGCCAGAGAAGCACAGTGGGCACCGCGAAACCACGCCTGAAGAGGCTCTGGACAGTCTCTTGGCCCGCCTTCTGCGACGGCCTGGGCGCATCCGCCTCCCTGATTCCGAACCACATGACAGGCAGCAGGACGATAGGAAGCACCGCCCCGAGCCAGAAGATAGATTGCCAGCCCAGGTCGCTGATCAACTTTCCTCCACTCAAACCAGCCGCCAAAGATCCCGCAGACAGGCCCATGGTCACGAAAACGGCAATCCGTTCGCGCTGACCTCCGTCCCTGCCTGCCGTCGCGAGGGAAATAGCCGACGGCAGCACAGCTCCCAATCCGACTCCTGTCAAGAAACGGGCAATCGTCATAAGGGGAATCCCTGAAGACATGGCAGTCACAGCGGACCCCAGGGCAAATACCACCACACCCGCAAGCAACATGCGACGGAGCCCAAACCGAAGGGAGAGGCGCCCAGAGACCATATAGCCCGCTACCACTCCGGCGTTTGTGGCAATCAGGGGGGCAGCGAAGGCTGCGGGCGACAGAGACCAGTTCTTGGCCAAGCTCGGCACCGCCAAGCCCAACGACGCTGTGTCGAAACCGTCGAGCAGCACGGCAAGGAAAGCGAGGACAATGACTAGCCAGCGTGACAGCCCTATGGCTGCAGCCACTGGCGGAACGGGGTTCCCGGCGGGCGTACTGGATTCAAGCATGATGATTCCTTTCGAGGGCGCGGAAGATCAGCCGCCGTACCGATGTCCGGCAGCGTAGGGAAGAGTTGGTTGTGGACTAGTAACCCAGTGAACCGTGGGTGATGGTGCCGGCCGCCATGGTCAGTTCCACTTCAATACTTGGAATTTCCTCGGGCTCCACGGCCCGCGGGTCTTCCGAGAGGACTACGAGGTCCGCGAGCATTCCCGCGCGGATTCTTCCAGTTCTATGCTCGTCGGCTGCGCACCAAGCACTGCCGTAGGTATACATTGCTAAGGCTTCCGATGTGCTGACAGCCCATTCGAGCCCCAGCACTCCTGCTGAGCGGCTACGCCGGGTGACGGAACTCGACATGCCGCGAAGTGGCTGGTAGGGCGCAACCGGACTATCCGAACCTCCACCCACAGGCGCCTCGACGCGGGAAAGGTACTGCGACAATGGCGCGATATTTGCCGCTCTTTCCCTACCCAGATACTCGACGAATCCGCCACCCAGGGCAAAGTGGAGCGGTTCCTGCGCTGCCACCCCTACACCCATGGCATTCAACCTGTTCCAGTGTTCATCGTTGGGGTACAGCATGTGAATGAGGGTCCATCTGGCATCGGAGATGGGGCTCGACGCATGAGCTGCCTCAAAGGCGTCAAGGGCAATATCAATTCCAGCATCGCCAACGCAGTGCGCACCTACGGGAAGGTTCGCACGATTGGCTGCCACACAAATGGCTTTCAGCTCAGCTGCCGATTGAAACGACTTGCCACACGGAAAGTCGGGATCATCCTGCCGTTCATACGGTTGCCGGTAGAAGCCGGTCTCCACACCGCCATCCACACAAACCTTCACGCCCAGGGTACGAAGCCAGACGTCGTCGAGCTGTGCTACTACTGCACCGGAATCGAGAAGTTCCACTGCCTCCTCAGCTGTACCGGCCGGCGTCGGAAGCTTCCACATCATGGATACCCGGACCTTCTGCGGTCCGTCCCCGTAGATAACTCTGTAGGCAGCCATTTCATCCAAGGTCAGCCCGGGGTCGATGACTGAAGTAATGCCCGCCGCGGCATACCGCTTCTGGACTTCCTCCAGCGCCGCACGGTAGTGGTCAATGCTGGGTTTGGGGAGCTGGCTAAGCAAACCGGCAACGTATCCGCTCCCTACGATCTGGCCGGTAAGCCTCCCGTTGTTACGAAGGTAGCTCGCTCCCTCAGGAGCGTGGCTGTCGTCCCCTATTCCGAAGAGCGACATGGCAAGGGAATTCAGCACAATGTTGTGTCCACCCCGACGGAGGACCACCGGATTCTCAGGGGCTACGGCATCAAGCTCGGTCCGCGTTGGCATTCGGCCCTCAGCCAAGCCGCTTTCGTGCCAGTCACTTGCGGTTACTACCCACGTTCCATTTTCGGCGGTTTCGGCTTGCCCTTGAACAACGTCCATGAGCTCCGCGAGAGTACTGGCGCGGGCAAGGGAAGGCAGCAGCATTCCCATACCTGTGGACAACATGTGGTTGTGGGAGTCTTGGAAACCCGGACAGACGAACCGAGCGCGTAGGTCCACTTTCTTCGTATCAGGTCCGGCCAGGGCCAGTGCCTCTATGTCATTGCCTGCATACACTATCCATTGGCCAGTTATCGCAATAGCCGACACCAGCCCGTTGGGGCTCGATGGGTCCGCCAGGACGTTTCCATTATGAAAGATGACATCGGGCAGCTTGCCCTCAATTTGTGGCGTCCGTTTCACTTATGCCTCCTACTGGCCGCAGCCTGGTGTTTCGAATTCTTTATGACCGTCACAAAGAGTCGATACCTTGGTTGAGACTGTAGACCCGAGACGGGACCTGCGCAATAGTTTTGACGATTTTGGTATACCAGATTTCCAGACGCAAAAAAGGCCCGCAGGGTACGCCAATGAATGGCGTGCCCTGCGGGCCTCTTTCAGAGATATTCGGCATCCGGGGATGCGCGACGACCTTAAGTACGACGGCGGTACGCAACTCAGTGCCAGAGGCACCGATTGTTTGCGACAGCTATCCGATACGGCGGGTGTCTACCTCGTCGTCATCGTCTTCCGCGTACTTGTCCTCATAAGCCGAGTAGTCCGGCTCCGGGGGATCTTCGGGGAAGTGGCTCTTTACACGACTGGATGGGCCCGTGAGCTCACGCTCAAGTGCCGAGTAGTCAGTGTTCGGGGAGTAGTACTTGATGTCCCGAGCCTGCTTGGTAGCTTTTGCCTTTTGACGGCCGCGCCCCATGGCGTGACCCCCTTTTGTACTTGGACCGGAGGTGGTCACCTTGGCTATCGGTGAGGCCCCGGAATGTTTGGTCAATTTGTCGTATGTCTAGATTACATGCTTTCGGGGGTGCCTGCGTGCCACCCTGGACCTGCGTCGGGTACAACTACAGCCCAAACCGCTCCCCACCACCTCCAATACACCCAAAAATTGGGTAGAGTCTGCCTCAATGCGGCTCCAGAGCAGGAAGGCAGACTCCGGGATATGAGCGAGGACAACACCCCACCACGTGATGATTCACCGCGCGACAAAGGCGAGGCCGGGGTGCCACCTGCGTCCAAGATACCGCCCACGCCGCCGCAGGCTCCCGGAGAGCAGCCGAAGCAACCTTCGGGAACACAGCCCGAAGCTTCAGGCCTGCAGCCCGATCCTGCGCCGGATCTTGACCCGGACTTCGTACCTAATCCCAGCAACCAGCCTGATCCTGCGCTGCCCGCTGACTCAGGCCAACCAGAGCACTCAGGCCAGCCAGATTATCCTGGCCAGCCACAGTATCCGGCCCAGCCAGCAGGTCCCTCCCAGCCAGGTGATCCCCGTCAGCAGCCCCAACCCGCCCCGCATGGGGACCCTGTGAAACGCCAGCGGCTGGTCATCGGCGGAATCGTGGTGGGTGTCCTGGTGCTCATCGGCGTCGTGATCTGGGTGCTGTTGAACCTGCTGGGCACCCGGCCGCAGGCTGTGGTCACTACTCCGAGCCCCACGGTAAGCCTCGGCCCGCTTCCGCGGGATACGGAAGCAAAGGATTTCCAGGTGGGCGATTGCTTTGCCGACTTCGATCCCAATGCTCCCAAAGCTCGGGCCGTGCCCTGTGACACGGAGCATTCAGCCCAACTGGGCGCCGTCCACATATACCCAGCGGATGATTCCTTCCCCGGCACCAATGCGCTGAAGGACAAGGGTCGTGAGGTCTGCGGCAAAATAAAGCTGAATCACGCGGCGGCCGATAAGTACGTACTGCTTCAGCAGAACGTCTACCCGAGCACCACCAGTTGGGATCGGGGCGACCGCCGCGTTGATTGCTTCATCGTTGTGGATTCGGGCAACACCATCAAGGAAGACCTCCTCAACAAGTAGCCCCCGAGCTACTTCTTCCGAACCAGTAGCCCAGTGCCCACGGACGGGCCGCCGTCGGGACCTGTCAGCGACTCAAATCCCTCGATCGTGAGTTCGTCAACATCGGCCGCAGTATCCACCAGGACGGTATCGCCGTCGGTGATCTCGCCGGCAAGGATCTCCTTGGCCAGGCGGTCTCCGATCTCGCGCTGGACGAGGCGTCGAAGAGGCCGCGCGCCGTACGCGGAGTCATAACCGGACATCGCGAGCCAGGCGCGGGCTCCGTCGGTCACCTCGAGGGTCAAACGGCGGTCCCGCAGACGCTTGGTGAGTTCGGCAACGTGGAGCTCCACGATCCGGGCCAGCTCCTCCACGGACAGGGGGTCGAACAGCACGATCTCGTCCAAACGGTTCAGGAACTCCGGCTTGAACGAGGCCTGTACCACCGCCATGACGGCATCGCGCTTGGCTTTGGCATCCAGGGACGGGTCAACCAGGAACTGGCTTCCGGAGTTGGACGTCAGCACCAGGATCGTATTGCGGAAGTCCACCGTCCGTCCTTGACCGTCTGTGAGGCGGCCATCATCCAGAACCTGCAGGAGGATGTCGAACACCTCTGGGTGGGCCTTTTCCACCTCGTCGAGCAACACAACAGAGTACGGGCGACGACGCACGGCTTCCGTCAGCTGACCGCCTTCTTCGTATCCGACGTATCCCGGAGGGGCTCCGACCAAACGCGCTACAGAGTGCTTCTCTCCGTACTCGGACATATCGATCCGGATCATGGCGCGTTCGTCGTCAAAGAGGAAGTCGGCCAAGGCCTTTGCCAGCTCGGTCTTGCCGACGCCCGTGGGCCCAAGGAACAGGAACGAGCCCGTGGGACGGTTGGGATCGCTAATGCCCGCCCGCGCACGGCGGACGGCGTCCGAAACTGCCTGCACTGCCTTGGTTTGGCCGATCAGGCGCTTGCCGAGTTCTTCTTCCATGTGCAGCAACTTTTGGGATTCACCCTGCAACATGCGCCCAGCAGGAATGCCGGTCCACGCTGAGATGACCTCCGCAATGTCGTCTGCTGTCACATCCTCTGCGACCATGAGTTCGGGCTTTGCGTCGCCGCGCGCGGACTCCTCCTCGGCAGCCGCATTGAGCTCACGTTCGAGGGCAGGCAGCTCGCCATAAAGTATGCGTGATGCCGACTCGAGGTCGCCTTCGCGCTGGTACTTTTCGGCGGCTGACCGCAGTTCGTCGATCTTCGCCTTAAGGTCACCCACCCTGTTGAGTCCGGCCTTCTCGGCTTCCCAACGGGCGTTGAGGGCCCGGAGTGCTTCCTTCTTGTCAGCCATGTCGGCGCGGAGGGCAGCCAGCCGCTCAACGGACGCAGGATCAGTTTCACCCTGAAGCGCCAGTTCTTCCATGGTCAGGCGGTCGACGGAACGGCGGAGCTGATCGATCTCCTCCGGCGCTGAGTCAATCTCCATGCGAAGCCGTGACGCGGCCTCATCCACGAGGTCGATCGCTTTGTCCGGAAGCTGACGGCCCGAGATGTAGCGGTTGGACAGGGTTGCTGCTGCGACCAAGGCGGAGTCGGCGATCGCCACCTTGTGGTGGGCCTCGTACCGTTCCTTGAGTCCGCGCAGAATGCCGATGGTGTCCTCGACGCTGGGCTCGCCCACGTAGACCTGCTGGAAGCGGCGTTCCAAGGCAGGGTCCTTCTCGATGTTTTCGCGGTACTCATCCAAGGTGGTGGCACCAATGAGGCGCAGCTCGCCGCGGGCCAGCATCGGCTTGAGCATGTTGCCCGCATCCATGGCACTCTCACCCGTAGCGCCAGCGCCAACAACGGTGTGGATTTCATCGATGAACGTGACGATCTGGCCGTTGGAGTTCTTGATCTCCTCCAGAACCGCCTTGAGCCGTTCCTCGAATTCACCGCGGTATTTGGCACCGGCCACCATGGACGCCATATCCAAGGCAATGAGGGTCTTGCCGCGAAGGCTCTCCGGGACGTCCCCGGCGACCATGCGTTGGGCGAGGCCTTCAACGACGGCGGTTTTGCCAACGCCAGGCTCACCAATCAGCACAGGATTGTTCTTGGTGCGCCGGCTTAGGACCTGAACCACGCGACGGATCTCGCTGTCCCGCCCGATGACCGGGTCCAGCTTTCCTGAGCGGGCAATAGCAGTGAGGTCCGTGCCGAACTTCTCCAGGGCTTGGAACGTATTTTCTGGATCCGGCGAGTTGACCTTTCGATCACCCCGGACACCCGGCAGCGCGGCAAGCAGTGCTTCGTGGGAGGCACCGGCGTCGCGCAATAGCTTTCCGACTGCATCGCTGCCAGCCGAAAGCCCCAGCAGCAAGTGCTCGGTGGAGACAAAGGAGTCGCCGAGTTTGTCGGCCTCGTTCTGGGCAGCCTGAATGGCCTGCATGGACTGCCGGGACAGCTGGGCTTGCTGGACCGAGCTGCCCGAAGAGGACGGCAGCGACTTGATGGCCGAACTGGCTTGAACGCTCACGGCATCAGGATCAGCACCCGTGGCGCGCAGGAGCGCAACAGCAACGCCCTCGCGCTGGTCCATGAGGGCCTTCAGCAGATGAGCTGGCTCCAACTGCGGGTTGCCGGCGGTAGAGGCATTCATGGCGGCCGCAGAAAGGGCCTCCTGGCTTTTGGTGGTGAATTTGACGTCCAAAGAGAGCTCCCTTTCTGGAGTAAGACCAATACTTTCAAAGTTGAGTCTACTACGCTCAACTTTGCTTTGCGGCCCATGTGTTCCATGTTTGCCGACGGCGAAACACCTGTCCAGACGAAACCATGGTTATGTGAATAACAGGGAGGAAACCCTAGGCAGGATAGATCGAAACCAGCGCGGACTTCACGACGAACCGCACGTTCATGCCGGGCACCAGGCCTAGATCGGCAGAGGCCGCAGGAGTGATATCGGCGGATAACGTGCTGCGCTCCCCCAGGCCCGCTCCGCCCGCCCTCACGCGGATCTGGTCGCCGTGCGGCTCCAAATCCCTGATGGTGACGGCAAACGAGTTGCGCGGGCTTCCGTGGACTTCGCCAAGGAAAACGGAAACGGCCGACGGCGGAAAGGCCGCCACGCCTGCGTGGCCGGGTGCAGGTGACCACTCGGGATCGTGCTGTCCGGCGAAAAGCCGGCCATCCGGCGTCGTGATTCCCTGTTCCGTGATGATTCCGCTGACGAGGTTGAGTCCCGCAAGTCCAGCCGCGAAGTGGCTTCGGGGGCGTTCGAGGACTTGGCGGGTTGGGCCCTCCTCGGAGATGCGCCCGTTCTCTACGACGATGATGCGATCGGCGAGCATGTAGGCGTCCAGGACATCGTGCGTGACGATGATGGCGTTGCGTCCGGCCAGGACCCGTTTGAGGACTCGGCGCAGCAGCGGTGCTGCATGGATATCCAGGGCAGACATCGGCTCGTCGAGGAGCAATAACCCGGGCTCGGCAGCGAGCGCCCGGGCAACGGCCACACGCTGCGCCTGACCACCGGACAACTCCGCTGGTTTGCGCGATTCCAGGTGAAGGGCGTCCACCTCCGTCAGCCAAAGCCTGGCGGTTTCGCGGGCCGCGGCTTTGCTTGCGCCCTTGCTGCGCGGCCCGAAGGCGACGTTGTCCAGCACGGTCAGGTGCGGAAACAGCAGTGCCTCCTGAGCGAGCAGCGCAGTGCCGCGCAGGTGCGGGGCGCTCCATTGGTGGGTGCCGCCGTCGAGGTCAAAAAGCTGCCGGCCGCCAATGTGCGCACGCCCCGAATCCGGCCGCAGCAGGCCCGAAATCACGCCAAGAAGAGTTGATTTTCCGGCGCCGTTGGGACCGAGAATGGCTAGCGTTTCGCCGTCAGAAAGTTTGATTGACATGTCGAAGTTGCGGGCTCGAAGGCTCGCTTCCAGTTCAAACGTCATGGCTGGACGTCCGCACGGGCGCTTGCACCAGTGTTGCTGGGGCGTCGACCGTAACTGAGGGCTACTACTGCCGCGGCCACCGCCACCAAAACCAGAGACAGAGCGACGGCGGCGTCGGCGTCAGTTTCGCGCTGAAGGTAAATCTCCAAGGGGAGGGTGCGCGTGACGCCCTGCAAGCTGCCGGCGAAGGTCAGGGTAGCGCCAAACTCTCCGAGACTGCGCGCAAAGGACAAAACGGCGCCCGACGCAAGCCCTGGCAGGACCAAGGGAACTGTGACGCGGCCCAGGACCGTGGTTGGCCGAGCGCCCAAGGTGGCTGCCACGGCCTCATACCTGCTTCCCGCGGTCCGCAGGGCGCCTTCGAGGCTCACTACCAGGAACGGCAAGGCCACGAATGTTTGTGCAAGCACCACGGCGGTAGTCGAAAACGCGATCTGAATTCCAGCCATTTCGAGCGACTTCCCGAGCAAACCTTGCCGCCCAAACGTGTACAGCAGGGCGATACCTCCGACGACGGGCGGCAGCACGAGCGGCAACAGCACGAAGGAGCGCAACAGCCGCTGCCCGGGAAACTCCGCGCGGGCCAGGACGAGGGCCAACGGCACACCAAGCACGATGCACAACAGGGTGCTTGCTGCTGACGTCTTCAGACTGAGGCCCAACGCATCGAGGGACGATTCAGAAGTGATGAGCGGAAGGAACTGGGACCAGTTCACCCGCACCAACATCGCGAGCAGTGGCAGTACCACCAACAATCCGCCCACAGTGGCGATCACATAGATCCACCGCGGGAAGCCGTGATAGCCGGAGACGTGTTTTCTCATGGCCGATCCTACGAGGGGCCGAAGCCGGCATCGCTGAGAACCTTCCGGCCGTCCCTGCCGGTGACCATGGCAATGAAGGCGCGGGCGAGTTCCTTGTTCTTGCTGGTGCCCACTGTGGCAATCGGATACGTATTGACAGCCTTGCCCGACTCCGGGAACGGGATGCCCTTGACCTTGCTCCCGGCACTCTTGATGTCCGTGACATAAACCAGTCCGGCGTCCGCCTCCTGCGAGACCACCTTGCCGAGCACGTCGCTGACTGACGACTCTTCGCTGACCGGGCTCAAGGTGGTCCCCGAGCCCTTCTCGATGGTCTCCGTTGCCGCACCGCAAGGAACCTGGCTGGCACACACTACAACTTTGACGCCTGGCTTGGACAGGTCCGCAAAGGAAGAGATCGACGCCGGGTTGCTGGGCGGGACGACGATCTCCAGTACGTTCGTGGCGAAGTTTTGGGCAGTGCCGTCCACGAGCTTCGCGTCGGCCAGTTTCGCCATATTTCTGTTGTCGGCGGAGGCAAACACATCAGCTGGTGCACCCTGAGTGATTTGCGTTGCCAAGTCTGAGGATCCGGCGAAGCTAAGGTTCACTTTGGTGCCGGGGTTTTTGGCTTCGAAGTCTTGAGCCATTTGGGTGAAGGTTGTTTTGAGGGACGCTGCGGCGAAGATTGTGATGGTTCCGCCCAGCTGGCCGCTCCCGGTTGCCGTTGGGCCCGCGGCGTTGGAAGCGCACCCGGCCACGCTTGCCGCCAGAGCTGCCGCAACCAAGAGCGCGGTGACCTTGGTGCGAGCGTTCGTCATACGACGCTCTTTCCCTGCGGCGTTTCGATGATGACAGTTGTGGCCTTCACCACCGCTGTAGCCACTGACCCAAGTTCCAGTCCAAGCTCGCGCACGGCTTCGCTGCTCATCAGCGACACCACACGGAACGGCCCACATTGAAGCTCCACCTGTGCCATGACCTTGTCCGCGGTAATGCCCGTGACCAGACCGACGAAGCGGTTCCGGGCTGAACTGCCTGTACGGGCGGGATCGTCCGGAAGGTGGGACTGATCGCGGGCAACCTTGGCGAGTTCCAGCCCGTCCACGGCGAGTCGGCCTGCGGCATCCTTCCGGGCAGTGAGGGTTCCATTCTCAGTCCAGCGCCTCACAGTGTCATCGCTGACACCAAGGAAGCGGGCTGCTTCGGAAATCCGTATTTGCGGCATGGAACGAGTCTAGTTCCGCAGATGCGGATTGTGCAGCTTGATTCGTTCGCAAACGAAAAATGACAATTTTCAGTGTGGCAGGCCGCGGCGCCGGGTAGCGCGGCTGGTGCGCCTCTTCCCGCCCGACGCAACCCTAAGCACTGGCGCCCCGGGCATGAAGAGGTGTGGGCCGCCGTCGTCCGCTCCGAGAAGCACCCGAAAGGGATCCGTAAGCAGTACCCATGGCTCCTTGGCAGGCGCAGCCGTACCCTGATCTAGGGAGAGAGTCTCGACGCGGAGGAGCGTCCCATGGAATGGATTCGTCCGGACAACCCGGACTACGAGCAAACCCGAAAAGTGTTCAACGCCATGATCGACCGTCGCCCGGCCGTGATCGCTAAATGTTCAAATCCCGACGAAGTGGCTGAGGCTCTTAAGTACGCCCGGATCCACAACCTCGACGTTGCGGTGCGTTCGGGTGGGCACTCGGTGGCGGGCATGTCCACCAACGACGACGGACTGGTGGTTGACGTCCGGCCCATGAAATCCATCAGCGTGAACCCTGAAATGAAGACGGTCAAAGCCGGGGCAGGACTCACCTGGGGCGAATTCGACCGGGCCACCCAGCAACATGGTTTGGCTGTCACAGGCGGCCGCGCCTCCACCACGGGCCTCTCCGGTTTCACTTTGGGCGGTGGATCGGGCTGGCTGGAACGGGCCTACGGCTTCGCTTGCGACAACCTGCTCTCCGTGGACCTGGTCACTGCGTCCGGCGAGCAGGTGACGGCGAGCCCTGGCGAAAACCCGGAGTTGTTCTGGGCTCTGCACGGGGGCGGTGGCAACTTTGGTGTGGCGACGTCCCTCACTTTTCAACTCCACGATCTTGGACCTACCGTCATGGCCGGACTCATGTTGTTCCCCGGCGAAGCGGCCACGGACTTGTCGAGGGCTTTCCGTGGGCTTGCTCTAGAGGCTCCGGACGCGGTGGGCACAGCATTGGTCTACCTGACTGCTCCGCCGGAGGAGTTCGTCCCGGAGGACATGGTTGGCAAACTCGCCGTCGGGATGGCCTACATGTATGCAGGCGACGTGGAAGCCGGCGAGGAGCATGCCAAACCGTTCAAGGAACTCGGACCCTCTGCGGACCTGGTTGCACCCATGGAATACGCCGACTTCCAGTGCATGATCGATGACCCTCCAGACCACTACAACTACTGGAGCGCCGACTATCACAACGAACTCAACGACGACGCACTGGACCTCCTGGTTGATTCAGCACATAGGCTTCCCGGGCCACATTCGCAGCAGCTGTTAGCCCGTTGGGGCGGAGCCGTGGGAGGACCTGCCGCTGCGAACACGCCATTGCAGCACCGTGGCGCAGCCTGGGTCAGCCATCCTTTCGGCTTGTCCGAGACTCGAGAGGGCGGGCAGGAGGCCAAGGCCTGGGTGAAGCAGTTCCGCAAGGACATTGCCCCGCACACCACCGGCGGAGTCTGGCTGAACTTCATTGGTGACGAAGGCCAAGACCGCATCATGGCAGCATACGGAGAGCAGAACTACAGGCGCCTGTCCTTGGTCAAGCGCGAGTTCGATCCCGATAACGTGTTCAGGGGCAACCAGAACATCCTGCCGGCCGAGCACTGAGATTCCTTATGCTCCTTCCCAGTTGCTGTGAACCACACAGGCAGTGAAGCCTGTGTTCCGGGGCGGACGCTCGGCGGTAGCCGCTCCGATAGCCGGTAACTGGGAAGGATCGTTTGGCTTACACTTTGGCAATGGCCGTATATGTCGATCCGCCCCTGTGGCCCGCCCACGGCACCGTGTTTTCGCACCTCGTATCGGACAAGTCCCTGGACGAGCTTCACGCTTTCGCCGAGGCTGCCGGAGTCCCTGAAAGGGCGTTCGACGGCGACCACTACGATGTCCCTGAACGCCGTTACAACGACCTCGTCGCGGCGGGTGCCATTCCCGTGGAGGCAAGGGTGCTGGTGCGGAAACTCATCGCGAGCGGCCTTCGCATTCCAGCGCGCGAACGCAGCAGAGCCCTCACTGTTCCCTTGATGGAGCGCTGGAACAGCACCTACCCTGGGCACGAAGAACTCGGCTTGGAACTCCTCGAAAGGTGGGGGGACGACAGCCGAAAATACCACAGTCGGACCCACTTGCTCGCCGTCCTCGAAGCCCTGGACATTTTGACGGAGCCCGCCCTCCCTGCCCGCACAGTCACACTGGCGGCCTGGTTCCACGATGCAGTCTATGAAGGTGTCGCAGGGCAGGACGAGGAAGAGTCCGCGCTCCTTGCGGAGGACCGATTGACTGCTGCGCGCCTGGCCCCGGACGACGTCGCCGAGGTCGCCCGATTGGTTCGGCTCACAGCCGAACACAATCCCAAACCCGGCGACCATGCCGGAGCCCTCCTCTGCGACGCCGATCTCTCCGTACTCGGAGGCGACGAACAGTCCTACGCTCGCTACCTGGCTGCCGTTCGGGAAGACTACGCCCACGTCAGTGACGACGACTTCGCCAAGGGGCGTGCCGCCGTCGTGCGTCATCTGCTCTCACTGGACCCTCTCTTCCATGGCGAACGGGCCAAGGCACTCTGGCTCGAGGCGGCCCGCCGCAACCTCACGGCCGAACGCGCATGAGCGAAGCCGGAGCGCCCCAGCGGCAGTTGCCGTACTCGGTCCGGTTCGAATGGGGTCTCGACGGCGCCCGCGCCATAGTGCCTCGGGCCGACCTTGCCGTGGTGGTTGACGTTCTATCGTTCACCACCTGCGTGAGCGTCGCCGTGGATCGTGGGGCGGCCGTTTTTCCCTACCCGATGCGGGATGCTGCAGCGAGTGAATTTGCTGCCCATCATCAGGCTGCGTTGGCGGGGCCGCGTGGCGGGGAGGGGTTGAGTTTGTCGCCGTCGAGCCTGCGTCATGCGCCGCATCTGGAGCGTGTGGTCCTGCCATCGCCCAACGGCTCGACGCTGAGCCATGAGCTCGCCAACTCAGCACGGCAAGTAGTGGCTGTGTGCCTCCGCAACGCCGCAGCGACCGCCGATTGGGTCCATTCGAACCTGCCGGATGACGCCGTGATAGCTGTCATCGCCGCAGGCGAGAAGTGGACCAATGGCTCGTTGCGGCCAGCTTTGGAGGACGAACTTGGAGCAGGAGCCTTCATCGCCGGACTAGCAGGATCGGGGCGGCGGAATTTCTCGCCGGAAGCCGGATCTGCGGCCGCGGCCTTCGACGCCGCTGAGCCCAAGCTGGCCTCGGTGCTGCGCGGCTGCTCCAGTGGGCGGGAACTGATAGATGCGGGCTTCATTGAAGACGTGGCAATTGCCGCCGAGTTGGATGGCAGCACGGTGGTTGCTTTGCTGACGGATGGGGCTTTTCAGGGCGTCGGTCCCACCGATTAGACGACTCGCTGCAGGCCGGACGGTAGGAATCGTCTGCCGCGCTGCGAGTCGTCTAAATGGACCGGATCGGCTCAGCGATAGGTGCTGACGAACGGCTGGTTGGTCGGCACAATCTGCTTGCCGAGAGGCATGAGGGACACAGGGATCAGTTTCAGGTTGGCGATGGCAAGCGGGATGCCGATGATGGTGATGGCCATGGCGAAAGCAGTGACCACGTGTCCGATCGCAATCCAGATACCAGCCACCAGCAGCCAAATCACGTTGCCCAGAAGTGCAAAGACACCCGTTCCACCGGGCTTCTCCACCACCATCCGGCCAAACGGCCACAAGCAATAAGCGCCGATCCGGAACGAGGCGATGCCCCAAGGAATGGTCACAATGAGCACGCAGCAGATAATGCCTGCTGCGAAATAGCCCAATGCCAACCAGAAACCACCGAAGACCAGCCAAATGATGTTGAGCAGCGTTTTCATAGTCTCAATTCTCCCTTGCCGGACCGACATTAAGCCTAAGGGTCTGCCCTGAATCGGCCCTGACTTTGTTGACGTATCAGGGGCGATTCAGTCCAGCAACGCGTCCAGCTTGTCGAACGAGGTGCCCCAGCCGTCCCGTGTCATTTCCACCCATTCTTCCGATGCGAAGGGGCCCTGGGTGAGATGCATCCGGGTACGTCCGTTGAGGTCTTCGAATTCGAGGTGCATTTCCTCGTACTCATGATCTGCGTCGGGAGCAGCCTTTGCCCTTGCTACAAGGAGCGCGGGTGCGTCCAGCTCCGTGATGACAGCTTCGATGGGTGCTTCCTGCTCACCCTCATCGTCCGTCCATGCCATGACCACTTGCCAGATTCCGCCCACGCGGGGCTCCACGATGATCTTGTCGCGGGGAGCATCCACTTCCACGGGACCGAACCACTTGGTGAGCTGATCGGGGTCCATCCAGGCGTCGAAGATCCGCTCACGCGGGGCGTCGAACTCGCGGATCATGGTCAGGGTGTGCTGTTCCGTGCTCATTGCTTGGGCTCCTGGTGTCGTGTGGTCCGTTAGCTTGGTTCCGCGTTTAGTTCCGTATGTAAAGTCCAGTGGCGTGTTCCAGTGAATCGTGTCGTCGTGAGCGAGTCTAGGCTTTGCCAGCGCTAAGTCCGATGCTCTCTCACATCATCACCCGATTTGCCCAACGTTCTCTCACATCATGACCCGTCCGCGGGTGTCCGCCGGCAGGAGGTGAGAGAGGAACGCACCAAAAGCCGCAGGACGTGAGAGAGGAACGCACCAAAAGCGGCAGGACGTGAGAGAACGTCAGGCCTTTGCGGCTTCCACGAACGCGCGGATCTTCGCCAGGTCCTTCACGCCCCGGGACGACTCCACACCCGAAGAAACGTCCACGCCCCAGGCATCCGCCGCAGCGGCAGCGAAGGCAACGTTGCCGGGTTCGAGACCGCCTGCGAGCAACCACTCCCGGCCGCCGAGTCCCTTCGCACGCACTGACGCATAGTCCCAGGACTCTCCCGAACCCGGCACGGCTGCATCAATCAAGAGCAGATCCTCGCCCAGATCACTGAACTCGCCGGGCGCGGCACCCATGGTGACCGCCCGGATGAGCCGCATCCCGGCGTCGTGCACTGTTTTGACGTCCTCGGCAGTCCGGGTGCCGTGCAGTTGAACCCAAGTGAGTCCCGCGGCGCGCGCAACAGAAACGGCGTCGGAGGCAGGCTCATGCCGGAACACCGCCACGGCATGAACACGTGCGGGCACCAGCGGCAGCAGGATACGCACTTGGTCAGGACTGACTTCACGTGGGCTGGACGTCAGCACGAAGCCGACGGCGTCCGCCCCGGCATCCACGGCGGAGCGCACGGATTCGGGCGTGCTCAAGCCGCACACTTTGACGAACATTCCGTGCCTCCAGCCATACTCACAACGTTTTCCACATATGACGTTAGCAAGCCATGCTGACAACGCAGAAGCTGTGTCCACCACTAGGCTGGTCGGATGGAGATCATCCGCTTTGCCGACATCCACCCCGAACCGTGGCGCAACGGAGGCGGGGTGACGCGCGAATTAGCCAGCCACCCGAAGGTCGCCTCGGCCCAGGACGGGGCATGGGATTGGCGTGTCAGCATCGCCGATGTCTCCAAGGCCGGCGACTTCTCCAATTTTCCTGGCATGGAACGCGTCATCACCATCATTGACGGTGAATTGCTGTTGCTGACCGTCGACGGCGAAGAGCATCCGCTGGAGAAGTATCGTCCGTTCCGTTTCTCCGGCGAGGCAGCATCGTCAGCGACGCTACCTACCGGAGATATCCGCGACCTCAACGTCATCGCTCGCGCCAGCGCGTTCAAGGGGTACACGTCCATCGTCGAGATCTCCAAGAAACGCGCACACCCGGTCTTCGAGGGCCAGTTGGCCGTCCTCCTGGAAGGCAAGGCCACGGTCGCGCCTGGTGCAGATCCGGAGGAAGAGTCCGACGGCGCCAGCGCGGCTCCCAGCGTGGCCGAACCGGTTGAGTTGAACCGGTACGACGCCGTGGTGGGCTCGGATACTCGGAGCCCCGAGATTTCGGGCCGGGGTTTTGTTGCCGTGATCTCCATCGACAAAGTGGACCCCGCAAACGCCTGAGCTGGTGACTTTGGCCACCAGAAGTGGCCACGGTCCGCAGGAGTTGCTAGCCTGAAATGAAGGTTCCGCTCTGGAACCTCCGGACGACGGTTCAGTACCCGGCACGCGACAAGACTGGCCAAAGGATCTGTCATGTCGTGGTTAATTCTCATTCTCTCCGGAGCGCTCGAGGCCGTTTGGGCTGCTGCCCTTCACCGCTCAAAGGGCTTCCGCAAGCCCGTCCCCACAGTCGTTTTCCTGATAAGTGTCATCGCCAGTACCGGCGGCCTCGCGATCGCCATGCAATCCATTCCTACTGGTACGGCGTACGCGGTGTGGGTGGGTGTCGGCGTCGTCCTGACGTCTGCTTACGCCATGGTCACCAAGGTGGAACGGGCGACGACGGCCCGGCTGCTGCTGCTGGCAGGTATCGGCGCGTGCGTGGTTGGACTGAAGGTGGTGGCGTAGCCATGGCTGCAACAACCACCACGACCCAGAACTCTGCGAAGAACGGCGTCTTCTGGCTGGTCCTCCTTGCTTCAGCCGTCCTCGAAGCCGTGTGGGCTACTGCTCTGGGACTCTCCAACGGCTTCACCCAGTTGATTCCGACACTGGTCTTCGCCGTGACAGCAACATTGAGCATGCTCGGACTAGGGATCGCCGTGAAACGGATCCCGTTGGGCACGGCCTACGCGGTGTGGGTTGGAATCGGCGCGGCACTGACTGTTGGGTGGGCCATGGTTACAGGGGTAGAGCCTGCCAGCCCGCTGAAGCTGCTCTTTATCGCCGGAATCGTGGGTTGTGCTGCCGGTTTGAAGGCCCTGCCTGCTGAGAAACCTGTAGCCAAAGCCGAGTAGCCACGCTCCTCCCCAGTTGCCGCCACTCGCACCTGCCCCGGTCGCTGGTAAATCCCCGGACACACGGGGGCCGCGCAGCTTCGGAGTTCGTCAGGACCCGAGCAACCGGGAAGGAGCGCAGCCTCGCGCAGGAATACCCATCGCGTCCATGGAGTTCACGCCAACAAAGGGCACTTCGAATACCAACACGCATGGGAGAAGTTCATGACTGCAGTTCAACTCGGCGATGGCCTTACTGTTAGCCCCCTCGGCTTTGGCGGCATGGCCCTGACACCGGTCTATGGGGGAATCGACCCCGATGAAGCCCTCCAAACCCTGAGGCATGCGGTGGATGCGGGAATCACCTTCATCGACACCGCAGATGTATACGGAGCGGGCAGTAACGAGGAACTCGTGGGCAGGCTCCTGAAGGAGCGGCGCGACGAGATCCAATTGGCAACGAAATTCGGGATAGAGGGCAACGCCGCGAACGGGTACACGGGAGTTCGCGGCGATGCGCCCTACGTCAGGCAGACGGCAGAAGCCAGCCTCCGCCGCCTGGACACTGACGTGATTGACCTCTACTACCTGCACCGCCGTGACCTCCGCGTTCCGATAGTGGAAACCGTGGAGGCCATGGCGGAGCTGGTCCGTGAGGGCAAGGTTCGGCACCTCGGACTGTCTGAGGTGACAGCCGAGGAGCTCCGGCAGGCCAACGCCGTCCATCCCATTGCCGCGGTCCAGAGTGAATGGTCAATCTGGAGCAGGGATGTTGAGCAAAACGTTGTTCCTGCAGCGAAGGAACTCGGTGTTGGCTTTGTGCCTTATTCGCCGCTCGGCCGCGGGTTCCTCACGGGAACCATTAGCGCGAGCGACCTGGGCGAAAACGACTTCCGCCACAAGATTCCCCGCTTTGGTGGCGAGGCCCTCGATGCAAACCAGGCCGTCGTGGCCGCGGTTCGCGAGGTAGCCGATGACCTGGGTGCAACTCCTGCCCAGGTAGCACTGGCTTGGCTGCTCACCCAAGGCAAGCGCCTTGGGCTGCCGGTGGTCCCCATCCCCGGTACGCGCAAAACGCACCGCATTGACGAGAACCTTGGCGCACTGTCCCTGCAACTCGGAACAGCGCAACTTGAGGTGCTCGACCAAGCCGCGGACGCCGTCGTGGGTTCACGTTCTGCCGATCCCAACTGGGTGTCGCAAGGCCGCGAAACCAACACGGCCACTGCATAGACTGAGCCGATGGATTCGCTTATTCACTCATCGCGTGACGTCACCATCCGGAGCATCTCGGTCAGCGAGATGAACAACAATGTGTATCTGCTGACCTCGAAAGCCACAGGCGTGCAGCTGTTGATCGACGCCGCCGACGACCTTCCAGCCATTCAGCAACTCCTGAAGGACAGCGAAACGGATACTTCCGAGATGCCGAAGCTCGTTCGAATCGCTACCACCCACCAGCATTGGGACCACATCCGCGCCTTGGGTGA
This sequence comes from Arthrobacter sp. 2762, assembly GCF_040548745.1. Lineage (NCBI taxonomy): Bacteria > Bacillati > Actinomycetota > Actinomycetes > Micrococcales > Micrococcaceae > Arthrobacter > Arthrobacter sp. 2762. The sequence continues at coordinate 162,238 of NZ_JBEPSI010000010.1, forward strand.
GCTGGTGTCGGCTACCGGCGCCAGCACTTCTGCGGGAGCGGACGACGCCGATGCGCTGCCCGTTCCGGTAGATATCCGGCTTGGTCACGGCGACGTCGAGCAGTTCGGCGACTTCGAGATCACGGCGGTCCACCTGCGTGGACACACCCCTGGCTCGATCGCTTTCGTTTACCAGGATCCGGACGGGCCTGCCCACATTTTTAGTGGGGACTCATTGTTTCCTGGAGGCGTCGGCAACACACAGGGCGATCCTTCACGTTTCACTTCACTGTTGAACGACGTGAAAGAGCGGCTGTTCGACGCCTACCCGGACGAGACCGTGGTGCACCCGGGCCATGGATTGCCCACGACCCTCGGAGCCGAGCGTCCACACCTTGAGGAGTGGCGCGCCCGCGGCTGGTGAGGCATGCGTTGCGGGGCCTGCTCTGCGTTCCAAAGCCTTGGCAGGGCCGACGCCGCCCGGGTTCCCTGACTGAGCTTGCGAAGTCAGGGAGGCGGTGGGGATGCAAAGCGGGCCTCACAACGTGGACGTATTAGCGGCCGCGACGCTCGTTCGAAGCCGGTGCCGATGCACGGCGCGGGCCACTGCGTGCCGGACGACCGGCGCCGGAGCCCCCGCGACCGGAGTTGCCGGATGCACCCGAGCCCGAACCGTAGGATCCGCCGGACGTAGCGCCCGTTGCGGAAGACCAAACAGCCTTGTTTCCGCCAGTACGGGTGCTCGTGGTGGATGCCGTGCGCGGAGCCGAAGCTGAGCGCTGGCCACCGGTAGCAGAGCGCTGGCCGGTAGCCGGACGACCACTGCGGCCACCCTGCCCCTGCGAGCCCGGAACGTCGTTGCGGTGAGTTGCCGCAGCCTTGCCGCGACCGCGTGAGCTGCGGGCGACGTCGTCGTTCATTGCTGCGCGACGATCGGCGCGGTTGATGTCGGTGCGAACCGGCTCAGCTGAGACCTTGCCGCGTCCGCCGCGGCCGCCACGGCCGCCCGTGGTGGGTGCAGCCTGGCCGCCGGTTCGGCGTGCGCGCTTTCGCTGGGCGTTGGCGCCGGTGGACGTGCCGCCACCCTGCGGTGCTTTCGCCGCGAGGAGCGCTGCACGGGTGCGGGGATCAACCTTGTCCGCGATGTCGCCCACGAGCTCGGCGACCAACGGCGAGTTGGCAGTGACGCGCTCGAACGATACATCGACGCCGGCAGCCTTCATGAGCTTCTTGACGTCGCTCTGCTGCTCCGGGAGCGTCAACGTGACAACGGTGCCATCGGAACCGGCGCGGGCCGTGCGGCCTGAGCGGTGCAGGTAAGCCTTGTGCTCTGTGGGCGGGTCAACGTGGATGACGAGTTCGACGTCGTCAACGTGCACGCCGCGGGCTGCGACGTCGGTGGCCACCAGGACGCGAACGTCACCGTTGGAGAACTCAGCCAAGTTGCGGTCGCGGGCGTTCTGCGACAGGTTGCCGTGGAGGTCGACGGCGGGGATGCCGGCGTCGGTGAGGGTCTTGGCAAGCTTGCGGGCGTGGTGTTTGGTCCGCATGAAGAGGACGCGGCGGCCGGCGCCGGAGGCCAGTTCGACGATGAGCTGCTTCTTGACGGTCTGATCGTTGACTACCAGGACGTGGTGTTCCATGGTGGTGACCGCAGCCTGCGGGTCATCAACGGAGTGCGTGAGCGGGTTGGAGAGGTAACGGTTGACCAGCTTGTCAACACCGTTGTCCAACGTCGCGGAGAAGAGCAGGCGCTGACCCTGGGCGGGGGTCATGTCCATGAGCTTCTTGACTACCGGAAGGAAGCCGAGGTCAGCCATGTGATCGGCCTCGTCCAGCACGGTGACCTCTACGGCTTCGAGGGTCAGGATGCGCTGGCGGATCAGGTCTTCGAGGCGGCCCGGGCAGGCGATGACGATGTCGACGCCGGCGCGCAGCGCCTTTTCCTGGCGTGCCTGGGAAATGCCACCGTAGATGACCGTGGTGTTCAGGCCCATGGCCTTGGCCAGCGGCTCGATGGTGGCGTTGATCTGGGTCGCCAGTTCACGCGTCGGTGCAAGGACGAGGCCCATGGGGCGGCCCGGCTTGCGGAAGTGCTTTGCCTCGCGCTCGGCCAAGCGGGCCACGAGCGGGATGGCGAAAGCGATGGTCTTGCCGGAGCCGGTGCGGCCACGGCCCAGGACGTCGCGGCCTGCGAGCGTATCCGGGAGGGTCTTCACCTGGATGGGGAATGCCTCTTCGATGCCGTCTGCGGCGAGGGAATCAGCAATAGCCTTGGGCGTGCCAAGGGCAGCAAAAGTAGTCATGTACTTATGTCTTTCGGGCGGTGTCCAGTTGCGGACATCGGCCCCCGACGCCGGTTGGGCCAGGGGTTCGCCGAGGAAAAGTCAGGTGGTCTACCGGTTCGCTGCTGGAGCGTTGGCCGGGACCAAATGGAAGCGTTCATCGACGCAGGATGTGCCTCTCACATGAAAAATGCCCCGTCACGTAGCCTGTTGGGCCACCTGCTTCAGGGCGTCACCGCACATCAAGTGTTCCCAGTCTAGCAGTGTTCGGCGTCCAGCCCTGCATCGGGCTGGTTCAGGCCCGCGTTACTTGGGTTGGGTGAGCGTGAGTCGGGGTTCGGCGTTGGGGGTGTTCGGGGTTTTGGAGGCCCCTTTCCGGGTGGCGACCCGTGGGGCTATGACAACCCCGGCGACGGCGATCACCGCCGTCAGTGCGAAGACCCCCGCAAACGGGTTCGTCGTCGTAAATGCTGCGAAGACGAGTCCAGTGGCAGCGAGGGCCAAGGCGCCGCCCAAGGAGTCGGAGATGGACATCGCTGCGCTGTTGAAGCCCTGGTTATCGGGAGTCGAGAGTGCCAACGTCATGACGCTCAGCCGCGGGTACATGAGTCCCATGCCGCCGCCGGCAAGGATCCAGCCTCCGATGGCAATGGCCGCCGGCAGCGCCAATGCCGCTGTCACCAACGCCAGCACGATGGCCACCAGCACCAGCGCAGCACCAATTTTAACGGCGAGTGCATCGGCCAGCTTGGAACCCAACCGGCCCTGCAGAGCGGATGCTCCTGCCCATGCGAGCGCGGCGCCGGTTAGCGTGAGCCCGGCAAACGTCGGAGTGAAATCGTACTGTTCCGTCAGCAGGTACGGCAGGTAGACCTCCGCGCCGAAAAATGCCGCCGATGCCAAACCACGGGTGAGGATCACGCTGGGAAGGCCTCGGCGGGCAACCAGGGTTCCGCGCGGGACCAACGGCCTGACCGCCACCACAGCAAGGACGAGCGCGACGACGGCAATCACCCCGCCCGCACCCGGCACCTCTGCTGACAGGTTCAGCGCGAGGACAGTCAGGGCAGCCAGCGCAGCCCAGCCCATGCGTCCAAAAGCCCATGGCACGCGCTGGGTATCTGTTTCGGCGTCGGGAGCCATCCCCCGCACAGCCGGCACCACCATCAGCAGTGCAGGAACAACCAGCCCCACGACGCCCAGGAATACCCAGTGCCAACTGCTGAGCTGTGCCACGATGCCTGCCGCGAACGGGCCCACCAGAGAAGGGATCACCCAGGAAGCGGCAAAGGCGGCAAAGATTTTGGGATGCAGAGCAGGCGGGTAGACCCGTGCCACGAGCACGTACAACGCAACGGTCATGGCACCGCCACCAAGTCCCTGCACGAGCCTTCCCAGCACCAGGACCTCCATGCTCCCGGCTGTTCCTGCAATCAGCAAGCCCGCAACGAAAAGTGCCACCGACGCGTACAGCGGCGCCGTCGGACCACGACGATCAGACCAGTTACCTGCTCCCACCATGCCCATCACGCCAGTTGCCAGGGGGCCGGCGAAGGCAAGCGCATAAAGGCTGGCTCCGTCCAGGTCCCGGCTGACGAGCGGCATGATGGTGGTTACCGCCAGGGACTCGAAGGCGCTGAGGAAAACGAGCGCACAAGCACCAACGGTGGCCAGCAGGTATGGACGGCGGAGTATCCCCGCCGTTGAGGTATCAGAGGTCATGGACGTTACCCTAGAACCTCAACTAATGTTGAGGTCAATCCACCACGCCCGCCACCGGAGGACCAGCCATGCCACAGGTTCCAGGCAGCGCCCACCGGCCCCTGAGCATCGGTGAGCTTTCCGAGCGCAGCGGAGTATCGCCGTCGGCCCTTCACTTCTACGAACGCAATGGGCTCATCACCGCTGAACGCACGGCCGGCAACCAGCGCCGGTACCGGCGCGAAACGCTGCGTCGGGTGGCATTCATCAAAACATCGCAAAGAGTTGGCCTTCCTCTGAAGGACATCCGTGAGGCGCTGGACTCCCTGCCGGACGGGCGGACGCCCACCAAACGGGACTGGACACGGTTATCGTCGCGGTGGCGCAAGGAACTCGATGAACGGATTGCTGCCCTGCAACACCTGCGGAACGATCTGGATGGCTGCATCGGCTGTGGTTGCCTCAGCCTGAAATCGTGCACACTTCAGAACCCCGCCGACGAACTGGGGGCGACCGGGGCAGGAGCGCAACGCTGGAACCAGCCCGGATAATCCCCTTAGATGATCGCCGTCATGACATTCCAGCCCACCCCCACCTGTACTCGCGGCGAATATCCCCCGAAGTCCTGCCCTGGGTAGAGCCAGAGAGTGCCACTGGCGTCGCGGGCAAGGATGTCCGGCACGTCGTCGCTGTCGAAGTCGCCCGGGGTGACGATTGCCGACATCACGTTCCACTCGATGCCAACCAGCAAGGGTGGGTACCAACCACCCGAGCCGTCGGGTTCGTAGAGAAACAGCGTGCCCCAGGTGTCGCGGGCAAGGATGTCCCGTCCCGGGTAGCGGAGGTTCCCCGGGCCCATAATGGCTGTCATCATGTTCCAGTTTGTACCCACCTTCGATCTCGGAAGCCACCCGCCCGAGCCGTTCCCCGGATACAGCCAGAGGTCACCGGCACTATCCCTGGCAAGGACATCGGCTTTGCCATCATCATCAAAATCGCCAGGGGCCACGACGGCGGTCATCGCGTTCCAGCCGACGCCGACTTTGGAGCGGGGCAGCCAATCAGAACTGCCGTCGCCCGGATACAGCCACAAATCACCGGCATCGTCGCGGGCCAGGACATCGGGTTTGGTGTCTCCGTCAAAGTCGCCTGATGCCATCAACAGGTTCATGATGTTCCAACCGGAACCAACCTGCGAACGGGGCAGCCAGCCTTTGTTGCCGTTTCCGGGGTACAGCCACAGGGCGCCGGCCGAGTCGCGGGCGAGAACGTCCGTGGCGCCGTCGGAGTTGTAGTCCTTCCACACGTTCTCCGGTCCTGCCGTGGTGATAGCCAAGAGGTAATCGCCCTGGTTGCCCGGAACTACATATCCCTTGGAACCGTCCGGGAGCATGACGAACTGGCGGGGAAGCAACCCATCTTCCAACAGAATGACGCCTGCTGGTTTGAGCGTCGGCAGGCTAAGCACGTTGATGTCGTGGCCCAGCACATAGAGCCGCCCACCGTCCGGACTGACTTGGACCGTAAGGGATCCCATGTTCATGACCGGACCCTCACCGAGGCTGACCCGCGTCAGTGAATTCCCCTGCAGATCGACTTCAGCCACGTGATTATCATTGGGAATCTGGTCCACGACGAACGCCCGCGACCCATCCGGAGTGAAGCTTGGCGCCGTGGCCACGGCTTGGGTTACCACTTCCCCGATCACGGTATCCGTGGTGACGCTTGCGATGGCGATCCCGCCTTCGAGCTTGGGGTAGTACAGTTTGGATCCGTCCGGGGTCATGGACCCCCCGGTTGACGTCCCGCCGAGCGGAATAGTGCTGGTCACGATGTTTGTAGACGTCTCGATGGCGGAGACCGATTGGTCCAGGAGATTCAGTGCGAAGACCTTGGCCCCATCCGGCGTCACAAGAATCTGCGTTGGCTCGCGACCAACGGGAATCGAGGAAACCACGGACGCCGCCGCCACATCGATCACCGCAACCGATCCCGGCGTCGAGCCCGTGTCCGCAGGGGTCCCGTACACGGCCGCGTAAACGCTGGATGCGTCAGGAGTAAATGCGAGGCTGAAGACCGGGCCGTCCACGGGTATGTCCGCGACTGTGATGGCCGCGGTGTCCACGACGGTGAGGAAATGTTCCTGGAACTCGCTTGTTGCCAGGTAAACCTTGGCGCCGTCCGGGCTGACCTCCATAGCCGTAACATCCCGAACATCGATGCTCGCAGTCACGGTGTCGGTGGCAACATCGATCGAGGTGAACGCCCCGGATGCGGACACTGTGAACAGCTTGCTGCCGTCAGGGCTCGCCTCAACAAAGTGTGGGCTGGGAACATCGATCCTGGAAGGCGTCCCGAAAGTCGCCATGGGCGCAGTGATGGCAGGTGCGCTGATGGTTGGTGCGGTGGCTGCCGCGACGGCGTCGGGCTTTAGCGGTTTGGCTTGGGCTGGTAACCCTGAAGCCATGAGTGCGAAGGCCGTTGCGAATGCGATAAAGGCAGCACGCGCAGTGAACGCAGGCGTCCGGAACTTCATGAATCCCCCCGGTTTCATGCGCCACTGACTTGTGTCCGGCGCTTGGATCAAACGCTAGTCACCATCAAATGGAAAAACCAGATCATTTTGTTCGTATGTGTGTTTTGCCGAAGCAGCAACAGGCGTTGCCTTTGGTAGCCAGCTCACGGCACGCTTGGCTTATGGCTGAACACACTCACGACGGCGACACTCCCCGCGCCACGGATGGCACCTCTGGCAGCACTTCCGGGAGTGCCCATCAGGACACTGACCACAGCGGGCCGAGGCATGGCGGGCTCAACCTCCACGAGGACGCCGACAACGCTGCTGACATGTGGGACGGCATGTACAGGGAGCGTCCAAAAGTCTGGAGCGGAAATCCGAATCCTCAATTGGTCGCCGAAGTGGCGGGCCTCCCTGCTGGAACGGCCCTGGACATTGGCTGCGGCGAGGGTGCAGACGCCATCTGGCTCGCCGGACAGGGCTGGACGGTCACCGGCATGGATGTGTCCGCCGTCGCGCTTGAACGTGCGGCAGCCCATGCCGTGGAATCCGGTTACGCTGACCGGATTACGTGGCAGCAGCAGGACCTTGCCGAATGGAAGCCGGAACCCATCTTTGACCTCGTGTCAGCACAGTTCCTCCACAGTCCCCTCCTGCCGTGGCGCGACTCCGTAGCCTCCGCGGCAGCGGCAGTGGCGCCGGGCGGGACGTTACTGGTGGTCGGACATCACCCTCATGGGCTCGCTCCGTGGAGCCACCACCGCGAAACGGGCATGTTCTTCTCGCCGGAACAGTTGGCTGGGGGGCTCCGCCTGGATCGCGAGCCGTGGTTCGTCAACGTCCTTACTTCTCGGGAACGCACCATGACGGGTCCGGAGGGCGGGACGGTTACAGTTTTGGACACGGTCCTCAGAGCCACGAAGCACCCCTGATACAGGCGGGAAACGGCACGCAGGCCAGCCCCGCCGTCGTCGTGAGCCCGGGCAAGCGTCATGCTCCGGCAAAAACTTACGCTGTTTCCGGCAGCAGTTCCCCATACGGTGCCACCACTGTTCCTGTGGCCGTCGAATCCGGGTTCAGCATCCAGCCAACCCGTTTGGCCGTATTCAACATGACCACGCTCTCCATGAGTTCGATGCCCGGGATCCGCTGCTGGATGGCGAGTTCCATTTCCATGATCTCGGCCAGCGAGCGCAGCCACATGATCATGGTGAAGTTGGTGCGGCCTGTGGTGGACGCGGAGAACCTGACATTCCGGACGGAACGCAGTTCCGTGGCGGCGGCTTCGTGCTGGCCCGCCGGAACGTTCGCGAACCACTGGACGGTGATGGGAAAACCGGAGAATTTCTGGGCGATCTCGCAGCGGAAGGACAGCATTCTGCTGTTCAGCACCCGCCCCAACTGACGTTGCACCGTGGCGGGATGCCGCCCCAAAGCCCGGGCTATCTCAGCAGCAGAAGCACGGCCATCACGGGATAGGAACGGGATGAGGGCCAGATGGCTCTCGGGTAACGGCACGACGATGGCGTCGGGAGCGGATGGGTTGGCTGATTCGGGCCCGGCCATTGCCCGGAGCGCCTGCTGTTCGGCCTTGTTGAGCACATTCAGCCGCCACGCATAGCCGCTGGTGTGGATGCGGGTGCAAAGCGCGGTGTGGTACTTGGTGAGCCCGCGGACTTCCTTGAGCCGGGGCAGCAGGCTGGTGCTGAACTGATCTAGGTCCTGGGTGATGACGGTGAGCGTGAGGTCGCGGTTACTGGCCGCTTCTTCTACTGTGATGACCTCAGGGAGTTCTGCCAGGGCGGCCGTGACTTGTGGCCGGAGGTCCATGTCGCAGTCGATGTCCACCATGGCAAGGCACATGTTCTTCGGGTCGCCCATGAGATGCGCCGTAGTCCAGGCCGCACCCGCGGCTTTCAGGCGGTCCCACCGCGCGGCCAGGGTTGTGGCGTGAACGCCCAGGACTTCGCCGGCATCGGACCAGCTGATGCGGGGAGAAATCTGCAGGGCATTGACGAGGCGTAGATCCTCTTCGCTGAGTTCCATGCGTACATTCTCTCAACTGTGCATGAATCCTGCGTTTCTGGAGCTTCTCTGCATTTTTATAGATGTTTTCAGGATTGTGAGTCAAGTCACCACAGAATTGCAGGAGGAACCCCGTAGCCAAGCGAGACCAGGAGTACACATGACCATCGCCGCCGACGCCAAGGAACTGCAGGACGACATCGTCCGCCTCCGCCACGACCTCCACCGCGAACCGGAGATCGGCCTGCAACTCCCCCGTACCCAGGAAAAAGTGCTGAAGGCGCTCGACGGACTCCCGTACGAGATCACCTTGGGCAAGGACACGACGTCGATCACCGCGGTTCTGCGCGGTGGCGCCACCTACGCATCGGCCCAGAAGCCCGTGGTATTGCTGCGCGCAGACATGGACGGCCTCCCGGTCCAGGAAACCACCGGGGTGGACTACTCGTCCCGTGTAGATGGAGCAATGCACGCCTGTGGCCACGACCTCCACACGTCCATGCTCGCCGGAGCCGCCACCTTGCTGGCCGAGCGTCGCGACACACTGGCCGGCGACGTCGTCCTCATGTTCCAGCCCGGCGAGGAAGGCTTCGACGGCGCCAGCTACATGATCAACGAAGGTGTCCTGGACGCTGCCGGCCGGCGGGCAGATACGGCCTACGGTATGCACGTCTTCTCCTCGCTGGAACCGCACGGCCAGTTCGTCACCAAGAATGGTGTGATGCTCAGTTCCTCGGACGGGCTCGTGGTGACCGTGCTTGGCGCCGGCGGGCATGGCTCTGCGCCACATTCAGCCAAGGACCCCGTGACCGCAGCAGCGGAAATGGTCACCGCCCTTCAGGTCATGGTGACCCGCCAGTTCAACATGTTCGATCCCGTTGTCCTCACCGTTGGTGTGCTGCACGCAGGAACCAAGCGCAACGTGATCCCCGAAACGGCCCGCATCGAAGCCACCATCAGGACCTTCTCCGAAGAGTCACGGCAGAAGATGATGGATGCAGTACCCAAGCTGCTCCAAGGCATCGCTGCAGCCCACGGTTTGGAGGTTGATGTGGATTACCAACAGGAATACCCCCTCACCATCAACGACGAGGACGAAACGAACACCGCGGAAAAGGTCATCGCCGGCATGTTCGGCGAGTCCCGACTCACCCGGATGGCAACTCCCCTGGGTGGTTCCGAGGACTTCTCCCGCGTCCTGGCCGAGGTTCCGGGAACCTTCGTCGGGCTCAGTGCCGTTACCCCCGGCGCCGACCACGCGACGTCGCCCTTCAACCACTCGCCGTACGCGACGTTCGACGACGGCGTCCTCACCGACGGCGCTGCCCTCTACGCCGAACTCGCCGTATCCCGCATCGCGGCCCTCGCCGCCAACTAACTCCCAGCCCTATCCCACCTTGGAGAAACACATGACCGCCACCGTTGGAACGTCCACCGAAGTCAAGGTCCACAAGTCGCACCTGCGCACGCTCGTCGGAACCGGCATCGGCAACGCCGTTGAATGGTACGACTGGGCCATCTACGCCACGTTCTCGCCGTTCATCGCGAGTGCTTTGTTCAGCCAGGCAGACCCAACGTCTGCTGTGCTGTCCACCTTGGCGATCTTCGCCGTCGGGTTTGTTGCCCGGCCGTTTGGCGGGTTCGTGTTCGGCTGGATCGGCGACCGCATCGGCCGCAAGACCTCCATGACGATAGCGGTTGCCCTCGGCGCTCTCGGCAGCCTCCTCATCGGCATCGCTCCGACGTTCCAGGCTGTTGGCGCATTCGCATCTGTGATGCTCCTGCTCGCCCGGCTGATTCAGGGCCTCGCCCACGGTGGTGAGCTGCCGTCGTCGCAGACCTACCTGTCCGAGATGGCACCCAAGGAAAAGCGCGGCTTCTGGGCGACGCTCATCTACACGTCCGGTACCGCCGGCATTCTCGCCGGAACACTGCTCGGCGCGATCCTCACCGCTGTCCTGTCCAAGGACGACATGAGCGCCTGGGGTTGGCGTATTCCGTTCCTCATCGGTGGGGCACTGGGCATCTACGCGCTGTTCATGCGGGCCAAGATGAAGGAAACCCACGCATTCGAGGCTGAGACGCCCAAGGAAAAGCGCCTGCCGATGTGGCCGCAGATCGTGAAGTACCGCAAGCAGGCGCTTCAGGTTATCGGCCTGACCGTTGGTCTCACGGTGGTCTACTACATCTGGGGTGTCGTGGCGCCGAGCTACGCAGCCACCACCCTGAAGATGGACCGCGGCGCAGCCCTCTGGGCCGGCGTGATCGCCAATGTTGTGTTCATCGCCGCGCTCCCGTTCTGGGGCAAGCTGTCAGACCGCATTGGCCGCAAGCCTGTGCTGATCGGCTCGTCCATCGGTGCCATGATCATGCACTTCCCCATGACGTGGCTGCTGAAGGATTCACCATGGCAGCTGACCGTGTCCATGTCCGTGATGCTGTTCTTCATCGCTGGTAGCGCGTCGATTGTCCCGGCCGTCTACGCTGAGCTGTTCCCGACGCACATCCGCACGGTTGGCGTCGGCGTCCCGTACTCGATCTGCGTAGCGGCCTTCGGTGGCACGGCCCCTTACCTGCAGACCTGGCTGGGCAGCATCGGCCAGGGCTACCTGTTCAACGTGTACGCAGTGATCCTGCTGGTGATCGGCATAGCGTTCGCCTTCTCGATCCCGGAGACCAAGGGCAAGGACCTGACGGTCTAGGTTCCTGTTGTGAGGCCCGTTCTGCGCCCTGATTTCGTACTTTGGGGCGTCGAGCGGGCCTCACAACGCGTTTAAACGAACTTGTTGCGGCCCGCCCGGTAGCCGAAGAATGCAGCCAGCGCACCGACTACTAGAAACAGGACGCCCGCGGCGGTGAATCCACCCGTGGCTTGGTGCAGTTGTCCCACGAGCAAAGTTCCCACCGAGCCCACTCCGTAGCCAACACCCTGCATCATTCCCGACAGGTGCGCGGCGGTGTGGGCATCGCGGGTGCGGACCATGATCATCGTGAGGGCAACCGCCGTAAGGGAGCCCTGTCCCAGTCCCAGCAGTCCGGTCCAGACCCAGATCAGCTCAGTGGGTCCGAAGATGCTGAGGGCGAAGCCACCGCCGGTCATCAGGGCCACCACGGTGTTGATCACCCTCTGATCCTTGAACCGCGTTGCCAGGGCAGGGGCGAAGAGTGAACCGAGCATCTGAAGCACGATCGACACCGACACAATCAGGCCAGCCGTCCCGCCCTCGATGCCCCGGTCCCTCAGGATCGGCGCCAACCACGCAAACACACTGAACGACATCATGGCCTGCAGCACCATGAACAGCGTGACCTGCCAAGCCACCGCGGATCGCCACACGTTCACGCCGCCACGGACCGCCTGGTGCTTTACCGATGGCTGCCGGATTGCCAGCGGCAGGAACAGCAAAAGCACGACGCCGGCAGGCACGGCCCAGGACCACAGCGCCGAAGTCCAGTGGCCGGTTGCCGTAAACACCGGATACGTGAAGCCGGCACCAAGGGCCGCGGAAGCGCAGATCGCCGTGGTGTACAGGCCGCCCATGAGCCCGAGCCGGTGCGGGAAGTCCCTTTTGACCACGCCGGGGAGGAGGACGTTGCAGAGCGCGATCGCTGCTCCGCAGGCTGCTGTTCCTGCGAGAAGCATGGGCAGGTGGCCTACTCCCGGGATTTCGTTTGGACGCACCAAAAGCCCTGCTGTGAGCACCACCATGGCGCCCAGCAAGACCCGTTCCGCGCCGTAACGGCGAGCCAGGATCGGGGCAAGGGGAGCGAAAATGCCCAGCAATGTCACGGGAACGGTGGTCAGGACCAACACGGCCCAGCCCGGCAACCCGGCGTCGGAGGTTATTTCCGGAAGGACAGCCGAGAAGCTCGAGAAGACTGTCCGCAGGTTCAGGCCGATCAGGACGAGGCAGATGCCGAGGTAGATCAGGCCCCTCTTGGAGCGCAGCTGCGTAGGCGGTGCGGGTGGGACGTCGTCGATCTCGGCATCCACGGCGATTTCAGGCCGAAGGGCCTGGTAGCGGATTGGGTCTGCTTGGCCGCTTGTATCTGCGACGCCGGGCCTGTTCGAGGAGGTCACACGTCCTATTCTGTCAGCCGTGTCCGATCTGCTGCCCATGGGTGTGATGTGACCGCGATTTGAGGGCCGGCGAAGTTGTCCACATACGCCGGTCACCCTCTGAGGCTGGACCTTACGATTGGATTACCCCGACCGTATTGTGGAACCTCCCGGCCCTGTGCGGCCTCGTTTCCCCGGTACTCGGCACGGCATCCGTGGCGCTGGCTCGACGACCCATGCCAACTGGGCGGCACACCAAAGCGTGGTCCACAGGAATTGCCGGGCTGGGCGTTCTCGGGCTGGACCTTGCAATTGTTGCTGCCTGGATTTTCACCACGGGTCGCATCATGATCCTGTTTTGACGCCGGAGCACGGATTCAGCCTCGTCTGAGCCAGCCATCTGCCCGCCGGAACCAAAGTATTCTGGAAAGGATGAGTGAAACCCCAGATTCCCCGCGACCAGTAACGCCCGGCAGCCAGGCTTCCTTTGGAACCTACGGTGGCCGGCCGGTCAGTTTCGTGCGCCGCGGCACCCGTTTGCAGGGCCGGCGGCAGGCCGCGTGGGAGGAGCACGCCGAGCGGTGGGCCGTCCAGGTTCCACGTCATGTCGCGAACACTTCGGTGCACCCCGATTACACCTTTGATGCCGAGGCCGTCTTTGGGCGCAAAGCTCCGCTGATCGTCGAGATCGGCTCGGGTTTGGGCGATGCCGTAGTCCATGCTGCCGAACAGAATCCGGACAAGGACTTTTTGGCCGTTGAGGTTTACACGCCTGGGTTGGCCAACACCATCATCAAGATCAACAGCCGTGGCCTGACCAACGTTCGGGTGGTGGAAGCCAATGCGCCCGAGGTTTTGGAGTCGATGCTTCCCGCTGGTTCGGTCAGTGAACTCTGGGTATTCTTCCCGGATCCATGGCACAAGGCACGCCATCACAAGCGCCGCCTCATCCAGCCGGCTTTCGCTTCAGTGGCTGCCAAGGCACTGGAAAAGGGTGGCTACTGGCGCATTGCCACCGACTGGTCCAACTACGCCGTGCACGTCCGAGAGGTCCTGGCAGGCTCAACTGAGTTTGAGAACATGCACGAAGGCGAGCGCAGTGGCGAGGAGAGCCCGCTGACGCAAGTGTGGCAATCCGGCGTCGAGTCTGTTGTGGGAGGGGCGCCCGTGCGGGAGGGCCGGGCACCTGTCAGCACTGAGCACACGGGTCCGAACGAGGGCGTGGACGAGGAAGGCGGATGGGCTCCCCGGTTCGAGGGCCGTATCCGCACGAGCTTTGAAAACAAAGCCCACGAGGCCGGGCGTATGATCTTCGACCTCACGTATCGCAAGATCTAGTGCACGGACTTTTGGGGGAATTATGAGCTATCAGCCACCGGTCGAGTACTACCAGCAGCAGCGGTCCAGGACACCCGGGTTGGGTGCCGGCATCACAAGCATCGTCGCGGCAGTGCTTTCCCCCGTCGCCGCCGTGGTCAGCATTCCCCTGGGGGTCGCGGCCATTGCTTCGGCGATGAGCCGCTACAACCCAGGCAACGATGTCTGGTGGTTCAGTGCGCTTATTCTGGCGGTGATTGCGGTGGTTCTTGCCGTTGTGTCCGTCGTCAGTGGGCTGATCGCCGTATTTCGGGCTGGGCGCATGAACGCCGGCCGCATTACGGGGATCATCGGTCTGGCGATCATGGCGGTCAACGTTTTTGGTGTTGCCTTCATGGTGCTCCTGGTGCTCGGTTCAGGGCAGGGGTCCTGAATGCCACAGGTCCGCGCCGAACGATTTATCCGGCTGGATGCCGAGACGGCCTTCGCACTCTCGCAGACCACTGGCGAGTTCAGGCTCAGATGGGATCCGTTCATTTCGGCGCAAAGCTTCGTGGACGGAGCCACGGCAGCGGGCAAGGGAGTTCGTACACGAACCGTCTCCAGGATGGGGCTGAGGATGGTCAGCGAGTACGTCTCCTACACCCCGCCCCGCAATGTAGGAATGACCATGGTGTCCGGGCCGTGGTTCTTCGAGAACTTCGGCGGTGGCTGGCGGTTCACCCCCGACGACGGCGGCACCCGAGCGGTCTGGAAGTACACCTTTTCCTGCCGCCCGGCTTGGCTCAAGCCCGTGGCCGAGAGAATCGGGAGCTGGTTGTTGGGCCACGAAATTGAACGCCGGATCGAAGCATTTGCCCGGGCCTGCGAGGACCCGGCCCTCGTAGCAGAGCTGCGCGCAGACCTACAGCGCTGAAATCTACGGTACCGAAATCTACGGTACCGATATTGAGGCCACTGTCTTTTCGGCCTCATCCCGGAGTTCCACACCGGCTATGCCGCCAAGCTGCACGGGCGTAGCGCCAGTGATCTTGATGCGACCACTCGGGGTCGCCGTCCAGCCGCAGGTGCGCTCTTCCGCCCCGTCGCGGCCCTTCACCCAGAGGTAGAGCGTGCCTTCGAGCGGCATGCTCTTGCCCTCGACCTCGAGCTCCGTGCCCCAGGTCTTCTTGACCATGCCTACTGTCAGCTGCAGCCCTGTTTCGGACTGCACCGAGTAGCTGGCATCGGGTTTTGGTGGTTGGTTCAGCAGCGGGCCTGCAAGGAAGCCAAGTGCCAGGCATGCGGCGGCGACTGCCCCCACGAAAGCCGCCCACCGCCGTCGTGATTTCTTCCTGCGTGCCGCAAGGTCAACCAGGATCTTCTGTGGCAATGCTTCCCGGCTCGGTTCCAAGGGTGAGAGGGCACCGGCTGCGCCCGTCACGGTGAGTGCGACGGCGTCGGAGGCAGGAACGGCGTCGAGCAGCGCGGGGAGGCTTTCCAACTCCTCGAGTTCCCCGCGGCACGCAGCACATCCGGGGAGGTGCTCTTCAAAAGAGCGGGCCTCCTCGGGGTCGAGCCCACCCAGTAGGTAGGCGCCCAGCAATTGGTGGACGGGGTTGCCATTCATCGTTCCACCCCCATTTCATCAAGGATCGTTCGGAGGGCTTTCACAGCATAGAAAGCCCGGGATTTCACAGTGCCGGCAGGGATGTTCAGCTGCAGTGCTGCCTCACTGACGGTGAACCGCTGGTAGTGCAGGGCCACAAGGACCTCGCGGTGTTCGTGGCTGAGCCGCAGGAGCGCCTCTTCCATGAGGACGCGGTTCAGGAGCTCATCAACGCGTTCCGTCGCAACATGGTCTGGAAGGTCGTGCTCGCCAGCCTCGGCAGGGCGCCGCTGGGACTTCCGGTAGTTGTCGATGATGACGTTGCGGGCCGTTCGGAAGAGGTAGCTGCGGAGGCTGCCCGTAATCTGCGGGGCGTGCTGCCACACCTTGAGGATGGTTTCCTGCACGACGTCGTCGGCCTGGTGCGTGTCCGATGTGCAGCTGAGTACAAAGCGTTTCAGGGCCGTGCCGTGATCGCGGTAGATTGCCGCCACCACGTCCTCGTCCAACGGCATAGCCACCTCCTTCGCCTTGTTCCTGCTGCCCTACCTGCATACGACGCCGCGGGCAGCGAAAAGGTTCAGCTCCTTGAACCATTCTTCCCCCGCAGGCGTCGTAGGGGTTAGCGCCGACCCATCCCGGCCGGCCCGTCAAAGGAGCTAAACATGAGAAATAGACTCAGCGTTGGACTCGGCGCAGTGGTTTTCGCCGTGGCTCTTGCCGGTTGCGCCGGAAGCCCCGGGACAAGCACCACGTCCTCTGCCGCGCCCACCGCCGCCACTTCCTCGACGGCACCTGCCTCCACGTCCCCAAGTACGGACGCCATGTCCAGCCCGGCCGCGGCGGGTGCCGAGATGAAGGTTGCATCATCCAGCGCCGGGCAGATCGTGGTGGACAGCAAAGGCATGAGCCTGTACTTCTTCACCAAGGACGTCAAGGACTCAGGAACCAGCGCATGCACCGGCGCCTGCCTGACAGCATGGCCAGTGTTCACGACGACGTCGGACAAGCCAGCCGTTGAAGGCGTCACTGGCACCGTGGGAACCATAGCGACCCCTGACGGGAAGAAGCAGGTCACACTCAACGGCATGCCGCTGTACTACTACGCCAAGGACAAGGCTCCGGGCGATGTCACCGGCCAGGGCGTCCAAAGTGTCTGGTACCTGGTCAGCCCGAGTGGGGAAATGATCAAGGGGGCCGCAGCGGGCTACTAAAGCGTGACACCGAGATCGCGGGAAGCCTGCCATGTCGCCGAAGGGTTACGTGCGTACAGGCAGGGTTCCCACGAACTCGCGCTCAGGCCGCATCACCTGAGTGCCCGAAGGATGCGTTCCTTGAAGGCGCGCTCTTGAAACAGGTCCTTCCACTCGATCCGGATAAACCGCCATCCCTCCTCGACGAGTGCCTTTTCCCGCCGTCGTTCTTGAAAGATGACCTCCTCTGTCGGATTGAAGTCGAAGTATTTAGTGCGACCGTCAAACTCCAGAGCCAGTCTTTGCTCTTCCCAAGCGAAATCCATGCAATGGCGACCCAAGCGGGACTGCACCTCGAATTGTGGCTGTGGGGGCCTGATGCTGAGCCTTTGCATCAACTCACGGGTAAGCGTCTCGCCAGCAGACTCGGAGCGGGGGTCTGCGTTGTCCAAAGCCTTGCGCAGCGTGCGGATACCCCGCTTTCCGGAGGAGACCGTGGCCAAGGAGGTCAGCCTGCTTCTATCAGCGCCGACGCGTAGTCCATGATCCATAATCACCAGTGCTTTGGGATAGCTAAGCATCCTGGCACTGTCAAAGATGGTGCGTTCGAGTGTGGTCGCCCGCAAACCCTGAACCTGCACGACGTCGTCCTCAGTGAAGCTTTCTGTGTGTCCCCGAACGTCCTTGCCCCAGCGGTCGGAGGAAGGCCTGGTGGTGTGCAGAACATGAACCTTGTCATCCACGCCCCACACAAACAGACCGTGGAGTCGTGCCGCCGACAAATGGCTGTAGACGAAACCGCCTGTTGACGTTGTCAGCGTCCCGTGCGCATGTGCCAGGATCCGCTCCTTGGCCTGCCTCCTCGGACCCAGGGCCTTCCACTTGTTACCCCTGATGTAGCAGCCGTACCTCAAGCGGTGCAGCTCACCGGAGTCCACCAGGGCCTTGACCTTTCGACTGTTAAGGCCGAAGCGGAGTAACTCGTCGGTTCTCCACATGTACCCGCGCACAGGAAGCGGGTGGACTAACGGGGCGGTGCTTTCAGGCGATGATGTTGGATCCATGGCCTTAGCATGCCGACGAAGCATCCAGTCCTTAAAGGGGTGCGCGACGCTATGTGGACATCCGAGTGCCGAGGCTCCGGGAACGATGCGAATACGCCGGAAGTTTGCCCATGAACGCGCACGTTTCCAGCGAAGTGAGGAGACGCCAGGCCTACGATCATCGCAGGGGTGACAGCCAAATCGCCCGAAAAGCGCGGGATCGCCGGAACGCTACGGCGATTGCGGAGCGTTCCGGCGATCCCGGCGGGTCTTTCGCGCGGACGGGTCCTGCGCGGGGAGGGTCCTAGGCGTCCGCGAGCTCGTCGGACTCTTCGAACTCCACCGCCGCGATGATTTCCTTGGTCTCCGGGTGGATCATGAAGGCTTCGTCGTCGTCCTCCACCATGATGTAGTCGCCGTGGTCGGTGGAGAAGTGCCAGGCGAGGGTCTTCACGCCGTCGTGCTCGTAGTTGGGGTCTCCCATGGTGATCTTCTGCAGCGCGTAGCCGGCCACATCGCACAGTTCCCGGATGATGACCTCGAACTCAGGAGCGTTTGCGAGGGCTTCTTCGTCTGCTTCGGCCTGGCGCTCGGCAAGGTCCGGAATCAGGGCAACGCGCTCAGCGATGTGCGCTTCAAGCTCCTCATCGGAGAGAACCAACAACCCGGGCTGCTTCCTGAGGTAAGCGGCGTTGAGGTCGATGATGTCCTCCTCTTCCAGCAAGGCTTCAAACTCGCCGTCGAGCTCATCCAGGACAACAACGGCCGCGAGAGGCGTTTCGGATTCGTCCAGCTCGCCGTCGAGGTAGGCCTCGGCGTCGTCCTCACTCAACGCATCAAAGGCTGCGGCGGTGCGGTTGAACAGGTCCAGGTGCCGGGCGGCGCCCATGCCTTCCAAACCGGCACGCACGTAGGAGTCCAGCTCTTCACGCTCCGGGGCGGTGAACACGTACTGGGCGAAGCCACCTGCCAACGCCTGGGTCAGGTAGAAATCAACAAAGTAGCTGTTGAGCGCAGCGGGCGCGATTTCGTCGCTGTTGAGGAGCTCCGCGTACATCTGGTTCACGACGTTGACGTTGGAATCCACTACGTCTGCATTGCCCGCTTCGAAGCTGGTTTTGTTCACGACGACGGGGTACTCGTTGGTAGTCATGGGAAATCCTCACTGCTGAAAGCTGTTGGTGCTCCGGACCCTTTCAACGTACGCGTGGGAGCGGCGCGGCAATCGAGGTAGAGGTTAACGGAGGGCGAAGTTTGGGAGCCGTTTTCTGCTGACTAAGATTGAGCAGATAACCTCCTGCCGAAAGTAGCCCGACGCATGCCGTCCCACACAGACGAAACCTGGGAACTGGCCATTCAGACTCCTGCCATTAACGACCGCTCCTTGGCGGCCGGATTGGCCTATGCCATGGGCAGCCGCGTGAGCGGAATTTCTTTCGATTCGGCCACCGGCCTCTTGCTTGGCAAGGTCCGCGGCACTGGGCCGCAACCATATTCGACGTCGGCCAAGCTGGTTCGCAAGCCCAGCGGCTGGAGCTGCACAGTAGGTATTTGCAGCTGCCCTGTCCGCAAGGATTGCAAGCATGTGGCCGCGTTGCTTTTCACCGCTGAAGACCACCCCACGATCCGTGCCCAGCTCCTGTCCCAGGCACCCGGGATCCAGACCTCGCGCCTTGGTTCCTCCGAGCAGGGCGGTTCCGCGCGGCCGGCTTGGGAGCAAGCCCTCAACAGGCTGATCGCGAAGCCGGGCACTGCGCCGAGCACGGCCGGCATTCCGCTCGCCCTGCAGTTCGAGGTTGAGGAACCCGCCGCCCACTTCTCCTACACAGGCCGCCGCGACCCCATGCGCAGTGTCCGGCAACTCAAGGCGCGGCCCGTGATGATGGGCGCCAAGGGCAAATGGATCCGCGGGGACGTTTCCTGGAACAACCTCAGCTACGTCAGTTTCCGGCGCGAATTCAATGAGGCACACGTCGAGTGGCTTCAGACTTTCCTCGCTGCCCACGGTTCCAGTAATGGTCGCCAGCAACCGTCAGGCGCCATGTGGTTGAGCCTGAATGATTTCGCTGCCAAGAACCTCTGGACCCTCCTCGCGGACGCCACTAAAGCCGGCATTCCGCTGATTCACGCGGCTGGTAGCGAGCCTGTCCACGTCGAGACCCAACCCGCCGTCGTCGGACTGAGTTTGGCGCGCCTTGAAGCGCTGGGCGCCAAAGACGGCAAGCAAACGCCCGACGGCGGCCTGCAGCTTGCGCCGTCAGTGACGGTAGGCGGCGAGCAGATTGATGCCGGAAGCGTGGGCTTCATAGGCAAGCCCGCGTACGGGATCTTCTTCACGCATTCCGGCGCCGAAGCCCTGCCCGGGGTGCCGCAGCAGAACAACCTGATCACGCTCGCCCCGATCGAGGGCGGTATCAGTGACGAACTGCTCGAGTTTGTCACCGAGGGCGAGACGCTTCTGATTCCGGCCGAAGACGAGAGCCGCTTCCTGACCTCGTTCTACCCGAAGCTTAGGCAGTCCACACCCGTCAAGGCGGCGGATGAATCGGTGGAACTGCCAACTCTGGCGGTCCCCACCCTCTCCCTGCTCGCCAATTACGGCACCGATCACAAGGTCCGGCTGCACTGGGAGTGGCACTACAAGTCCGGCACGTTGGTCACCGCACAGCCGTTGTGGCGGCACCCGGACGACCGTGGCTACCGCGATGACCTTGAGGAAGCCCGGATCCTGGATTCGATCGGTCGGCCGTGGGACGTGGTTCCGGCGTTGGCGGAATCGGCTACCGGCGGCTGGGGCGCACCGCGGCTCGCGGCCTCGGCTGAACTTTCTGGGCTGGACACACTGGCTTTCACTGAGGAGATCCTGCCGGCGCTCAAGGACCTGCCCGACGTCGTGGTCGAAACCTCCGGCGACATCGCTGATTACCGCGAAGCCGCCGAAGCTCCCGTTGTCTCCATCTCCACGAAGGAAACGGCGAGCGGCGACTGGTTCGATCTCGGCATCGTCATCACCCTCGAAGGCGAACCGGTCTCGTTCGCCGCCGTGTTCTCCGCCCTCGCTGCCGGGATGAGCCGCATGCTGTTGCCCAGCGGCGCCTACTTCTCCCTCGACCTGCCTGAGCTGCACCAGCTGCGCGCACTGATCGACGAAGCCAGGTCCCTCCAGGACAACCCGGACAACAAGGACGGCACCCTGCAGATCAGCCGATTCCAGGCCGGGCTCTGGGATGAGCTCGCCCAGCTGGGGATCGTTGACGAGCAGGCGGCCGCGTGGCGAGAGGCAGTTGGCGGACTGCTCGACGACGGCGTGACCGGGCTGCCGCTGCCTGCAGGCCTCAACGCTGAGCTGCGTCCGTATCAGCTTGAAGGTTTCAATTGGCTCAGCTTCCTGTTCAAGCACAGCCTCGGCGGCGTGCTGGCCGATGACATGGGCCTGGGTAAGACTGTGCAGGCGATCGCGCTGATTTGCGCGGCCAAGGAGTTGGCTGCTGCCGTTGATACAGCTGACGGCGACGTGCCCCGCGCGCCCTTCCTGGTGGTGGCCCCCACCAGTGTGGTGAGCAACTGGGCGGCGGAGGCGCAACGCTTCGCGCCCGGGCTTGTGGTGCGGACCGTTGGTGAAACCTTTGCCAAGAGCGGGCTGTCACCTGTTGACGCGTTGGCGGGCGCCGACGTCGTTATTACGTCCTATGCGCTGTTCCGCATTGATTACGATGCCTACGCATCATTTCAGTGGGCCGGCGTGATGCTGGACGAGGCGCAGTTCGTGAAGAACCACCAATCCAAGGCATACCAGTGCGCGCGCAAGCTGCCGGCGCGTTTCAAACTGGCCATCACTGGCACTCCGCTGGAGAACAACCTCATGGAGTTCTGGGCGCTGACGTCGATCGTGGCGCCTGGCCTGTTCCCGAGCCCCAAGCGGTTCGCGGAAAACTACCAGAAGCCGGTGGAGAAGAACGGCGATTCGGCGCAGCTGGCCAAGCTCCGGCGTCGTGTTCGTCCACTGATGATGCGCCGCACCAAAGAGCAGGTCATCAAGGATCTTCCGCCAAAGCAGGAGCAGGTCCTGGAAGTGGTGCTCAATCCGCGGCACCAGAAGGTTTACCAGACGCATCTGCAGCGCGAACGTCAGAAGATCCTGGGGCTGATCGACGACGTCAACAAGAACCGCTTCACGATCTTCCAGTCCTTGACGTTGCTCCGCCAGCTGAGTTTGGATGCGTCGTTGGTGGATTCGTCGTTGTCAGGGGTGCGGTCGTCCAAGCTCGATGTGCTCTTCGAACAACTGGAAGACCTCATTTCCGAAGGACACAGGGCGCTGATCTTCAGCCAGTTCACGGGATTCCTGGGCAAGGTCCGTGAGCGTTTGGATGCCGAGGGCGTGGAGTACTGCTACCTCGATGGCAGCACCAGGAACCGCGGCGACGTAGTGAGCGAGTTCAAGAACGGCGCCGCTCCGGTGTTCCTGATTTCGCTGAAGGCCGGTGGCTTCGGGCTCAATCTCACTGAGGCGGATTACGTGTTCCTGCTGGACCCGTGGTGGAACCCGGCGTCAGAGGCACAGGCTGTGGACCGTACCCACCGCATCGGACAGGCCCGCAACGTCATGGTCTACCGGCTGGTTGCGAAGGACACCATCGAAGAGAAGGTCATGGCGCTGAAGGCCAAGAAGTCGCAGCTGTTCGCGGATGTGATGGAAGGCGATGCGCTGGCTGGTGGCTCGTTGACGGCGGATGACCTGGCGGCGCTGTTCGCGGAGTAGGCGGCGGTTGGCTGTAGACTCTCCCCCGGCCCAAGAATGTGGTCGCTAGCACATAAACAGGGGGAGCTACAGTGACCACTCTGCTGTTTTCGACGCAAGAATCTTCAAGGAATCGTTCAAGGGTGTTGACCCGGGCCGTTGTGGCGGCCCTCGTTGCGGTGAGCCTCATGACCGCAGCGCTGTTCGTCATGGCCTCGCCGGCCCACGCAGATGTAAGAGTCGCCGACATCGTAACGGGAAGCGCTCCGACGGAAACTGTCGTGAATCCGGTGACGAACAAGGTCTATGTTGCCAACCATGGCAGCCCCTTCCTAACGGTGGTTGATGGGGTTACCAACATTGCTGGTTCCATCCAGTTGGCCGGACGTCCTGATGGATTGGCCGTCAACACGAAGACCAACAAGGTCTATGCGACGGTAGACAACACCATTGTGGCCGTTGATGGCGCCAGCAACGCCGTGTCCGTGGTGTACACGGGGCCGGTCGGAGGAAAGCTGGCCGTCAATGAGACGACCAATCAGATCTTTGCCTTGGGCGGTGGACCGAACAGCGTGCTGATTTTCGACGCCGCCACAAAGACGAGCGCGACAGTCGCAGTCGGTACCTACTCATCGGACATGGTGCTGAACCCGGTCACCAACAAGGTGTACGTGACGGACGTGGACAGCAACTCCGTGTTCGTTGTAGACGGCACCAGCAAGAAGTCCGTTCAGGTGCCGGTGGGTGAACGCCCGTATCGCCTCGCCGTGAACTCCGCGACCAACAAGGTCTATGTCAGCAACGAACAGAATAGCCTGAGCAGCGGTTACATCATCAGCGTCATAGACGGCGCCACTCACGCCACCACGGACATCGGCATTACTGACTACCCCGGCGACCTGGCTGTCAACCGCAAGACGAACAAACTTTACGTCTCCACGGGAGGGCACTATTTTTCCGTGGTCGATCTGGCGACAAACCGGGTGTCCAGAATCGAGTATGGAGATTTCTTGGACTCCCCTGTCAGTCTGGTAGTCAATGAAACCACCAATAAGGTCTATGGCGTCCACCCGAGCCGGGGCAAGCTCACCGTACTCCGCGCCAATACGGGCACCATGGAAGTCATCCAGGTTGGCAACTGGCCGCAAGTAGCGGCTGTGAATGAAGCGACGAACAAGACCTACGTCGCAAACCAAATGGGCGGCGCACTTTCTGTCATCGACGGTGCCGACGCTCCCCCGGCCTTCACCGCAAGCCAGCCACCAGTCGCCGGAACCGTTGGCTCCGCCTACAGCTATACCTTCCAGGCGAGCGGCTCCCCGGCGCCCAAGTTCTCCGTCTACGCAGGCACCTTGCCGCCCGGTCTGTCCCTGAACAAGCAGACCGGAGTCCTGTCGGGCATCACTACCAAAGCCGGAACGTACAAGGTCCAAGTGGCTGCCTCCAACGGCGTCAGCCCCTCGGCGTTCACAAAGTGGTTTGCCATCACTGTGAACCCTGCCAAGAACGACTTCGATTCCGATGGCAAGGCAGACACGTTGGCCCGTGATTCCGCAGGCACCTTGTGGCTGTACGCCGGTGACAAAGGCGGTCATTTCCTCCCCCGGGTCCAGGTTGGTTCCGGCTGGAACGCGATGACATCCCTGGTAGCTCCCGGTGACCTCAACGGTGACGCCAAGCCGGACGTATTGGCTCGAGACACCGCAGGAGTTCTCTGGCTTTATCCCGGCAACGGATACGGCGAGTGGTACCCACGCATCCAAGTCGGTGCCGGATGGAACGTTATGACCTCGATCGTGGGTCCCGGTGACTTCAATGGCGATGGCAAACACGATGTCCTGGCTAGGGACTCGTCCGGTGCGCTCTGGCTCTACCCAGGCAACGGTTCAGCCGGGTGGCTCCCCCGCGTCGCCGTCGGCTCAGGCTGGAACGCAATGGACAAGATCGTGGGCCCCGGCGACTTCAATGGCGACGGCCAGCACGATGTCATCGCCACCGACACCGTAGGTACGCTGTGGCTGTACCCCGGCAACGGCGCCAGCGGATGGCTCCCCCGCGTCCAGGTGGGCTCGGGTTGGAACTACATGACCGCGGTCGTGGGTCCCGGCGACTTCGCCACCAACTTCGCGGCTGAGGGAACAGCCGACCTGTTGGCCCGCGATACCCAAGGAGTCCTCTGGCTCTATCCTGGCGACGGCAGGGGTGGCTGGATGCCACGGTTCGCTGCCGGTTGGGGTTGGGACGCCATGACGGCAGTTCTCTAGCCACGTCGACGGCGGCCTTCCGCAAGGGAGGCCGCCGTCGCTCTTCTAGTCGTCCAGCCGCACACCACGGAGCAACAGCATCGTTCCGCCCACGGCCACCGCGGACGCCAGGAACACCCCCGCAGCGCCAAGCCCTACCGCCACGACGCCGATTGCGCTCGGCAGGACCACTTGTCCCACCCTGTTGCCAGCGAGCCTCAAAGCCAGAGCGCGGCCGCGCTGGCCTTCAGGCGCTTGGGCCGAGAGCCATGACATGGTCAGCGGCTGGCCGATTCCCAGGCCAAGGCCAAGGAACGCCATGACGATAATCAGGAGCCATACGGGCATTGGAATGGCGGCAACTGCCAGCGAAACAGTTGAGACAACAAGGCTCAGGACCAGCAGCCGCATCCGCCCAAGCTTTCTGGACACGCGTCCGAGTCCGAGCCGGGACACCATCGAAAACACTGCCCTTACAGCCAGCATCAGGCCTACGGTTGCCGCGGTGATCCCCCGTTCGGCGCCCAGGGCCGGCAGGTAGACCACTGTCAGGTCAACCACAGCCAGCACCGTTGCGCTTGTAGCCAACGCCCTGACAACGCCCGGGGTTTTGAGCAGTGAGACAGCACTGCCCTTACTTCGTTGAGCCCCCTTCGCCACCCGCTTCCGCCCACTGACGCGGGAGGAGACGACGAACGTCGCCAGGAAAAGAACCAAGCTCATGCCAACGGACAAAATGAAAATTGCCTGCGTGTTGGGGCGTACCGATGCCCCGCTAACCAGCGAGATAGCCAAAGGACCAAGGGCCTGACCAAGCGAGGCTGCGAACGTCAGGTATCCGAAGGCTGAATCGAGCCGCGTGGATTCCGCATTATTCGCGACCACCGCCTGCTGGCCCACCACGCACGCCAACTGACCAGCGCCGAGCAGCGCTGTGCCGGCGATCAGCGCCGCTACCGACGTCCCCCAGAAGAGCAGGAAGGCAGAACAAGCGAGGACGACGGCGGACCCCACCGCCATGAGCCGACGCTCACCCAACCGGTCCACCAGGGAACCGATAGGCAGGGCAAGCAGCAACGGGAAGACCGCATAACTGGCAGCGAGGACCCCCAGTGCGAATGCGGGAACATCGAGTTCGAGTGCCCGATAGGTAGCCGCTGGACGGACGAGGAACGTCACCGCCTGGATGAGGGCCGAATGGAGCAGGAGAGCCGTGGACGAGCGCCCACCGAGTTCGCCGATCATTCGACTACGAGCCCCTGGTCAGCAATGGCCCGCAGAGTCTCATCCCGGGCGGCTATGACGTGGTCGAAAGCGATCTTGGCCGCCTTATCAGGCTTCTTGGAAGCTATGGCCTCCACCAGCACCCGATGGTCGGCAAGAGCCTCCTCACGACGACCAGGCGAGTTGTTGGTGAAATGCCGGTAGCGCTCCACTTGGCTCGATATTTGATCATGGAAGCGCCTGGCCCAGGAGTTGCCGGCGATCCTGGCGACAGCAGCGTGAAGCGTCACTCCATACTTCATGGCTTCTTCCGCAAACCCGACCATGGCGGCGTTGCGCTCGAGGATCCCGTCAAGTTCCTCGATGTCGGCGGGAGTGGCCCGGGCGCAAGCCTCACGTGCCATCAACGATTCCAGTGCAGCACGCACATCGTAGAGCTCCGAAATCACTTGTTCGTCCAGCACCGGAACCACAACTCCCCCGGTAGCTTGCTGCTCCAGGAGGCTCTCGGAAATCAAGCGCCGGATAGCTTCGCGCAGAGGCGTACGGCTGACGCGTAACTCGGTGGCCATCGCTGGCTCGTAGATGCGCTCACCGGGTTTGAGCTCGAGGCTGAGAATGCGACGTTTGAGCTCGCTGTAGACCAGATGAGCCCCTGTGTTCCGTGGTTGTGGATCTGCCATGCTGCTGCCTCGGATAGGTATGTGTACTTGTATACATCTATACACCAGAAGCAACGCGGGGTCACTTTAGACCCCATTGAGGACAAAACATGGGCCATAACTGCCCCCGCGTTGTCAGCGACGCGCCCAGCGGTACGGGGTGGTCGTCGAGACCTTGAGCAGTCCAGAGCGCTCCAGAATTGGGCGCGAGAATTCGGTGGAATCACTGTGGATGAGGGTCTTGCCCTTAGCGAGCGCGGACTGGGCACGGCGGGCCGTCAACGCCCGGTAAATCCCGCGGCCACGCCATTCTTCGCGGGTCGCGCCACCCCAGATTCCAGCGAAGTCGGTGTCGGGGACTGGTTCCAGCCGTCCGGCGCTGACGATATGCCCCTCCGCCTCTGCGACCCACAGCTCCATGCTGTCGTCCAGAGACAGCCGGCGCAGTAGGGCGTTAGCCATCTCATCTGAAACCGGTTCGCCGAACACTTCATCCTGCATGGCGCTCATGGCCCGCACGTCCGGCTCATCCGTCACTTGCCGCAACGTCACTCCGTCGGGAACTGGAACATCGACGCTCAACGTGTGGGCTTCACCGATCATGATCGACTCTGGCGGATCCGAGGTGAAGCCGTTAGCCAAGAGCGCTTCGTGTAGCCCTGAAGCTTGGTCATGGCCGCGGGATTTCCATTCAACCTTGGTGATTTCAGGTTTTCGTTCGAAGTAGGTGAGAGCTTGGGCAACCAGGTGTCGGATAACTGCTTCGTCGTGACCGTCCAGGTCCCGGTAGGTGATGAACCCTCGTCCGCCAAGGAAAGTCACCAGACGAAGGGGGCCATGCCTAGTGACCTCTAATGCGCTGGGAGTCTCCGCATCCGTACGAAGCTGCTGATCATAGGCTGCGAGGAGTCGGGCAATCGTCTCGAGTTGAGCCATTCCGCGAGCCTACCGCAACCCAGGACTGCCGTGCTGGGCCTGGGTTGCGGTAGGCATTCCGATGTTCTCTCACATCCTGATGCCTTTTCCGGAACGTTCTCTCACATCATGTGAGAGAACGTTCGGGTTTAAGGGCTGTGATGTGAGAGAACATCCGGGGTTGTAGCCGTTAGGCCGCGGGCGTCGTTAGCCGCGGCAGAGCTCGCCGTACTTGGTGCCGGCTTCCTGGTAGGCGGCGGAAAGCTCACCCATCTTGTTCTCGTCCGGGGATTCCTTCACGAGTTCATCCGAGTATTCAAGGATGGCCGTGACCACGGGCTTCATCTCATTGGAAGCAACCGGTTCAATCGGGCGGATGGCGTTTGCGACGCGAATGGTTGCGGTCTTGCTGGCGTTGCTCGGGAGGCTGGCAACGGCGACACCCACCCGATCACACGTTTCTGCGGTGGTCAGCTGCGGCGAAGAGCAAGCTGAAGCCGTGGCAAGCAGCCCGGCAGCGATCAAGACAGTGGTGAGTTTCTTCATGATTCCCTCAATAGTCGGCGCGTCCCTTCGATTGTAAACAGTGCAGGGGCGAGGCCGCGCATCGGGCCCCGTATCGAACGGAACCCCGCCCCTGGCCTAGGCTGGAGAACATGGCGATTATTCACAAGGCAACCCTGTCCCCGTCCAAGCTCGAACTCATCGCTGGATACCTGCCGACGCAGCCCTGGTTCATCCAGGATGGCGCCCCGGAGCTCATTGGGGCCTACCGTTTTGACGACCCCGCCGGCGAGGTAGGGCTCGAGACGCATGTCGTCGCCGCCGGCGAGCGCATCTACCAGGTACCCCTGAGCTACAGGGGATACGAACTGGCCGGCGCGCAGGAATGGCTCATCGGCACCATAGATCACTCCGTCCTTGGCAAGCGGTGGGTCTACGATGCCTGCGCCGACCCCGTTTACGTCAAGGCCCTCGCCACCGCCATCCTCACCGGCCAGGAAGAAGCGGCATTGATCGTCGACGGCGAGCCGGAGCCCCGTCCCAGCACCGTCAACGTGAAGGGAAGCGGAACGCTCGACGACGGTGTCCCCGCCTTGAGTGCCTCTGCCCCCGTATCGGGGAGTGGCGTGACCATCATTGACGCAGGTGAGCTTCGCTTGAAGGTTGCCCGGGTGGTGGATGTCGCCGCTGATTCTTCGGTCAGCTCTGCCGCGGAGCTCCACAGCGAATTGACCCTCACCGGCACGTGGGCCGGACTGGAGAAGCCCGTGGAGCTGGCAGCCGTAATCCCGGCCTGAAAGAACCCTGTGTTCGGGCACCTTTTGGTCCTGCAGCCCGCGGCGTAGTCTGACAACGAGGCCATCTACTCCGTGAGGGGTTCACATGTATAAAGCACAAAACATCATTCCCGCAGTGCAGGATCTCGCAGCCGAGTGGGTGAAGCACGCAGCGGAGGGCACGTCGTCACAAGCTGACGCAGTTGTGGGGTGGGCGTTGTCCCGGATCAACCACGCCGATGTTCCGTCTGTGGTGCACGGCGTCATGCTCACGCTGACCGGGAACCGTAAAGCCGCAAAGAGGGCCCAGCGCACCGCGGCCAGAGCGGTCAAGAGGACAACGCAAACTTTGAGTCGTCGAACCAGTCAGCGGAGTTCCCCCCGCGCCGGGTGGTTGGTTGCCTTGGCAGTAGCTGGCGTCGGGGCAGGCCTCGTGCTCGCATGGCGAATGATGGTGCCTCCCGGAGAACCGGTCCCTGCCAAGCCGGCCACGCAGACGGCGAACCCTCCCAGCTCGGACGGCGCTTCTGCCTCGTCTTCGGAGGTGCCCCCGGAGACATACTGAAGGCAGCCGGATTTCTGCGGACTGGCCCGCGGCCGGGCTAGTCCGGCTTGCCTTCCGGGCTAGTCCGGCTTGCCTTCATCGTGTCGTCGTGTCCTTCTCCTGAGGACCATCCTGCTGAACAGTAAGTAGGCGCCTGTTCCAGCGAGCAGGAACCCGACCACACCCACAAGGACGAGTTGTGTGATGATCCCCGCAATGACCATCGCGAAACCGGCCAATACTGCCAGGACACCAAAAACTGAGCGCGCCACCGCACCGCGCGGGCGCCCCGACTTCAGCTGAAGGTCCAAGTCAGGATCCGATGAAGCGAGATCCCGCTCAAGCTCTTCCAAACTCCTGCGTTCTTCATCCGACAACGACATCGGAATCTTCCCTCACTACACGAGCATGGGACGCCTTCCAGCGCCTACACGCCAACCACTAGCACGTGCCCTTCTTGCCGTGCCATGACTTTATTATCGTCCTTTTATGGCCACTATCCACAGCTGAAGCCAGCCCTACCCTGCGTTGGATGCCGGCACTGTCTCATTGAGTACGCGCAGGGCGTTGAGCATCCGGGGATACCCGATGTACGGCAGCAATTGCGTGATGACGTCGAGCATCAGCCCGCGGCTGTTACCCACGTTTAGATTGGCCAGAATGTGCCCCTTGACCTGTGGTTCGCAGCCGCCAAGGGAAACGAGCATGGACAACGTGAGGAGTTCACGCCTTGGAATATCAATGCCGGTGCGTGTCAGATAATCGCCGAAGCAGTTCCCGGCGAGGTACTCCTGGAAGTGCATCTCGTCAGCTGAAGCAGCGGCACGCATATCGTCGATGCGTTCTGCGCCTGCGATCTCCCTCTGGATAGCCAGGCCTTTCTCCCCTCGGTCTTTCGGCGTGGTGGTGGACTGGCCGGGAACAGGTAGCTCCACCCCGTGCTCCTTGAGGATTTCATTGGTGGCGTGCAGGAAGTCGGAAACTTTGCCCATGCCGACGTACGGGACTGCTTGATAGACAAGTTCTTTCACTTCCACCGGGGTTACCCCTACCGTAAGAGCGGCTCCGAGCAACGCACGGTACTCCCACATCCCTTGTGACGCGATAAGAGACGCGAGCTGAACCATGAGCCTTGTCCTGGTATCCAGTTGTCCGTGACTCAATACCTCGTCGAAGGCGAAGTTGTTGAAGACCTCCACGAGCTCGGGGTCTGTAACCGCCAAGGCTGGGAGCTGACCGGGGAAAAGATCGTCGTGATTCCGTCGTGCCGTTTCGCTGGGTGCCATCATGGGCCTCTCTTTCACTGATTCATTAGGCGGTATCAATATTGGTCCGACGGATGAAAGCGCTGGCGATCGCCGTCACCAAGTTGCGAACCGATCGTAGCCAACGCAACATTGACGATCAGTGCATCGAGGGTGATCACGAAGAACCCGAGCATCGATACGGCAAGGGCGAATCGACCGGAGGTGGAAGTCTTCGGGGGCAAAGCCGTGATCTGGCTGGGATTGCTGGTTGAGGTCACGTATCAATGACACTCCTTTTGGCGGCGGCGCGGGAGTGTCCGCTGTTACGGATTCTGGCAGTACCTCCCTCGCGGAACCTCTGCATCAAGCGGCCTCTCTGAGAACGCTGCGGGATGAATTTAGCGCTGCCCGCGGCAGGGTCCCTTGGGGGAAGCGCGGGAGCATACTGAGGGTATGACCGAGAACGATGAGTTTCTTGCTTGGATCAGGACCACGCTTTACCAGGCTGAGGTGGCCCTCCTCAATGGAGACTCCGCGCCGCGTCGGGCCATTTGGTCCAGCCACGAGCCGGTAAGCGTCCTGGGCGCCTGGCGCAACGCCGTCGGGCAGGAAGAAGTCGGGCAGCTGTTCGCGGATCTGGCCAACAGGTTCTCCGACTGCACCGCCTACTCATTCGAGCTGCAGTCCTACCACATCGTTGGCGACATGGCCTACACCGCCGGTTTGGAGCGGTCCTCAATCTCGGTCACCGGGCAGCAGGTGAGCCAGCTTCTGAGGGCCACCCAGGTCTACCGCCGCGAGGATGGCGAGTGGAAGGTGGCGCACAGGCATGCTGACACGGTCCCGGAGTGAAGTGGCCTACTGCTCGGGCCGCGGACGCCACACCACAACGGCTTGCGATCGCGCACGGGGTCGTTGACCGCGGGCCAGACTGACGACGTCGCCCGCTGCTCCCGCTGCGAAAATGCGCGTGTCCAAGGGACTTCGGCGCCGGGTCAGTTCCTCTGTGAGCTCGGCCACCCGGTACTGCAACGCCGCTACCTGGTTTTCAAGGTCCAGGATGCGCTTGATGCCTTCGAGCGAGACGCCGGACTGCGAGAGGCGCTGAACCTCCCGCAGCTTGTCGACGTCGTTCTGAGAGTACCGCCGGGACTTCCCGGGGGCACGGCTGGGCGAGACGATGCCCAGGCGGTCGTACTGGCGCAACGTCTGCGGATGCATGTCGGCAAGCTCCGCGGCGACGGAGATGACAAAGATCGGCTGGTTGACGTCGATTGCCATGACCGTCTCCTTACAACCGGGCCTTCGCGGCCAGGTCGTGACGCGGGTTGGCGTCGGTGGTCGCGGCAGCAAATGCCTTCACAGCCTCCTCCGCTTCCTTGTTCAGGTTCTGGGGGACGGCGACGTCGATAGTCACCAGAAGGTCACCGGTCGCCTTGGACGTTTTCACGCCCCGGCCCTTGACCCGGAGGGTGCGACCCGACGGCGTCCCGGCCGGGACACGCACCTTGACGGTGTCGCCGTCGAGCGTTGGAACTTCGATGGTCGCGCCGAGCGCAGCTTCCGCAAACGTGACGGGCACGTGGATGCGGATGTTGTCGCCGTCGCGCTGGAAAAACTCGTGGGGCTTAACGTTCACGGTGATGATGAGGTCACCGTTTCCGGCGGGACCAGCGTTGCCCTTGCCGCGTTGCCGGACCTTCTGCCCATCCTTGATGCCGGCGGGGATCTTGACGTCGATCACGTGGCCGTTGCTTTCACGCAGGCTCACAGTAGTGCCCTTGATGGAACCAGCAAAGGAGATGGACGTCGTCGCAGTGCGATCCGAGCCCTTCTGCGGAGCACGCTGGAACCCTGTCTGGCCTCCACCAAAGCCGCCACCAAACAGGTCAGCAAACTCCGGAGGAATACCACCGGCACCCGAAGGCTGACGCGCGCCGCCACCAAACAAACCACCGAACAGGTCCTCGAACCCACCGTTAGCGCCAGCACCACCACGCCCCGCCCCCGCACCGGGAGCGAACCGGGCGCCACCCATGGCACGTATGGCGTCATACTGCTGCCGGTCCTCAGGACTCGACAAAACAGAATAAGCCTCGGAAATGTCCTTAAACTTCTTCTCCGCAGCAGCATTCCCGGAATTGGTGTCCGGGTGATACTGCCGCGCCAGCTTGCGGTAAGCCTTCTTAATATCCGCGTCGGACGCGTCCTTGGCGATACCAAGGATCGCGTAAAAATCCTTTTCAACCCAGTCCTGGCTGGCCAAGAGCGTTTCCTTTCGTTGTGTCGAAGCTTGCGCTCCGCTGGATAGGGGGCCGTGCCCGCTTCGCGATGCCCGCCACGCCGCGTCCCCCTATCCAGCTGCGCTGCGGTCATCCCACCTTAGGCGAGTCGACCGCCGAGCCGTAGCGGATGAGGGGGCCCGCGAGTGGCATCCAAGGATCTGGCCCAGGGCCCCTACACGAGCTTGCGAGTGTTGGGAAGGCCAATATCCGCTGCCGAAGCCGGGTGGCCAAGGATCGCAGATCCTCGGCCACCCGGCGAAGGGGCGGGGCCCCCTCATCCGCGAAGGCGGAAGGTGACTAGGCCGGCACAGCCACGATTACCTGGGCCGCGCGGAGGACACGCTCGCCGGAGCGGTATCCCGAGCGCAGCACCTGGCTGACCGTGTCAACCTCGATGTCCTCGCCGGGCTGCTGGATGAGTGCCTCGTGGATGGTGGGGTCGAATTCGACACCGGTTTCCGCGATGCGTTCCAGTCCGTACGTCTTCAGCGCATTCTCCAGTTTGGTGGCGATGGCGGCGAAGGGGCCGTCTTCGAGGTCACCGTGCTGGCGGGCGGCGTCGACGTCGTCCAGCACCGGGAGCAGGGAGTTCAGGACGCCGATGACGGCCATCTCCCCTGCTACGGCGCGGTCGCGTTCGACGCGCTTGCGGTAGTTGACGTATTCAGCCTGAAGGCGAAGGAGATCGTTGCGGAGCTCCGCTGCCTGGGCTTCAGCCGCGGCGCCGGAGGCTACCGATTCCTCGGCCGGGACCTCTACCCCGTTGAGGATTTCCTCAGCTTGGGACAGAGCGTCACCTTCCGTGGGAGCGGCGTTGCCTTCGGTGGGAGCAGCAGCTTCGCCTTCGGGGTGTCGGGCAGCCCCGGTTTCCGGGTCAACCTTGCGGTTGTCCCGTATTACGGGCTTGCGCGGCTCGTTTCCTTCAGAGTGCTCTGCTTCGTTGCCGTGGTGGGGCATGGCTACTTCTTCGCTTCGTCTTCGTCGATGATTTCAGCGTCGACGATGTCTTCGTCGGCAGCAGTCTTCTCGCCGGCCGGAGCGCCTTCAGCACCGGCACCCGGAGCGTCAGCTGCGGCTGCCTGAGAGTAGATGGCTTCGCCGAGCTTGGTCTGGGAAGCCTGCAGCTTCTCGAAGGCCGCCTTCACAGCGGCGTCGTCGGTGCCTTCCAGCGCGGACTTGAGGGCGTCGACGTCGGCCTTAACCTCGGTCTTGACCTCTTCGGGCAGCTTGTCGTCGTTGTCGGCGATCAGCTTGTCCACGGAGTAGGCAAGCTGCTCGGCTGAGTTGCGGGTGTCCGTAGCTTCGCGGCGGGCCTTGTCCTCTGCGGCGTGCTCCTCGGCTTCACGGACCATGCGGTCGATGTCTTCCTTGGAGAGTGCCGTGCCACCGGTGATGGTCATGGACTGTTCCTTGCCGGTGCCCTTGTCCTTGGCGGACACGTGGACGATGCCGTTGGCGTCGATGTCGAAGGTGACCTCGACCTGCGGGACGCCACGCGGTGCCGGAGCGATGCCGGTCAGTTCGAACGTGCCCAGCGGCTTGTTGTCGCGGGTGAATTCACGCTCGCCCTGGAAGACCTGGATGGCCACGGACGGCTGGTTGTCGTCTGCCGTGGTGAAGGTCTCGGAACGCTTGGTGGGGATAGCCGTGTTGCGCTCGATGAGGTGCGTCATGACGCCACCCTTGGTTTCGATGCCGAGGGACAGCGGCGTGACGTCGATGAGGAGGACGTCCTTGCGCTCACCCTTCAGGACACCGGCCTGGAGTGCAGCACCAACGGCTACAACTTCGTCCGGGTTGACGCCCTTGTTGGGCTCCTTGCCGCCAGCAAGTTCCTTGACGAGCTCGGAGACGGCGGGCATACGGGTGGAGCCACCGACGAGCACGATGTGATCGATGTCGGAGACCTTGATGCCGGCTTCAGCGATGACGTCGTGGAACGGCTTCTTGGTACGGTCCAGCAGGTCCTTGGTGAGGTCCTGGAACTTGGCACGGGTCAGCTGCTCGTCCAGGTGGACCGGGCCGTCGGGGGTGACGGACAGGTACTGGAGGGAGATGTTGGTGCTGGTGGAAGAGGAGAGTTCCTTCTTGGCCTGCTCTGCAGCTTCACGGAGACGCTGGAGGGCGATCTTGTCCTTGGAGAGATCGATGCCCTTGATCTTGAGCTGGTTCAGCAGCCACTCGACGACGCGGTTGTCCCAGTCGTCGCCACCGAGGCGGTTGTCACCTGCGGTTGCGCGGACCTGGATGGTGGAGAAGTTGTCTTCGTCCTTGCCAACCTCGAGGAGGGAGACGTCGAAGGTACCGCCACCGAGGTCGAAGACCAGGATGAGTTCGTCTTCCTTGCCCTTGTCCAGACCGTAGGCCAGTGCAGCCGCGGTGGGCTCGTTGACGATGCGGAGGACGTTGAGGCCTGCGATTTCGCCGGCTTCCTTGGTGGACTGGCGCTCGGCGTCGTTGAAGTATGCCGGAACGGTGATCACGGCGTCGGTGACCTTCTCACCCAAGTAGCTCTCGGCGTCGTTCTTGAGCTTCATGAGGATACGCGCGGAGATTTCCTGCGGCGTGTACTTCTTGTCATCGATGGCGACAGACCAGTCGGTGCCCATGTGGCGCTTGACGGAAGCGATGGTGCGATCGATGTTGTTGACGGCCTGGCGCTTTGCGATCTCGCCAACCAGGACTTCGCCGGACTTTGAGAACGCAACGACCGACGGCGTGGTGCGGCCGCCTTCTGCGTTGGCGATGACGGTGGGCTCGCCACCTTCAAGGACAGAGACCACGGAGTTAGTGGTTCCGAGGTCGATACCTACTGCACGTGACATATCTTGTTTCCTTTCAATGGCCGATGTTCGAGATTGCCCCCGGCACCGGTCCGCTGGGCGGTTGGGTTATCGGGAGCCCACTCAACAATCGGCTAGTTGAGCGTTCTGCACTCAACTGTACTCAGCCTCGTTTCAATGTCAATCCAAAGTTGAGTGAAGTACGCTCAAGTTTGGCTTTCGTGCCCAAATTTGCCCCGGAAGTACGCGGCTCCGAGGGCTGGTTTCGCCCTGCGTGAACTGACAGACTTGCGCGATGGAGTTCGCTGGATGCGTTCTGGGCTATAGCCTGCGGCGAAGCGTGACGACACCAGAACGGAGGCTCGCTATGGCCGGGAGACACCCGTTTCTTGTGCTGGCCATCTTCTTTTGCTTGAGCTGGTTCGTTCTGGTTGGGCTCCTCGACCGCGGACTCCTGAACCACAATGCTGGGGGTATTTCCGGGCTCTGCCTCGGCGAATATCTCCCGGCCGGAACAATCCATAACCCCGAGGGCTCACCCGTACCACCCCGGGGAGAGTACGCCTTCCTACCTTTGGGGATTGAGTGCACTTTCACGATGACTGGCGGCACTCATCAGCAGTCCTTTCACCCGCGACTTACGCAGATCATTCTTGGCGCACTGCCCGCAGCCGCTGTTCTGGCATGGGGAGTGGCTAGGGCTTCAGCGTCAATTCGCAGGAGTAGAGCTGCGTGACGACGCGCAAACGCACCAACGTCACTCGGGTGGGCGGGCGACACGGATATCCGGGTGTCCCTGGCGAATTTGCGTGGCGCCACTGGGGCTGGGCGGCGGCTCCGGTTTATACACCCACGCCACGAGCACCACGGAAATGATCATCAGCAGGAACCAGGCGAGGAGCTTCTCGATCGAGACCGCCTGCCAGCCATTCACCTGATTGGGGTAGAGCCACGCATGGGACCACGTGCCGATGTTCTCGGCGAACCAAATGAACAGCGCCACCAAGAGGAAAGACACCAGGATGGGCATCCGGAAGCGCTTACGGAACACCCGGAAGTGCATCACGCACCGCCCGTAGACAAGCACGACGGCGGCAAGCAGCACCCAGCGCGCGTCAAAGATGTAGTGGTGCGAGAAGAAATTGATGTAGATCCCGGCAGCCACAAGAGCCGTGATCCATCGCCAGGGGTAGTGGTCGAAGTGTAAGTCAAAGAGCCGGAACACACGAACCATGTACGAGCCAACGGCCGCATACATGAAGCCACTGAACAGCGGAACACCACCGATCCGGAGGAAGCCCTCGGCCTCATAGGACCACGAGCCCACGTCCGTCTTGAACAGCTCCATGACGGTCCCCACCGCATGGAACAGCAGGATCACCCGCAACTCGCGCAGCGTCTCCAACTTGAAGCTGATCATCAGGATCTGAATGGCGACTGCGGCGATGGTCAGGAAGTCATTCCGCGCCAGGCCGGCGTCGTCCGGATACCAGAGGCGGGCTGCGATGATCACCGCGAGCAGTGCTGCCCCGAAGACGCAGGCCCATGCCTGCTTCAGTCCGAACACTACGAACTCGGTCAGGCGCATTCGGAGTCGGCCACCGTGGGCGTGCTGCAGATAACGGTGGGCGAGGTCATCGATGGTCTGCTCCACCGAGGTCGAATTACGCATTCCTTGCCTTGCCCCTGGACTTGGACGGGGTGGTTTCCAGGTGGCTCAGGTAGTAGTCCCTGGGCCAGTGCCGTATCCGCTGCGGAAGCCGGGGATAGACGCGTCCCAGCCACCGCATGGTCCGCTCGAAGCGGCGGTCATCACGGGGAGTCCATTCCAAGCCGAACCCTTCGCGCAAGTGGTCCGGAAGCAGGCCGGCGGTCAGGAAGCGGGCAAGCGGCATAGCCAGGCGCATGAGTGCCGGTCCACCTGCCGGATACAGCAGGTCCTTGGCGATGCTGCGGGCTTTTTCATCAGGTCGAAGCAGGTCCACGCGCGATGACCAGTACCCAGCGAAGGCCGCACGATCGGACGGCCACATATTCGCGGGAAGCTGCAACGCCGTCCCAATGCGCGCATAGTCGCGGTACATGCGGTCGGCGGTCTCGTCGTCGAGCGGTCCGTGCACTTGCTCATAAACGGTGACGGCCGTCTCGTAAAGGGTGGCGACAACCCAAAGCTGCGACTCGGGGTCGAAAGCGTTGTAGCCCTTTGTCGCATTGTCAGGGTTCCGGCGCACCGGAGCGTGGGCGCGGTTGACGGCGCGGCGAACGGCAGCAACTTGCTCTTCTGAACCGTAAACAATCGCATAAACGTAAGTCAGCGTGGCCCGTAAACGATCCTGCGGCCGCTGGGCAAAGTCGCTATGGTCCGCGACGCCGTGCCCCACCCTCGGATCAGCGATCTGAAGGAGGATGGCGCGCCCGGCACCGGCGAGCAATATGCCCTCCGCACCGATGTCAGCAAGCCCTCGAACCATCTTGATACTTTACCGTCTGCTGCTGGTCACAGACCCGCCGGTCACAGACCCGCCATGCCTTGGAGCACGAGCAGTTGGTGCTCGAACAATTCGTCGCGCGCGGAAAACGTATCGCGCCCGTACTGGCCGAACACTTCGAAGCTCACAGCCCCGAAGACGGACGTCCACGCCAGCACGCCCCGCGCGAGCGCTGACTCGGGCACCGTGATCCCAAGTTCAGTCCGGATGTTCACCATGTCTGCTGCCAGTGCCGGTGGGATGACGACGGCGGGACTCACCTCCGCCGCCAAGGCCCCCTCGCGATGGGCTGCGTCAAAGATGCTCACGAGGCGAAAGATGACACGTGTTCCGGGAACCGTTGTTCGCTCACCGGGTGCCTGATAGCCGGGAACCGGGCTGCCGAAAAGCAGGGCGTAGCTGGCTGGTTCCTTGAGCGCCCACGCACGAACAGCCTTACCCAGGGCACGGAACTGGCCTGCGAAATCATTCTCAGGAACAGCCGCTACAGCAGCATCCACTTCGTCGCCGAGCTCGTTGTAGCCGTCGATGAGCAAGAGCGTGAGGAGTTCGTCCCGGCTTTCCACGTAGCGATAAACCGCCGAAGAAACGACGCCAAGGTCCCGGGCAACAGCCCGCAGCGACAGCCCCGCGGCACCGTGGACCGCGAGGTGCTCCCGGCCGAGTCGCACGATATCGGCGATGGTTTGTGCACGCGCACGCTCGCGGGGAGTTGGCGTTTTGGCTTTCGGCTGGGCTTTAGGGGCAGCTTCGGCGCCGGGCGCTGTGGAGGGCATGGAACCAGCTTGCCACAAGGGAGAGCACCATCAACAAATGAGAGCAGTGCTCTTGACTTTGGCTCCCTTGGGGGTCATTCTGAATTCAGAGAGCAGTGCTCTCGCTTCCGTTCACTGAACTTCGAGGAAAGAGATCAGCATGTACGTCGTCACCGGAGCAGGACCCGTTGGTTGGACCGTCGCCGAACAACTCGCTGAGCGGGGGGAAGACGTTCGCATTCTGACTCGGTCTGGCAGCGGCCCGGACCATCCCCTCATTGAACGGATGCGCGTCGATGCCTCCGATCCCCAGCAATTGAGCCAAGCACTCAACGGCGCCGTCGCGGTCTTCCATTGCATTCACGGGTCCGCATACCGGGCCGCTGTATGGGCGGCCGAGCTCCCACAAGCCGAACAAGTGGTGATGGATGCAGCGGCAGCCCAGGGCGCCGTCGTCGTATTTCCAGAGAGCCTGTACTCCTACAGCGAGCCGGACAGCGTGATGACCGAGGCGGGTCCACGGGCGGCGTCGGGCGGAAAAAGAGGCATTAGAACCCAACTGCTGAACGCGCGGCACGTGCACGCTGCCGATACCGTGAGCGTGGTGGCCGGCGACTTCTTCGGCCCGCTGGTGCGGACGGCGCATGCAGGCGACCGAATGGTCCCGCTGGTTCTGAAGGGAAAGTCGGTCCAAGTCATTGGCAGCGCTGGGCAACCCCACTCGTTCACGTATGTCCCTGACCTGGCGGCGGCCATGATCGCGGCGGCCCGGAATCCAAAGCTCTGGAACACTGTGCTCCAGGCTCCGACCGGCCCGGCGCTAACCCAGCGCGAGCTTGCGGCGGCGTTCGCTGAGGCTGCCGGCGTTGCTGTTCCGAAGGTAAGTGCTGTGCCGGGATGGGTGCTGAGGACGGCTGGTCTCTTTTCGACCGACATGCGCGAGCTTGCCGAGATGCTCTACCAGTTCGAGCGCCCGTTCGTGATGGATTCCTCGCAAAGCCAGCGCCTCCTGGGCCTCGAGCCGACGCCCCTCCCGGAAGCTGCGGCAGCAACAGTGGCGTGGTGGCGGGACGCTGTCCGGCAACTGAAGTAGGCGGCAGCGTGCGGTCGAGCGCGTATGTCTGAATTCAGGACACGGAACGTCCCACACAAACCACTCCGGCCAATCACTGGTCCTTCCATGCAGCAGGCGGTGGAGCGTCCAGGAAGGTTGTGACGACGTCCTGCACCAGCGCGGTCCTCGCCAACCCGAAGAAATGCGTGGTGCCGGGAAACACAGCCAGTTGCGATGCGGGTACGCCTTCGAAGTCGCCATTCACGTCTCCTCCCCTCAGTTGGAGGAACCGCACCGCGTGCTCGAGCTTGACCATGTCGCAGTCGCCCACCGTAATCAACGTTGGGGCAGCGATTCCGCGGATTTCGTCATCGCTCCATCCGCTGGAGCCGGCGTCATAGTGCCCGAGTTTGTCCAACAGTCCCTGCAGGTGCTCGCGGTCCGGATGCGGTGAAACAGCCAGATAGCGCTGCTCCATCGGGGTGCCGGCGATCATGTCCACGGTCATGGAGGCCACGGCTTCGGCGTTTCCGCCGCGATCGCCGTCGGGCCGGAAAGACACCGAAGACACGATGAGTTTGCGGACAAGGTCCGGGCGTTTGATCGCCAAGTGCAGTGCCACTGCGCCGCCAACGCTGAAGCCGAATACATCGGCCTCGCGGACGCCCAGATGTTCGAGGAGGCCAATGACGTCGGAAGCCAGATCCGCAGTGCTCAGCGGGCGGTCGATGTCGTGGGTTCTTCCATGGCCTTGGAAATCTGTGGCGATCACCCTGCGGCCTTCGGACAGGCCCGGGATCAAAGCGCCAAATTGCTGCTGAATGTCGAACAGCCCACCGTGCAGGAGCAGGAGGGGAGTTCCGCCGTCGCCATACAACTCGTAGTACATCTCCAGTCCGTTGACCGGGGCAAAGCCGGTCTCGAGGGGTGCCGTCGCTTGCTCATGCATCTTCAGGACCTCCGCTTCGTTTCGGGAAATCCTAGTCCGGCGGTACCTTCCGCGGAAGCAAACTGAAGCGTTCGACGCCGGGCGCCCACCTGCACATTCAATCGAATGGAGTTACTCCTGATTCCCCAGTGACTACACGCAACAGCGGGAGTAACCTAGTCCCAGTTGCAATTCTGGTCACCTTTCGAGTTCTGGGTTCTGCCGTGGGCTATGTGCGTTCGTCGTTGACCGACCTACTGGGGGTACTTTCCGACGCCGTCACTCCCCAGCGCGTAAGGTTCGACGACGGTTCCCCGGACGCCGTCGTTCCCACCCCTGACGCTCCGGTCACCGTCCATGCAGTCACGCTCAACCGCGTGGGAAGGTCGCGTCGCGATGGCCCGGTCCTGGACCTCGAACTGCGGGTGGCGGTGGAATGCCATGGCCCCGAACAACTGGACAACATGGAGCAACTGCTCCTGGCCGTGGAACGCCACAGCCAATACTCGGTAGTTTCCACCGGCGAGTTCCGTCCCGAGGAGTACTCCGGAGCCATCCGGCAAGGGCTCGGGTTCCTGGTCCGGATCCCCGTGGCGCTGCGCTTCGAAGAGCCCTCTGGTCCGCCCGTCCTTGAACCGCTCATTGCCAAGACCGGTGTTGCCCGCCGGATCCACGGACGGCTCGTGGACGTCCACAACAAAGGCATCCCCGACGCCTACATCCATGCCCATTCTTCCGCCACGGCAGTCGTCAGCGATGCGACCGGCCACTTCGAGGTCCTGGCCTCGGCGGATGAACTCCAGCACTTTGCCGTAGCAGTGAGCGGCACCGAAAGGGAAGTCTCGGCCAGCACCAGCAGCCTGCCGGTCATCATCCGGTGGGTGTGAATCCGCGGACACCCGCGGGCAGGAAAGGGAGCGCACCATGGCGAACTACCAGGCGCCAGGCGTCTATGTACAGGAAGTGCCCAGCGGCGCACGTGCCATCGGGCAGGTCAACACCAGCATCGCAGCGTTCGTAGGCGTGGCCCCGGACCAGGACGCCTTGGTGGATGAGCTCCGTGTGCTGGACAACTGGACCCAGTTCGTGGACCAATATGTCGGCAACGCGACAGCGGGCACACCGCTCTCAAACGCTGTTTACGGCTTCTTCTCAAACGGAGGGAGCCGTTGTTATGTGGTGAACATCGGGGCCAACGGCAGCCTCACAGGCACGGCCGCCAAGCCCACAGGCCTCACGCTTTTCGAGGCCGTCGACGACATCTCCATGGTGGCAGCCCCCGGCTTCGCGGACGCTGAATCCTATGCGGCACTAGCGGCGCATGTGGAGCACCCGCTCCGCCAGGACCGCATGGCCATCCTGGATACGGTGGAAAAAGTAGACGACGTCGGTGCGCTCACCAGGGCTGCGACGTCCGGCGTTCCGGTGGGCGCGAGGGATTCGGGCCCGGAAGAAGAACGGACGACGGCGGATGAGGGCCCGGGTGGCGACGCTGGCTCGGATCGTGGCGGCCCAGGTGACGATGCCGGCTCGGGAGACGCCGGGGAGGAAGCGGACGCTGGTGACAGCCCGCCGTCGTCGGCTTCTTCTGCTTCCTCTGTCTCCTCCGACGCCCCCGACTGGCCCGACTCAACCCGTCCCCCGGCGAGCCGCTCCGCTGATCCGGATACGGAAGCCAGTGAGCAGCAGGACCTCGGCGCCCCGCAATCCCCCGGCGGTTACACAGCACTGTATTTCCCGTGGATCGTGATGATCGATCCCGTGTCCGGGAAAAAGGTGACGCAGCCGCCGTCGGGCCATATTGCAGGCGTGTGGGCACGAGTTGACGCGACACGCGGCGTCCACAAGGCGCCGGCCAACGAGCCCATCCAGGGCGCGATCGATCTTGTGCGGCGCGTGAGCCGCGGTGAGCAGGAGGTCCTGAACCCGGCGGGCGTGAACTGCATCCGGTACTTCCCCGGCGAGGGCATCCGGATTTGGGGGGCGAGGACCAAGGCTCCCGAAGCGAGCGAATACCGGTACGTGAATGTGCGTCGACTAACCAACATGATCAAGGAGTCCGTGGCGGACGGGACGCGCTGGGTGGTGTTTGAGCCCAACGATCACACGCTGTGGAAGTCGATCCGGCGCGACATCGGGGCGTTCCTGACCAACGTGTGGCGGGACGGCGCCCTGCTCGGGACTACTCCTCAACAGGCATTTTTCGTGAAGTGCGACGAAGAAACCAACCCTCCAGAGGTCCGCGACGCCGGGCAAGTAGTCACGTTGATCGGGATCGCGCCTGTGAAACCGGCCGAGTTTGTGATCTTCAAGCTCATGCAGTCGGCGGACAACACCAGCGAGACAGAGAGCGCAGGAGCCTGACATGACAACCCCAACACCTGCCGCCCAACCGGGCAACGTGGTGGACCCATACCGGGCCTACAACTTCAAGCTCGTCATCCAAGGCGTGGTTCAGGGCCACTTCACCAAAGTGGAGGGCCTCGGCCTGAAAATCGACCGGATCCTCTACCGCTCCGGCGGCGAAAACAGCACAGTCCGCGTCATCCCCGGGCAAGTGGAGTACACCCCCGTGACTTTGAAGTACGGGCTCACGGACTCCACCGAGATGCTGCAGTGGCTCTTCAAAGCCGTGGACGGAAAAGTGGAACGCCGAAACGTCTCCATCGCGATGCTTAACGACGCCGGGTCCGTGGAAGTCCGCCGCTGGAATCTCCTGGGGGCCTGGCCGTGCGACTGGTTCGGCGCACCCCTTGACGCCTTGGGC
This sequence comes from Arthrobacter sp. 2762, assembly GCF_040548745.1. Taxonomy (NCBI): domain Bacteria; kingdom Bacillati; phylum Actinomycetota; class Actinomycetes; order Micrococcales; family Micrococcaceae; genus Arthrobacter; species Arthrobacter sp. 2762. The sequence goes on from NZ_JBEPSI010000010.1 coordinate 205,864, forward strand.
AAGGATCTCGCCATCGAATCCCTCAGCATTGCATACGACCGCCTGGAGCTCGACGATGCCCGCGCTCCCGTCGCCTGAGCCTGGGTTTTCGTGGCGGCGGGCGGCTGCGCAACGTTTGCGAGGTGTGGCTGCGTGGCTGGATCGGGGGTCGGATCGGGACCCGGGTTCTTCGGGTGCGGGTGTTTCGGGAGCTGGCGCTTTGAGTGCGGGCGCGTCAACGCCTTCTTCGTGGGAAAGTTCGACGCCGGTGCGCGGCCTGAACGTGGAAGGCGCACCTGAGCACTGGGTTCAGTTACTGCGCGACGCCGGGTTGATTCCTCCTGCCGTTCCGACCGACACCCCTCCCGTTGCGAGGCCCACTCTGCGTGTCTGGGGACGCTCTTGGCGCGTAAAGCAGGCCCCACAAGACATCCCCATGCTGCGCCTTCGCACGGATCGACCTGAATCACCCCTCGTTGCGGGGCCCGATGTGCGCGGTTCCGGACCAAAATGGGGCGCAAAGCAGGCCCCACAACACACCCCCACCCACGTTGCGGGGCCCGATATGCTCGGTTCCGGGCCAACATGGGGCGCAGAGCAGACCCCACAACACACGCCCCTCGTTGCGGGGCCCGATGTGCGCGGTTCCGGACCAAAATGGGGCGCAAAGCAGGCCCCACAACACACCCCCACCCACGTTGCGGGGCCCGA
>NZ_JBEPSI010000011.1:0-142856 GCF_040548745.1 Arthrobacter sp. 2762
CCCTCGTTGCGGGGCCCGATGTGCGCGGTTCCGGACCAAAATGGGGCGCAAAGCAGGCCCCACAACACACCCCCACCCACGTTGCGGGGCCCGATGTGCGCGGTTCCGCACCAACATGGGGCGCAGAGCAGACCCCACAACACACGCCCCTCGTTGCGAGGCCCGATGTGCGCGATTCCGGACCAAAATGGGACGCAGAGCAGGCCCCACGACACACCCCCCTGCTGCGCCTCCGCACGGATCGACCTGAATCACCCCTCGTTGCGGGGCCCGATGTGCCTGCTTCGGGGCCAAAATGGGACGCAGAGCAGGCCCCACAACACACCACACCCCTCGTTGCGAGGCCCGATGTGCGTGCTTCCGGACGAAAATGGGACGCAGAGCGGGCCCCACAACACATCCCCATGCTGCGCCTTCGCACGGATCCACCTGAATCACCCCTCGTTGCGAGGCCCGATGTGCGTGCTTCCGGACGAAAATGGGACGCAGAGCAGGCCCCACAACACACGCATACCCCCGCGCCAGCGCTCAAGGGAGACTGGCCGGAGCTCGCTCCGCGGCCCACCCCCACCGCCAACGAAGCAAGCTCAGCAACCACCCCGCTAACCGAAGCTATCGCCCGCCAAGCCCGCCTCACCGACGAACACTTGGCGGTCTGACATGGAACGTGTCGCCTTCCTGATCGAGGACACCGGGGAACACCTTGGCTGCCTGCTCAACCCGGAAACGGTGGTGATGCAGCGCTCGGCCGGTGTGGAGCCCCGGAGAAGTGCCGGCGGCAAACTCAGCGGCAGCGGACTGGCGGACGACCCCCTGCTCTTCACGGGAGGCGGCCACACCGAGCTGAGGCTGGACCTGCTCTTCGACGTCGACCTCGCGCCGGCGTCGCTTCATGTGCAGGATGTGCGGCAAATGACCCGGCCTATCTGGGCGCTCGCCGAGAACAGTGCGGAGGTGGAGCGTCAGCGGAGGCCGCCGTCGGTCCGGTTTGTGTGGGGCCGTGCGTGGAATGTGCCGGGAATCGTGACCGAGGTGGCGGAGCGTTTCGACCGCTTCGCCCCGGACGGTTCACCGCTCAGGTCCTGGATGCGGATGGTCTTTGTTCGCGTGGGCCAGTCTGCCGACGAGGAAGGCGGCGAGAACTACGAGCTCGCCCAGCGACTCCCTGCCGTGGATCTGACGGCCCCACCCGTGGACACGCTGGCGGTCACGGGCGATGGCAGCACGGACAGGGACGCAGCAATGCCCGACGGCGGCGAGCTCCTTCCTGATGTGCCGCCAGCTGAGTTGGCGCGGCTTTCCGTTCAAGCCTTCGGGACACCCCTGCTCTGGAAGCTGCTCCTGGAATACAACGACATCGACGACCCCGCGCACTTCCGCGGACCACTCGCGGTCCCGCCAGTTGGTGAAGCACCATGAGGCGTGAAGGACCATGAGGCAAGTCCAAGGCCTCCCCGAACTCATCGTCACGCTGGGGCGGCGCAGACTAAGCACGGCTGAAACGGCGGCGATAGTGTCCGTTCAGGTCCTCACTTCACTCGCGAGGCCAGCCCAGTGCCTGATCAGCTGGCGACCCGGTCCGGGCAGGACTGCTGCGGCGAGGGGTGGAGTGGATCCCGTGCCCGGTGATGCCCTGAGGGTTGAGCTCGGCGGCCACCGGACCCCGCTCTTCGTGGGTGAGGTCACTGTGGTTGAGTACAGCTACGGAGCCAACCTCGGTCAGGAAATCCGCATCAGGGCCTACGATGCCCTGCACCGGCTGAGGAAGCGCCAATTCACCAGGCTGCACGAGGACGTCGATCTCGCTGCGTTGGCAAGGAAACTCTGCGAGGGCACCGGGCTGGACGTTGTGGGCGGCGGCGAGAAGTTGGGGCTGGTTTATCAGTGCGCCCGCACGGACTTGAGCCTCCTGGTTGAACAGAGTGCCCGCGTGGGCGCCTACCCCGTGGTCCATGACGGAGCCCTCAGGCTCACACGACTCGACGGCGAAGGCGAACCGTTGGAGCTCACCCTCGGGGCATCCCTTCATGCGGCAGAGATCGAGGTCAGCCAGGAACCGGCGTACGCGTCCGCAACCATCAACGGCTGGCGTGCGGAGGACGCTTCAGTCCACCAGGCCGAAACGAGCAGCAGCGACGCCAAAGCCCACGTCACAGCCGACCCAGCATTGGCCAGCGTGGGTGCAGGCGGCGAACTCCGGCGAGATAACGAAGCGCTCGAGTCCACCCAGGAGGCGAATGGATTGGCGCAGTCCGAGCTGGACGTCAGGATGGCCGGGCAGGTCACGGCGGTGTTTGTGGCTGAGGGCAATCCTCGGCTCAGGGCGGGTGGGCGTGTGCGGATCAAGGGGGTGGCGCCCTCCATCGAAGGGACGTACGTGATCGCGAGCGCCTCTCACCGTTTGGACGGCACGGGTTACGAAACCACGCTTACCACCCGCCCACCGAGCCCGGTCCCGGAACGACGCCCGGACGTCTTCACGCTCGGGATCATCACGGACGTGGATGACCCCGAGGCCCGGGGGCGTGCCCGTGTGCAACTACCGGCCTATCCGGATCTCCAGACCGCGTGGGCTCCCGTGCTCACGGCAGCCGCAGGTCCTGGCAAGGGGATGGTCACCCCGCCGGCTCCCGGCGACCACGTCCTGGTGCTTCTGCCCGCCACGGATCCGGCCCAGGCCATCATCCTCGGTGGCCTGTACGGCAGCGAACAGACGCCCGACAACCGCGTCAACACTCCCCGGGACAGCCGTTACACCTTCCGCAGTGCGGGCGGCCAACAAATAGTGCTCGACGGCGGTGCCCGCACCGTGAGTTTCACGGACGGTCACGGCTCGTCGGTGGAGCTGGGGCCGGACAAGCTCCGCATCACCGCTGCCACGGACCTGGTGCTGGAAGCCCCGGGCAAAGCCATGAAAATCCGTGCGAAATCCGTCGACTTCGAGGAGGCCTAAGCCATGAGGATCCTGGTCAAGGAGGCCATCCTGCGGTGTGGGCATGACGGCAAAGTGGAGAACGTCCCCTCGCAGGAGTGGGTCCGTGTCAAGGGGTCGCCGGTGTTGGTGGACAACGATCCCCAAGGCAGGGATATCAGCATGTGCCCGAACATCGGCGTCAACATCAAGCCGTGCAATAAGACGTTGCCGGTCACCAAAGGCTATTCAACTTTCGTCAGAATCGGGGGCAAGGCCGTCTGCCTGGACAGTGTGGAGGGTTTCACCGACGGCACACCCCCGGGCGCCGTGAAGTACAACGTGCGGCGGCCCGGGCAAACGTTGGTGGGGTCGGGTTCATGAAAAGGGGACACCCATGAGCGCGCCACGCTACACATCGATTGCTTTCATCCATCCGGATTTCGACGCCGCAGCGGGCGTCCCCGGTCTACGCATCACCCCGGCGGGCAGGTTGGCGACTGTTACGGACGCGGCCTCCATCCGTCAGGCCCTCCTCCTCCTGCTGAGCACCAGGCCCGGCGAGCGCGTCAACCGCCCGACGTACGGCTGCCACTTGTTCCGCTTGGCTTTCGCTCCGGCTGACGACACCACCGCCGGGCTCGCCATCCACTATGTGGCCCGCGCGGTGGAACAGTGGGAACGACGCATCACGGTCCTTTCCCTGGATGCGTCACGTTCGCCGGAGGATCCTGAAGTTCTCGAGGTCCGGCTGAAATACCGTGTCCGCACCACCCAGCTTGAGGATGAGATCGCCATCGCCCTGCCCGTGGAGTCCGGAGGTGCAGTATGAGTATCCCCGTGCCCAATCTGGACGATCGCAGCTTCGCGGACCTCGTGGCCAGCGCCCGCGAACGCATCCAACAAATCGCCCCTGAGTGGACGGACCTCTCGGTCCACGATCCCGGCATCACCATCGTGGAGGCCTTCGCCTACCTCACGGACACGCTCATGTACCGGCTCAACCGCGTGCCGGACAAGCTCTATGCCGTCTACTTGAACCTTCTGGGCACGTCGCTGTACCCGCCGAGCACCGCCGAAACGATGCTGGAATTCAGCCGCACATCCGCCACAGGCACAACAGACCAGGAGATCCGCATCCCCCGCGGCACCCAGGTCAGCTGCCCACCGGGCGTTCCCGGTTCACCCCAGCCGGTATTTACGACGACGGCGGCAGCCACTTTGGCTCCCGGGATGAGCAGCGTCCTGGTCCCCGCAGCCGATGTGACCATGTACGACGCCGTACCGATTGGTACCGGGACCGGAAGACCAGGCCAGAGCTTCGTGATCCCGAACGCGCCGATCGTCTCGGGCGCAGGGCTGGCGATCGCCGTCGAAGTTCCGGCCGGGACGCGGCTAAGCAGTGGCGAGGCAGTGCTGGTAGACGGAAAACCTTTCCGGTACTGCAAGGAAGTGGAGGCGTTCGCCGATGCAAGGCCGGGTGAGATGCCGGTGCGGATCGACCGAAGTGCCGGCGTCGCGATGTTCGCGTGGTGGGACGAAGAGTCCAGGACGCGGACTGAAACCGGGCAAGGGTCATTGGTACCAGGCGCAGGTGCCGAAGTCCGTGCCTGGTACCGCAGCGGTGGTGGTTCGGGCGGTAACGTCGGCGCGGGTCACCTCACGGTGCTGCGTTCCCCTGTTCCGGGAGCCAAGGTCACTAATCCGGAGCCGGCAACCGGGGGCCGGGATGGCGAGTCCTTGGAGAACGCCCTCAGGCGGGCGCCCCAGGATTTTCAAGCCCGCGACCGCGCAGTTACTGTCCGGGACTACGAGGTCCTGGCGCGTCGGCACGGCGGTGTGGGCCGTGCGAGGGCTTTCACCCGCAAGGATCTGTGGGCGTTTGCCCGGCCGGGGGAAGTGGAAATTGTGCTGGTGCCGTTCGTTCCCGGCGGCAGGGCAGGCGCGGCCAAACCATTACGCGCAGGGGACCTTACGTCACACGCACGCGACGAAGTGCGGATTGAAGTGGAACAATATCTCCGCAGGCGGTCCACGGTTGGCGCCGAGCCTGTAGTGCGCTGGGGCCTCTACAAACAGGTGCTGGTGGATGCGCGGATCGTTGTTCGTCCCGATGAGGATGCCGAGGCCGTGAAATCCAGGATCATGGGCCGCCTGTCTGAAACGGTCAGTCCGCTGAGCCCGGATTCGTCCAGTTACGGATCCGGGTTTGGGAAGCCACTGCGTGTCTCCAATCTGTATCGCGCCATGGAGGAGGCCGAGCCTGGCGTTCAGTATGTGGACCGGGTCAGGCTGGAAGTGGACAAAGTTCCGGACAGTGATGCCGTGTCCTTGGTCCAGGCTGAAGGTCAGGACAAAACATGGTTCGTGGCCCAGGGCGGCACCCTGTTCCGCACCACCAACGCCGCCGACGGCTGGGAAGCCTGTGCGGATTTTGGAGATATTTCCGACGGCAACCAGGCGGCAGAAACCGTCCGCGCCATCGCCCCGTTCCGTTCCCCCGCACCTGGCCGGGTGGGTCCGGAGCGCCACCCGGGCATGGTGGCCGTGAGCACGGTGACGGACACGGGTTCCCGTATTTATATCAGCGAGGACCTCGGCGAATCGTGGCGCAAAGCAGCCGAACTGGGGTTCGTCGTCGCCGATTTGTGTTGGGTGGACCGCCAGGGTGAGCCGTTGTTGTTGCTGGCAGGCGAGCGTGGCCTCTACGAACTTCCGATGAGCCAAGGTGCCATTCCCGTACAGAATGTGGTGGATACGTCTCAGCCGGATCGTGGTTTTTACGCCGTGGACGCCTTGGTGGACGTCCGCGGGAGGACAGGTGTTGTGGTGGCCGCCGAGGCCTCGGCCGGCGTCTGGCTCTCCCCCGACGCCGGTACCGCCGACAGCTTCAAGCAGGTCAAGGCCTCCGGCGAGGACATCCGTTGCATGACCATCCAGTACGACGGCGGTGCGAGCTATGTGTGGCTCGGCCGGGCAGTGCCGGAAGGGACTGGGACGGGATGCCTGCGGCTGAAGATCGACGAGTTGGGCCGCACGGATTTTGATGAAACCTTCATGAATTCCTGGGAGGAGTTCAGCACTGGCTGGACCGGGGGCAGTTGCTGGAGTGTCCACGTGATGGGTGACGCTGCCTACGCCGCTACTCAGAGCGGCGGGGTGTTACGGCTGCAGCTGGGCCAGGCGTCTGCGCAGTGGAGCGTCCCGGACGTTAACTGCAATCTGCCGTTGAGGGACCGCACCCGGTTCGAGCCTGTCCGTTCGGTGTCCGGCGCGATCCTTGACGGCAAGCCCCTGGTCCTGGCTGCCGGCCCCAAAGGCGTTTATCGCAGCACAGACAACGCCGTTCAATGGGAAAGCTGTACCCGGCGCGTCGTGGACGATGTCGTAACGCTGCCCGATACCTGGCTGTTCTGCTCGGGCGACCACAGGATCGAGGTGGTCCATGGCAATGGCTGAGTTCACAGGGCCGTCCGAGTCCAAGCTGCTGAGGGTCCTGCCGGAAGTGTTCCAGGTGGCCGCCGATACCAGCTCTCCCCTGCAGGCCCTTCTTGCTGTGGCCGAGGATATGCATGGGCCCGTCAGGCAGCTCTTGGACCGCATCCATACCGTTCCCGATCCCGGCCGCGCGCCGTCGTCGTTGATTCCTTTTCTCTCGCGCTGGGTGGATCTGGACTGGTTGACGCTTCCCGGTCTGGAGGGCGGCGCTCAATACGGTGGTACAGGATCCGGCAGTATTCCCGCGACCGGCGCCATTCCCATATCGCGGCAACGGGACCTCATCTCAGCCGCGGCTCAGCTCTCTGCACGCCGCGGCACTGTGGACGGGCTCACCCGCTTCCTGCACCTGGCCACGGGGGTGCCCGGGTTCGACGTCGAATCCGTCCCCGGCGCCTTCCATATCAAGGTGCTGGTTCCTGCGGAGGCGGGTGGGCAGCTGGAATTGATCCGCCGGATCGTCAAAGGCATGAAGCCCGCGCACGTGACGGATGAGGTTACGGTGCAGGCAAATGAACGGTGATCAAGCATGAACAAGGAGAACCGAACGCCCATTCTTTTGGTGATTGCCTGTGGGGTGATCGCGCTGTTAGTGCTGGTGTTCGGCGTCAGTTGCGGCAACGGGAACAACGATGCGGCACGGGACTGGCAGGGCGGATTCTCCGGCGCAGCCGCGGGCGCGAAACTCACTGCAGCAGACCTGTCTGCCCGGGGCGGTTCGTGTTCGGCGTCGGATACCCAGCTGGTGGTTACGGGTGCGTGCGTGTTCGATGTGAAGGAATTCGGCGGGGGTTTGTTCTATTTCGGACCTCCCACCAAGCGGGCAAGGCTCGCACCGCAGCAGGCGGTCACCGTCTCGCTGTTGGTGCAGGGCACGCGGGCTGAGCAGAATTCAGGCCCGGGGAAAACCGTGGACCTGACCTTCGGGACCTCGGGCGGACAGCTGGGAATCGTCTGTCCCGGCCTGGGGACCTGTGTGTTGCTGATTCAGGAAGCCGGAGGCTGAGATGTGCTGCTGTGCGCCGAAACTACAAACCGCGATCCCAGGAGTTGTTGTGCCATGACTGCCATCACCATGACGTTGAGCTCCCCGGACGTGGTCCTTAAAGAAGGGAAGGGATCGCTGACAGCGTCCGTCACCAACGGCTCCGCCACTTCGGAGCGCGTAGTGCTCGGCGCGTTCCCCGGGCAGGTGACCAATCCGCCGTCGAAGACTTACACCACCATCCCCAACCCGTTGCGGACCATCGCTGCCGGGACGACCGAACAGTACGTGGTCAATTTCGACACCGACGGGGCTTCCGCGGGCAGCTACCCGGTGAAGTTGATCGCCTACTCCGCCGACGACGCACCCGAGGACTACGCGGACCAGGCGCATGTGGTCACACTGACTGTTCGGGCGGCCGAAAAGCCGAAGCCCAAGCCGGGATTCCCATGGTTGTGGGTGATCATCGGGGGCGTGGTGCTGCTGGCGGTTATCGGCGTGATCCTGTACTTCATGTTCAAGGACGCCAACGTTCCGGACGTGAAAACCAAACCGCAGGCTGAAGCGGTCAAGATCGTGACGGACGCCGGTTTCAAAGCGGCCACAACGGAAATCGAAAGCGCCTCGCCCGAAGGAACCGTAGTCAACCAGAGTCCCGCCGGCGGCGAGAAAGTAGGGCGCGGCAGCACGGTCAACCTGGAAATCGCAGTGCCCGTGAAGGCCACCGTTCCCAGTGTCCTGGGATCACGGATTGAAACGGCCCGCAACGCCTTCCAGACCGCACAACTGCAATTGGACTTCACCCAGGGTTCCGCCTGCCAAAGCTCGCCTCCCCTCTCCCTGATGAGGTGCGTAGTGGTGGGCGTCAATCCCGACGTCGGCACCAAAGTTAACGTCAACGCACTCGTTTTGGTTCGGACTGAGTTGAGGTCCAGCATCATCCTTGATCCGGTGAACATCTGCCTGAGCAACCCCCAACTCTGCGAGGTGCGGCTCAACCCGTGATTATTTTCGGACACGTTTGCCTGCCTGGGCAGCTGCCATGAAAAGATCAACCATGCGTCCCATGCAGCACTCCAGCAAACTCCAGAATGTCCGCTACGAACTCCGTGGTCCCATCCTCCAGGCTGCCAAGGCCATGGAAGCCGAGGGACACCGCATCCTCAAGATGAACCTCGGGGACACGGCACCGTTCGGGCTGGAAGCGCCGGAGTCAGTGGTGGTGGACATGATCCACCACATCCGCGGGGCCCAGGGCTACAGCGATTCCAAGGGCATCTTCTCCGCCCGGACCGCGATCTCGCAGTACTACCAGACGCGCGGACTGATGACGATCGGCGTCGAGGATGTCTTCATTGGCAACGGCGTCAGCGAACTCATTTCCATGACCCTGCAGGCGTTCATGGAAAACGGTGACGAGATCCTCATTCCGGCACCCGACTACCCGCTCTGGACCGCGGCTGTGACCCTCACGGGTGGCAAAGCCGTGCACTACCTCTGTGACGAGGATGAGAACTGGTGGCCGGACATGGCCGACGTCGAAGCGAAGATCACGCCGCGCACACGGGGGATCGTGATCATCAACCCGAACAATCCCACGGGCGCCGTCTACCCCCGGCACATCCTTGAGCAATTCGCGGCGTTGGCGCGGAAGCACGATCTCGTTCTGTTTTCCGATGAGATCTACGAGAAGATCCGCTACGTCGACGCCCCGCACATTCATACCGCCGCAGTAGCGGACGACATCCCGGTGTTGACGTTCAGCGGGCTTTCCAAGGCTTACCGCATGCCCGGCTACCGTGCAGGCTGGGTTGCCGTGACTGGACCATTGACAGCAACGGCTGCCTATCGGGAATCCTTGGAACTGCTGGCCTCGTTGCGGTTGTGCTCCAACGTTCCCGCCCAGCACGCCATCCAGACCTGCCTGGGTGGATACCAGAGCATCGAGGCACTCATTCGTCCCGGCGGGCGCCTTCGTGAGCAACGGGATCTGGCGTGGAAGCTGTTGACGGCGATCCCTGGCGTTTCGTGCGTCCCCGCAGCTGGCGCCATGTACCTGTTCCCTCGGTTGGACCCTGAGATCTACCCCATCGAGAGCGACGAGAAGTTCGTCCTCCAGCTCCTGCAGGAACAGAAGATCCTTGTGTCGCACGGAACGGCCTTCAACTGGCCCACCCCGGACCACTTCCGCTTCGTGATCCTGCCGACCGTGGAGGACATCGAGGAAGCCGTGCGCCGGATCGAACACTTCCTCGCCGCGTACCGGAACCGCCCGGTGGACTAGTGTCCCGTGGACTAAACAGGTGCGCCTAGCGGTTCGGGTCTATCATCGTCATGCCTGCAGGGGCTGCCTTGTCGAATCCGGGCAACAATAACGCTGCTTCTTCCAGGCCGATGGTGCGTTCAATCAGCAGCTGTGGCTGCAGCAAGCCTTGTTCGATGAGCGCCATCATTCCGGGATAGTCCATCGCGGCCATGCCGTGGCTGCCCAGGACATCCAGTTCCCAGCCGATCACGCGGGCCATCGGCACCTGCGGGTTGCCGTCAATGGAGGGCAACAGGCCGATCTGGACGTGCCGGCCCCGCCTGCGAAGGCTGAGGATTGCGTCTGCGCAGGTTTGTTCACTTCCGACGGCGTCTACCGCAACGTGGCTGCCTCCGCCGGAGAGGACGTTGACCGCGGCGGGGATGTCCGCACCGTCAGCAAGCACGGTGTGGTCGGCGCCCAAACGTGCAGCCACGGCCAAGGCCTCCGGGTTCCGATCCACGGCAATGACCTTGGCTCCCATGGCCTTGGCAATCATCACAGCGCTGAGGCCCACCCCTCCCGCGCCCACAACTGTCACCCATTCGCCGGCCTTCACCTGGGCACGGGCTGCCAGGGCCCGGTATGCCGTGGCGAAGCGGCAGCCGAGGCTTGCCGCCGTCGTAAATTCAATGCTTTCCGGTATGGCAACCAGGTTGCTGTCGGCAGCGTGCAGGGCTACGTATTCGGCGAACGATCCCCAGTGGGTGAAGCCGGGCTGCTCCTGGTCGGGGCACACCTGCGCGTCCCCGGCAAGGCACCATTCGCACTTACCGCACCCACAAACGAAGGGGACGGTGACGCGGTCGCCGACCTTCCAGCGCTGGACACCTTCCCCGACAGAGTCGATGACACCGGCGAGCTCGTGGCCTGGAACGTGGGGCATCGCTATGTCATCGTGGCCGGCCCAGGCGTGCCAGTCGCTGCGGCACATGCCGGTGGCCAGAACCTTCACCACCACACCCCCAGCAGGAGCCTCGGGTTTGGTGACCTCCCGAACGTCGGGCTGGGTCCGGACCTCATCAAAAACTACTGCGCGCATCGACTGACTCTAACAATTAGCCGCCCCTGTCACACTTCCGGCGCCGCTTCCGACATTCCTCATGTAACGAACCATCTTTGAAGGGAAACAGCATGACCCGCATCAATATCGGCCACAGCAACAAGCTCGGCTACGCCGCTGTCATCGGGCTGGAAGGCTACGCCCGCAAGTCGGTTGATCCCGACTTGTACGAACTCATCAAGCTCCGCGCCTCCATCTTGAACGGCTGCGGCTTCTGCGTGGACATGCATGCCACGGACGGCAGGAAGCGCGGCATCCCGGAGCGGAAACTGCACGCGGTGGCAGCCTGGCAGCACTCCAAGGTGTTCTTCGATGCCCGCGAGCAGGCTGTGCTGGCCTTGACTGATGCCATAACCCAGCTGGGGCCGGACACCGTTACTGACGAGATCTGGAATGCGGCCGCCACCCATTTCGACGACAGCCAAATGGGAGGCCTGGTCCTGGCCATCTCCACGATCAACGTGTGGAACAGGATTGCCGTGAGCACGCAGATGGAGCCGCCGGTGGATGAGAAAAACCCGATCGTCTGAGGGGTAGCGTGGAGGGCATGAGTCTTGCGGTATCGGCCACAGCCGCGTGGCAGAGCGAACGGAATCGTTTGCTGGGAATCGCCTACCGGATGTTGGGAGATTTCGGCCATGCCGAGGACGTCGTCTCCGAGGTTGCCATCGATGCCGTCCGGCAGGAACGCAAGGCCGATGGCCACAGCGTGGAATCCTGGCCCGCGTGGCTAACCACAGTGTGCGTGCGGCGCTCGGTTGACCGGGTGCGCCAACTCGCCGCTGTGCGCGAGGACTACACCGGCCCTTGGCTGCCTGAGCCGGTAGACACCTCCAGGCTTCCGGAGGAAACCGTGGCCAACCGCGAGCTCCTGTCCTTGACCTTGCTTCACCTGGCTGAGCAACTGGCTCCGGAGGCGCGGGCCGCACTGGTGCTCCACCGCGCTTTTGGGATGTCCGCGCCGGAAATCGCGGACATCCTGGAAAAGACCCCCACTGCCGTACGCCAAATGATCTCCAGAGCCGAGCGCCGCTTGGACATCGACCCCGACGCTCCCGCTCCCAGGACCAAGGATCGCGCGGCCTTGGAGAAGCTGGTACGCGCCATCGAGCACGGCGACATTGACACGGTAGTGGCGATGCTCGATCGGGACGCAGTGCTGTGGGCCGACGGCGGCGGCAAGGTCAAGAGCGCCATGAACCCGGTGTTCGGGGCGGAGCGGATCGGGCGGTTCTTCGCGGGCATCCTCGGCAAAGCGCTGGTTTTCGATCCCGTACAGCCCGTCACTGCCGAGCTCATCGCTGTGAACGGGGAATCAGCGCTGGTACTCCGGCACTCGGGCCGCGCCGACGTCTTGGTGCTCGACGGTGACCCTGACGGCACCATCCGCGGGTTGCGGCAGATCTCGAATCCGGACAAGCTGACGCGGGTTTCGCTGTGAGTTGGCTCGAAGTAGCGGGAAAGCTGCTCGTTCGCGGGGAAACTTCCATGCGAATTGGCAGGATTCCCGCGAAGTCACCGGACTGGTGGCAAGGCTAGTCCCCCGCCGAACCGCTCACGCGAAGGGCGTTGATGATGGCGGGAATCGAGGCAATCAGCATGATCAGCGCCCACACGAGCGCCACCACCACAGTGATCAACGCCCAGAACTGATCGCCAATGGACACCAGCGGTCCGGGCAGAAACCCGTGGATCAGCCCCAGGATCACCTGAAGCAGCACGGACACCACCAGCAGCACCACCAGCCCCGTGACTTTGAGGAACTTGGGCTGGCTGAGAATCAGCAACACCGCGAACACGATTTTCAGCACCAGCAGCAAACCCAGGATTGCCGCTGCCTGCCCTTTCGGAAAGCTCCCCCACAGCGCCAGGTACGCAATAGTTCCAAACGGGGTGGCCACGAACAACCCGATCATCAGGAACAGCTTCGCCAAAGCCAACATTGCCGTCAGGAACGCCGCGATAACCCACAGCAGCGTCACGATGAACGTCGTGAGGCCCTGGATCCGGCCATATGTTCGAAGATCGATGATCAGGCTGAGCCCCAGCATCACCACCGTGAACAGCAGCAAGCCGTCCAGGAACGCGAGGAATCCAATGCCCGCGCCTGGCGGTTCGGCGTCGGCCCGCTGGGTCTTGAGGAAGACATCCAGTGGTACGCCCAGGTTGTTGGCATCGCTTGCGGAGACGGGGTCGACTGCGGTCTGCCCCAGCAGGAGCGACATACCCACCTCGGCCAGGACTACCAGGGCAAAGACAACGACGGCCGCGATGAAGAAGGGACGGCGCAGGGCATCCGGGTCAGGCCCGCTGCGGAACCCCTCACGAATTGACCACGCTGCGGCCATGGCTCAATTGTGGCACCGGGGGTTTCAAATACAAGCGCCCCACCAACAATGCCGCAGCACCCAGCACGGCCGGCACCAGCAGCGCCCAGCCGCTGAAGAGCAGGACCACAAGCATCACGACGGCGGCCACGATCACGCCGTACCAGGCCGCGGTTCCCCGGTGCAACAGGAGTACGCCCGCCGCCAATCCAAAGGCGGTCACAGCCGTGAAGCATGCCGAGGCGGCGCCGATCTGGAATTCCATGCTGAGGAACCCCACAGCTGCGAGGGCAAAGGAAAGCGACGTCATGACAGCGAGTGCCGCCAGGCTCACGGAAGGCACCTCCCCTGCACCCACGCCACGTGCCAAGGGCCGCGGCAGCACGCCGTCGGACGCCAACCTGGCACCCAGCTTGCTGGCCCCGGCCACGAACGTAGTCAGTGGCCCGAACGTCAACACGGCTGCCGCCACAGCCGTCACGGGAGCCGCCGCCGGTCCCAGTCCTTTCGCCAGCAGTTCGGCCACCGGGACGCTGCTGCCTGCGAGTCCGGGACCGAGGACGGCGACGCACGCCGCCACCAAACCGATGTAGACAACACCGACGACGACGAGCGTCAGCCAGGTGGCCCGCTTCAGGTCGCGTTCGGGGTGCCGGAACTCGCCGGCCAGATGCGTCACTGCCTCCCAGCCGGCGAAACAGAAGAAGAGGAGGCTCGCTGCACCGCCCACTGCCCAGTAGCCGTTCGGCGCGAAGGGCACGAAGTTTTCTGCCTTGGCGTAGGGCCCCGCAACGGCTACGGCGAGCGCAAGCAACGCCACGAGTAGGACCATGAGGAGGAGTTGGAGTTTGCTCGAGACGCGGATCCCTACCGCGTTGCTCAGGAAACCTGCCGCCAGGATCAGTGCCGCTGCTATCAGGGCCGTCTCCCGCCCACCGCCCATGGCATGCGCGATGTACTCCCCGCCGATCACCGCGGTGGCGGGCGCCCCGAATGGGATGGCGAAGTAGAAGAGGTAGCCGGCCACGATTGACGCCCGCTGCCCGAAAGCGCGGGTCACGAACGTGGCGATCCCGCCGGCGTCGGGCTGCTGCCTGGACATTTCAGCAAAACTGAACGCCACCGGGGTGCAGAAGACCAACAGCAACGCCCACGCTAATAACGACGCCGGTCCAGCAACTTGGGCGGCGATGGCCGGCAGAACCAGCACACCTGAGCCCAGAATCGCACCTACATAAATTCCCGTGGCCCTGAACAATCCAAGGCCTGAATTACCCGAATTACTGACAGCTCTACTCACCCCTCTACTGAACAGTGTTCGGGACCGTGGCAACAAGCGGGAAAACTGCCTGCTCGAGGCAATATCCTGCCGAATTCTTGTTGGGCTCGTGCTTCCTGACCTTCTTTGGATTTTGGCCGGGCGCTGTGCAACCCAAAAGGGCTGATTATCCGCTTGGCTGACGCCAAACAGGCTCAGGAAACAGCGGCCATGTGTACCCGACGCCGCAGCCGTGCCACCAAGGTAGCGGCGAGTAGCGCCGTCGTGATTTCCAGTCCGATCACCAGCAACAGCCCGGCAGCGCCGGTGGTATCTGCAACCCTCGACGCCGGCCCCCCACCATGCGCGTGTCCGGCACCTCCCGCTCCCAGCAGCAAGACGGAATGAAGGGCAATCATTGCCACAGCGGAAACCGTCACTTGGTGAAGAGCCCCGACGCGGCTGTGGCGCCAGATGTGAAAGCTGCACGGGACGCAGATTGCCGCCACAGCAATCATGAGGACGCCGAGCCACGCTCCGTGCTGTCCCCAGGCCGCGACCCAAAGGTGGACCAGGCACGAAACAGCCGTGAGGACTGCGCAGATCCGGGGATGGAGGACGGGCCCGGTTGACCGGACCCGTCGCGTCATCGTGGTCATTTCCAAGTACCGCTTAGTGGCAATGCCCGTGATCTGAGCCGGACACATCGCCGTGTTCATCCGCAGCGGCGGTGGCGGAGCTGTGGCAGCTCGAACCCGTTGAGTTGGCGGGCACATCCAGCACAGGGCTGCGATCGAAGAAGCCCTCGGGGCGCAGCTTGAAGCCCACCGTGTCCACGGGCATGATGGGCCAGTCCTCCACGCGGGGGAAGTGTGTGAGGCCGAAGGTGTGCCAGAGAACGATGTCCTGGCCGTCGATGTCGCGGTCCTGGGCCACGTAGGCTGGCAAGCCTGCTCCGCCGGAGTGCTGGTTCACGAAGTCACCGGTGGGGTAGCGTTCCTCGTCGGAGTAACGCGTGACCCAGAGGTCCTTCGTGGCGAATGCGGCACGCCTGGCGATGGAGGAACCTGGATCGGCCAGCAGTGTTGGCTGGTTTTCTGCGTGGAGCTTGTAGCCAACCGGCTCGCCCAAACGGTTCCGGGACTCGGGGTTGGAGATGATCCAGGTCCTTCCTGCACGCGCATCGGCTTCCCGGACGGCTTCAGACTCCTTGGTAAGGAGCGTCCGCTTGCGGGAGAAGGCGTTGCCGCGCTCATTGCCTGCACCCATGGTTTGACGGACTACGTCCTCTTCCTCCACGCGGTTGGTGAAACCGTCAACAGCCATGTCAAGGCGCGCGCTGAAGAGGTGCTGGTGGAACGGCGCGCCGAGCCCTGGAGCCAACTGCGAGATGTTGTCCGAGCCGCCCTCGGGGAAGGCGCTGGTGAACACGATGCCGGTGGCCTTGGCTTCAAACTCGATGGTTCCGTCCAGGTAGAGGTACCAGTAGAAGCCGTAATCGTAGTTGCCGATGGTAGTGAAGAAGGAGATCACCAGGCGACGGTTGCGGCGGGTGTAGTTGATCCCGGTCCAGAGGTCCGAGTGCTTGGAGAGGATGCCCCAGTCTTCCTCGTGCATGCAGATGCCGTTGCGGATTTCCCGGGGGTTGCCGAAGGCGTCGCTGATGACAGGGCTGAGGTAGGTGATGTCACCAAGGCAATCGCAACCGAGTTCCAGGGAGTTGGCGTACTGGCCCACGAGGTATTCGCCGGTGTCGAAGTAGTTCTGCCAAGAGCGGATAGGCGAGGGATCACCGTAGGGCACAACCATTTCGGCGATGGAGGCGCGATTGATGATGGGCCGAAGGCGGTCTCCGTCCTTGAAGGCAAGGTTGTGGAGGACAACTCCTTCGCGCACATCAAAGCCGACGTCCACGCTCCACTTTTCCCACTCCACATGATTGCCGCCGGTAACGGTGAAACTCGGGCCTTCGGGTTGGGTAATGCTGATGGGCTTTTGGGTGGTCCGGAGCGGGCCTGTGAGTTGGGGATCGGTGTAGTTTCCGTGCTCTTCCGGAATCGGCATGACACCGAGATCAATCACCTGGGTGACTTCCTTGTTGACCACATCCACATACGCCACCAGCCCATCCACCGGGTGCGCCCATGCGCTGTCCTCAGGGAAATCCTGCACGAATGCCAGGCCACGGAGGATGCGGCGGCCCCTCTCGTCGTCGTACTCAAACACGCCGGCGGACAGCGGAGCGACCCGCACCTTGGCCACCTCCAGGTCCCGCGCTGCCAGGGCGGCGAGCCACCGTTCATCCGTGGCAAGCAGCGTCTCAACAACCTCGAACTCTTCCTCCAGCACGGGAAGTTCCCCGGAGACTTTGGTGTCCAGTTCTGTTGCGGACAGGATCTGGCCTTGGGTCACGGACACCAGGACGTCGGTAGGAGCTCCGCCTGAGATGTCGTGGATGAAAACACGGAAGCGGCGGTCCTCTTCTGCTTGCCCCCGGGACGGATCCACAAGGCCCAGGTAGGCGATCCGCTGCTCGTGGCCAAGATGTCCGGCAGCCTGAAGGAGGCGCTGCACCTCGGAGATTTCAGCGCCTGTGGCCAGTCGATACTGGGTTTCCTCAACGGCGGCTGCGTCAGTTGCTGTCTGGGTTGCTGTGGGCGTCATGGCTGCCTCTTGTCCGGGACCTGTGATGGGTCAGGATTTATTTTCTATAGGTGTAGAGAATAACTGACATGTTAGCTCAGTCACAAGGCCTGGTCCACATATTGTTTCTAAGAAATTGCAGCGGTCCCCGCCGTTGCCGAAGTGCCCAGATCACTCTTTTCCAGTGCCCGCCCGGCTTGGAGTGCATCCGCCCATTCATCCGTGGAGGCAACAGCGGCCCAGTTGGAGTTCAACAGCGCCATAAGCGTGGTGTGCACGGTCCTGGCGTCCGCCGCACCTGCTTCATTGAAGAGGTTGATGGCGCCAGTGGCATCTGAGAGGACTTCAGTGGTGAAGCCAAGGAACTCCGCTTCAACGGCCGAGGCAAGGATGCAGTTGTTGGTCATGTAACCCACCAAGGTGACGGTATCGACGTCGTGCTCGCGCAGCCAGCCAGCGAGGTCCGTGCCAGCGTAAACAGAGCCGTACTGCTTGATGACCTCTTTCCATGAAGCAGTCCTGCGCGCTTCGACATCGGGATGGAGATCAAATTCAGGCGTTCCAGGTGCGAAGACCGGCGCGCTTTCTCCTTCGCTGTGCTGTATCGCCGCGATGGCGATCCCTGCGGCGGCCGCTGCATCGATGGCCTTCACGATCATCGGAAGTGATTCCTGGTGCTTCGGGTACTGGATCTCAAGGGGTCCGCTGAAGTACTGCTGCTGGACATCGACAAGGACAAGGGCCCGGCGGGGTGTGCTCATACTTTTCTCCCAAATAGCGGCTGGTTGCTCGCCAATTGACGGCTCTTCCATCATTGGCGCCCCAGCCGGTAACCACCAGTGGCACAAATGCCCATCTACGATGGAACAGAGCAGGCAGACGTTATGGTGGTGCCGTCGTGGTTCGCGGACGGACGCGAAACCAGCGAGACTCTACGCAAGATCCTTCAACAGGCTCACGGGCGCGGCGTAACTATCCTGGGGCTTTGCCTTGGCACTATTCCCGTCGCCGATGCCGGCCTCTTGAACGGACGTTCTGCCGTCACACATTGGCAGGCCTTCGACGCTCTGGCCAACCGGCACCCCGATGTATTCCTCGATCAAAGAGTGCTCTACATCGATCACGGAGACGTGCTGACTTCCGCGGGGACAGCATCCGGACTGGATGCTTGCCTGCACCTGGTTCGGGCCCGTCTGGGAGCGGAGGCAGCGAACCGCATCGCACGCAGCCTGGTCATCGCCCCACACCGTGAGGGCGGACAGGCGCAGTACATTGAGCATCCCCTTCCACCACGCTCCTCGGATGAACCAATGGCGCGCCTGCTGGAGTGGGCCATGGGTCGGCTGAGCGAGGACCTCAGCATCGATCGCCTCGCAGCCCAGGCACACATGAGCCGCCGAACATTCGTCCGCACTTTCCGTGCCTCAACAGGGACGACACCTTCGGCATGGATACGCACACGACGACTCGATGCCGCCCGCCGATTACTGGAAACCACAGACTTGTCCGTAGATCAGATTGCGGCTGACTGCGGATTTGGCAGCCCTGTGACGCTCCGGCAGAACTTCGCAACCGCCTTTGCCATCACACCCACGGAATACAGACGCACCTTTGACGCTCAGTCAGCGCCCGCCTGAAACGTAAGATGAGACCCAAGACCTGTCTGCCATATATTTCTCCGGGAGCCCCGTAAAGTGCCAAAGATTGTGGACCACGATCAACGACGCCTCGAACTGGTGGACGCAACCTGGCGGATCATTGCAAGGCTGGGCATTGAAGGCGCCACCATGCGGGAAATTGCCGAAGAAGCCGGCTTTGCCAATGGCGCCCTCAAGCCCTACTTTCCCACCAAGGATCTGCTGCTGACGTCAGCTTTCGGGCACGTTTTCAACCGCACCAACCAGCGCATAGCCGCCGTGACCTCGGGTTTGACCGGCATCGCCGCCCTGCGCGCCTTCTGCGCCGAAGTCCTGCCGCTGGACGAGGAACGGGTCAACGAAGCCCGCATCGTGATCCCGTTTTGGCAGAAGGCACTCAACGACGCCGAGATGGCGGCACTGCACAGCGAGTCCATGAACCAGTGGCACAACACCATCACGGCACATGCGGCAGCAGCCCGCGCGGCCTGCGAGATTGCCGCCCCCATCGGGGACGCCGCCGTCGCCGATCATCTGCTGAACATGATGCTGGGTGCCCAGATCGTGGCAGCACTGTCCCCCGCAGAGCACTTTGCCCAGGACCTTGAAGGGCAACTGGACAACTATCTGAGGTTGCTGGCTGCCTAACTGCTGGGCGGGCTAGCTGGTGGCGCCCGACGCCACCACGCCGACGCCCAGTCCCGCGATAACCCCGCTGCTGACACGCTCGACGGCGGTACTCACCTTGGGGCGCTTGAGCCACCGCATCGCCCTGAAGGCCACCACTGCGATCATCGAGAGGTAGGCAAAGGCAATGACGGCAACCACGATGCCCAGGATGAGTGACGTGCCCATAGTGTCGCCGCCATGCGGGATGAACTGTGGGACCACGGCCAGGTAGAACAGGCCGACCTTCGGGTTGAGCAGGGTGGAGAGCGCTCCTGCGCCCAGCGCCGCGAGCCGGCTGTACGGCAGGGGTGCCTCCGAGCCTGCTCCCCCAACGGATTCCTTGGCTGCCTTGGCTGCTTTACGGGACTTGATGAACGAAGAAACGCCGAGGTACAGCAAGTACAAGCCGCCCGCGATCTTCAGCCACCGGAAGAGCTCCGCCGATTGTTCCAACAGCGCGGCCAATCCGATACCCACCAAGGCAGCCCACACAATCGCGGCACCTGCGGATCCAGCCGCCGCAGCGATCCCGGCGCTGGGCCGGTTCAGGGCAATACGCAGGACCAGGAACGTATCCGGGCCCGGGGTTACGGAGAGGACCAGGCAGAGACCGGCGAAGGCGGCGAGGGATGCAAGAGTCACCCGCCAAATTATCCGGTACGAAAGGGGCCGAGGGAAAGCGTTCGCTTCCCGTCAAGGGCTGTTCGTGCATAGACAAGGCGACTCAGCATGACGCCAACCACACTGGAATCATCGCCGCGCGCCTCAACGGCCGCCAAGACTTACTACCCGAGCGGAGTACCAATGGAGACTTACGACGCCCTGCTGGCCTCGATCACCCCGGCCACCGGCCAGAACAGCCGCACGATTCTTGACCCTGCAACGGGTGAGGCTGTCGGTGAAGCCCCCGTACACACCGTTGAAGATCTTGACGCCGCTGTAGCAGCTGCCGCAGCTGCACAGCCGGCCTGGGCTGCCTTGGGCCACGACGCGCGGTCCGCTGCGCTCATGAAGGCCGCCGACGCCGTCGAACGCTCTGCTGAAGAGCTCGCCCAATTGCTCTCTCGCGAGCAGGGCAAGCCGCTCAATGGCCCGAACGCCCGCTTCGAAGTCGGCGCTTGCGCCGCATGGCTCCGCGCAACTGCCGCCACGCCGCTGGACCCTGAAACCGTGGTGGACGACGGCGAAACCCGCGCCGAACTGCACTACCGGCCCATCGGCGTCGTGGGTGCCATCGGCCCCTGGAACTGGCCCATGATGATCACCGTCTGGCAGATCGCGCCGGCCCTGCGCATGGGCAACGCCGTGGTGGTCAAGCCCTCCGAATACACTCCGCTGTCCGTGCTGGCGTTGGCCGCAATCATCAATCAGGAACTGCCCGAGGGCCTGCTTTCGGTGGTGTCCGGTGGCCGCGACGTCGGCGAGGCCCTGGCAGCGCACGAGGCAATCGGCAAGGTCATGTTCACCGGTTCCACCGCCACAGGCAAGGCGATCATCCGCTCGTCGGCTGATACGGTCAAGCGCCTCACGCTGGAACTTGGCGGCAACGACGCCGGCATCGTCCTCCCGGATGCCGACCCCAAGGCCATCGCCGAGGGCCTGTTCTGGGGTGCCTTCATCAACACTGGCCAGACCTGTGCCGCGCTGAAGCGCCTCTACGTCCACGACTCGCTGTACGAGGCAGTGTGTACGGAACTGGCCGCCGTTGCTGCTGCTATGCCGATGGGCAACGGCTTGGACGAGAACAACGTCCTGGGCCCGCTGCAGAACCGGCAGCAATACGACATCGTGGCCCGTCTGGTGGAGGCTGCCCGCGCATCCGGTGCCCGCATCCTGCTCGGTGGCAACCCCGACGACGATCAGCCTGGCAACTTCTACCCCACCACGCTGGTAGCCGACATCGACAACGACAACCCGCTGGTGGCAGAGGAACAGTTCGGCCCCGCCCTGCCGATCATCCGGTACAGCACCGTTGACGAGGCCGTCGCCAAAGCAAACGCGCTCGACGTCGGACTCGGCGCCTCAGTCTGGTCCTCCGACCTGGCTGCCGCCCGCGAGGTTGCCTCCCGTATCCAAGCCGGAACCGTGTGGATCAACAAGCACGGCGCAGTGGATCCACGCATCCCCTTCGGCGGTGCAAAGCAGTCCGGCTATGGCCTGGAGTTCGGCGCGGAAGGCCTCAAGGCCCTCGGCGTTCCACAGATCATCAACGGCTAGGTTCCGCTTTCGTGGCCCAACTGAGTCGCAGCAGAGCGCGTTTTGAGCCTTCAGAACGTGCTCTGCTGCGACTCAGTTGGGTTGCCCGGTGCTCCGCGTGAAAGCATGAGCACCATGGCCCAGAAGATTGCGTATCAAGGTGAACCGGGAGCCAATTCGGATCTCGCGTGCAAGGAAATGTTCCCCGAACTCGAAAGCGTGCCGTGCGCCAGCTTCGAGGACGCGTTTGAACTGGTTTCCACGGGCGAAGTCGAGCTGGCGATGATCCCGATTGAGAATTCCATCGCCGGACGTGTGGCTGACATCCACGTACTGCTCCCCCAGTCCAAGCTGCAAATCGTGGGCGAGTACTTCCTGCCGATCCGATTCGACCTCTTGGGCATTCCAGGCAGCACCATTGAAGGCGCAACAGAGGTTCACAGCCATATCCATGCTTTGGGCCAATGCCGCAAGATCATCCGGGAAGCCGGCCTCAAGCCAGTCATCGCCGGAGACACTGCGGGATCAGCAAGGGAAGTGCGCGACTGGAACGATCCCCGTAAGCTCTCCCTCGCTCCTCCACTGGCTGCAGGCTTGTACGGTCTGGACGTCCTGGCCTCCGGCGTCGAGGATGACCCCACCAACACCACTCGCTTTGTAGTTCTGGCGCGGGAACGCGAAATCCCCACCAAGGAGGAGCTCCCCGGTCCCGCAATCACGAGCTTCGTGTTCCGTGTGCGCAACGTCCCCTCAGCGCTCTACAAAGCGCTGGGTGGTTTTGCGACCAACGGCCTGAACATGACCAGGCTTGAGAGCTACATGGTGGGCAACGAGTTCGCGGCCACCATGTTCATCTCCGACGTCGAAGGGCACCCTGCGGACGCTCGTCTCCGCCGGGCGCTGGAGGAGCTGGAATTCTTCACCACGGAGGTGCGGATTCTGGGCGTCTACGCCGCCGATGGCTATCGCGAACGGAACACCGTCAACGCCTAGCGACTAATTCCCGGAACGGCCGTGCGCGAGTCCGGTCGGGAAGCCGACGAAAGCTGGTTCGGGTGAAGCACAGCAGCCCGACTCCGCTTCTTCGTTGATGACCGTGGCGGGAACATCGCAGCTGGTCCCGGCGTCGGTAGAGCAGACTCCGGTTTCGGGCAATTCCAGATGCACCGTGTCCGCCGTTTGGTGGTCACCAGCCAGTGCGGCGGCGACTGAACGGACCTGCTCATAGCCCGTGGCCAGCAGGAAGGTCGGGGCACGGCCGTAGGACTTCATACCCACGATGTAGAAGTCTTTCTCTGGATGTGCCAGCACCTTGGCACCGTGTGGAGGGACAGTGCCGCAGGAGTGGAATTCGGGGTCAATCAGTGGGCCGAGCTCGGTGGGTGCCTCAACGGCAGGATCGAGGTTGAGACGGAGTTCGCGCAGGATCTCCAGGTCCGGGCGGAAGCCGGTGCAGGGAACGATGACATCGACATCCAGCGTGCGTCCGTCAACAGATTCAACGCTCACTCCGGAATCGAGCGTTTTCAGGCCAACTATGCCGAAACGTGTGTGCAGTTCGATGCTTCCGGCCTCGACGAGCCGACGAAGCCTGGCGCCGAGCTGACCCCGGGCGGGCAATCCGTCCGCGGCTCCGCCACCGTAGACCTTATCTGCAGATCCGCCTCGCACGGCCCACAGGATCCGGGTATTGGGTTCGTCCTTGGAGAGGTCGGCCAAATTGATCAGGGTGTTCGCAGCCGAGTGTCCAGCGCCCACCACGAGGACACGACGGCCGGCAAAGCTGCTCCGGTCCCGCCCTGTGACGTCAGGAAGGGGCGAGGATATGCGGTCCGCCGCAGTCTCTTCGCCAATGGCGGGCAGGCCTGAGGTGCCCAGTGGATTGCGGGTTGACCACGTTCCTGAGGCATCGATGACGGCAGCCACAACATGATCACGGGTTTCGCCGCCTGCGTGCTCCACCCTGACCAGGAAAGGAGTGATGTCCCGGTCACGGACGTGGGTCTTGTCCAGCCCCAGGCGGGTAACTGCGATAACGCGGGCCCCCGTCTGCAACCGGGACGCCATGACCGGCATGGCTGCCAGCGGGGTGAGGTAGTTGTCGATGAGTTCCCCGCCATGAGGCAGCGCAGTGGGGCGCGGTGATTCCCAGCCTGATTGTTCCAGGAGGCGGACGGCCGCGGCATCGATGTTGAAACGCCAAGGCGAGAAGAGCCGGATGTGGCGCCATTGTTCGATGGCGGCACCTGCAGCGGGTCCAGCTTCAAAGATGACTGGTTCGAGGCCATGTTCGAGCAAGTGCGCTGCTGCGGCCAAACCGACCGGGCCGGCACCGATCACCGCGACGGGAAGGTTCTTCGCTGACTCCATGGTGTCCTCTTTCATCGTTGAAGATGCTCAGGCGTGGGTGGGTTCTTCCACCAGTGCCGTAGCTATGCTGTCTGCGTCCTCAAGCGCCGCCAGAAATCGTTCAGCATCCAGCGCTGCAGCACACCCTGTTCCGGCGGCGGTGATCGCCTGGCGGTACCGGTGATCCACTGCATCCCCGCATGCGAAGACCCCGGAGAGATTGGTGCAGGTGGTGGGCGAATCGACCTTGATGTAGCCCTCAGCGTCGAGGTCTACCTGCCCGGCGACAAGCTCGGTGCGGGGCAAATGACCGATGGCAACGAAGATTCCTGTGGCAGCCTGTTCCCGGGTTTCTCCAGTGCGGGTATCAGTGAGAGTCACTCCTGTGACTTTGGTGTCGCCGTGGATCTTGGTGACGGCGGAGTTCCAGGCGAAGCTGATCTTGGGATTGTCCTTGGCCCGCTGGGCCATGATGCGCGAGGCACGGAGCTCACCCTTACGGACCACGACAGTGACGGACTTGCCGAAACGTGTCAGGAACGTGGCTTCTTCCATGGCAGAGTCGCCACCTCCGACCACGATGATGTCCTGTTCCCGGAAGAAGAAGCCGTCACAGGTGGCGCACCAGGACACTCCGTGTCCGCTGAGCTTTTTCTCTTCCGGCAGTCCTAGTTCTTTGTAGGCCGAGCCAGTAGCGAGGATGACAGCGGGCGCTTCGTGCGTCTCCCCCGCGCCGGTGACCACCCGCTTGAGGTGAGCTTTCAGATCGACTTCTGTGACGTCGTCGAACACGATGCGGGCGCCGAACTTCTCCGCCTGCTCCTGGAGTCCGTCCATCAACTCGGGACCCTGGATACCGCCCGGGAATCCGGGGAAGTTTTCGACATCGGTGGTATTCATCAAAGCGCCACCTGCAGTGACCGAGCCCGCAAGGACGAGCGGTTTGAGCCCTGCCCGGGCGGCATAGATGGCCGCGGTGTAGCCGGCCGGGCCCGAGCCGATGATAATCAGTTGTTCGGCGCTGACGTCATTACTCACGAGAATCTCTCCTATGCGGGAAGCCGGATTACTTGGAGGCAGGGATGAGGGAGTCGATCAGGCCCTCGATGCGGGTCTTTATTTCATCCCGAATAGGCCGGACTGCGTCAACACCCTGGCCAGCTGGGTCTTCCAGGACCCAGTCTTCATACCGCTTGCCGGGGAAGTACGGGCATTCATCACCGCAGCCCATGGTGATGACGACGTCGGATTCCTTGACGGCTTCGGTGGTGAGTACCTTCGGGATTTCTGCGGACATGTCGATGCCCAGTTCGGCCATGGCCTCGACGGCGGCCGGGTTGACCTTGTCGGCGGGCTGGGAACCGGCGGAACGGACCTCGATCTCCCCCTTGGCGAGGGTGGTCAGGAACGCGGCGGCCATCTGGGATCGGCCGGCATTGTGGACGCAGACGAACAGGACGGAGGGCTTCTTGTTGGTTTCAGTGGTCATGCTTCTCCTCCAAGGGTGGGGCAGCGATCATCGCGGGAGTGAAATAGCGCTTGCGTGCCCAGAGGGCCACATAGACAAGTGCAACAAGTACGGGTACTTCAATCAAGGGCCCAACGACGCCGGCAAGCGCCTGACCGGACGCGACGCCGAAGGTGCCAATGGCCACGGCGATGGCCAATTCAAAGTTGTTGCCAGCCGCAGTGAAGGCGAGTGTGACGGTTTTGGCGTAACCGAGGTTCAGCCATTTGCCCAGCGCGATCCCCGCCCCGAATACCACGAGGAAGTAGACCAGCAGTGGCAGCGCAATCCGGAGGACATCCAACGGTCGGGCCATGATAGTTCCACCCTGCATGGCGAAAAGCAGCATGATGGTGAACAACAACCCGTACAGCGCCCAGGGCCCGATCCTTGGAAGCAAGCGGGCTTCGTACCAGTCGCGGCCCTTCGCCAGTTCACCCAGCCTCCGGGTGAGGAAGCCTGCCAGCAGTGGAATGCCCAGGAAGACCACTACCGATGCCGTGATGGCCCAGAAAGAGAAGTCCGCACTGGTGGTGGGCAGGCCCAGGAGCGCCGGAAGCCAGTGGAGGTAGAACCAGCCGAGCCCTCCGAACGCGATCACTTGGAATACCGAATTAACAAATACCAGCACGGCAGCCGATTCTCGATCACCGCAAGCGAGGTCGTTCCAGATCATCACCATGGCGATACAGCGGGCCAAGCCGACGATGATGAGTCCTGTGCGGTATTCGGGCAGGTCAGGAAGGAAAATCCAGGCCAACCCGAACATGAACGCTGGAGCTAAAAGCCAGTTGATAACCAAGGAGGTAACCATCAGCCGGCGATCCGTCAGCACTCTGCCTGCTTGGTCGTATCGCACTTTCGCAAGAACCGGATACATCATGACCAATAGCCCGACGGCAATTGGCAAGGACACCTCGCCAACTTTCACTGCTTCCAGCCACGAATTGAGGCCCGGGACGAGACCTCCCAAAATCAGGCCCAGCGCCATGGCGGCGATGATCCACACCGGCAGCAAACGGTCCACTGCCGAAAGCCGTCCTACGACGGCGGCGCCGCCCTCAGGCTTACGGGCTGTGGTCTGCGTCGGCGTGCTCACCAGGCTCCTGGAATTCTGCCCGGCAACAGCCAGGGCATTAGATTGATAAAGTTCGATATAAGTATCAGCAGCTATATCGATGATTGTCAATCTATGTGCATAATGGATATATGGACTCCCCGCAAACCCTTCAACTGCTGCACGCGGACGAACTCCCAGCTGTGGATAGGCCGGCAAGTGCTGGCGATGAAGCCTGCTGCGAGCCTTCAGCCCAGCCGTCCCTCGATGCCTATGAGGCCCAGGTCCGCGCCTCCGTGTTTAAGGCGCTGGCCGATCCCAACCGCCTTCGTCTGTTGTCCATCGTCAAAAGCGCACACAGCGGCGAAGCTTGCGTCTGCGATCTCACCGAGCCCTTGGACCTCGGCCAGCCGACAGTCTCACACCACTTAAAGATCCTCGTGGATGCCGGTCTTCTGCACCGCGAAAAGCGGGGCACATGGGCTTACTACTCCTTGGTCCCGGGTGCCATTGAGCGCACTTCCGGCCTGCTGGAGACCCTGTGACAAGGGAGGCTGCAGGGCCAAGGGAGACTACATGGACAAGACCGTCATTAGTCAACAGCGAGGTCCGGATCCGCAAAATGACCCGTACCGATTGGCCGGTGGTCCGGGAGATCTTCACTGAAGGCATCGAGTCCGGGAACGCCACGTTTGAGCCCGCTGCTCCTGAGTGGGAGCAATTCGACGCTACAAGGCTCAAAGATCACCGGCTGGTAGCGGAAGCAGGAGGCCGGATCCTCGGTTGGGCAGCCGTATCCGCCATCTCCTCGCGTGCAGCGTATGCGGGCGTCGTGGAGCATTCCATTTACGTGGGCGGGGAAGCCCGTGGTTTGGGTGTAGGCAAGGTCCTTCTCCGCGCGCTGATCACGTCCACGGAAGAAGCAGGAATCTGGACGATCCAGGCCAGCGTCTTTCCCGAGAATGAAGCGAGCCTCCGGCTGCATGTTGCGGAGGGCTTCACGGTTGTCGGCCGACGGCATCGGATTGCCCGGATGCCCATTGGCCCATGGGCGGGGCAATGGCGCGACACCATAATGATCGAAAGACGCTCCGCGACTGTCTGAAACCGCAAGTGTCTGCGAAGAGGGAGAGCCATGGCTATCAGTGAGTTGCCGCAGCTTGGCTCTGCGAGCGCGGACCGCACGGTGTTGGGTAGCAAAGCAGCCACTCTTTCCGAGCTCACGGCAGAGGGTTTCAAGGTGCCAGCGGGGTTCGTCGTCACGTCGGAGGTGGTCGGGCAACTCGGCAATAATCTCGCGGGCGCTTTGAAAGTTGCTGCCGGCAGGATAGGGCCGGGGCCGTACGCTGTCAGGTCCTCTTCCGCCGCCGAGGACCTCGCCGGCGCTTCCTATGCAGGTCTCTACGAAACCTTGCTGAACGTTGAGCGGGATGACCTCGAGAAGGCTGTCGGGCAATGCTTTGCCTCCGCTGCGGAGCAACGTGTTGCTGTGTATGAGACGGCTCTCGGAGCGGCGGCCCGCAGCGATGCGGCAAGCCCTTCCATGGCGGTACTCGTTCAACAGATGGTCCAGCCCCATGCCGCCGGCGTTGCCTTTACTGCCAACCCACTGACCGGCGACCTCGACGAAACCATTGTCACTGCCGTCGCCGGTCTTGGGGAGTCGCTGGTGTCCGGTGAAGCAGTCGGAGAGCAATGGACAGTCCGCGCCAGCGCCACCATGTGCAACAGGGACGGCAGCATCCTCACCTCGGACCAAGCACGGCAAGTAGCGGCGCTGGCCCGTCGGATCCACGAACGAGCGGGAGTGCCGCAAGACATCGAGTGGGCGCTGGACCACGACGGTGCCTTGTTCCTTCTTCAGGCCCGCCCGATGACGGCGGTTCCCACGCCAGTAGCTTGGACGGCTCCGGGCGAAGGCCTATGGGCACGGAACTTCAGGCTCGGTGAATGGCTTCCAGATCCCATGACGCCGCTGTTCGAGGACTGGCTTCTGCCCCGGATCGAGGCCGGGTATCTCGACGGCATGGAGGACGATATTCAGGTGCGGGTGCCGTTTCGTTACGGCTCCGTCAACGGCTGGTATTACAACGCCCCGCCAATTCCGTCCCCAAGGATTGTGGCACCTTTGATAGTTCGAAGCCGTGGTCGCCTGCCATGGTTCCTTTTCAACGTCCTTCTCCGGGTCTCCCGCAATCCGGCTGCGGCACACCGCGCTGTTCTCCATGGGCTGGAGTTGAAATGGCGACACCAGCTGCTGCCCGACTATCGGGAACTCGTGCGCAGTGCCGAGCAAGAGGTGGACACAGCTTCCCCGGCAAGGCTCATCGAGCTTGTGGATGCCATCGCCCGGCAGGCGGGAACCTACCTCTGGTCCTTGGCCGTGGTGGGTGGATCTGCTTGGAAAATCGAAGCGGCCCTGGCCAGGTTCTGGCAAAAGCACCTAGCCGCTTCCCTGAGCGACAAACCCGCAGGGCTGCTCGGCCATCAGGCACTCCTCCGCGGCCTCACCGGCAGCACTGCGACACCATCGGGATCGGCCGTCTACTCTCTCGACTGGTACCACCCGACCTACGGCGAGGCCGGCATCCGAAGCCCTCAAACGGATTCAACCACCGCAGGAAAGGAGGCGCTCGACGCACAGCGGAACGCAGCCGAAGCGGCGGCCAGGGCAGTGCTGCTTGATAGTCCCAGGGTCCTCACCCGCTTTGATTCCCTCCTAACGATGGCCCAGTACTACGCCGCCCTTCGGGAAGAACAGTCCCTTTACCTCACCCTGGGATGGCCGGTCCTGCGCCGTTGCGCCAAACGGCTGGGAGAAATCCTCGCTGCCGCAGGAGCCATCGAGGACCCGCAGGACATCCATTTCCTCCACCTGAGTGAGGTGATGAACGCGTCGGTGGACCAAAGGGAGCTGGTAGGAAACCGCCGTGCAATATGGCAGATGCAACGGCGTCTGGACGCACCACTCATCATTGGGGAACCGGGCAGATTCGGAGGTGATCCCGTGGCGAGCGCAGTTGAGGCAGCCAGGACAACCCACGAGGTTCCTGCGGGTGCGATTGTCGGCCACCCGGCCAGCACTGGACGCGCCACGGGCAGAGTGCGGGTTATGTCAGGCTTGGAGGAATTCGACAGCTTCCTCGACGGCGAGATACTCGTAGCGCGATCCACCGCACCCGCCTGGACGCCCCTTTTCGCTCGGGCCGCCGCGGTGGTCACCGACGGCGGCACCCTCGCCGCCCACGCGTCGCTGGTTGCCCGGGAGTACGGCATACCCGCAGTCGTGGGAACCGGCAACGCAACCCGATTGCTCAGGACGGGCCAACGAGTCACCGTGGACGGAGGCGCGGGCTACGTCGTCGCAGCCGAATAACGAACTACCGCCCCACCGCCGTTCGCTCCTCCTCCCGGGGACGCGTCACCGCATCAGCCTGGCGGCCGGGCTTCCCTGGCCACCAAATCCGGTGTCCGATGTCGTACGCGAGTGCGGGCACCAACAGTGAGCGGACCAGAATGGTATCCAGCAGTACCCCGAAGGCCACGATGAACGCCAACTGCACCAGGAACATGATGGGAATGACTCCGAGGGCGGCAAAGGTAGCAGCCAACACAACACCGGCTGACGTAATCACTCCACCTGTAACGCCCAACCCACGCAGGATTCCAGGCCGTGTCCCGTGCTTCAACGATTCCTCACGCACCCTGCTCATCAGGAAGATGTTGTAGTCCACACCCAATGCCACCAGGAAGACGAACCCGAAGAGGGGAACCGTGGCATCGGCTCCTGAGAATCCGAAGACGCCGTTGAAGACCCAGGCCGAGACGCCCATTGCTGCCGCATAGGACAGGACCACGGACAACACCAGCAGCACAGGCGCCACAACGGAGCGCAGCAGAAGCATCAGGATGAAGAGGATGACCACCAGGACGATGGGGATGATGACCACCAAGTCGCGCTGCGCGGTGGTATTGGTGTCCAGCGCAGTGGCAGTAACCCCGCCGACCAAGGCGTCGGCGCCGGCCTCTTTGACTGCCACCCGCAAGGACTTAACTGTTTCTTCAGCTTGAATCGAGTCGGCGGCAGAGTCGAGCGTCGCATTGATCAGCACCTTGCCCTCACGGACGGCAGGATCGGTCGGAGTGCCCGGGGCGCCGGTGATGGGCACATTTCCGTCAGCCAGGAGATAGGCGTCCCCCACGCCGTCGGCCCCTTTGACCTTGTCCAGCACTTCCTGCGCGGCATCTTCGGAAGCGACCACGACGACGGGGCTGCCGCTGCCGGCGTCGAAATGCCGCGCCAGCGCGTCCTGGCCGTCCACGGCGTCGGAGGCCGAGAGGATGACGTCCGTTTGGGGGACACCGTTGGCCTTCAATTGCAGGACTCCTGCTGAGGCCACCAGGAGCAGCAGGACCGAAGCCACCCATACGGCGCGCGGCCGGCGGGAAACCAAGGAAGCAGTTGCGCGCCACAGGCCCTTTTGCCCTTCAAGTCCAGTAACCAGCTCAGGTTCGCCTTCGTCGTCGGGCAGGAGCTTGGGACGGAAAGGCCAGAAGGCGGCGCGGCCCAGCAGGGCCATGAGCGCCGGGAGGAGGGTAAGCGCGGCGAAGAGCGAGCAAAGGATTCCGGCGGCTGCCACAGGGCCCAGCGCCTTGTTGGAGTTCAGATCGGAGAAGAGCAGGCAAAGCAGGGCGATGATGACTGTCGCGCCGGACGCGAGGATCGGTTCGAAGGAGGCCTTCCATGCTGTGAGCACTGCCCTCGTACGGTTGGTTGTGTGGGTCAGGGCCTCGCGGAACCGGGCCACATACAGCAGCGCATAATCCGTGGCCGCACCAATCACCAGGATGGACAGGATGCCTTGGCTCTGGCCGTTCAGCTGGATCCACCCCAGTTTGGCCATCGCGAACACCAGGAGAATGGCTGCGCAAAGCGCAAAAACCGATGTCAGGAGGACCGCCAGAGGCAGCACGAGCGAGCGGTACACGAGCAGCAGAATGACAAACACGGCGCCAAGCGCGACGAGCAGGAGGATTCCGTCGATACCGCCGAACGCGTTCACCAGATCAGCGGTCAGGCCCGCGGGACCCGTGACAAACGCTCGTATTCCCTCCGGGGCACCCGGTTGAACAACGTCTCGGAGCTCCTGGATCTTGTCACGCAGCTCATCCGAAGATGCTATTGGCACGATGAACTGGACCGCTTTCCCGTCCTCCGAGGGAAGAGGCCCGACGACGGCGTCACCCAGCCTGAGTGCCTCGATGTCAGCTTTCAGTTGGGCTGCTTCGCCAAGCTGGGCCGGGGTGAAGGCGGTCCCGTTCTCAACGATGACCACCGCAGGGATCTCCTTGGAGTCCCGGAACCTCGCCTGCCGGTTGCCTGCTTCCGTCGCTTCGGCGCCTGCCGGGAGGAACGAAGCCTGGTCATTGGAGGAGACCTCGTCCAACCGCCCGAACGTTGGGCCGCCAACGCCGGCGATGCCAAGCCAGATGATGACAAGCACCACCGGCACCAGCCATCGAAGCCAGAAAGGTACCTTCTTCGGGTTCATGGGTCCTTCTTCCGAGACATGGGAAAGTCTTTATTCCACCACAGAATATCTCTACCATGGAACTATTCCAACAGTGAACCATTTACTGATGCCGGATTCCTGTTGGGCTGGGAGTAATATCCGACAGGGCAGTAATCACGGTCGAACGCAGGTGGGAGGGCAGGATGGCTGAAGTTTCAGGCCCGCACCCCGGTGGCGAACGCCCGGAAACAACGGCACCCCAGGACTTGGTGCGGCTCCTTCAGGACTTCACCCTGGAAGCCAACCACTACGTCGACGCAGCCGGCGGCCGGAACGATATGCACCGGACGGATCTCAACGCCCTTGCAGTGATCATGCGACATTCTGCCGCGGGCCGGGTTGTTACACCTGGCGTCCTGCGCAACGAACTACGCCTGAGTTCCCCCGCCACTACCGCGTTGGTGGACCGGCTTCACGCCTCGGGACACGTGGTGCGCGAACGTGTCGGCACGGACCGGCGCCAGATCCAGTTGATCATGACACCAAAGGCCTACCGGGATGGAAGTGCCATGTTCATGCCGCTGGCTCTGCGAATGGGCAAAGCCATGGGCGCTTACAGTGCTGACGAACTGGACGTTGTCCGACGCTTCATGACAGACATGATCGAGGCCACCGCAGCGGCCCGCACGGAAACCGCGGAGAACGGCAACTAACCGCATTCCGCCTAAATCCACCGGCGAAGTTGTAGCGTTTCCCTATGAACGCGCAGCAGCCTGAAGATGTTTACACCCACGGGCACCACGAGTCGGTTGTCCGGGCCCACGCCTCGCGGACGGCCGAGAATTCGGCCGCGTTTGTCATTCCGCATCTCACCCCGGGGACGTCGGTCCTCGACGTCGGGTGCGGACCGGGCAGCATCACGTGCGATTTCGCGGGGCTGGTTGCACCCGCGCAGGTCATCGGCTTGGATCGCTCGGCGGACATCGTCGCCCAGGCAACGGAACTGGCAAAGGATCGTGGCGTAGACAACGTGGAGTTCCGAACCGGCAACATCTACGATCTCGAGTTTGAGGACGAGACCTTCGACCTCGTCCACGCCCATCAAGTCCTCCAGCACCTCACCGATCCCGTCGCCGCGCTGCGTGAGATGCGCCGCGTGGCAAAACCGGGCGCGATCGTGGCCGTCCGCGACGCCGATTTCCACGGCATGAGCTGGTACCCGGAAGTCCCCGAGCTCGATGACTGGATGGAGCTCTACCAGAAGATCGCACGGCGCAACGGTGCCGAACCGGATGCCGGCCGTCGATTGGTGTCGTGGGCGCAGCAGGCAGGCTTTGCCCAAGTGGCACCCAGCAGCAGCAATTGGCTCTATGCCACAGCCCAACAACGGGCATGGCAGTCCCGTGTGTGGAGCGAACGTGTCCTCCACTCCGCTTTTGCCGAGCAAGCCCTCGAATACGGGTTCGCCAATGAGGCCGACCTCGCCCGGATCGCTGCGGGCTGGCACCGCTGGGGAGCCACGGACGATGGCTACTTCCTCATTCCCAACGGCGAGGTGATCGCCCGGGCCTAGGTTGCGCGTGGCTTCCTAGGTCAGGAAAGAAATTTCGCAAAAACTTTGCCGAGCCATGTAGAAAAGCGCCCCGCAGTTCCGACCCATGAGTGAAAGCACCCAAACAGGGCGCCACTTCATAAGGAGTTTGAGATGAAATACATGATCATGATGTTCGGGTCCGCCGAGGGCATGATGGAAACGGCCGATCCGGAGTGGGTCAAGGAAATGATCGGGTTCATGATCCAGATCGACAAGGACCTCCGCGACTCCGGTGAACTCGTCTTCAACGCAGGGCTGGCTGATGGCAGCACCGCGAAGCTCGTGAAGCAGACCCCGGATGGCGTCATCACCACGGACGGCCCGTATGCCGAGTCGAAGGAATCGCTGATCGGGTACTGGGTGGTGGACGTCGCCAGCGAGGAACGTGCCGTGGAAATTTGCTCGAGCATCGTCAAGTACTCCCAGGTGGTGGAGCTCCGCGCTATCCCGGACGGCCCGCCGGAGGTCTAGTTTGGCCGTTCCCCCACGCGACATCGAGGACCTGCTGCGCACCTTGGCGCCGCAGGTCCTCGGCGTGCTGGCACGCAATCACGGACAGTTCGACGCCTGCGAGGATGCCGTGCAAGAGGCACTCATTGAGGCCGCACTGCAGTGGCCAACCGGGCTGCCAACAAATCCCAAGGGATGGCTGCTGGCTGTCGCATCGCGCCGGCTGGTTGATGTGTGGCGCAGTGAACGCGCGCGCCGCGCCCGGGAGGAACGCGTCGCCGCAATGGAAGTCAGCTTCCAGGACGCCACCGCGTCTGAAGCCGACGACACCCTGACCCTGATGTTCCTTTGTTGCCACCCCTCCATCAGTGCACCCTCGCAACTCGCCTTGACGCTCCGGGCCGTAGGAGGACTCACGACGGCGGAAATCGCCTCTGCTTTCCTCGTCCCCGAGGCGACCATGGGCCAGCGCATCAGCCGTGCGAAACAAGGGATCCAGAGGGCAGGCGCCCGGTTCGACATGCCGCCGGAGTCCGAGCGGAAAGCCAGGCTCGGCGTCGTACTTCACGTCCTGTACCTGATCTTCAACGAAGGCTACGCCGCAAGCTCGGGCGACTCACTGCAACGTGAAGACCTCACCGCCGAAGCGATCCGCTTGACGCGCCTGCTGGTGAGCGCCGCGCCCGGTGAGTTCGAGGCTACCGGTTTGCTCGCGCTCATGCTGCTGACGGACTCCCGTCGTGCCGCGCGCACCCTGGCTGACGGAATGCCCGTGCCACTGTCCGAACAGGACCGGAGTTTATGGAACCGCGGGCAGATAGAGGAAGGCATCGCACTCCTGTCTTCCGTGCTCGGCCGCGGCGCAGCTGGGCCGTACCAACTCCAAGCCGCGATCGCGGCCGTACATGCGGAGGCGCCGTCTGATGCCGAAACAGACTGGCCGCAGATTCTCGCCTTGTACACGGTCCTTGAAGCCGTAGCGCCCAGTCCCGTGGTGACCCTGAATCGTGCTGTGGCTGTGGCCATGGTGAGTGGGCCAGCAGCCGGGCTTGAGCTGCTCACCGGGCTGGATTCGGCCATCGGTCGGTCGCACCGCCTGGATGCGGTGCGGGGCCACCTGCATGAAATGGCGGGCTCTTATGTGGACGCGCGCGCCGCCTACCTCGCCGCCGCCAAGAAAACGGGCAGCCTGCAGGAGCGGCGGTACCTGATGGGGAAAGTGGCGCGAATGGACGAGCATTGACCCCATATAGTCGAATCCATGGAACAACGCATACTTGGTAAGACCGGCCGGTGGGTGTCCACTGTTGGATTAGGCACGTGGCAACTCGGAGCGGACTGGGGCGACGTAACAGAGGAAGACGCACTTAGCGTCCTGGAGGCCTCGGTTGACGGCGGCGTCACTTTCTTCGACACCGCCGATGTCTACGGCGATGGCCGAAGCGAGCAGCTGATCGGACGCTTCCTCCGCGCCAATCCCGGTCTGGACCTGATGGTTGCCACCAAGATGGGCCGGCGCGTGGACCAAGTGCCCGAAAACTACACCCTCGCCAACTTCCGCGAATGGACTGACCGTTCGCGCCGGAACTTGCAGCAGGACACGTTGGACCTCGTCCAATTGCATTGCCCGCCCACGGCCGTCTACACGCGGGATGAGGTGTACGACGCACTGGACACCCTCGTCAGCGAAGGCGTTATCCGCAACTACGGCGTCAGCGTCGAGCGGACTGACGAAGCCCTTGAAGCCATCAACCGCGGGAATACGGCGTCCGTTCAGATCATCCTTAACGCCTTCCGGCTGAAGCCGCTCGATGAAGTTCTCCCGGCAGCGAAGCAGGCCGGAGTCGGCATCATCGCCAGGGTGCCGCTGGCCTCCGGGCTGCTGTCCGGAAAGTACACGCCGGAAACCGAGTTCGCGGAGAACGACCACCGCAACTACAACCGCGACGGCTCCTCGTTCGACGTCGGCGAGACCTTCTCAGGCGTCGATTTCGCCACCGGTGTCAAGGCCGCCCAAGAGTTCAGCGCATTAGTGCCCGACGGCGTCAGCACCGCGCAAGCCGCCCTCGCCTGGGTGATCGCCCAGGACGGCGTCAGCACGGTCATCCCCGGTGCCCGTTCTTCAGCACAGGCACATGCAAACGCTGAGGCGGGAGCGATGCAGTCCGTAGGTTCGGGGCTCACCGCTGGGGTCCAGGACATCTATGACCGCTATTTCCGCGAAGCGATCCACCCGCGCTGGTAGCCGGCCTGCCGCCGTCGTGCATG
Organism: Arthrobacter sp. 2762; assembly: GCF_040548745.1. Lineage (NCBI taxonomy): Bacteria > Bacillati > Actinomycetota > Actinomycetes > Micrococcales > Micrococcaceae > Arthrobacter > Arthrobacter sp. 2762. Next base: position 36,231 of record NZ_JBEPSI010000011.1, read on the forward strand.
TCACCATCCGCTGCGCGTCGGGGTGTGCCCCTTTCGGGCGTCGGCGGGCATCGACATTTCGGCGCGTAGCCCCAGAAGCCGGATGGGACGGTCGGGCTCGATCCGCGCCGTGACGTCCAAGGCTTGCGCGAGGACTTCGTCCCGGTCGAAGGTCTCTGGAATCTTCCTTGCGTAGGTCTTGGTGAAGAACGGGGCGTACCGGACTTTGAGGGTCAGCCCCACCACCGGCCGCCCCTCGGCCGCCACGTCTTCGAGGACGCGCGCCGTCAGCTCCTTGATGGCGTCGCTGATCTGGGAAGGTTCCGTGAGGTCCTGCTGGAACGTGGTCTCGCGGCCGTGTGCCCGGGCAACCCACGGGGTGTCGTCCACTTCATTGGCGCCTTCACCTCGTCCCAGCTGCGCATACCAAGGGCCCATCTTGGGGCCGAACTCCGGGACCAATTGCTGAGGATCGGACGCGGCAAGCTCGGCGACTGTGGTGATCCCAAGTTTGGCCAACCGGGCCGAGACCTTGGGTCCAACGCCCCATAGCTCCTTGGTGGGCCGACTGCCCATGACCGTGAGCCAGTTCTCCGCGGTGAGCCTGAAGATTCCGGCAGGCTTACCGAACCCCGTGGCCACTTTGGCGCGTACCAGCGTGTCGCCGATACCGATGCTGCAATGCAACCGCGTTCGTTCCAGGACGGCGGCCTGCACCCGCCGCGCGTAAGCCTCTGGATCCTCGGTTTCTATGCCCACAAAGGCTTCATCCCAGCCCAGCACCTGCACGGTACCGCCGGGTTGCTCCCGCAGGGTGGACATCACCACGTCCGAGGCCGCCAGGTAAGCCTCCTGGTCGACGGGAAGAATCACGGCGTCCGGCACTTTCCGGGCCGCTATTCGCAGTGGCATTCCAGAACCGACGCCGAACGCCCTGGCTTCATATGAGGCCGTGGACACCACAGCACGTTCCGTCGGATCTCCCCGGCCACCCACAATGATGGGTTTGCCAGCGAGCTCGGGGCGCCGGAGGACCTCGACAGCCGCAATGAACTGGTCGAGGTCAACGTGCAGTACCCAGGGGATTCCGCTCACGGCACCAGTTTGCCCTAAGCCGTGACCTCCTGACCCTCTTTGGGCTCACGGTGCCCGGAAATCAACCCATTTAGGCTTCAATCGGCTGTCTGGGCGGCCAAACAAGGTCAGGACCCAACGCGTCCCGGGCACCCTCCTCACCGGCATAAGCTGAGATGTGCAGTTTTCACTTTGGCTGGCCCTGGTTGGTGCCGGCACCCTGATCAGTTTCACTCCCGGCGCCGGCGCCATTTTCACCATGAGCAACTCGCTCAATTCGGGCTTCCGACGCTCCATCTGGGGCATCCTGGGCCAGCAGTTGGCCTTGGTCATCCACATCGTGATCGTCGCTTTGGGCGTCGGCGTACTGGTCTCCAATTCGCCGGTGATCTTCAACGTCATCCGCTACGCCGGAGCGGCCTACCTGGTGTACCTCGGCATCCGGCAGTTCCTGCACAAGCCGGACCTGGACAAAGAAGAGGTCGCGAACAAGAAGAACGAGTCCGCCCTCTCGATGTTCCAACGCGGCGTCTGGGTGAACCTGCTGAACCCCAAAGCAATCGTCTTCTTCCTGGCCTTCATGCCGCAGTTCATCAGGCCGGACCAGCCGCTGCTCCAGCAATACGCGGTGCTGACAGCGACGGTGTTGTTCATCGACATCATGGTGATGTGGTTCTTCTTCGCCTTGGCCGCACGGTCATTCCAACGGTTCACGCATGACCAGCACGGCCAGAAAGTCCTCAACCGCGTCTTCGGCTGCCTGTTTGTCCTCGTGGGTATCCTGCTCGCGGTCATCCACTAGCCACGGCGGCCGGGACACGGTGCTACCGTCGAGGCATGGAAGCGGACTGGATCGAGCACCGACGTTCGGACGATGGCGAGCACGTGGGGTGGATGAAACCCGCAGGTGACGGATTCGTCGCAATCGACATGCTGGGACGCCCACGCACGGACGAAGTGGATTGGTTCACCGCCGAGGAAACACTCGATGCCCTCGGCCTGCGCTACCTCGCCGACCCCCACGAATTGTTACTCGACGACGGCGCGTGGCTGCGCGTCCGGATCGCCGAAGTAACACCTGACGCTGTACGGGTGAAGAAGGAAGATTGGGGCGATATGACGGCGCCCCAGATCTATTTCACGGTGTCGAACCCCGTCTCGGAGGCACAGCTTCGCCCGCTATTGGCTAACCCAGCGATGTAGAACCGCGAACCACCAGTGAGCTCTCCAGCGTCACGTGCGGCTCCTCCAAATCCAGGCCTTCCATGAGCCCGCGGAGTTGCTCCCCCGCCCTTCGTCCAAGCGGGGTCGCCGGCAGGTGCACGCTCGTGAGGCTGGGATTGCTGGTGGCCGAATACGGGAGATCGTCGAAGCCCGCCACTGCCAATTCGGCAGGAATCCGGACGCCCGCCACACGCGCTTCCTGCAGCACGCCATAGGCGTGGGTATCGGTACCGCAGACGACGGCGGTCACCCCCTCCCGCTGCCAGGCAGGCCAAGCGTCGGCGAACGCGGCGGCGGCAGCACCGACGTCGATCGCGGTACTGATGACATGCGCACCGGCCACCAACAGTCCGCACGCGGCGGCCTCCTCAAGGAAAGCTTCCCTGCGGAGGTGGAAAGTGGTGGTGCCGGTGATGCCGTCCACGTAGGCGGCGCGGGTATGTCCGGACGCTGCGAGGTGCCGGGCCAACTCACGCGCGCCTTGGGCGACGTCAAGATTTACGGACGGCGCGTAGGACTCGAGCCCCGGCGCATCGAGGAGCACAAGCGGTCCTGCCGCGGACAGGTCCTCCAGGAACTCGGCACTGGGGGCGCCCACGAGCAAGCCGGCCGGACGGAGTGCCAACAATTTGCGGACATCCTCGGCCTGCGGCGACTCCCCTGCGTCGGTCACCGAGAGCAGCAGTTGGTAAGCCGGGCCGAGTGATTCCCGGACGCCTGCGATGACGTTGGCGAAGAACGGGTTGGACACGTCCGGCGTCACGAGGATGACGATGGAGCTGACTCCGCGAGCCAGCGAACTCCCAATGCTGTCAACCACATAGCCAAGTTCGGCGATCGCTGATCGGACGCGTGAGATGTTGTCCTCGGATACTCGTCCTTGCGTCTTACCGTTGGCCACCAATGAGACGGTGGCAGTGGAAACCCCGGCCCGGGCGGCCACCATCGCAGCCGTCACACGGGGCGCGCGGGCGTTCCGCCGATCCAAGGTATCCATGCATCGATCGTAGCGTTGTTGCAGACCTTACAGTCGCCGCAAGGGATCAAGCGCTTAACGCGAATTACGTTAAGCGTTTGACGCGACCCCCAAAGCAGTGCCAGAATTCCCATGAATGCTTACCGCCCTGCTTCGGGCAAGAACCTGGCAGGCCCCAATGACGTGGAGACAAACGTGGACCCCAACCCCATGACAGCACGCAAGAGGATCATTCTTGACTGCGACCCCGGCCATGACGACGCAGTGGCATTGCTGCTGGCCCACGGCAACCCGGACATCGAGCTGCTTGCAGTGACAACGGTGGTGGGCAACCAGACCCTTGAAAAAGTCACGCGCAACGCCCTCTCGGTAGCCACCATCGCTGGCATCACCGGCGTTCCGTTCGCCGCAGGTTGTGACCGCCCCCTGGTTCGAACCATCGAGACGGCCCCCACCATCCACGGCCAATCCGGCATGGATGGTCCGGAACAGCCCGAGCCCACCATCGAACTGGACCCGCGCCACGCCGTCGACCTCATCATTGAAACCGTCATGGCACACGAACCGGGCACCATCACCCTGGTGCCTACCGCGGGCCTGACGAACATCGCCATGGCTGCCCGCAAGGAGCCGCGCATCGTGGAGCGCGTGAAGGAAGTTGTCCTCATGGGCGGCGGCTACCACGTGGGCAACTGGAGTGCCGTGGCGGAGTTCAACATCATCATCGACCCCGAAGCCGCGCACATTGTCTTTAATGAAAAGTGGCCCGTGGTGATGGTCGGCTTGGACCTCACGCACCAGGCGCTGGCCACGGACGAGGTGGTGGACCGCATCGCGGCCATCGGCACCACGCCGGCCAAGTTCGTCATGGAACTCATGGACTTCTTCCAGAAGACCTACAAGGATGCCCAGGGCTTCGATTTCCCGCCGGTCCACGATCCCTGCGCAGTTGCCTACGTCATCGACCCCACCGTGATGACCACACGCAAGGTGCCGGTGGACATCGAACTGCAGGGCAAGCTCACCCTCGGCATGACGGTGGCGGACTTCCGCGCGCCCGCCCCGGAGGACTGCCATACGTCCGTGGCCGTGGATCTGGATCACAGGAAGTTCTGGGATCTTGTCACCGATGCGATCGAACGGATCGGTGAACCAACGCTCGACGGCGGCGCTGACGCCACCGCCGCGGTTAACGTCGCAGCCGGAGAGGCAAAGTAATGTCCGTCCTCGTACCGGAAACCAAGCCCGCCCGGGGTAACGTCATTGCACTCATGGTGGCCCTTCTGGCAGCCTGTGTTGCCTTCCAGCTCAACGCCTCCATGCTCAGCCCCGCCTTGGTCACCATGGGCAATGAGCTCCAGACGGACCAAGCCACCATCGGCCTGTCCCAGACCTGGTTCTTCACCGCCGCAGCACTGTTCTCCCTCTTCCTGCCCCGCCTGAGCGACATCGTGGGCCGCAAGAAGATCCTTGTGGGCATGATGCTCCTGATGGCTGTTGGTTCGGTCATCGCGGCACTCGCACCGGATGTCACGTGGCTCTTCGTAGGCCGCATCATCCAGGGCGTCAGCGGTCCCACTGTCCCCCTCTGCCTCATCATGCTCCGCTCCGCAGTGAGCAACCCGCGCAAATACGGCACCCTCATGGGCCTCATCACTGCAGTGAACGGTGGCGTGGCTGGTGTCGACTCGTTCGTGGGCGGCTACTTCGCCGAGAACTTCGGATTCCGCAGCATTTTCTGGCTCATGGTTGCCCTGGCCCTTGTGGCAACGGTCCTTATCGCCGTCCTGGCGGGAGAGAGCAAACCTGCTGCCGGAACCACCATGGACTGGCTGGGCGTGTTCTTCATCGTGATCGCGGTAGGCGCCCTCCTGACAGCCTTGAACGAAGGCTCCAAACTGGCCACGGCCTTTGATGCGGGGACGTTAACGTTGGCCTTTGGCCTGATCCTGGTTGCCGCCGTCGCGTTCTTCGCGTTCTGGACTGTTGAAAAGCGCGCCAAGCAGCCCATGGTGGAAACCGTGCACCTGCGGCAGCGTTCCACGTGGGCGCCGCTTTTGACCACCACACTGACCATGACCGGTATCTTCGCGGTCGTCAATGGGATCATCCCGGCGTTCGTTCAGGCGGCCGAACCCGGCTTCGGCGTGGGCCCCACCGAGATGTCGCTCATGATCCTTACGCCGTACGCACTGCTGGGTTGGCTCTTCGGCCCGATCAGCGGCAGGCTCGCCCCGGTCCTCGGCTACACGAAGGTCCTTCGCATCGGACTGCTGGGCAGCCTTGTGGCCTTGGCGATCATCGCGTTCTTCGGCCTGAACAACCTGCCGATGATGATCGTGGGCACGGCCTTGCTGGGCATCATGTACGCCGGTACCGTCAACATCATGCTGAACGGACTGGGCGTCGTCCTCTCGCCTCAAGGCAACCCGGGCTTCCTCCCTGGAATGAATGCGGGCGCTTTCAACCTCGGCGCCGGCCTAAGCTTCCTGGTCCTGCCCGCGGTCCTCGTTGCGACGTCCGCACTGGGTGACGCAAAGGCGTCGTACCTCACCGTTGTGGTGGTGGGTCTCGCCATTACGCTTGCCGCCTTCGCCGCCTCACTGCTGATCCCGAAACCACTGGATGCAGAAGTCGCAGAGGCAGAGGCGGCTGAAGTCAAGGCAAGCAAATGAGCACAGAAGCCGGCGCACCCACGGCGGGGATAGTCGTCGTCGGCTCCCTGAACGCCGACCTGACTATTTACTGCGACCGCCTTCCCAAGCCCGGCGAGACGGTCCACGGCAATGGTTTCGCCGTAAACCCCGGCGGCAAGAGCGCCAATCAGGCGGTGGCGGCCAGCAAGCTCGGCGCCCAGGTCAGCTTGGTGGGCGCAGTGGGCGATGACGCCAACGGAAGCATGCTCCTGGGCTCGGCCGCCAACGCCGGAGTGGACGTCACCCGCGTCCGACGCTCGGACGCCGCGACGGGCGTCGCGGTCATCTCGGTGGATGCCAGCGGCGAGAACAGCATCATCATCTCGGCCGGGGCAAACGGGACTCTAACCCCGGCAGACGTGCGCGCGGCAGCGGACGCCATCAACAGTGCTGCGGTGGTCTGCCTCTGCCTTGAAGTCGCGATCGATACTGTGATCGCCGCTGCACAAGCAGGGCACGACGCCGACGCTACCGTCTTGTTGAATCTCTCGCCTTACGCAGAGGTACCGGAGGTTCTGGCCGGGTTGAGCGACGTGCTGCTGGTCAATGCGCACGAGGCCTCCCTGTTCCTGGGTGGCGAAGCCGACGTTCCTGACGCCGACGCGGAGGCCGAAGCATGGGAGCCGGTTCGGAGCCAGTTTGCCGACAGGGGTTTGCAGCGCGTGCTGGTAACGCTGGGCGCCCACGGGTCTGTTGTGCTGGATTCGTTGGCCCGCGGGACCCAGGACCAGATCACCCGCATTGCCCCTACCCGCGTTTCGGCCGTAGACACCACCGGTGCGGGTGACGCATTCACGGGAGCTGTCGCTGCACGCCTTGCTGCAGGCGATTCCCTCGCGGATGCTGCAAGCTTTGCATCAGTGGCTGCCGCGTTGGCCGCCACGAAGAAGGGCACCCAGGCCGCCTATCCCAGCATCGCGGACGTCGAGCGCCTGCGGGGCGTTTAGTCCCAGCACTCCCACCCATGTAGGTCGCAGCGCCGCCTGATCTGCGACCTACATGGGTTAAGCGGACTGGCGGGCCGCTCGCCGGGCCGAACGCTCAGCGGCCTTGCGGCTAAGTGCGCCATGGCCGGCAAACAGTCGTGGGACCACAAAATAGACGGCGGCCGGGACCACCAGGGCTGTCAGCACGAGTGCCCGCAGAATTGGGTGCCACGGCTCCATGATCGGCCCGAGCAACAGCATGCCGATGGAGACCAAGGGGAAGATCGCGATCCAGGTGATGAGGGCCCGCATGTGCACGGACGGGGCACGGGTTGGGGTGGTTTCAGCAGCCTTGATTTCGGTAGCAGCTTGAGTGGTCATGGCATTCTCCAACCAGGTAGTTGCAATTAGCTTTGTCCCACCATAACGGCACTCGGCACCAATTACAACTACTTAGTTGGAAAATGGTAATCTGGTACTTATGGCATGGGACACAGAGCGCACCAAGTCACTGCTCCTCGAGGCGGCGACGTCTGAGTTCTGCACGCGGGGACTTGCCGGGGCCCGGATTGATCGCATCGCCGCAGAGGCCGGCGTCAACAAGGAACGCATCTATCAGTACTTCGGCAACAAGAACGGCCTTTTTGACGCGGTCATCGTAGCCGCTCTCAGCTCCCTCATGGATGAAGTGCCCATCCACGGCGAGGGCCCAGAGGCCATGGCGAACTATGCGGGCCGTCTGTTCGATCATCATCAAGATGATGCCACCGCGCCACGCCTTCTCTTCTGGGAAGGCCTGGAACGCGGCACCGAAGTTGTGGGCCTGCCCAAACGGATGGCCAACTGTGCGTCCAAGGTCAACAGCACCATTGCAGCCCTTCCCGGAATCTCAAAGGAAGACGCCGGTGATCTCCTCATCACCATCGTCAGTCTTTGCGATACGGCCCCCGTGCTGCCCGCACTCGATGGACTCATGGCCGGGAACGACCCCGGCCGCCTCGAGAGGCGACGCGCCGCCGTCGTACGCACCGTCTACTTGGCTGCCTCCGCGCTGGCTGCCGAAGCAGCGTCTGCCGGGTCCCCCACCGCAGAAATTGCGCCCGCTCCAGTGGTCCAGTAGCCACCTTCACCGCCCGCCCCCTACACCCTGTGACAGCTTTGACTGGAAAAGTGACATCGTTGTGAAGTGGCCCCTAGCCAAGAAGGGGTGCCATCAACCATGCTTGCTGCATGTACTCAACGACGAGCCCATACCGCATCATCACGGTCTGCACTGGAAACATCTGCCGCTCGCCCATGGCAGCGCTCATGCTTACCGAAGCCTTCGAAGCGGAAGGGCTCGGCAAGTTGGCAGTGGTCGACTCAGCGGGCACCACCGGGTACGAGGTGGGGCACCCGATCGATCCCCGGGCGGCCCGCAAACTGACCGCCCACCACATCGCTTCGGAGGACCACGTCGCACGCCAGTGGAGGCGCGAGTGGTTCGCTGAGCGGGACCTCATCCTGGCACTGGACGTCGATCATTTCGGCTGGCTTCAGGAGGGCGCGCCGGACCGCGAATCGCTGGCCAAAGTCCGTATGCTTCGCAGCTTCGATCCCATGATGGTTGGACGCAGTTCACTGGATTTGGGCATCGAGGATCCTTGGTATGGCGGTCACACCGACTTCGACAACACCTGGACCCTTATCAAAGCCGCTGTTCCAGGCATTGTGCGCTACGTGAGCGATGCACTTGCGGAAGACTCCGGGAGTAGCGCCAGCGACGTCCGAAACGGAGCCACCGAGCACCAGCAGGTAACCTCTATGTCATGACCCCTGCACCCGTGATCATCGCCGTCGACGGGCGGTCCGGCGCGGGCAAGACCACGCTGGCCGTCGAGTTGGCGGCCCGCCTTCGGGAGCACCACAAGGTTTCCCTTTTCCATCTGGAAGACATCTATCCCGGATGGAACGGCCTTGCCACAGGCATCGAAAGGTACATCGCAACGGTCCTGACGCCTTTGAGCCAAGGCGAGGCAGCAGAGTGGGTCAGCTGGGATTGGGAACGGCATTACGACGGCGCGCTGCACGTAACGCTGCCAGCCGAAATCGTGATCGTGGAGGGCGTCGGCGCCGCAGCGGACGCCGCGCGTCCCCTGCTGGACGCCATCGTCTGGGTCGAATCCCCCGGTGACGACCGCCGTCGTCGGGCTTTGGCCCGTGACGGAAACACCTACGAACCTTATTGGGACAGCTGGGCTGCCCAGGAGGATGTTTGGCTCGCAGCCGACGCGGTTTCCGGCGCAGCAGACATCCGTGTGCAGAACCTCGCGGATGGCAACGCCCCGGATGATGTCCTGCAGGCCATGCGGTACCTGCCGTCGTTGTCAGCGATCCTCTCGCCGGAACTCAGTGCGCGTCGAGGCTTGCAACTCCGGTCCGAAAAGATCAGCGCAGTTCCGGACGCCGAGGCGCTCTTTCAGAACCTCTACGGTTCCTCGACCAATGCTGTCTGGTTGGATTCCTCCAATGCGTCCGCAGTTTCAGGGACGTCCCAGGCCGCTGCCCGCAGCCGCTTCAGCATCCTGGCGGACGATGGCGGCACGTTCGGCCAGTCCGTCCAACACCGCCAGGGAACCACTCAGGTGACCGCCGGAACAGCCACCGTGAAAACCTCCGGACCCTTCTTCCGCTGGCTCGATTCCGTCTGGGGACGACGGGCCGTGCGGGCACCCCGCGGCTACGATGGGCAGTTCACGCTCGGCTGGTTGGGCTACCTGGGCTACGAGCTCAAACGGGAAACCGGGGGCAACGACGTCCAAGCGGGGACCCCCGACGCGGCCCTGCTCTTCGCTGGACGCGCCGTGGTGTTGGATCATCGCGAGCAGACAGTGTGGCTGCTCGCCTTGGACGCGCCCGACGCCGATGAGTGGCTGCGCGAGGCTCGAACCGCCGTCGGGGCTGCTTCAGCCGCCCCGGCTTCCGCCGTCGAGCATGTTTCCGAGGCGGCTCCGGAATTCACTTGCCGTGACAGCGCCACGGACTATAAGCGCAAAATCGCCGACGCCCAGCATGAAATCAGCGAAGGCAACTCGTACGAGGTCTGTCTGACCACCATGCTTGAAGCACCTGCCAGCGGACTGGACCCGTGGCAGAGCTATCGGACGTTGCGACGCCGCAATCCGGCACCATTTGCCAGTTACCTCCGGTTCGGCGAGCTGGTCGTCGCGAGCACCTCGCCCGAGCGCTTCCTCCGGATTCTCTCCGACGGCGGCATGCGGGCCGAGCCGATCAAGGGGACGCGTGGGCGTTCCGCCGATCCCACGGAGGACGCCGAACTGCGCCGCGACCTGGAGACCTCGCTGAAGGACCGCGCGGAAAACATCATGATCGTGGACTTGCTGCGCAATGATCTGAGCCATTTCGCCATTCCCGGCTCGGTGACGGTCAGCCGGCTGTGCGCGATCGAAAGCTACGCCACGGTGCATCAAATGGTCAGCACCGTGGACGCGCACCTTCGCCCGGGCGCTCCGCGGGCAGAGGCACTGGCTGCGGCCTTCCCTGCCGGTTCAATGACCGGCGCGCCGAAGATCAGCACCATGGACATTCTTGACCAGCTTGAGGCGGGTCCCCGCGGTATCTATTCGGGAGCAATCGGCTACTTCTCGCTGAATGCGGCCACGGACCTCGCCGTCGTGATCCGTACCCTCGTGGTGAATCCCGACGACGACGGCGGGCGCACGCTCAGCCTGGGTATCGGAGGGGCAATCACCGCGGACTCCGTGGCCGACGACGAGTACGAAGAGATCCGGACCAAGGCGTTTGGCGTGTTGTCGACGCTCGGGGCCGACTTCCCCGGCTGAGTCTGTGTACAGCTAGCCGGCCGTCGCTTCAAGGGCCGTGTTACTCAAATTACTGGAGCGTCGCGGTCAATCTCGCGACGTTATCCACATACTTGGCCAAGGGGGGTCTGTCCATCCAGTCGTCCAACGTAAGCTCACGGGATACCTCGCGATACGTGGACTCCACGGCCCGCATGAGGTTCACGGTTTCGGCGCCCAGGAGCATCACCGAGACCTCCATGTTCAGGGAGAAGGAGCGCATGTCCATGTTGCTGGAACCAAGAACCGCAACCTCGTCGTCGATCGTGAAGTGCTTGGCGTGGAGTACATACGGCGCGCGGTACAGGTAGATGCGGACGCCTGCTCCGAGGAGCGCTTCGTAATACGAGCGTTGGGCGTGGTGGACGAGGAATTGATCACCCTTTTCGGAGACGAAGAGTTCCACATCAACGCCCCGCTGGGCCGCCGTGGTGATGGCATAGAGCAGGGAGTCGTCAGGCACGAAGTAGGGGCTGCAAATGGAGATCCTGTGCTGCGCCGAGTAGATCAGCGTATTGAACAAGCGCAGGTTGTTCTCCGTGGCGAACCCCGGACCACTCGGGACCACCTGGGCGGTGACGTGCCCCGGGGACGGTTGGGAGGGCAGGCGAAGCTGGCTTTCGAGTGACTCGTCGGTTTCGCTGAGCCAGTCCGTGGCGAAAACTACGTTCAGGGTGGCCACGATGGGACCCTCGAGCCGGGCCATGAGCTCAACCCATTGACGGCCCGCACGGCGATGCTTCGGGTTGTTGTAGGACGGCTCGATCAGGTTCTGCGAGCCCGTGAACGCCAGTGTCCCGTCGATGACCAGGATCTTGCGGTGGTTCCTGAGATCCGGGCGGCGCCATTGGCCGTGGATAGGCAACAGCGGCAACATTCGCTTCCACTGAATCTGGCCTGCCTTAAGCCGGCGGACCAGGCGGCGGTAGCCCTTGATGCGCAGCGTTCCGATGTGGTCGAAGAGCAACCTGACGGTGACTCCGCGCTCGGCAGCCTTCTCGAGTTCGGTGAGTAACTCGTCCGTCACGGAGTCGCTGCTCATGATGTAGAACTCCGCGTTGACATACTCCGTGGCGCCCCGGACCGCCTCGGCCATCGCTTTGATGGACTCCTTGTAACCAGGAATGAGCTCCACCTTGTTGCCGTCCACCATGGGCAGCGAGCCAAGGCGGTGGTTCAGCTCACCCGCTGACTTCACCCACTCCGGGCCGGAATAGGTGCTCACGGGATCGGACAGGTCAGAGGTGACGGCGCGAACGCGATGATTAACTTGTTCCTGCTGTTCACGCCGCCGCTTGGACAAGCGGAAATTGCCAAAAAGCAGGAAGAGCACGAATCCAACGGTCGGGACGAGGAAAACAGCCAGAAGCCAGGCCATGGCTGTTGTGGGGCGACGGTTGCCGGGGATGATCCCCAGCAGCACGATGCGCATGATGACTTCCGCAATGGCCCAAGCACCTAGAAGCCAGGTCCACTCCAAGCCAATCGGAAAAGGAAAAAGCACTCCACAACCCCCACGGTCCAAGAACTAACGGTGACCACAGCCTATCCGCCCCGCCCCTTTGGAGGGCCGCACTAAGCTGGGAACATGACTTCTCCTGCCCCCACGGTCCTCGTTTTCCTGGACCCAGCCTTCGAAAACGGCCGCATTGCCGATTCAAGCCAGCCCCAGCTCATGGCCACTGACCTCGGCGCTACCCGTGGCGACGGCGTGTTCGAGTCCCTTCTGGCCGTCCAGGGCAGGGCGCGCAAAGTGCAGGCACACCTGAACCGGTTAGGCACTTCCGCAGCGGCTTTGGACTTGGCGATCCCGGAGCAGGACGTCTGGCGAAGGGCGATTGACACGGCGATCACCGAATTCCGCACCGTCTACCCGGCGCCGACGCCCGAAGAGGACGAAGTCGTCGTCAAGCTGATCGTGACCCGTGGCATTGAAGGTGCGGCGAGCCCCACATGCTGGGTACAGGCTTCGCCTTCACCCGCGGGAAGCCGCCGGCAGCGCGAGACGGGTATCGACGTCGTACTTCTGGACCGCGGCTTTGATACTGAGGCCGGCGAGCGCGCGCCTTGGCTGCTGTTGGGAGCCAAGACGCTGTCTTATGCCGTGAACATGGCGGCGCTGCGCTACGCGCACAAGCAGGGTGCCGATGACGCCATCTTCACCTCAACAGATGGCCGTGTTCTTGAGGGGCCGACGTCCACTGTGTTGCTCGCCCATCTGGAAACAGTGGACGACGGCGACGGTTCCGTCAGGACGGTTCGACGACTCATCACGCCGCAGCACGATAGCGGGATCCTTCCCGGCACATCGCAGGGTGCGCTGTTCGCCGCCGCGAAGGCTGCAGGGTGGGAGCTCGGCTACGGGCCGCTGGTGCCGCAGGACCTGTTCGACGCGGACGCCGTTTGGCTCATTTCGAGCATCCGCTTGATCGCGCCGGTGAACCACATTAACGGCCACGAGATCGGTACTCCCGCTGTCCGGAAGCAGCTCACGGAGGAACTGAATGAGTTGTTTGCCGGAATCGAATAATTCCGGCCGGCCAGACTGAGGCCTACTCTGCTCCGCTTGGAACTTAGCAGATGACAAGTAGAGTAATTGCTCGCATGACTCATTGATAAGGAATTCTTGGCCTCAGCATTGAGCTTCACAGGGGTTCAATCGCGTTCCTTATCCTCCTTGAAATGGGTGTCCGTCATGTGATGAATCTTGTTCTCGTGTTAGTTGGATCACGTCCTCCCGACACCATTTCAGACTTTGCTGGCTAACTTCCCGGAGGGAATATGGGACACAGCTCCCCCACAACAGCCGAGGCATCGGCACCCGAGGCGCAGTCGGAGACTGGCGCCTCACAGACAGGACTTCGCCGGTCCATGGAGGCCCGGCACCTGGTGATGATTGCCATGGGTGGCGTCATCGGCTCAGGCCTGTTCGTCAGCTCGGGTTACACCATTGCCACCGCGGGCCCCTTGGGCGCCGTTCTCGCGTTCCTTATCGGAGCCGTGGTGGTCTACCTGGTGATGGCATGCCTCGGGGAACTCGCCGTTGCGTTCCCCGTTTCAGGTGCCTTCCACATCTATGCCGCCAGAACCATCGGACCTGCCACCGGCTTCGCCACAGCCTGGCTCTACTGGCTTTGCTGGGCCGTGGCGCTGGGTTCGGAATTCACTGCCGCCGGCCTGCTCATGCAACGCTGGTTCCCCGGCGTCGACGTCTGGATCTGGTGCTTCATATTCGCCACCGTCCTGTTCACCCTGAATGCCATCTCATCGCGCGTCTTCGGTGAATCAGAGTTCTGGTTCGCGCTCATCAAGGTTGCCGCCGTCGTCGGCCTGATTATCCTGGGCGGCGCCGCTTTGATGGGCTTCCACCCGCTCGCCGCAGGCGAATACCCGTCGCTCACCAGCAACTTCAGCACACCCGAGGGGCTGTTCCCCAACGGCTTCACGGGCGTCTTCGTCACCTGCCTGGCAGTGTTCTACGCCTTCTCAGGCTCCGAACTGATCGGTGTGGCCGCCGGCGAAACATCCAATCCCGGCGCCAACATCCCCAAGGCCATGCGGACCACGGTCATCCGTCTCATGATCTTCTTTGTCGGCGCGATTACCGTTATCGCGGCGACCATCCCCTACGAGAAGGTCAGCGTGGACGAAAGCCCGTTCGTCACCGTCTTCTCCATGCTCGGCATTCCGTTCGCTGGGGACATCATGAACTTCGTGATCATCACTGCCCTGTTGTCTGCTGGAAACTGCGGACTCTACTCCTGCGCCCGCATGCTCTTCTCGCTGGCCGATGAAGGACACGCACCCAAGGCGTTCAGGAAGCTGACCAAGCGTGGGATCCCGATGATGGCCCTGTGCGTCAGCATGCTCGGCGGCCTGGCGTCCCTGATCAGCAGCATTGTTGCGCCGGCAACCGTGTACCTGGTGCTTGTCTCGATTGCCGGCTTTGCGACCGTGGGCGTGTGGATGTCCATTGTGGCCTCGCACTTCGTGTACAGGCGCACGTTTGTCAAGAACGGCGGCGATCTCAGCACGCTCCCGTACAAGGCACCGCTCTTCCCGCTGGTTCCGATCCTGGCGTTCGCGCTGTGCGTTGTGTCTTTGATCGGCATAGCCTTCGACCCCAACCAGGTGGCGGCACTGCTCTTCGGCGTTCCGTTCGTGGGGGCATGCTACGCGTTCTTCTACTTCAAGTACGGACGACGCCGGTCGCTCAAGAAGGCTGTCGGCGTCTAACCGCCGTAGCTTCCTGACCTTCTTTGCCTGCAGATCAGCCCCTCGGCAACCTTTTCGGGTTGCCCAGGGGCTGATGCTGTTTGAAAGCAAGTCAGGACGCCACAAGGTCTGCCAAATTCAGGACTTGGGCTTGACCACACGCACAGGGTGCTCGCTCAGGATCGACAGCCGGTTGAACGCGTTGATCCCAATGGCTGCCATGCAGAGGACACTGATTTGCTCGTCGTTGTAGTGTTCACGGGCCCGCTCGAAGAGTTCGGGGCTGGGCCTTGACGTGCTCATCCGGGTGATCTGCTCAGTGATTTCCATGGCCGCCCGCTCAGCCGGCTCAAACAACGTCACTTCCTTGTAGACAGCTACCAAGGACAGACGCTGTTCCGTTTCGCCGTACCCCAAGGCCCGGCGATGGTGCAGGTCCAGGCAGAATGCGCAGCCGTTGATCTGCGACGCAAGGTAGTTCAGAAGTTCGATGGTCCGCCGCGGGACACCTGTGCGGTCGGCTTCCCCAATCACCTGCTGGGCATAGTGGCTCAGTGTTGCGTAGAGCTCGGGCTGCTGCTTATCCAGATAGCCGGCGAGACGTGCTTTTGTTTCCTGTTCAGGCATGCTTGGAGCCTAGCGCAACAGGCACGGGGTGCTGGCTGCACAGAGACATGCTCCCGCTGAGCTGCCCCGCCGTCCCGCAGCGGGGCGTCAAGTGAAGGAACATCCGTCCGAAAGCCGTTGGACGTGAGAGAACATCCGTCCGAAAGCCGTTGGAAGTGAGAGAGGAACCTATTCGGTGGCGTCGCGGGCCAGGTGGATTCCGTTCTCTGCCAGCCACACGGGATTGAAGGCCTTGCTCAGGTAGTTCGTTCCGGCGTCGGGCGCTATGGCCACCACCACCGAACCGTGGGGTGCGGCCCGCGCCACACGCAGAGCAGCGGCCACAGCGAGCCCGGATGACGGACCCAGCGCAAGCCCTTCTTCGTCGAGGAGCCGATGCACGGTGGAGTAGACCTCGTCGTTGGGGATGCGCAGGAAGCGGTCAACAATGGAGCGGTCAAAGGCCTTGGGCCATTCAGCCTGGGGCCAGGAGTTACCAACACCGTCCACCAGGATCTCGCCGGGGTGTCCACCACTGTAGGCGGAGCCGTAGGGGTCGGCGCCCACAACTTCCAGGTGCCCGCCTGGCCGCGATGCCGCAACCTTCTCCTTCAGGAACCTGCCATTGCCGCTGATGGTCCCGCCGGTTCCGATTCCAGCCACGAAATGCGTCACCAGGCCGTTGGTCTGCTCCCAGATCTCCGGCCCGGTGGTTTGGTAGTGCGCCGCGGGATTGGCAGGGTTGTCGAATTGCATGGGCCGCCAAGCACCAGGCGTCTCGGCCGTGATCCGCGCTGCCACAGCGCGGGCGTTCTCCGGGGATTCCGAGGGCGCGCTCCAGTCCGTCAGGACCACGCGGGCACCGTAGCTGTGGAGCGCGGCAAGTTTCTCCTGGGAGATGGTGTCGCCGGTAACCACCACCACGGGATGCCCCGTCAGCCGCCCGATGAGCGCCAGCCCGATCCCGGTATTGCCGGAAGTGCTCTCCACAATGGTTGCGCCCGGCTGTAACTCTCCTGATTGCTCGGCCGCCCGGACCATGCTCAGCGCAGTACGGTCCTTGATGGATCCGCCGGGGTTCTCGGACTCAAGCTTGATGTGGATGGTGCTGCGCAATCCACGGCCCAAGGCCTCCAATTTCACCAGCGGAGTGTTGCCAACTTTGTCCAGGACGGAAGCATCCAGGCCGTCCGGCAGCCCTGCCGCCGAGTGTGCGCCTTGTTTGCGGATTGCGGTACTCACGTGGTCCCCTCCCTTTGAGCCATAGGCGGCAATTCCTGCGCCACCACATCACGCAAATCACGTCGCGCGCGCTCCACCAGGTCCGCTGCCGACGGCCGATCCGCCAGCACATCAGCCAGCCGGCCCGCGACGGCGCCAGTCCCCTTCCCAAGAGGCTGCGCGGCTCCCGCTTCGAGCAGCAGATACGACGCCGTCAGAGCCTCAATAGCAAGCAATTTCTCCAAGGCCTCCAATGACCTTTCGAGTTGCTGCAACGCCAACGGCGCCAAGGTGGAGTGGTCCTCGACGTCGGCCGAGAGGGTGGGTGCCCCGAGCGTCGCCGGCGCTGCCAGGAACTTCAGTTCGGACAGCAGTCCCGCTGCTGAGTACCAGAGCAGCCCGGGCAACTCCTCCTGCGCAAGGCCTGCGGCCGGTCCGGATTCAGAAACCGCATTCGACGATGAAGCCTCCAGGTGCCTGGCGGCAGCCTCCAAATGCCTGGCCCGGATCACCCGTTGTGGCGGATACAGCTTGGCGATGCGTCGCTCGCTGGAAATCCCCACGTGGGCCAGGGCAAGCCGCAGGCCCTCAAAGGAAAGAGCCAGCTGCATCGGTTGAAAGTTCCCGCCGGACACCATGTGCCCGGTTTCGATATCAACCAACGGGTTGTCGCCACGTCCGTTCAGCTCCACCGTCAGAGCAGCGCGGAGCTGTGAAACCAAGGAGCGAAAAGCGCCGTGCGTCTGGGGCGCAGAACGGAATGACAAAGCATCCTGCACCGATACTTCGGGGCGAACGTCCTCCAACCACCCGCCGCGCAACAGGTAACGTACCGCGGCCGCCGAGACCTTCTGCCCGTCCACCGCCTTGCCCGCTTGGATAGCCGGCGAAAACGGGCTGAGGTTTCCACCGCCGTCGTACCTTGCAATGGCCTCAAGCGAGAGGGAAAGCGCGACGTCGGCGAGTTCCGCCAGCTGTTGCAGGCGCACCAAGGCGAGGGTGCCGGCGCCTACCGAGTAAGCGTTGGCGCTGACCAGGGCCAGGGCCTCACCGGGCGCTGGTCGCAACGGCTGAAGACCTGCGTCGGCGAGCGCTTTCGCCCCGGGTACCAAGGTGCCGTTCGCATCGATCGCTTCACCTTCACCGATGACGACGGCGGCGACGGCGGCGAGCTGGGTGAGGTCCGATGAGCCGACTGAGCCTTCGCGGGGAATGGCGGGAAGAACTCCACGGTTTAGTAGTTCCGCATAGAACTGGGCGGTCTCCGGGCGTACACCGGAGCCGCCGCGGCTGAATCCGATGAGCCGGGCGAGCATCACGGCGCGAGCGGAGGGCCGGTCCAGATGGTCGCCCACACCACTGTTGTGGTATCTGACTACCTGGATTTGATAGGCGAGAACCGACCTCTCCTCCACAGCCGTATCGCGTCCGGACCCGAGGAGGGTGTTGAGGCCGTAGATTTTCTGCCCTGAGGTCGACGCACGCTCCAGCACTTCGCGTGAGCGGCCGATCAAAGACAACGCATCGTGGTTGAGTTTCACGTGAAACGCCGGATCCAAGGCAGCCTGCGCCACGCTTTCAGGGTCCACCGGCGATGTGCCGATCAGCAGGGTTCCGGGCTCGGAGGAAATGGGCTCGGAGGACATCAGAAGTCCAGAAGATTCTGGCGGAAGCCGCCGTCGCCGTAACTCTTCCTCAACAGGCCACGGCGTCGCAGTTCGGGAGTGAGCTTGTCCAGCACTCCGTGCACGGTGACGGGGTCCACGAAGCCAGAGAAGAGGAAGCCGTCGCCACCCACAGCCTCGCCGGTCTCCTCGAGGTAGTCCGCGATTTCACCAACCGTGCCGATGATCGAATCGCCGGCACCACCGCTGCGTGCCTGCAGGATCTGGCGCAGGGTAGACCCCGGAGGGGCTGCCTTGGCGAAGTGCTCCAACGTGCCTTGGTTGCTGTTGGTGCTCAATTCAGGCAACGGCGCATCGAGGTCGAACTGCTTGAAGTCGATCACGGACAGGTAGGAGATCGAGTTGAGCTGGCTGTCGATATCACGCTGGGTAAGCTCCCGGCGCTGCGCACGCAACTCCTCGGCCTCGGCTGATGAACCAACCACGGTGGGCTTGAGCACGAAAAGTACCTTGACGTCGTCGGGGTTCCTGCCAGCCTTGGCAGCCTCGGCACGGATGGAATCCCGGTAGGCCTTCATGCCGTCAACGCCACGCGCCAAGGCGATCGCCACATCTGCATGCCCACCCGCGAACGCTTTGCCCCGAGGAGAAGCACCGGCCTGCACCAGTACGGGCTCCTCCGGCAGAGGTGCGGTGTTCAGCGGACCGCGGACCTTGAAGAAGTCACCCTGATGGCTGATGGGGTGCACTTTGGTGTGGTCGGCGAACACGCCGGCTTCAACGTCCTCAAGCACAGCGCCGGGTTCCCAGCTGCGCCAAAGCTGCCGGACGACGTCGACGAATTCCTCCGCCTTCTCATACCGAAGGTCGTGTTCAATCTGCTGGTCCAACCCGTAATTCTGTGCCGCCAGGTCACTGCCGGAGGTGACAACGTTCCAGCCGAGCTGGCCCTCGGAGAAGTGCTGCAGCGTGGCCAGGAGCCGTGCGGCTGTGAAGGGCGGATAGAACGAAGCGCTGACAGTCGGCACAATCCCAAGGTGCTTGGTGGCGGACAGAAGGTACGGGACCAGCGCCAAAGGATCATGCTTGGGCGCAAAGGAGGCGTGTGCCAGCGAAACCTCGGCGGTGCCGCCATAAGTATCAGGAACAGTAAGGGAGTCCTCGATGATGAAGAGGTCAAGGCCGGATTGCTCAAACGCGCGGACGGCGTCTTGATACAGGGCAGGTTTCTTCCAGTCGTAGCCCAGGCTGTAACCGGGAGTTCCCCACCCCTGGACACCAAAACCGTGCCCCACGAACCATCCAAAATGCAGCATGGGCTTGAGTGTAGAGCTGCCTTGTCCGTTCACCGCGACCTGATTTCTTGCGAAGTTACAGGGGGTCGTACTGCGTCAATTATGCTCCCGGGGCGTCACATTTGGGCTGCTACCCCAGCGCCGGCCGGTTACGCAACATGACGACCGCGTAACCGCTTGCAAGTGCGGGCCGCCGCCGCGGGATGTTACGTTTTTCTTGAGTAATGAGCACCAGCGCCAAGCCCTGACTTGCTGGTCGGCAACCCTCTCTCCGGCGGGGTGCCTCAGGTGACTACTCGGCGTATCGACACTTCGAACTGCAAGCGTGACTGAGGAGCACCAGCCAATGCCTGAACCCACTGAAGAAAAACTCTCCTACCGCCTGATTACAGGGCCGGATACCCGTGAATTCTGCGAGCGGATCACCACGGCCCTCGCCGACGGCTACGTGCTCCACGGCAGCCCGGCAGCCACGTTCAATGGCACGGATGTCATCGTGGCGCAGGCGGTCGTCCTGCCCGCTGCCATCGCCAACGCAGACGCCGCCGTCGCGAATGCTGTTGACCAGTTGGAGAACGACGACGACGAAGAAGCATTCGAGGGACACGCATGAGTTACGCAGGTGACCTGACCCCGCAGGACGCGTGGGCCAAGCTTGAAGAAGGCGCCATCCTGGTAGACGTCCGCACCGAGGCCGAGTGGGCACACATCGGCATTCCGGACACCAAAGCCACAGAGAATGATCCCCTGTTCATTCAGTGGAACCTCGCCGGTGGCATTCCCAACTCCCGCTTCCTTGAGGACCTGCAGCAGCAGGCACCCGAGGGCGAGGGCGTGGAACTCGTTTTCATCTGCCGCTCAGGCCAGCGCTCCATCTCTGCCGCCATCGCCGCGACGCAGGCCGGGTTCACCGCCTACAACGTGCTCGAGGGCTTCGAAGGTGACCCGGACCGCTACGGCGAGCGCACCATCAACGGCTGGAAGAACCGCGGCCTGCCAACCAACCTGGGGAACGACTAAGTGACTTTCAATCCCGATGCCGCCAGCTGGAGCCCTGACACCCAGGCAGTACGCGGTGGCCTTGACCGTACCAACTTCCAGGAGACGTCCGAACCCGTCTTCCTGAACTCCGGCTTCGTCTACGAATCCGCTGCCGCCGCCGAACGTGCCTTCACCGGCGAGGACGAACGCTTCGTTTACTCCCGCTACGGCAACCCGTCCGTAGCCACGTTCCAGGAGCGGTTGCGGTTGCTCGAAGGAACCGAAGCGTGCTTTGCGACGGCGTCCGGCATGTCCGCGGTGTTCACCGCTTTGGGTGCCCTCCTGGCTGCCGGTGATCGCGTGGTGGCCGCCCGTTCCCTGTTCGGCTCGTGCTTCGTGATCCTCAACGAGATCCTGCCACGTTGGGGCGTCGAGACCGTGTTTGTCGACGGTCCCGACCTCGACCAGTGGCGTGCTGCCCTCTCCGAACCGACCACCGCCGTGTTCTTCGAGTCGCCGTCCAACCCCATGCAGGAAATCGTGGACATCGCCGCCGTCAGCGAGCTGGCGCATGCTGCGGGAGCGACCGTCGTCGTCGACAACGTCTTTGCCACTCCCCTGCTGCAGCGTTGCGGTGACTTGGGCGCGGACGTCATCGTGTACTCCGGCACCAAGCACATCGATGGCCAGGGACGTGTCCTTGGCGGGGCGATCATGGGCACCAAGGAATTCATCGATGGCCCGGTCAAGCAGCTGATGCGGCACACCGGACCGTCGCTCTCCGCGTTCAACGCCTGGGTGTTGACCAAAGGCCTGGAGACCATTGGCTTGCGCGTGAACCACAGTTCAGCCTCCGCTTTGAAAATCGCAGAATGGCTTGAGCAGCAACCCGCCATCAGCTGGGTCAAGTACCCCTTGCTGAAATCGCACCCGCAGTACGAGCTCGCAGCCAAGCAAATGAAGGCCGGCGGCACCGTGCTGACGTTCGAGTTGCTGCCCTCTTCGGGGCGTTCGGCCAAGGACGCCGCGTTCGCGTTGCTGGACGGCCTGCGCGTCATCGATATCTCCAACAACCTGGGCGACTCCAAGTCCCTCATCACCCATCCGGCCACCACCACCCACCGGGCCATGGGGCCCGAAGGTCGCGCGGCCATCGGGCTGAGCGACGGCGTGGTCCGTTTGTCCGTGGGCCTGGAAGATGTGGACGATCTCATCCTGGATCTGGAGAAGGCCCTCAAACAGGTCTAGCCTTGCTGCCATGAGCGGGAATCATCCTTATCGCCGTGCCGGAACGGTCATCGTTGCGGGCACGGCGGTGTGGTTTGCAGGGATCTCGCCGGTATCGCGCGTTTACATCACCCCCGATGCCGCCGAACGTCTTCGTATGCTCGAGGCCGGCCAGCGTGGCTGGGTGATTGGGCAGCACCTCGCTGCTGCTGGAACCGTCGCGGTGCCGGTCGGATTCGCAGCCTTTGCCCGTCGTCTTCCGCGCGGACAGGCGAAGCGGTGGGCTGTTGCAGCCGCGGCCGCTTTGCTAGCAGGGGCCCCGCTCTTTGTGTCCAGTTTGTCCCGCCGGGCCTCGGACCTGGAACGCTTTGCCTACGGCCGGGGATCCAATGCACCATTCCTCGCCTACTCCGGGCTCCACGTCCTTGCCTTGGCGGCGCTGGGCGGAAGCCTCCTGGCATCGCCCGCCAAACGATGGATCGGGGTCACGGCCGCAGCCAGCGCCCCCATCTACGGCGCCATACTTGTGGCCAAGAAGGACATCCCGCCTTTCGCGTTCTACATTGTCGAAGGCTTAGCGGGGGCGTACCTGATGACGTGGGAAGAGACCGACTCCGCAGAACCCTAGGGCCTGCGGACCCTGGTCAGGACGGGCGCCGGATCCTTGTGCGAGTCTGCGGCAGCGCCACGAATCGTCGCCTTCACCGCATGCCCAACCACCGCCCCCAAGGCCTCATTGCTGGGCGGGCTTCCCGGCGGATTTTGTGCGTCACGTTGCCGGTTGTTGAAACGTTCTGCCGCTTCGCGTTGCTCCCGTGCTCCGTTCCCGCGCTCAAGAATGTCCGAGATTCCGGCCTTCACGAGCTCCAATTCACCTTGGTCGTCCAGGACAGGACTCAGGTAATCCACCAAAGCCCAGACCACGTCCGCTGCCGGTTGGGGACGGAAGTCGCCAAAGTCCAGGAGTTCTCCGCGAAGTCCCGAATTGCTCGCTTGCCAACTCGCCATCCGGAGCAGGGCCGTCGGCACCAAGGCGGGCTCAACGCCGTCGAGCATTTCCAGGGAAGCGGTCTCAACCAGTGCCCTCACAAGCACTGCAATCAAGGCTGCGTCCTCCGAACGGAGGCAGACGTCAGCCACCCTGACTTCCACGGTGGGATGGTTGCGGGAGATGCGGGCGTCGAAGTAGATCATGCCCTCGTCAAGGAGAACCCCCGTGTCCAGGAGGCGCTGGACCATGCGCCGGTAGGCAGTCAGCGAGCCAAACACGGCAGAGGGCCCGGACGTGGGCCACCGGTTCCATGCCTGGATCCGGTAGCTTTCGAAACCCGTGGGCAGCCCACGCCAGTATGGGGAATTGGCGCTGATGGCCGTCAAAACAGCAAGTTTGTCGCGGATGTGATCGAGGACCACCACGCCCTCTTCAGGTGACTCCACGGCGGTGTGCACGTGGAAACCGCAGGTCAGTTGCTCGTGGGCCGTCAACCCGAAGCGCTCAAGCATCACGGCGAAGCGGGGATCCGGGGTGGTGTGGGTGTTCTTGGCCAGGGGCGAGGTGGCAATCGCGGCCACCCGGGCGTTGTGCTTCCTGGCGGCGTCATTGGCCATCGCCCGTCCACGCCGGATCTGCTGGAGGAGCTCGGTGTAGGTATGGCACGGACGGGTCTGGGTTTCGATCTGTTCCAGCTTCAGTTCGTGGCTGAGCCCCATCCCTGTTTCAGCCGCCGCTTCCGGTCCTGCGAGCAGCGCATCCGCGAGGGCCAAGGGCTCTCCCGTCACAGGATCGACGATGAGTAGCTCTTCCTCCACCCCGAAAGTCCGCATGGCACCATTCTGCTTCATGCGGCCGGAGAAATTCTGCTGGATCATCCCTGCATTGCCGACGTGGCGGCCCCTAAACCCGGGCTCCACGCCATGTGGCAGTCGGGATGATCCAGCAGAAAAGCGTGCCTAGTCCTGGAAGTACTCCACCTTGGCGCCAATGGTGTTCAGACGCTCGGCCAGGTCTTCGTAGCCGCGTTCGATCACGTAGATGTTGCGAAGCTCCGAGGTTCCACGGGCAGCCAACATCGCCAGGAGCAGGCACGCTGCCGGACGCAGGGCAGGCGGGCAGCCGATCTCCGCAGCGCGCCACTTGGTGGGTCCGTTGACGTAGATCCGGTGCGGGTCCAGGAGTTGCACTTGGGCGCCCAGCTTGTTGAGCTCCGTCAGGTAGATGGCGCGGTTCTCGTAGACCCAGTCGTGGATCATGGTCTGGCCCTCGGCGTTGCCCGCGATCACGGCGAAGAAGGGCAGGTTGTCGATGTTGAGCCCCGGGAACGGCATGGGGTGGATCTTGTCCTGTGGCGCGTGGAGCTCGGAGGGCTTGGTGGTGACATCCACCAAGCGCGTCCTGCCGTTGCGGGCCATGTATTCGCCTGAGATTTCCAGCTTCTGGCCCATCTGTTCCAGGGTGGCCAGCTCGATTTCCATGAATTCGATGGGAACCCGGCGGATGGTGACCTCGGAGTTCGTCACGATACCTGCGGTGATCAGGCTCATGGCTTCGATTGGATCCTCGGACGGGAAGTATTCGATCTCCACGTCTATGGCTGACCGGCCCGTGATTTTCAAGGTCGTGGTACCGACGCCCTCGATGGTCACACCCAAGCCCTGCAGGTAGAAGCAAAGATCCTGGACCATGTAGTTGGGGCTCGCGTTGCGGATCACCGTGGTGCCCTCGCGGTGTGCGGCAGCCATAATGGCATTCTCGGTGACGGTGTCGCCACGTTCGGAGAGGACGAAGGAACGATCGTGCCCATCGGCAGGGGGTGCCACCACGGAGTAGAAGCCGGACTTTGCCCCCACCGTGAGCCCGAACTGGCGCAATGCCTGCATGTGGGGCTCAACGGTGCGCGTGCCCAAGTCGCAGCCACCAGCGTAGGGAAGCAGGTATTCGGCAGTCTCGTCCAGGAGCGGGCCGAGCAGCATGATGACGCTGCGTGTGCGGCGAGCCGCCTCCACGTCCATCGATTCAAGGTCAAGGACTTCGGGCCTGCGGATCCGGAGGTCGCTGCCGTTGAGCCAGGTGCATTCGACGCCGATGGACGTCAGCACCTCAACGATCCGGTTGACTTCCTCAATGCGGGCCAAGCGACGCAGCGTGGTGGTGCCCCGGTTGATCAGGCTTGCACACAGCAGGGCCACGCCTGCATTCTTGCTGCTGTTGACATCCACTTCGCCGGACAGCGTGTGACCGCCTTCCACCCGAAGGTGCGTCATCTGTGGCTTGCCCACCTTGACGATGGAACGGCCGAAGATGGCCTCCAGACGTTCGATCATTCTGAGGCTGAGATTCTGTTTGCCCTGCTCCATTCGGGCGATAGCGCTCTGGCTGGTTCCCAGCTCAGAAGCCAACTGCCCCTGCGTCCAGCCCTTTTCGCTTCGCGCGTTGCGGAGCAGGAGGCCTACATGTTCGGCGGTAGGTTGCGTCATACTCAAGAAATATCACAAGTGAGTTAGAACTGCTGAACAAATTGCCGATTCGGCGGTAAACATCACAGGGTACCCGCATAGTGCGATATCTGACCTTCAAAAATCGAGCCGATCAGAAATGTCAGCCTCCCGCGTCCGCACGTCAAGCGAGACCTCCAGGTCCTGCCGGGACTGATTTTCGGCCGTGCTCCTTCATGAACAGCCACGATTTGAGAACCGGGCCAAAGCAACCTATCTTGAACTTAAGTAAGCCTAACCTAAGCTGGAAAGCGGTCTGAGAGTATGACGCCCCCGACGCAAAACCCCGCCCCGGCGAACGGCTCCGGCGTTTACCGCGATCAGTGGGGAATCCCTCATCTGTGGGCCGAGTCCGCGGACGAACTTGCCTTCCTGCAAGGCATGAACGCCGCAACGGATCGATCATGGCAGATTGAGCTGGAGCGCTGGCGCTCGGAGGGCCGTATGGCTGAAGTGTTGGGTCCCGATGTGGTGGTGTGGGACCGTTTCGCCCGGCAGAGCCGGCTGAACGAGACTGCCCGCCGTTGTTTCGAGGGGCTGGATCCCGCAACCCAACAATGGGTTGGCCAGTATGTCGCAGGCGTTAACCAGGCGCTGGTCACCAATTTGCGCGGCGGGCCCGAATTTGACGGTTCCGGCAGCACACCCGAACCGTGGAACCCTTGGACGCCGCTGGGGGTGTTCCTGGTGCATCACATTCTGTTCTCCACCTTCCCCAACAAGCTTTTCCGCGCCCACGTGGCCAGGACGCTGGGCCACGATGCCATCAGCTTGTTCAGCATCGAGGCCCCGGTCTGGTCCGGCAGCAACGCGTGGGCGGTTCACGGCTCAATGACCGCGAGCGGGCTCCCTCTGATCGCAGGGGACCCACACCGCCTCATGGAACTCCCCGGGGTGTACCAGCAGGTGCGGCTCGCATGCCCGGAGTTCGACGCGCTCGGCTTCGCGTTCCCTGGCGTTCCCGGGCTGCCCCATTTTGGCCACACCGGAAAGACCGCCTGGGCCGTTACCAACGCCATGGCCGACTATCAGGATCTCTTCGAAGAGCAGTTGCGCCGGGTCCCCATCCCGGAGTCGGGCGGCGAGCGCATCGAGGCGCGCGGCCCGCAAGGCTGGGAACCCGCCGTCGTGGGTACCGAAACCATCCATATCCGTCATGGCGACTCTGTAGGCACCGAAACAGTGGAGATCATCGAGACCGCCCGCGGTCCAGTGATCTCAGAAACGCCCGACGGCGGGGCCTTGAGTTTGCGTTTCCCCGCGCAGGTTGACGGGCGGCTCGGTTTCGAAGCCCTTCTGCCGCTACTGCGAAGCGGGAGTGTGGGCGACGTCGAAGCAGCTTTCGATTCGTGGGTGGAGCCGGTCAACAGCGTCGTGACTGCTGATGCTGCAGGTGCGGTACGGCACTTCGTCGCTGGATTGGTTCCCCGACGAAATCCGGCCAACCGCCGGTTGCCTGCTCCGGCGTTGTCGGCACGTCATGCCTGGGAGGGCGATTACGTTGTCCTGCCGCGCTCAGAGGTCCAACGGTTTGCAGTCAGCGCGAACGATCGTGCTGCAGGCGGCGGCGATGCCGTAGCGATGGAGTTCGCCCCCGCCCATAGGGCCCTTCGGATTCGCGAGCTGTTGGAGGAGGCGCCTGGCGGGTTGAGCGTAAACCACATGCAATCCATCCATATGGATAGCCTGCTCGGGCCTTGGCCCCTGTTCCGTGACGTGCTGGGCAACCTCGACCCTGCCGATCTATCTACCGAGGCCAAGGGACTGCAATCGCTCCTCTTGGAATGGAACGGCAGGATGGCAGCGGACAGCCACAGTGCAGCCGTTTTCGCGTCATGGCGGGGCGCGCTGGTTCAGCGGATCGCACGTCATTTCGCGCTGGCGGCATTGGCTGGACCTACCGGGTACTCCCCTCTCTTCGGACCTTGGCTGTCCGTCGCTTCACGCATAGGTTTCGCCCTTGAAACGCTGGTGGTTCGAGCCTCGCAGCTTGGTATCGATATGGCTGTGGAGGCCGCGGCCGCACTCGAGGATGCAGCGCTCGAAGATTCCCTGCTGGACGGTGCCGTATGGGGCGATCGGCATAAGCTCCTGGCAATTCATGTCCTCCCAGGCGACCTTTCCGCTTCGACCCCAACCGTAGAGCTAAGCGGCGATACAGGCTGCGTGCTCTGCACAGAGAGTCTTCCGGGCGTGGACGACCACAGCTTCCGCGGACCCGTGGCCCGCTATGTCTGGGACCTGTCCGATCGGAGCAACAGCCGTTGGATTGTGCCGTTCGGCGCTGCTGGAGGGCCGGAGCACCCACACTTTACCGACCAACTGCCGCTCTGGGCCTCAGGGGAGATGATCCCTGTGGTAACGGACTGGAGCCAGCTCAGTCACGACGCCCCCTAAGACTCACGAACCAAGCCCACCAGCCCAGCCCAGCCCAAAGGAAATCATGACCACCAGCACCCAGGACTTCGCTGTCCGGACCACGAACTACACCGAAGAGCTCGACGGATGGGGCGTACTGCGGACCGTCCCTTTGGTTCCCGCCGAAGATCTTGATCTCATTCATGGTTGGGTCAGCCAACCTCGTGCCAGGTTCTGGGGCATGCTGGACCATTCGCGCGAGGACGTTCTGGAGATCTACGAGTTCCTTGACTCCTTGGACACGCACCACGCCTTCTTGGTGGTGGTCGACGCCGAGCCGCTCGCGCTCTTCCAGACCTACGAACCGCTGCACGATCCCGTCGGCGAGGCTTACCCGGCGCGGGAGGAGGACATCGGGATGCATTTGCTGCTGGCCCCTGCCACGCGTCCGATTCCGAACTTCACACCACGGCTCGTCACGTCCCTCATCCGATACATGTTTTCCCTGCCCGGCAAGGACCGGATCATTGTTGAGCCGGACGCCCGCAACGCCAAGGCACTTCGCCGCCTCGAGACCACGTGCTTCGAGCTTGGCCCCATCATCCAGCTGGCTGAAAAGGAAGCCCAGTTGGGGTTCATCACCCGGGCAAGGTTCGAGAAGATCCAACAGAAGAGTTAACGCCAGACGAAACTCCACGTTCCAGCGCCGCCGGCCGTCAGTACCGCAGCGGCAGCGATGACGAGGCCGCCCAGGAGCACCCAGACGTCCAGGAGGGAGTAGGTGGATTCACGGGCCCACGTTCTCTGCCCGCCGCCGAAACCACGTGCCTCCATGGTGATGGCCAACCGGGAAGCCCGCCGGACTGCCTGGACCAGCAGTCCGAAGCTCTGTCCAAGCGTTGCCTTCAGCCGTTGCAGCGGGCTGCCCTGCGAACCCACCCCGCGGGCGCGCCTGGCCATGCCGATGGTCTGCCATTCCTCAGCCATCAATCCCACCAGGCGCATCGCGGCCAGCGATCCAAGGACAAAGCGGTGTGGCAGCCTTGCCTTCTGTGCCAGCGCATCAGCCAGGTCGGTTGGATCTGTGCAGGTCATCAAGAGGATTGCCGGCAGGGCTATCGCCAGGCCGCGCAGCATGAATCCCAGCCCCAGCTGAAGGGAACCTTCGCTGATGGACCAGAGTCCGACGTCGAGCAGTACGGCCCCGCTGTCAGCCGCCACGATTGCGGTGCTCCAGCCACCAATCGCTGCAGCGATGATGAGCGGCCAGGCCCGCTGCCATAGAAGCCCCAGCGTGAGGCCAGCCAGCGGGAACAGGGCCAGCTCGGCGACGAGCGCCGTTGAAGCGGATACCCAGTCGATAGACAACGCAAGCACCAGTGAAATGAGGAACA
The DNA here is from genome assembly GCF_040548745.1 of Arthrobacter sp. 2762. Classification (NCBI taxonomy): domain Bacteria; kingdom Bacillati; phylum Actinomycetota; class Actinomycetes; order Micrococcales; family Micrococcaceae; genus Arthrobacter; species Arthrobacter sp. 2762. The sequence continues at coordinate 65,380 of NZ_JBEPSI010000011.1, forward strand.
CGGATACGAACTTAACCAAGGGGTTGGCCCGCGTGAGGAGGGCGTGGTTGCCGCGCAGGTTCAGGGCGTCCCTCATGCGGCACCGGCTTCCTGGCGGGCTGCTTCGCTGTGCGGGTCCGGAACTTGCGGCGTCGCCGGATCCAGCCGGAGCTCCGTGCCGCCAAGGACCGCACTGAATTCTTCGTCGTGCGTCACGGACACAACGGCCGTTCCGGCGTCCAGCAGTTCCGAGAGGAACGATGCCAACTCTGCCCAGGTGTTGGCGTCCTGGCCGAACGTGGGCTCGTCAAGCACCAGCACCTTAGGGTGGGCCGCCAGGACCGTGGCCACGGACAACCTGCGCTTCTCGCCACCGGACAATGTGTAAGGGTTCGCGTCCACCAAATGCGTGAGCCGCAAACGCTCCACCAATTCATCCACGCGTTCTTCACCGTGTCCCAGATGCTTCGGCCCGAACATCAGCTCGTCCAGGACCTTGCCCGTCACGAACTGGTGCTCCGGTTCCTGGAACACGGTGCCAATGCGCGAAATCAGCTGATCCGCCTTCCACTTGAACGGGTCGATTCCAGCTCCCTCGGAAAGCTCGACGGCGGCACTCACCTTGCCGTCCACGGGCGCCAGAAGGCCGGCCAACGTGAGCGCAAAAGTAGATTTGCCGGCACCGTTCGGACCCGTGATGGTGAGTGCCTGGCCAGCCCGTACTTGTGCACTGATACCCGATTGCACGGGGACGGGTGGGATGGTTTTGAAGCGGCGACGGCGCGACTTCTCACGGGAGACAGCCAGATCCTGTGCCACCAGGAGGAGTTGGGCGGTGGATTCATGGCCGCCCATTTCCTGACTTGTGCTCCTGCGGGCGCGAGTAACCGGAACGTACCCCGGCACCCACACTCCCGCTGCCATCAGCATGGTGCGGGCCTCTGTGAGCACCTGATCCGGGGGGCCGTCCAGGAGCACACCGCCCCCAGCCGAGGGTGGCTGGAGGACCACGATCCTGTCCACCAGGTCCTTCCACACGGACACACGGTGTTCCACGACAACCAAAGTGGCACCGGTCTTGTCCAGGCAGCGCTGAACGGCGTCTCGAACCTCAAGCACGCCCACCGGATCGAGGTTGGCCGTAGGTTCGTCAAGAAGGATCAGCCCGGGCCGCATCGCCAGGATGCCAGCCAACACGAGGCGCTGCTTCTGCCCGCCGGAGAGTGCCGCCGTTGGGTGATCCAGTGCCAAACCGCCGCCTGCAGCGGTGCGCAACCCAACGTCGTCGAGCGCTTCATGGACGCGGGCCCAAATTTCATCCCGGGGAACGGCAAGGTTTTCGGCGCCAAACGCGACGTCGTCACCCACCCGTGAGAGCACCACCTGGGTTTCCGGATCCTGCTGCATCAGACCTGCACGGCCGCGCTGTTCGCGGGGAGCGAGGCCGTCGATCAACAGCGAGCCGGTCTCGTCCGAATCGTCTTCCTCGTCACCCAGCACACCGGCGAGGGCATGGAGCAGTGTCGACTTCCCTGCGCCCGATGGACCCAGCAAGAGCACACGCTCGCCGGGCCCGATCCGGAGGTCGAGGTCCTGTATGGCGGGTGTGGAACGCCCGGCATGCCGCCATCCCCACCCTTGGGCGGTGATGGCGGCAGGCCGCACCTGGCCGCTGCTTTGCGTGGCAGGCATTAGTTGAAGACGGGCTCCGAAGCAGCCTTGCGCGACGCGAAGGAGCTGAGGACGCCGGTCTTGGCCAGCCCGCGGGTGGCAACCCAGGACAGCGCGCCGGCGATGATCGCACCGGAGAGCGTGGTGAAGGCGATGTAGGCCAGCTTGTCGATTGCTTCGTAGGCGATGTTCCAGCCCCAAGGCAGGAAGGAATCGTTGAGACCGCAGAAGAGGCCGGAGCCCGCGCCTGCGAGGAGTGCAGTGGAAAGGTTGAATTTCTTGTACCGGAACGCAGCGAAGACGAGTTCCGCGCCCAGTCCTTGGAGGATGCCGGAGATGAGGACGGTTGTGCCGTACTGGGAACCCATGATGAGTTCACCGGTGGCGGCGACGGCTTCGCAGAACAGGGCTGCGCCCGGCTTGCGGATGATGAGCATGCCCAGGACGGCGGGGATCATCCAGCCACCGGCAATCAAACCGGTGAGCGGCGGATACGTGGCGTTCATGGGGATGGATACGATTGCGGCGCCCTGGGACCAGGCCCAGAAGATCACGCCGCCGGCGATGGCAATCAAAGCTGCCACCACGATGTCTACAACACGCCAGTTATAACTGGTCTTCTTCACGCTTGCCGTGGTCATTTTTCTGCCTCCTGAGGTACAGGAGGGGAAAGTGCTCCCCGGAAACCCCCGGTCGGCCTGCGCCGCCCGGATCCGGACACTCTGAGAAGCTCGACTCCCTTGCGCCGGTACTAACCGGATCAGGTTCGAGGGTCTGCGGCTGTCCGCACTCTCAGCGCCCTCGCGTCTCCTGCATCTCTGCAAGGTCCGACGGCGGCGCTCCCCTGTCGTTATTAATCTGCCCTTATGGGCGTGGTTCAGTTTACACCTGTGGGTGTTCGTGCGCGCTGGGGTTGGTCACAAAGCGGTTGGCTCCCCTTTTCCTGCGTTGCGGGGGCGCTTGGCGCCCCATTCTCTCGTCTTAGCACGCACACCAGGCCCCACAACCAGACCTGAGACAATGATCCAGCAGAATCGACGCGGCAAAGGGGTATTTCATGACGGACCTTCCCACTACGGACATCCCCGTTCCCCAACCCCGCCTTGCCGCGAGCGTCATCCTGCTCCGCGACACCCCGGGCGGGCTCGAAGCCTTCGTGCAGCACAGGGTTGCCACCATGGACTTCGCCGCCGGCATGGTGGTCTTTCCGGGAGGCCGGGTTGATGCCGCAGACCAGGACGGATGGGATTACCCGGCTGAGCTGCTGGAACAGCACGCTGCAGACTGGCATCTGAGTTCCATCGCCGTCGATCCTCAACAGGCCCCGGCAAAGTCAGGCATGGTGCTCACCGCTGCCCTGCGGGAGGTTTGGGAGGAGGCCGGACTTCGCCTTGATGCCTCAGACCTTCGCCCCTGGGCCAACTGGGTCACGCCGACGGACATGCCCAAGCGCTTCGACACGTACTTCTATGTTGCCAAGCCGGATCCGGAAGCAGCACCCCAGCACCAAACCACAGAAGCGTGGCAATCACTCTGGATGCCGGTGGACGGGATCCTGGCGGCCGAGGCGGCCGGTAAATTACAGCTGATGCCACCCACGTATTACCTGCTCAAGGAAATTGCCGGTCTCGGAACAGTAGATGCCGTCTGGGAAGCCGATCACAATGTTGTCCCTGTCCTTGCACCACGCGGCTCCATGGCAGTTTTCCTCAAAGAACGGGAAAACCGCCGCTAGTCCCAAGCCACCTGGATGTGAGGCTAGGCTGGGGGCATGAACCTCTTTTTCAAGCTGCTGGGTGCCGGAGTAAGCCTTGCAGCCGGATTCGTCGGCACCAAGTTGGTCAACAAGGGCTGGGAAAAGGCCACGGGCAACAAGCCGCCCACAGGCCACGACGATATGGAAACGAGCCTCCGCTCAGCCTTGTCGTTCGCGCTGATTTCGGCCTTCGTCAGCACGCTCATCCAGGTTTTCGCGAGCCGTGGCACCCAACGTGCCATCGCCCGCTTCGCCAAAACGCAGGACATCGTCTAGGCCGCGCATAGGCATTCCAACGTGGGGTCACTTAGGCTCCCTCACCGCCGTCGGGAGGGCGCCTAAGTGACCCCGCGTTGTTCTAAGCGTCCGGGGTGGAACCGTCGCCGGCCGCCCTTTGGACAACCGCTTCAAGCTCATCCTTGGTGAGCAGTTCGCGGTGCCCATGCTTGGTTCGGTAAGCGGAGCGGCCCACCATGTGGGCGGAGACCGGTGCGGTGAGTAGCTGGAAAATCCAGGCCACCACAAGAACCGGCCAAACCCACCATGTGCGCATTTGCAGACCCATGGCCGCAAGCATGAGGAAAAGACCCAGGACCTGCGGCTTGGTTGCCGCGTGCATGCGGCTCATGAGATCGGGGAACCGCAAAAGGCCAATCGCGGCGCCGAGCGACATCAGGGCACCCACCACAAGGAACACGGCCGTCACTGCATCAATCACGGCATCCACGCCGGTAGCTTCAGGACTCATTGCTGTGATCCCTCCGATCGGCTACAAATCGGGCAAATGTTACGGAGCCTACGAAGCCGATCACCGCGAGAGCCACGAGTAACACCAGGTTGTTCAGGTGCCGGTTCATCGCCATATCGATCGCAAGCGCGGCGCCGAGAATGGCCAGCAGGACATCCGATGCCAAAACGCGGTCCAACAAAGAGGGGCCGATCGCGATGCGGATGATCGCTCCCACCGCAGCCAAGCTCAGAATGACAGCTGTCACCAGCAGAACGAGTTCTTTCACAGTGCTGCCCCTTCCAGACCCGGGCTTGGTTCATCCTGGAGTGCGTCGAGTTCCTCGCGCGTTCCCATGATCCGGATCAGCGTGGCCTCGATGTTCTGAACTTCCTGACGGATCTTGGCAATTCCGGCTTCCTCATAAATATTGAGCGCGTGCAGATAAAGCGTGGACGTCGAGCGGTCCACTTCCACCACCAGCGAGCCCGGGATCAGGGAGATTACGTGCCCGGTTGCCGTCACTATGAGGTCCGAATGGCTGCGCAACGGAACAGCGACGACGGCGCTACGCACCTTTGGCCCCTTCACTACGGCCAGGTAGAGGACCAGGAAGCTCGCTGCCGCCACTTTGCCCAGGAATACCAGGGCGAAGGAAATGGCGCGGAGAACATTGAACCTGCCGCTAAGCTCCACCGGCGGAAGGTAGAAGAACTTGGCCACGAGCACAGCGATGAGTGCACCGAACAGCAGGTTGCCCGGGCTGAAGTCCCGCCACAGGGCGCCCCAGACGATGACCAGCCATACCAACAGCGGCAGTTCAGTGCGGAAGGAGATTGGTTTTCGGCTCATTTGGCAGCCCCTGACTGACCCACTGCTGGCACCTGTGCAGAGTCCCCCAGGACTGAATGGATGTAGGCAGTACGGTCCAACATGATTTCCGCCGAGCCGTCGGCGAGGTGGAAGAGTGGGCCCGCAAAGACTGTGAGCGCAACACCGAAGGCCACAAGGCCCGCGGTGGAGCCCACCATTGTCCGGGGAAGTACCCCCACGTTGCCTGGGGCCTGAAGCACCGGATCCGGGTACTCGGCGTCCTCGGGCTTGCGCCAAAATGCCCTGTTCCAAACACGGGCAATTGCCAACAAGGTCAGGAGGCTGGTGACGACGCCGCCCACTACCAAAACGATGGCCAGCGGCGTACCCAGTTGCACGCCCGCTTGGAGGAGCCCGAGCTTGCCCAGGAAACCCGAGAATGGCGGGATGCCCGCAAGGTTCATCGCCGGGACGAAGAACAACAGGGCAAGGAGTGGTGAGAGCTTGGCCAGGCCACCCAAGCGGTCAATGGACGACGAACCGCCCCGCCGCTCAATCAGGCCGGTGACCAGGAACAGGCTGGTCTGCACGGTGATGTGGTGCGCCACATAGAACACCGCCGCGCCAAGGCCCGTGACAGACGACATTGCCAAGCCGAACACCATGTAGCCGATGTGGCTGACCAGGGTGAAGGACAAGAGACGTTTGATGTCGCTCTGCGCCAAGGCACCCAGGATGCCCACCACCATGGTCAGCAGAGCCACCACCATCAAGGGCACGTTGAGGGTGTCGCCGGGGAAGAGGAGTGTCTCGGTGCGGACCATGGCGTAAACACCCACCTTGGTCAGCAAACCGGCAAACACTGCTGTGACCGGAGCCGGAGCGGTTGGATAGGAGTCGGGAAGCCAGAACGACAGCGGGAATACGGCCGCCTTGATTCCGAACGCCACCAGCAGCATCACGTGAAGCAGATTCTGGGTTCCTTGATCCAGCTCGGCCAGCTTGATGGCGAGGTCCGCCATGGTGATGGTCCCCGTAGCTCCGTAAATCATGGCGATGGCGATAAGGAACAGGACCGACGACACCACGGACACCACCACATACGTGACGCCGGCACGGATGCGGGGCCCCGTCCCGCCAAGGGTCATCAGCACGTAGCTTGCCGTCAGCAGGATTTCGAAACCCACGTAGAGGTTGAAAAGGTCACCAGTCAGGAAGGCATTGGATACGCCCGCCACCAGGATCAGATAGGTGGGGTGGAAGATCGAGACGGGCGCTTCCTGGTCGCCGTCAGCCATGCCTTGGCCGGTGGCGTAGATCAGGACGGCGAGGCTTACCACGGTGGAAACCACCAGCATGAGCGAGGAGAACTGATCAACCACCAACACCACGCCCCACGGCGGCAGCCAACCACCCAGCGTGACGGATGTGGTGCCTCCCTCCCACACGGACGCCAGGAGCAGGCATTCGAGCAGGAGTGTCGCGCTGAGGATCACGATGCTGACTACCCGCTGCGCAGCCGTATGCCGGATCAGCACGAACGCCAGGGCTGCGCCGAGGATCGGTAGGAGGACAGCCAGTGGCGACAGGTTTGCGAGATTCACGCGCTGCCTCCTTCCTTGGTTCTTACCGTGTTGGGCTTTTCGGTCGCGTCCGGCTGGGCACGGTCTTCGGGGCTGGCCGGAGTGATCGCAAACTCCGATGTTTCCAGCGGGACAATGGCGTCGTCTTCCGCGTCGAAGCTCGGAGTCCGGGCTACGCGGCGGTCTTCGATGTCATCCTGGATCTCGTCCTGCCGTGCCAGGGCCCAGGTCCGGTAGATGATGCCGAGCATGAAGGCGGTGACGGCGAATGAAATGACGATGGATGTGAGGATCAACGCCTGTGGCAGGGGGTCGTTGTACTCACTGGAGGCTGTTTCCTTGTCGAACAGAGGAGCCAGGCCGGCGTACCCTCCCGTACTGAGGATCAGCAGGTTGGTCGCGTTGGCAAGCAGCATCAAGCCAAGCAGGACGCGCGTCAGGCTCCGCTCCAAAATCAGGTAGATGCCGCAGGCATACAGCACACCCATGACGATCAGGAGGGTCAGGTTGATGCTCATGGGTTGCCCTTCCCGGAAGCGGCAGTCTCAGCGGGCGCAGACTCGACGACTCTGGTCTTTCCGGCCTTCGCCCCCTTCTCTTCAAAATGTTCGTCGATCTCGGCGCCCAGGCTTCGTAGAACGTCGAGCGCCAAGCCCACCACCACGATGTAGACGCCGATGTCGAAGATCGTGGACGTGACGAACTTGACGTCACCGAACACAGGCAGCCAAAACTCGATGATCGCGCTCTGGAACACCTGTCCGCCCAGGAGGAGAGGCACGAAACCGGACACTGCCGCCGTCGCAAGTCCCGTCCCCAACAGCGTTCCGGCACTCACCGTCGCCGCCTCGCTTAACTCGAAGCGTCCACCGGCGAGGTATCGGATGGTGAGGGCGAGGCCTGCGGTCAAGCCGCCTGCGAAGCCGCCCCCGGGCAGGTTGTGGCCCGCAAGAAGAAGATAGATGGAAAAGACGATCATCGAGTGGAAAATCAGCCTGGTGACCACTTCGAAGATGATGGACCTCCGCTCAGGGGCCAGCGTCCTGCCTGCAACGAGCCAGGCATCCCGGGTCACGTCCGTGAACTTCCTCGCCACGGCCAGCCGGGCACCGTCGCGGGAGTCACGGTCGACGCCGGTGCGCCGCCCCACGCTGCCTTCCGGCACTGCCTCTGAGGTTTTGATGCGATCGCCGCGGCTGCGCACGAAGATCAGGCTTGCAACGCCGGTAGCGGCCACGGCCAGGACCGAAATCTCGCCGAAGGTGTCCCATGCGCGGATGTCCACGAGGGTCACGTTGACCACGTTCAGGCCACCGCCGCCTTCGTAGGCCAGGCGTGGGAATTCAAGGGAGACAGGCGTGGCCACACGGGCACCCATGGCGTAGATGGCAACAAAGATCATGGTGATGCCGAAGGCGGCACCTACGATCACGCGGATCACCCGGAGGCGGCCACCCGTTCGGTCCCGTAGTTCGGCGGGTAGGCTGCGCATTGCCAAGACGAAGGCCACCAGCACGATGGTCTCCACCAGCATCTGGGTCAGTGCGAGATCAGGCGCACCTTGCAGGGCAAACATGAGCGCGATGCCGTAACCAGTAACAGACACCATGAGCACCGCCAGGAAGCGCTTGTTGGCGCGGACAGCAGCCAGCGCTCCCACCACGATGCCCACTCCCGCGATCAACTGCAACGGAGAGTTCGGATCGATGAAATAGACGCCGCCCGGCAAGGGTTTGTTGTTCAGGAGCAGAGCGGCGAGCGGCACTGCGAAGGCAACCGTGAGGATGACCGTCAGATAGAAATACAGCGAACCACGCTGGGTGCGGCCCGTGACCCACACTGCGACGTCGTCCAAACCGCCAATCGTGTGTTGGTAGGCGCGGTCGCCATCCACCCAATCGGGAACCAGGCTTTGCACGCGTGAAACAACGTTGCGGCCGTAGAACATTGCGGCACCGGCTACGAAGGTGATCGCGGTGAGGCCCAAGGCGGGAGTGAGCCCATGCCACAAAGCCAGATGTCCGGCGTCGGCGGCTTCCTCTCCGCCTACAAACAGCGCTGCGTAAGGCTGGATCCAGCTATCCACGGGCGCGGGCCACAGCCCGTAAACAATGGTGAGGAAACTCAGGAGCGCGGGCGCGGCAAGGAAGGCGGGCTTGATGGCCTTGAACGGCGTACGCTCAATACCCGGCTTCGTGGCAAAGGCACCCCACATGAAGCGGGCGCTGTATGCGAAGGTGAGGATGGAACCGATCACGAGACCGACGAGGATCCAGATGCCCCAGGCAGGTGCGTCATAACCATTTCCATAGTGCACGAAGGCTTCAAAGACGGACTCCTTGGCCACGAAACCCGCCAGCGGCGGCACCCCCGCCATGGATGCGGCCGCAATCGCGGCCACAACCCCCAAGGCTCGTGAGGAGCGGAAGACGCCGGAGAGTTTCCGGATATCGCGTGTCCCGGACTGGTGGTCGATGATGCCGACCACCAGGAACAGCGCAGCCTTGAACAAGCCGTGGGCCAGCAGAAGACCAAGCCCGGCAAGGGCGGCGTCAGGTCTGCCCAGGCCCACCACCATGGTGAGGAAGCCGAGTTGGCTCACCGTTCCGTACGCCAGGATGAGCTTGATATCGGTCTGGCGGAGGGCCCTGTATCCGCCCACCAACATAGTGGCCAAGCCGAGGCCAAGGACCATTGGCAGCCAGAATTGCGATTCCACGAAACCCGGGGCCAGGCGCGCGACGATGTAAATACCGGCCTTCACCATGGCTGCGGCATGCAGGTAGGCGCTCACTGGAGTTGGAGCTGCCATGGCACCCGGAAGCCAGAAATGGAAGGGGACCAGCGCCGATTTGGTCACGGCACCCACCAGGATGAGAAGGACGGCAGCCCCCACCATCCCACTTGTGCTGCCGTTAACGAGCGTCCCGGCATGGTCCAGGATGGTGGAGATCCGGTAGGTTCCTGCGGCTTGGCCCAGGATGATGAGACCCACCAACATCGCCAGCCCGCCCGCCGTGGTAACCATCAGCGCCTGCAGGGCAGAACGCCGTGCGGCCAGGCGGGTGCGGGCATAGCCGATGAGCAGGTAGGACAAGACAGTGGTGAGCTCCCAGAAGATGAACATCATCAGGAGGTCGTCGGACGTCACCAGGCCGAACATGGCACCAGCAAAAGCCAGGAGTTGGGCGCCAAACCCACCGAGCCCAGGGTCCTTGTTCTTGAAGTACCGGGCGCAATAGACCAGCACCAAGGCGCCAACGCCGAGGATGAGCAGTGACATGACCCAGGCGAGCGCGTCCATCCTGAAGGCAAACTCGAGCTTCAGGTTCGGAATCCAGGGGAATACTTCTTCTATGCCGCCACCGGAATATACGGGACCGTGCTGGAGAACCAGCCAAACGAAGGCCACGGCAGGAACCGCTGCCAGGACATAGAAGGCGTTCCGACCAAGTTTGCTGAAGATGAAGGGCGCCACAGTTGCCGCTACAAAGGTGATGGCGAGAACTGTGATCACTGTTTTCTCCGCAAAGTCAGAAACGAATTGTCAAAAGTTGGAGCAGGCGGTCATACGTTGGGTTCAGTTTGACCAGTTTATCAAGGGGCCCGGACAGTTTTTGGCCGGAGCCGATGGGGCTTGGGGATTGAATTCCCCCTGCGTTATTCACATGGCGGTCTGTCATCTGCCCGCCACTGTCAGAGTCCCGATAGCATTCAGGCTATGAACGCGGCCGCAGTTCCCGAAGCCTCCCACCCAGCATCCGAGCTTGCCTCCGGACCTGCTTCCTCCAAGAAGGGCCAAATCCTCGCGTGGGCGTCCTGGGATTGGGGCTCGGCTGCCTTTAACGCCATCATGACCACGTTCGTCTTCACCGTTTACCTGACCTCGTCTGCCTTCGGCGGCGAGGACGCTGCATCTGCCGCACTTGGTGCTGCTTTGGCCGTGGCGGGCCTGGCCATCGCGTTGCTGGCGCCCGTAACGGGCCAACGTTCGGATGCCGGCGGTCGGCGCAAGCTCTGGCTCGGAGTCAACACTGCGGCCACAGCCGTCCTCACGGCCCTGTGCTTCTTTGTGTTCCCGCAGCCGGGATTCCTTCTCCTTGGTGTCTGCCTGATCGCGCTTGCCAATATCTTCTTTGAGTTCGCCGGCGTGAACTACAACGCCATGCTGGCCCAAATCTCCACACCCAAAAACATCGGCAAGGTCAGCGGCTTTGGCTGGGGCATGGGATACCTCGGTGGGATCGTGGCGTTGTTGCTGGTCCTGCAACTCTTCGTCCAGCCGTCTTTCGAATGGTTCGGTGCATCCACTGAAGAATCGCTGAACATCCGGCTTGTGGCCATTTTCTCGGCCCTGTGGTTCTTCATCTTCGCCCTGCCCGTGCTGTTCGCCGTTCCGGAAGTTTCCGTGAAGAAGGACACCGCGTCCTTGGGCTTCATAGCGTCGTACAGGCTGCTGCTCCGGCGCATCGTGGCGATCTATCGCACCAGTCCCCACACCATTTACTTCCTGCTGTCCAGCGCGATCTTCCGCGATGGCCTTGCTGCAGTCTTCACATTCGGCGGGGTGATCGCGGCCGGGACCTTTGGTTTCGAACTTAAGGAAGTGATCTTCTTCGCCATTTTCGGCAACGTCGTGGCAGCGGTTGGCGCCATCATCGGGGGCTTCCTTGACGACAAGATCGGTCCCAAGGCAGTCATCGTGCTTTCCTTGGTGGGTCTGCTGATCGCGGGCACGTTCATCCTGGTGCTTGGCAACGGAAACTACGTTTTCTTTGGAAACAGCTGGCCGGCCGCCAATACGTTCTGGATCTTCGGCCTGCTGCTGTGCCTTTTTGTTGGCCCAGCCCAGTCTTCGTCAAGGGCGTTCCTGGCCAGGCTCGCCCCGGACGGCGAGTCGGGAGAACTCTTCGGGCTCTACGCCACCACGGGCCGGGCTGTCAGCTTCCTTGCTCCCACCCTCTTCACCCTGTGCATCACAATTGCAGCTCCGATTGTTGAAGAAGGTGGAGCCCAGCGATGGGGCATCCTCGGCATAATGGTTGTCCTGCTGGCCGGCCTCCTGGTGATCCTGCCAGTGAAGCCGCCCAGCAGGACCAAAATCGCCGTGGTACCGGATCACTGACTTCACTGCAACAGCTGAGCGCGAACGCCGTACCAGTGCAGTTCCAACAGAGTTAGGGTGGAGATATGAACGTGGATGAGACTGAACTCCCGGGCCTTGGGGTCCGTAAGGATTTCGTCACGGCCTCGGGCCGTCGCATCGGTGTCGTGGAGCTTCGCGAGGGCGAGACCGAGCTCTTCGTGTCCACATGGGATGACCCGGACACCTGCCAGGCTTCCATTCCCCTCACGGCCGATGAAGCAGCAACCCTGGGCAACCTCCTGGGCGGGCAACACATCGCCATGCGCCTGGCAGAAGCCCACCGCGAGATACCTGGCATCGTGACCCGCCAGTTCTCCATCACACCTGACTCCCCGTTCGTGAACCAGCCCATGGGCAAAGCCCAGGTCCGCACCCGCAGTGGCGTGTCGATCGTCGCGATCATGCGTGAAGGGGAGGTCGTCCCCTCGCCCGCACCCGATGTCGTACTTCACACAGGTGATTTGCTCGTTGCGGTTGGCACCCAGGAAGGCCTCGACTCGGCGGCCGATATCCTCCGCAACGGCTGACCCGCCATGGATCCACTCGCACTAGCCCTCGTTGAACTGGGGGCCGTCGTCTTCTGCCTCGGTCTCCTTGCTCGACTAGCGGGCCGGATCGGCATGTCTCCCATTCCGCTTTACCTGGTGGGTGGCTTGGCCTTCGGTGCAGGCGGCTTCGTCAAATTGGATGGCATGCATGAATTTGCCCATCTTTCCGGCGAAATCGGCGTCATCCTGCTGCTGTTGATGCTCGGGTTGGAATACACCGCATCTGAGCTGGTCACCGGACTCAGACGTTCATGGCAGGCCGGGGTCCTGGACTTCGTCCTGAATTTCCTGCCCGGCGCCGGGATTGCCGTACTTCTGGGCTGGGGACTTGTGGGCGCCATCGTGATGGGTGGCGTTACCTATATCTCGTCCTCAGGAATCGCGGCGAAGGTCATCACTGACCTCGGCCGGATCGGTAACCGCGAAACTCCCGTAGTGCTTTCCATCCTCGTTTTCGAGGACCTCGCCATGGCCATTTACCTGCCCATTCTCACTGCCATCCTGGCCGGTGTCGGTTTCCTGGGTGGACTGCAGACGGTGGGCATCGCGCTGGCGGTGGTCACGGTGGTCCTGATGATCGCGCTCAAACATGGGCACCGCGTCTCCCAAGCCGTTCACAGCGAGAACTCGGAAGTGTTCCTGCTGAACGTGCTCGGCCTGGCGCTCCTGGTAGCCGGTATCGCCTCCGCCCTCCAGGTCTCAGCCGCAGTGGGTGCATTCATGTTGGGCATCGCCATCTCCGGTGCCACGGCCCACAACGCTACCCGCATTCTTGAACCCCTGAGGGACTTGTTTGCCGCAATCTTCTTCGTCGCCTTCGGCCTCAACACGGACCCCACGTCCATCCCGCCGGTCCTGGGCTGGGCACTGCTGCTCGCCCTGCTGACAACTGCCACCAAAATGTTCACGGGATTCTGGGCAGCCAAACGTGCAGGCATCGCAATGCCGGGCCGCTTCCGTGCGGGAGCGGCCCTGATTGCGCGTGGTGAATTCTCCATCGTCATTGCTGGCCTGGCGGTGGCCTCGGGAGCCGTACCGGACGAGGTCGCAGCCTTGGCTACGGCTTACGTCCTCATCATGGCCATCACGGGTCCACTGGCCGCTCGCTTCGTGGAGCCTGTGGTCAAGGCACTGCGCAGGAGCCCCCGCACACCGCCGCGTCAGGCCGAGCGCGCCACGGCCTGACTGGTCAGCGCCTGACGGTTGGCGCTTGACGTCAGCGCCTGACGCCCAGCCCGTTTCCGGCTAGATCGCCGTCCGGTGGAAATTCTGGTGGCTTCGGCTGGCGGTCGGTCCGCGCTGGCCCTGGTAGCGGTTGCCGTACTCACCGGAACCGTAGGGGTGTTCCGCTGAGGACGTCAGGCGGAAGAAGCACAACTGCCCGATCTTCATGCCCGGCCACAGCTTGATGGGCAGCGTCGCCACGTTGGAAAGTTCCAGCGTGACGTGTCCGGAGAAGCCCGGATCGATGAAGCCGGCGGTGGAGTGCGTCAACAAACCAAGCCGGCCGAGGGAAGACTTACCCTCAAGGCGGGCAGCGATGTCATCGGGCAGGCTGACGGTCTCGTACGTTGAGCCCAGTACGAATTCACCCGGGTGCAGGATGAAAGGCTCATTGCCTTCCACCTCCACCAGCCGGGTCAGCTCGGGCTGCTCCTCGGCGGGGTCGATGTGGGCATATTTGTGGTTGTCGAAGAGCCGGAAAAACCGGTCAATCCGCACGTCCACGGAAGACGGCTGAACCATCGCGGGATCGTACGGTTCAAGGACAATCCGTTGGGAGTCTATTTCGGCACGAATATCGCGGTCAGAGATCAGCACAGCATCAAAAATACCCCATGCATTGTCCGGGCCATGCATTGTCCGGGCCGCCCCATGGGACTATAGTTCCCGGACATGTAAAGCCGCGCCCGTACTTGGGGGCAACGAGCATTCGCGGGGTAATTGTGGGGAAATTGTCAGCGCCTGCGGCTATCGTGCTGGCTGGCGCGCTTGCCATATTGGTAGCCGCGTCCAGCCAAATCCTGCCAGCGACAGAGTCCCTACCGGGCGGCGGCACTACTTCTTCGGGCAGCGTCCCTTCCGGCCTCACGGCCCCTGAAACGAGTACGACGCCGGACCCCGCACCCTTGGAGGCGACCCCCGCCGCCAGCGAAGAAGCCGGCGGTGGCACTACGCCGGGCCCGGGTTCGGGGACGAGTCCCGGTTCCGAAAACGGTGCGCCGACTGGACCGATCGCAGTAGATCCGACTTTTGAGACGCCCCCTCCGGTGCCGAACATCGGGCCTTCATGGGGCCCGGACGGTCCTTCCTCGGACGGCACTCCCTCCGGGAATCCAGAAGTCAACGAGCCCGCCGCCCCCAGTCCGCCCGCCGCGTCTGCACCGTCGTCGGCTTCCCCCACGTCGGTTCCGACGCCAACTGCACCTGCCGCAGGACCTGGCCCGTCGGAGTCATCGACGCCAACGCCGCCACCGACTCAAACGCCATCGCCAGCCCCCTCGCAGACTCAAACGCCGTCCCCGTCACAAACGGCATCCACTCCGTCACCAACGCCAGCCCCACCCACGCCCACTCCATCTTCAACGACGTCCACGCCCTCACCCGCACCCACCCCCTTCCCCGGGAAGACCCCGAGCAGCGATGCGGATCCGGACAACGGTTCTCTGGCGCTTCTCCCGGACGACAACACCGCCGCCATCTTGACCGTGTTCAACGCCATCAACAGCTACCGCGCTTCTTTGGGCCTGGCCCCGGTGAAGTATCACGCAACCGTGGCGAGCATGGCGCAGGAATGGTCGAACAGCATCGCCAGCCGTGAAGTGATCCAACACAGGGCGAACTTTTGGACGGATCCGCGCGCGCTGAACCCGAACAACGGCGCTGGTGAGGTCATTGCCGTCCGATGGGATCGTGACGCTGCCCAACTGGTGGAGTGGTGGAAGGGCTCCCCCGGTCATGACGCCCTGCTGCGCGATCCACGCTTCAATGTGATGGGCATTGGAATCACGTACACCGACGGAAATTGGCAAACGACGCCCAACCGCTACACGCTGTGGGGCGTGGTGAACTTCTTCGGCTACACCACGCTGCCCGCCGGAACCACTACGCGGCCCGGCGGGACGGTCACGCCGCCCACGGATCCTGTGAGTGTGTGCGAACCCGGCGGCAAGTACCAGCCGCCTACCGTGGATCTCAGCGCGGCGGCCATCCGCAGCGCGGCGGACCTTGTATCCATCAGCCCGGACGGAACGGTTTATTCCTACCCATCCTTGGGTAACGCCAAGTACGGCGCGGCCCGCAAGATAGGAGTCGGTTTCACCGGACTCAAGGAGTTGTTCGTATCCGATTGGGACCGCGACGGCGTCTTTGACCTCATCGCCCAACGCCTGGATGGAGCGCTCCTGGTGTACCCGGGCAGGCAGTCAGGCGGCTTCGGATCGCCGGGAGTCCTGGGCCAAGGGTGGGAGTCCCTGAACATAGCCGTGGGTAATTGGTGCGCAAACAACCGCCTGCCGCAAATTGTGGCCATGGATGCATCCGGTGGGCTCTGGTTCTACAAGAATTCCGGAATGACGTACATACGAACCCAAGCGGCAATCGGAACAGGCAACAAGGCCGTCCGGCTCAGCATGGTGGACTACAACGCCGACGGTTTCCAGGATCTCCTCACGGTGGAGCCCAATGGTTACCTGAGGCTGTACCGCGGCAGCGGGCTGGCCATCCCGAAGCAGGAGGCCAGGCCGGTGGTGGGTGCGGCGTGGACCGACTACACCGGCTTGCGTTCACTTCAAGGAGTGACCGGCGCGAACACCGCGGGCGTCGCGGGCCTGGGCACCAATGGAGTATTGGAGTATTGGGACCTCACCTCGGGAGGACTGACGACCCCGGTCATTGTCGGCGGCGGTTGGAGCGGCTTCAAGCTCGCCCAGTAGGGAACCGCGCAGTGGTCAAGCCGCCTGGCCGGACTCAATGACGGTCTTGAGCTGCTCCAACTGGGCAACCTCACTTTCCATCGTTTTTTGGATCATGCTGTTCATAAGTTTTTGCAAGCCTTTGGGGTGGTACTCCAGGGCGAACCTGAGCCGCGTCGTCTTGCCCTCGGTGCTGAGGTAATAGCCCCCAGTGGGCCGGGCGGGTCCGGCTACCACTGCAAAACGCACTTCTGCGCCAGGGCGAGCCTCTGTGATCTCGAAGTCAGCGGCGATCGGCCGTCCTCCCGGGCCAGTAAGGGTCTGCTGATAGACCGCGCCCTTCTGGCCGCGCACCCCGGATCGAAGCGAGATACTGCGGATGCCGGAACGCCAGAGGGAGTTGTTCATACCATCCATCAGGAATCCATAGACGGTCATGGCATCCCTGCTGATCACCACTTCGTAAGCTGCAAATGCCACGGAAACCTCTTTCGGCGTACGGTTCGAATGTCGTAGCCCGCTTCCCCATACACTGCAGCTAACACCTTCAGAATAGTCAGCCGCGCTTCCCTGCGACACACGACAAACGAGCCTTGACCGAATGGTTACCTGGCGGCGTATCTGAGACACAGCTGACACATAGTCCCGGGCCGGGTAGAGTTCGTGCCGCTGGCAAAAACCAAATTGGGGGCGTAATGCGAGTACTGAACCATCCGTTTGTCCACGGCAATGCACGACGACGGTTGGCTGCTTGCGCGGCATTCCTCGCGATGGCTGTGGCTGGCGGAGTCATGACCGCTGCGCCTGCGTCGGCAAGGCCGCTTCCAACAACGGCACCCACGGCAGCGGCATCTACGGCGGCATCCGCAATCGCGAACAAAGTGGCAGCGCCCACCACGGTGAATCCCCTGCCAAGCGTGGATCCCATCGGTAACCCTGCAAGCTTCTCCGTCCTGGTCAATAAATCCAGGCCACTGAATCCCGTCAGCTACGCCCCCAGCGACCTCATCAATGCCCGCGGCTCGGGCCAGTACATGCGGGCCGAAGCCACCGCCTGGCTCAACGGCCTCTTCCAGGGAGCAGCCGATGCTGGTACCGGCGGCCTGTCGATCGTGAGTGGCTACCGTTCCTATGCCCAGCAGCAGGAAGTGTACGCCTACTACGTCAGCATCTACGGCCAGGCCTATGCCGACACCATCTCGGCACGTCCGGGGTACAGCGAACACCAGACGGGCCTTGCCATGGACATCGGCAATGCTGCTGGTTCCTGCGGCCTAAGCACCTGCTTCGGAGATACAGCGGCCGGCAAATGGGTGGCGGCGAACGCGCACAAATACGGATTCATCGTCCGGTACCCCAACGGCTACACGGGCACCACCGGGTACAGCTACGAGCCTTGGCATTTGCGCTACGTTGGCGTCGCGCTGGCCACTGATATGAACCGGCGCGGATTCCCCACGCTGGAGCACTACTTCGCTGGAAACCCGGCGGCCGCTGCGAGCATCAAGTCCGGCGCCGACCTCGTGGCCACCGACTCTTCAGGCCGGATGCTGCGTTACCCCGCGACGGCGGCAGGCGGGTATGGGGCGCCCGTCCAGATCGGTTCGGGCTGGACCGGCTTGAAGCAGGGCTTCGTGGTGGACTGGGACATTGATGGCATCTACGACATCCTTGCGCAGTGGAACAACGGCGTCCTGGGCGTTTACCGCGGCCTTCCCGGCGGCGGTTTCGCCGGCCAGGTTGTTGTAGGCAGCGGCGGTTGGGATCGCATGACCATCACCGTGGGCAAGTGGACGCACGCGCACCCCCGGCCCGGCGTCGTCGGGTATTTTCCGGATGGTGTGCTGCGCTACTACCCCAATACCTTCGGCGGTGCGCTGAGCGCTCCGCAGATCATCGGCAAGGGCTGGAACGGCATGGAACTGACCATGGCCGACTGGGAGGGCGATGGAGCCAATGACATCCTGGCGAGGACAGCTTCCGGTTCGTTGTTCAATTATCGGGGAGACGGCTGGGCTGGTTTCTTTGGCCCGGCCACCACCGTGGGCACGGGTTGGCAGTTCATGCGCACGCTGCAGCCGAGCTTCGGGCTGACCGGCGCGGGCACTCGCGGCATCACTGCGCAAACTGCTGAGGGCAACCTCTACAACTACGGCCTCGGCAGGGGTTCCTGGAGTACCTACGCGCAGGTTGGATCCGGGTGGAACGGCCTGAAGCTCTTCAAGTAGACATGGTTGCGCGCCTGTCATGAGGACCCCCGCAACTGCGCTAAGCTAGGACTCGCTCCGGCGAATAGCCGACAGCGACGCGGGCGTAGCTCAATGGTAGAGCGCTAGCTTCCCAAGCTCGATACGCGGGTTCGATTCCCGTCGCCCGCTCCATCGTGACCCCTTGCCTCCGGGCAGGGGGTCATCTTGTTGGAAACCCTTATGGTCCTGACCCCCTTTGCCGGCGAAGCTCGGCGATATCCCGGAAAATCAACGCATTGCGGTTGCCGCCGAATTCAAAGTGGGTCAGGAAGCCACGCAGCTGGGAATTACGACGGCGGCACTCACCAGATAAGGCCCCGCACCCGTCGACCCGGGCGGCCCTCAAGCCTAAACTCGTAGATACATCCACCTATCCGGGAGGTCCTGCAATGACTCTCACCGACGATGCTGAGGCGGCTCCACTCGCCGTCATTCACCGCCTGCTGGAAGCCACGAACAAGCATGATCTGGAAGCCTTGGCCGAATGTTTCGCGCCTGGCTATGTCAACGAGACGCCTGCCCATCCCACCAGGGGCTTCACGGGCAGGGACGCTATCCGCAGCAACTGGGAGCAGCTCTTCACAGGGGTGCCGGACATCAAGGTTCGAATGGTGTCCCACAGCGTGTCCGGCAACCAGGCCTGGACCGAACTGCACATGCAGGGCGCGTGGCGGGATGGCACGCCACATGAGCTCACGGGCGTCATCATTTTCGGCGTGGAAGAGGGCGTCATCAACAGTGCCCGGTTCTACATGGAGCCTGTGGAGCACTTCGTTCGTGTTGACGACACCGCGGACCGCGTCAGCCACCGGGTAACCCATGGCCGTCCCGCCGTCGAGCCGGCACAGTGAACCGGCTCGATATACAGCGACTCAAGTGCTGGGTGTATCGTCAGGAGTCAGGAGCCATTTCGGCTCCGCTCTAGGGAGCCATCATGGGCGACAAATCACCGCGCCAAGCTGCATCGAAGAAGTCCAGTAAATCCATCAAGGAAAAGCGCGCGGACAAACGGGCCGCCGAGTCGCCGGACACTGCGGCCGCGAAACCCGCAACCGGCAATAAAAAGTGATTGGGGCGCAAAGTCCGCTAAGCATTGGCGTTCTGGGTTCTTCGCTGAAGCCCAACGAGCAACGGCTACCGATCCACCCGCAACATCTTGAGCGCATTGCTCCGGAACTGCGCCAACGGCTCCATCTTGAATATGGCTATGGCGAACGCTTTGGTGTTCCGGACAGCAAACTCGCCGGGCTTGTGGGCGGGCTGGGCACGCGGCGCGAGCTCATTGCCGGGAACGACGTCATTCTGCTGCCCAAGCCGCAGGCCGAGGATCTTGCTGAACTCCGGGACGGGCAGACCCTCTGGGGTTGGCCGCACTGCGTTCAAGACGAAGTCATCACCCAGCTCGCGATCGATAAAAGACTGACTCTCATCGCTTTCGAAGCCATGAACCACTGGGCTGCTGACGGCGGCTTCGGACTTCACGTCTTCCACAAAAACAACGAGCTTGCCGGATACTGCTCCGTGCTGCATGCGTTGGCCTTGACCGGATCGACGGGTGATTACGGTCGCCGGCTTACCGCAGTGGTCATCGGTTTTGGCGCCACTGCCCGCGGAGCCGTGACAGCGTTGAATGCTCACGGCGTCCATGATGTCCAGGTGCTGACGAACAGGGGTGTTGCCGCGGTTGGTTCCCCGATCCACTCAGTGCGGATCGTGCAGTTCGACCACGACAACAATGCACCATTCCTGAGTGAAGTCATCACAGACGGTGGCCGCAAACCACTGGCCCCGTTCCTCGCTGCCGCGGACATTGTGGTCAACTGCACCTTGCAGGATCCGAACTCCCCGCTGACCTACCTGCGGACCGAGGACCTGGCCGGGTTCCGGCCGGACAGCCTGATAGTGGACGTGTCCTGCGATCCCGGCATGGGATTCAGCTGGGCAAGGTCCACAACTTTCGATGAGCCCATGTTCCGGGTAGGCGGCCACGTGAACTACTACGCCGTTGATCACAGCCCCTCCTACCTGTGGAATTCGGCCAGCTGGGAGATCAGCGAGGCCTTGTTGCCATTCCTGGAGACTGTGGCCGCCGGTCCTGACGCATGGGACGCCAACGAGACGATCTCCCGTGCCATCGAGATTCGCGACGGCGTCATCCGCAACCCGGATGTGCTCGAGTTCCAGGGACGCTCCGCGGAGTACCCACACCTGCCGGCTGCGGTCCAAACGCCCGTAGCCTAAAGGCTCCACGAAAAAGGCAGTGCCTGCGGCTTCACCGCAGGCACTGCCTTTCTGCTTGGGTGCAGTTATGCCGCTTGCGTCCGTTATGCAGTCCGTGTCCGGTCAACGATCCGGAGCACCCGACGCCGGTCACGCAGGTCCACCTTGATGTGCAGGGATGCCTTCCGGGCCAGCACGACGGCGACAACAGCAGCCGCCGCTGCCGGCACACCGCCAGCCACAAGGATGGCCAAATGCGGCCCCAGATGCTCGGCGAGCCAACCCATGACGGGGCCGCCAATTGCCTGGCCGCCGATGAGCACCACTAAGTACAGGCTCATCACCCGGCCTCGAATGCTCATGTTGGAACTGGTCTGCACCATCTGGTTTGCCGCTGTGAGGAACATGAGGCACCAGAATCCAGCCAGGACCATCGAGACGCTGAACCAGACCATGGATGGCATCACGGACGATAGGCAGAGCATCAAGCCATACAGTCCGGCCGAGAGCACAACCGACCGCAACCGGAGCTGACGACGCCGGGTGGACGTCACAGCGCCCGTCAGTGCACCGAGCGCAACCATCGCGTTCAGCAGGCCGTAGCCTCCGGCCCCGGCGTCGTACACGTGGTCCGCAAAGGCGGCCAGCAGCACAGGGAGGCTCATGGCGAAAACGGCCACGAACCCGGCCATCAACCATGGCCAGTAGATGGTGGGTTTGCTGAGCGCGTACTGGAGTCCTTCGCGCAGCATGCCCTTCTTGCGCGGCGTCGGCCGGCTAAGGTGCAGCTGGTCTTTGCGGAGGATCAGGAGCATGGCCACGGTGGAGCAGCATGCCACGGCATTGGCCGCGAATGCCCAACCCGCGCCCACAGCAGTGAGCAGCCATCCCGCGAGTGCCGGACCGATCAGGCCACCCAGCTGGAAGGTTGTTGAGTTGACGCTGATGGCGTTGCGCAGGTACTTGGGACCTACGAGTTCGTTAACGAATACCTGCCGCGCCGGCTGGTCCAGGACGGTCACAAAGCCCAGGACCAGGGCGATTGCGTAGACGTGCCAGACTTCCACGCGATGGCTGAGCGAGAGCGCCGCCAATGTCGCAGCCAGCACTGCTGCCGCGGACTGGCAGATGACGAGGATCTTTCGCTTGGCGAAGCGGTCGGCCATCATGCCGCCCCACGGGCCAAGAAACAACGAAGGCATGAACTGCAGCGCCACGGTAATTCCGACGGCGGTGACGGAGCCTGAGAGCTGGAGCACCATCCAGTCCTGGGCGATGCGTTGCATCCAGATCGCAATCACGGCAATGAAGTGGCCGATTGCGAAGATCCTGAAGTTGGGTACCTTCAGGGAGATAAAGGTGTGCCGCCAAGGCAGCTTTTCGCTTACGACGGCGAGTGGCTGGGTGACGGTGTCCGGCGTCTGCGGCGCGGACAGGGAATCGATGACGGGCTGGCTGACATTTGCCGCTGAAGGCGGTGGGGGTGCCAAAGGTAGTCCTCGGATCGAGAGTTTCGGTGGGATGCCTTTAACGCTATGGTTGCCACCAGCAATTATGGAAGCGTATTGCGCCTATAACTAGCATTGCGGATCGCAATGAGGCTTCCGCACTTCCGCAGCAATTCGACCCAGTGCTTGAGGAGTTCCGTGTTTGAACCTGTCCAGCTCCGCTCCTTCCTTGCCGTCGCTGAAACGCTGAGTTTCACCAAGGCGGCCGAGCGATTGGGGCTTGCCCAGCCAACAGTGAGCCAGCACGTCCGCAAACTCGAAGCCGCCGCCAAGCGGGTCCTCGTGGCCCGCGATACGCGGGAGGTCCGGCTGACGGACAACGGTGACGCCATGGCTGGCTTTGCCCGCAGCATCCTTGCAGCCCACGACTCCGCAGCACGCTACTTTTCCGGTTCAGCCATGCGGGGCCGCCTCCGGTTTGGCACTGCCGACGACCTCGCCATCACAGGCCTCCCGCGGATCCTGCGCGAATTCCGCCAACTGTATCCGCAGATCAACCTGGAACTGACCGTTAGCCAAAGCGACCAACTCTATAAACGCCTCAACGCCGGCCAGCTGGATCTCGTGTTCGTGAAGTGGGTGGCTGGCGCCAAGGAAGGCACCGTGGTCCGGCATGACAACTTCGCGTGGGTCGGCGTTGAGCAAACCGTCCTGGAACCCGGCGCGCCCGTGCCGCTGATTGCCTACCCCGCGCCAAGCCTGAGCCGAAAGTTGGCCATCGATGCTTTGGAAGCCGCCGGCCGCACATGGCGCATCACGTGCAGCACCAAGCAGATCAGCGGCGTGCTGGCCGCAGTCCGGGCGGGCATTGGCGTTGCCGTGATGCCCGCGTCCCTGGTTCCCGAAGACCTCAAGGTGATCACCCAGCGGTTCGACCTCCCGCCCGTGGGAGACGTCGACTTCACCCTGATCCGGAATCCGCTGGCCAACGCTGAAGTCATCGATGCGCTGACCCAGGCGATCATGGGCAGGGCGCTGAGTAAGTCGAACTAACGCGCAACATTCAATGAATTTCCTGGATCTCTTCGCGTCACGCTTATTTGGGTAAGCGCATTCCGGCTATCCTGAACCAATGATCGACCTCACGACGTTGGCGGACCTCACGCCCGGCATTTGTTCCGTCACCCTACGGGACTCGGGGATTGACGACGTCGTCCGGATTTCCGCCGACGCAGGCTTGGCAGGCATCGAGTGGGGCACTGATGTCCACGTCAGTGACGCCGCATCTGCTTCCCACGCCAAGGAAGCTACGGAAGCGGCTGGCCTCACGGTTCTTTCGCTTGGCTCTTACTACCGCGCTGGCGACTTCGGCGATTTCGGCCCAACTTTGGAGCTGGCCGCGACCTTGGGCGCACCTCGAATACGCATCTGGGCTGGGGAGTTTGGTTCGGCAGACGCCCAAGACAATCATTGGGACGCTGTCGTAAAGGACACGCAACGGGTGGCAGACCTGGCGGCCGAGCGAGGAATAGCCATCGCCTTCGAATATCACGGCAACACCCTCACCGACTCCCCCGAAACAACACTTGAGCTCCTGCACCGCGTAAACCACGCCAACGTCGGCACTTACTGGCAACCCGCCGTCGGGCTTTCCGACCAACAGGCGCTTGACTCGCTCCACCGGGTATTGCCTCACGTCGTCGGCGTCCACTGCTTTTCCTGGGGACCCAAAGCCGAACGGTTCCCGCTCCGGAACAGGAAGCTGTTGTGGCAGACAGTGTCGGACGCCCTGCGGGGAAACGGCAAGGACATGGACATCATGCTGGAGTTTGTCGAGGACGACCTCCCGGACAACGTGCTCAACGACGCAGCATTCCTGCACACCATCACGCTCGGGGAAGACTAGCACCACCTCGATTCAAAGGTCTGAGGCCCGGACCCACTTGCGCCGATTACATATTCCCAGCGGTTTCGCTACAAATGTGTAATCGCTGGCCAAAGAGCGCTGCGAACAAGCACCGGCCCGTCAGCATTTTCTCTTCGCCGGCCTACGAATGCCTTAACGTATTCAGTGGACCATCACCGCGGGCAGGGCTCCAGTTTGGGCCAACTGGAGCAATTAGCCTGCTTGGCTCTCCACCGGCAATTCCGTGCTGCGGCGGAGCTTGACGGAGCCAACCACAGAGCCGCCCTCCGGGTCGCCGGCCGCAAGCCTTCCAATGTCCTCCAGCGGCAGATACACCGTGGAGAGGGCGGGCCTGAAGTCCCGCAGGGTTTCGATGTCGTCAAAACCAGCGATGTTTGCGTCACGGGGAATCCACACGCCCTCTGACCTCAGTGCGGCGGTGAGGCCGATGGCCATGACGTCGTTCACCGCGAAGATGCAGAGTCGTTCGTCGGAGGCCTTGATTCGTTCGGCCAGCGCCAGCCCGGCGTCGTATCCTCCCGCACGGTTGAAGCCGGTACGGATAACCTCGGCGCGGGGCCGGCCGGCGTCGGCAAGTCCGCGCTGGAAGCCCCGGATGCGGTCGTCGGACGTAAAGAGTCCCTCGGGGCCGCCAACAATGACGAAGGCTCCCTCATGCGAGGCGGCCAGTTCATCAGCAAGCTTCGCCGCGAGGTCTTCGTTGGGCACCTCAACTACGTGGTAGCCCTCGTCGGTAGTGGAGCCCACGATCGGGTGACCTACTACGCCAACATGACCGCCATTACGGCAGTAGCGATCCAACTCGGCAGCGAGCTCCACGTTGCTTTGCTCGTGCTCGGGTGCAGCTGAACGTGAACCGGCAATGACGATTGAATCCGCGCGACGAGCGGCGAAGGCTGCCACAGCTTCCCGCTCATCCGATGGAGCGCCGGAAGTGCTGGCCAATAGCACCATACGGTTCTGTTGGCGCGCTGCTTCCTGGACGCCGCGGGCAATGGCGGAGAAGTAGGGGTCGGCGATGTCGTGGACGATCAGGCCGATCAGTCCTGAGCTGGACTTTGCGAGCGCCTGGGCCTGGGCATTGGGGACGTAGCCGAGCTTTTCCGCGGCCTCACGGACGCGCTCCGCAATATCCTCTGCGGGTTTACGGGTGGAACCGTTGAGGACGCGGGACGCCGTAGCCAGGGAGACCCCGGCCAAACGGGCAACTTCACTCAGTGTGCTGGCGGCCACGAGGCCCTCCTTTTCTGCAAGCCTTCGAGACTGGCGCTAAAGAAATTATGGCAGTCTTCACGCATTTTCGGGAAAGCGCTTGCCAACAGGGCGCGACATGGTGCATGATCGAAGCAATGGGAATGCGCTTTCCCACACACTCTCGAATTGCAAACACCGGCAACGCACAGCGGCCGGCACACAAGGACCTGGAGAAAACATGGGCTACGAAACAAAGACGATCCGCATCGCCATGAACGGCATCACCGGCCGTATGGGTTACCGCCAGCACTTGCTGCGATCCATCCTCCCCATCCGCGACGCCGGCGGCTTCACCCTGGAAGACGGCACCAAGGTTCAGGTGGAACCCATCCTGGTTGGCCGCAACGAAGCCAAGATCCGCGAGCTCGCCGAACTCCACAAGGTTTCCGAATGGTCCACCGACCTGGACGCAGTCATCGCCGACCCCACCGTGGACATCGTGTTTGACGCTTCCATGACCAGCCTCCGCGCCGCCACCCTGAAGAAGGCCATGCGCGCCGGCAAGCACATCTTCACCGAGAAGCCCACGGCCGAGACCCTGGAAGAAGCAATCGAGCTCGCACAGATCGGAAAGGAATCCGGCGTCACCGCCGGCGTCGTGCACGACAAGCTGTACCTCCCCGGCCTGGTGAAGCTCCGCCGCCTGGTGGACGAAGGCTTCTTCGGCCGCATCCTCTCCATCCGTGGCGAATTCGGCTACTGGGTCTTCGAAGGCGACGTCCAGGCTGCACAGCGTCCGTCCTGGAACTACCGCAAGGAAGACGGCGGCGGAATGACCACGGACATGTTCTGCCACTGGAACTACGTGCTCGAAGGCATTATCGGCAAGGTCAAGAGCGTCAACGCCAAGACCGCCACCCACATCCCCGCGCGCTGGGACGAGGCCGGCAAGGAATACAAGGCCACCGCTGACGACGCTTCCTACGGCATCTTCGAACTCGAAACCCCGGGCGGCGACGAGGTCATCGGACAGATCAACTCCTCCTGGGCCGTCCGCGTCTACCGCGACGAACTGGTCGAGTTCCAGATCGACGGTACGCACGGTTCCGCCGTCGCCGGTTTGAACAAGTGCGTCGCGCAGCAGCGCGCCCACACCCCCAAGCCCGTCTGGAACCCTGACCTCCCCGTGACCGAATCCTTCCGCAGCCAGTGGCAGGAAGTTCCGGCCAACGCTGAACTCGACAACGGCTTCAAGCTGCAGTGGGAAGAATTCCTGCGCGACGTGGTGGCTGGCCGCGAGCACCGCTTCGGCCTGCTCTCCGCAGCACGCGGCGTACAGCTTGCCGAGCTCGGCCTGCAGTCCTCGGCTGAGCGACGCACCATCGACATCCCGGAGATCACCCTCTAATGACGTCACTCATTCTTCCCACCAACGACGGCGGCACCCGCGAGTACCGCCTTCAGCCCGCCACTGCCTGGGTCAGGCCGAGCGCTCCCCTGACCGCCCGGCGCGCTTACGCCGCCGCGCACGTCATCCCGGAGGTCGCGGCTGACAACACCCCGGGCGCCCCTGCGCAGCTTGACTGGGATGCCACGCTGGCATACAGGCATGAGCTCTGGTCCTACGGACTTGGGGTCGCTGACGCCATGGATACCGCGCAGCGCGGCATGGGCCTGGACTGGGCAGCTACCCAGCAGCTCATCAAGCGCACCGGCGCCGAGGCCGCTTCCGTAGTTTCCGCAGGCAGCGCCGCGACAGCAGGCAAGTCCGTCCGGGACCTGGTCTCCTGCGGCGCAGGCACTGACCAGTTGGACATCGCCGCCCTTCCTGAGGGCGCTGCCGGCATCCAGGCCGTCATCGATGCCTACCGCGAGCAGATCGCCGTGGTCAGCGAAGCCGGCCCCAAGGTCATCCTCATGGCGTCCCGCGCCTTGGCGAAGGTGGCCAGCGGAGCCGACGACTACCTGCACGTCTACTCGACGCTCCTGCAGGAAGTGGACCAACCCGTCATCCTGCACTGGCTCGGCACCATGTTCGATCCCGCGCTGGCCGGCTACTGGGGCTCGGACGATGTTTCCGTGGCCACGGAAACGTTCCTCAGCCTCATCCGCGAGCACGCGGACAAGGTGGATGGCGTGAAGGTTTCGCTGCTGGACGCTTCCCATGAAGTCGCCCTCCGTGCCAACCTTCCGGAAGGCGTCCGCCTCTACACAGGCGACGACTTCAACTATCCGGAACTTATCGACGGCGACGACACCCACCACTCGGACGCACTGCTGGGGATCTTTGCCGCCATTTACCCTGCCGCTTCGGTTGCCTTGCAGAAGTACGACTCCGGCCAAGGTGCAGAAGGGCGCGCCATCCTGGACTCCACCCGTGAGCTCGGAAAGCACATCTTCAGCGCATCGACGTTCTACTACAAGACCGGTATCGCATTCATGTCCTGGCTCAACGGCAAACAGCCCGGATTCCAGATGGTCGGAGGACTGCACTCGGGCCGATCCGTCCTGCACCTGGCCAAGACCTTCGAACTTGCCGATCAGGCCGGCTTGCTGAAGGACCCGTCGCTGGCAGCATTCCGGATGTCCGATTACCTGAGGATTAACGGAGTGGGAGCATGAGCGACTTTTCCAGACTCTCGCTGAACAGCGCGACGACCAAAAAGTGGACCCTTGCCGAAGCCGTTGACGGTTGTGCCCGCGCGGGCATACCGGCAATCGGCCCGTGGCGTGATCGCGTAGCGGAAGCCGGACTGGACAAGGCGGCCAAGCTCATCAAGGACGCCGGCCTCCGTGTTTCGTCCCTGTGCCGCGGAGGCTTCCTCACGGCGGCTGATGCTGAAGGTCAGGCTGCGGCCCTGGCCGACAACTTCGAAGCCGTCCGTGAAGCCGTTGCCTTGGATACCCAGGAGCTCTTCCTGGTGGTCGGAGGGCTCGCTCCCGGCGAGAAGGACGTGGTTGCTGCCCGCCAGCGCGTTGCCGATCGCCTCGAGGAACTGGTGCCGTTCGCTTCCGAGAACGGTGTGCGCCTGGTGCTGGAACCCCTGCACCCGATGTACGCAGCAGACCGCGCCCTCATCTCCACCCTGGGCCAGGCCTTGGACCTTGCAGCGCCCTACGACGCGAAGGCAGTTGGCGTCGCCGTCGACACGTTTCACGTCTGGTGGGATCCGGAACTGAAGGCCCAGATCGAACGTGCCGGCCGCCATAACCGCATTGCCTCCTACCAGGTATGTGATTTCAACCTGCCGATCGCTTCAGACGCGCTGTTGTCCCGCGGGATGATGGGCGACGGCGTCATTGACTTCGCGACCATCGGCATCTGGGTGCGGGACGCCGGTTATACGGGCGACATCGAGGTTGAGATCTTCAACCAGGAAATCTGGGACGCCGATGGCGACACCGTCCTGGAAACGATGAAGCAGCGCTACGCGGAGCTCGTCCTCCCGTACGCCTAAGAACGTGGT
The DNA here is from genome assembly GCF_040548745.1 of Arthrobacter sp. 2762. Classification (NCBI taxonomy): domain Bacteria; kingdom Bacillati; phylum Actinomycetota; class Actinomycetes; order Micrococcales; family Micrococcaceae; genus Arthrobacter; species Arthrobacter sp. 2762. The sequence goes on from NZ_JBEPSI010000011.1 coordinate 94,022, forward strand.
CCTCCCGCAGGTGCCCTAAGCTCCGCGGGAGGATCGCCCCCAAAGCAAGCGAGCTCCTGCCCGGTCACGGCAGGAGCTCGCTTTTTTCACACTGTTTGTTTCAGCCGCGAGACCTGGAATGCCCATGTTAGATAAGTGGTACATAGCTGAAACATTGCGTCGATGGGAGGAAACAATGGCCACCTACGCTGGTTTCACCTGGACAAAGAGGTCCAAGAAACCACTGAAAGGACACCACCATGATGCTCTTGAAGACACTCAACTTTTTCCTGGACGCCAGCAGCAGCCACAGCGGATCCTCAGGCGCTTCCCCTGAAGAAAACACGCCTGCTGCCACCTTCGCCTCTGAGCGCCTGTCCTCCAGCGCCTGGGAGGGCTGGTGGGATGACGCCGACCAGGGCTTTCCCGCAGGGGCATGATCCGCACGGGATCCTCAGCCCGACTACAGGTTGGCGGGCACGTGGACCTGGGCGCGCGGAACACCGATCAAGGTGAGAGTGCCGCCGTCGTTGGCCTGTAACTCCACCCGGATATTCCGGGTTCCCTGCTCTGGCTGGACGGAGCTGACACGGAAAACCTCACCGTGGATTTCCACCCGGTCTCCGTCGCGAACAGTCTTAAGTTTCCTTCGCGTGGTGCCGGACCCGTTGACGCGCTGGGCTTCACTTCTTGTCTTCGGCATCTGCTCTTCGCTCCCGGGCTTCGTTGGAGCGTGTCTCGTCATCGTAGTTTTCACGGAGCTCCTGCCCGCGCCGGATTACCTCATCTTCCTGCTTCTGCTGCTTATCGCTGCGCTTGGTATCTTTCGGCGGGAGTTGAATGCTCTCCTCGGCTTCAATGCCTCCCTGCAATTGCCGCCCGCGTTCCATTTCGGCGTCAAATTCGGCGCCGAAAAGCAGCGACATATTCAGGATCCACAGCCAGAGCAGCATGATGATGACGCCTGCCAGCGTTCCGTAGGTCTTGTTGTAATTGCTGAAGTTCGCAACGTAGAAGCCAAAGCCCAGCGATGCCAGGGCAAAAATCAACAGGGCAATGAGAGACCCCGGGCTCATCCAACGGAACTTGGGCTGCTTGACGTTGGGGGTGAAGTAGTAGAGCACCGCAATGACAACAACCACCAGCACGATCAGGACAGGCCACTTTGCGATGTTCCACACGGTCAGGATCGTGTCGGACATTCCGATTGCCCTACCGATCGTCTCCGCCACTGGACCGCTCAGGACGAGCATCGCGGCGGCCAGCGCTGCGCCCACAAGCGCGACGACGGTAACGGCGAGCATCGTGCCGCGCAGTTTCACGAAACCGCGGCCTTCATCCACTTCGTACACGCGGTTCATCGCCCTGCTGAAGGCTGTGGTGTAGCCGGAGGCCGACCACAATGCCACCACAATGCCGAAGGCCAGTGCAAAGCCCGCCGCGTTGGAGCGTGTCAGCTCCTCGATGGGCTGCCGCATGGCGTCAACACCGGGTCCTGGAGCGAACTGCTGCACCATGTCCAGCAATGCCGTGGTGGTTTTCCCGGCGTCGCCAAAGATCCCGATGAGGGAAACCAACGCCAAAAGCGCCGGGAAAAGGGAGAGCACTGCATAGTAGGTGAGGCCGGCTGCGGCGTCGGGACATTGATCCTTGTTGAACTCCCGCAGCGTCCTCTTGGCGATGTACATCCATGTGGGCTTCACCAGGTCGTTGAGACTATCCGGCTTGCGGTCGTCGTCAGGGGCGGGAGCGCTGCCCGCCTTCGCCGTGCTGGTGTGTGCTGAATTTTCAGTAGTCATGGGACACCTGTTCGTGGGTTGAGCATGCGCGAACAAACTGACCACTTAATAGTAAGCATGCTGATGATTCGCATGGAAGAACCAGGCACAGAGATCCTGCAAATCCGGGAAACCGCCTCCCGGGGAAAGATGCCCTACGCGGGTTTGCCCAGAAGGAATTCGAAAGGCGATTCAATGACAGCGCGGATCACTTGACCGGCCGCGCCCAGCAGCGTCCCGGAGTGCTCCAAACGGGAAACGGTGAGGCTTTCCGGCTCCAGCAGCCCCGGCGCGTACCTTTCCAAACTCGACAGCACTGACGGTTTCAGCCAATCGGCGAGGACGGCAAAGTGGCCCCCGAGCACCACGGCTTCGATGTCCATCAGACGCGCAGAAGAGGCGAGCGCGATGCCCAGGTACCGTCCGGCGTCCCTAACAGCACGCTTGGCATGCGGCTCATCGGCGGCCAAGGCGGCGAGCAGAAGTTCGGTTCGCCCGCCAAGGGACCCCTCCGGGATGCGGGCAGCTTCAAAAACAGCTTCCTGACCAGCGAATGTTTCCAAGCAGCCAGCCCCTCCACAGGAACATGAAGGCCCTTCGGGATGCACCACGATGTGGCCCAGCTCGCCGGCTGAACCGCCAGGTCCGGTGTAGAGCTCAGAACTGATGATGACCCCACCACCAACGCCGACTTCGCCGGAAACGTAGAGGAAGTCCGCGGGGCCGTCGCCGTACCAAAGCTCACCGAGCGCAGCACTGTTTGCCTCGTTGGACAGCCTGACGCCGAGCGGCGCGCCTTCCAGCAACGCCTGCGGATTCAGTTGCTCGTGCTCCCAGTGAAGGTTTGGAGCGGACAGGACGATGTTGCGCTGCTCATCAACCAGGCCGGGAACCGCAAGTCCGCCACCGAGGATCGTGATGCCGGCAGAGGCGGCTGCGGCTTTCGCCTGGCCGGCCAGTTCAGCCAGTTGCTCCATAACGGCACCCGGCTTGAGCCCCCGGTTGCGGGACTCCACCGTGGAACTGAAGCGCAGGTTGCCACCGAGGTCCACCAAGCCCACGGCCAGGTAGTCGACGTTGATTTCCATTCCGACAACGCCTCGGCGGGAGCTGAGCTCAAGGCCCTGGCCTGGCCGCCCCCGCTCCCCATCGCGATACAGGCCTACCTCGGAGACGAGGCCTGACTCCACGAGATCAGCCACCAAACTCGATACTGCCGCCTTGGTCAGCCCTGTTCCAGCAGCCACTTGCGCGCGGCTGGGCTTGGCATCGGCGTTGCGGGCGATCGAATCCAGGACAAGCGAAAGATTACGACGGCGGACGTCACCTACGCGCCCGGGGGCAGCTTGCTCATTCACTCTCGCAGCCTCCTCACGGGCTTGGAAGATTTTTGCTGGTTTCCATTGACCATGATCCATCATCCCCCATATAGTTCAGATTGAAAACTAATTGGAGTGCTTTTTATCCATGGCCTCCCCGCCGCCTTGCAAAGGAGCAACAATGACCCCGCAGCCAACCCCCCAGGACCGTTTCACGTTTGGCCTTTGGACCGTGGGATGGACAGGCGCCGATCCCTTCGGCGTTGCAACCCGGGCAGCCCTGGACCCGATCGAAGCCGTCCATAAGCTCAGTGAACTCGGCGCTTACGGCATCACTTTCCACGACAACGACCTTGTCCCCTTTGACGCCAGCGCCTCCGAGCGCGACCTCATCCTGAAGAACTTCAAGGGCGCCTTGGCCGAAACGGGCCTCAAGGTTCCGATGGTTACCACCAACTTGTTCAGCCACCCCGTCTTCAAGGACGGCGGATTTACCTCCAACGACCGCTCCGTCCGACGCTTTGCCCTGAGCAAGATCCTGCGCAACATCGACCTCGCCGCTGAACTCGGCGCGGAGACGTTTGTGATGTGGGGCGGCCGCGAAGGCAGCGAGTACGACGGCTCCAAGGATCTCTCCGCAGCTTTGGACCGTATGAAGGAAGGCGTAGACACCGCCGCCGGCTACATCAAGGAGAAGGGCTACGGCCTTCGGATAGCCTTGGAACCCAAGCCCAACGAGCCTCGCGGCGATATCTTCCTGCCGACAGTTGGCCACGGCCTTGCGTTCATCGCCCAGCTGGAACACGGCGACATTGTGGGCCTCAACCCCGAGACCGGCCACGAGCAAATGGCGGGTCTGAACTTCACCCACGGCATTGCCCAAGCCCTCTGGGCCGGCAAGCTTTTCCACATCGACCTCAACGGCCAGCGTGGGATCAAGTACGACCAAGACCTCGTCTTCGGCCATGGCGATCTCACCAGCGCCTTCTTTACTGTGGACCTCCTGGAGAATGGCTTCCCCAACGGCGGGCCCAAGTACGATGGCCCGCGCCACTTCGACTACAAGCCGTCCCGCACCGACGGCTACGACGGCGTCTGGGAATCGGCAAAGTCCAACATGTCCATGTACTTGCTCTTGAAGGAACGCGCCCTCGCTTTCCGCGCCGATCCGGAGGTCCAGGAAGCGTTGACCACCTCGGGCGTGTTCGAACTCGGCGAGCCCACCTTGAACGCCGGGGAAACCACTGCTGACCTTCTGGCTGACGCCAGCGCCTTCGAAACGTTCGACGCCGACAAGGCCGCCGAGCGCTCGTTCGCGTTCGTACGCCTCAACCAGCTGGCCATCGAGCACCTCCTGGGTGCGCGCTAAAGATCAGCCATTCGCAATTCCGTCGCCGGGGCCACACAGGGTTCCTTGCTTTTCCGGACTGCCAGTCCCGGCGACGGTCCGCAAGGAACAGTCCACAAAGGAACAAACGCATGCCTCTCGTAGCCGGGATCGACAGCTCCACCCAGTCCTGCAAAGTGGTCATCAGGGACTTAGACACAGGTGCCCTGGTGCGGCAGGGGCGCGCTTCACACCCTGAGGGCACCGAGGTCCATCCGGATCACTGGTGGGCTGCCCTCCAGGAAGCCATCAGCCAGGCCGGCGGATTGGACGACGTCGATGCTGTCTCCGTGGGGGGCCAGCAGCATGGAATGGTGTGCCTGGACGAATCAGGAAACGTGGTCCGCCCAGCGCTGCTGTGGAATGACACGCGCTCCGCGCTGGACGCCGAAGAGTTGATCCTTGAAGCCGGCGAAGGCGACGCCGCGGCTGGAGCTGCGTATTGGGCAGCCAGCACGGGGACCGTGCCCGTGGCATCCCTCACGGCCACCAAACTTCGGTGGCTGGCTCGAAACGAGCCCGAAAATGCCCGGCGCACCTCTGCGGTTTGCCTTCCCCATGATTGGTTGTCGTGGCGTTTGGCCGGCCATGGGCCAGGTACAGGGCCGTCCTCTTTGGAGCTGCTCCGCACAGATCGGTCCGATGCTTCAGGCACAGGATACTTCTCCTCCAGAACGGGCGAGTACTTTCCGGAAGTCTTGAAAGGCACCCTCGGCCATGTCCCGGTGCTGCCGGCCGTCGTCGGGCCTTTGGAAGCATCCGGCAAGACGCCGGGCGGTGCCTTGATCGGGCCCGGCGCAGGCGATAACGCCGCAGCCGGTCTGGGCGTCAGCGCCGCCGTCGGGGATGTTGTTATTTCGATCGGCACGTCAGGCACCGTTTTCGCTGTATCGGCGGACCCGTCCCAGGACCCAAGTGGCCTGGTGGCAGGGTTCGCCGATGCCACCGGGAACTACCTGCCACTTGCCTGTACGCTCAACGCCACCCGGATCTTTGATGCCACCGCTGCATTGCTCGGGGTGGATTTGCCGGAGCTCGGCAAGCTTGCCCTGTCCGCTGCGGAAGGAGCCGGCGGCTTGACCCTGGTGCCGTACTTTGAAGGCGAACGGACGCCCAATCTTCCGGACGCCACAGGTTCCCTCCATGGGCTCACAGTTTCCAACTACACGCCAGCAAACCTGGCCAGGGCCGCCGTCGAAGGTGTGTTGTGCTCCCTGGCCGATGGCCTTGCTGCCCTGCAATCGCAAGGCGTGGCGGCCCGGCGCATCATCCTTGTGGGCGGTGGCGCCCAGTCCGAGGCTGTGCAGCAGGTTGCCACTGAGGTCTTCGGGGTGCCGCTGTTCGTACCCGCTCCCGGCGAATACGTGGCAGACGGTGCCGCACGGCAGGCAGCCGGCGTCCTCACGGGAAAGCTGCCCGATTGGCCCCTTGAAGGAATCGAGGTTGCTGCGCCAAAGTCCTCGGGAACACCGGGGTTCCTGACGAGGTACCGCCATTACGCGGCCAGGGCAGCCATGGGCTGATCACCGCGCCCGTGCTCTATCGTGACAGGGTGAGCACTGAACAATCCGCACCAAGCAGGCCTCCTGTCATGGAAGACGTCGCCCGTGTTGCAGGCGTTTCCCACCAAACTGTGTCCCGTGTTCTGAACAACCACCCCAACGTGAGCCCCAAGACCCGGGAGCGTGTGGAGCTGGCCATCACTGAACTTGGGTACCGCCGCAACACCGCTGCTCGCAGCCTGGTGACCCGACGCTCCCAGACCATCGGCGTCCTGGGCAGCGAGTTGGCGCAGTACGGCCCGTCCCACACCCTCCTCGGAGTGCAGCAGGCGGCCAGGGAAGCGGGCTACTTTGTCAGTGTCGCCGGCCTGCGGGAAGTCACGCCGGAGACCATCAAGGACGCCATGGCGCACTTCATGGACCAAGGCGTGGACGGCATAGTTGTGACAGTGCCACACCCGGGGACCTTTGACGTCCTGAAGGACATCACCGCTCAGGTGCCGCTGGTGGCAGTGGGCTCTGTCGGCGACGAGCACCTCAGCGGCGCCACCGTGGACCAGCGCGAAGGAGCCCGGCTTGCTGTCCAGCACCTCCTTGAGCTGGGTCACAAGCACATCGGGCATCTTTCCGGACCTGCTGATTGGATTGACGCAGTTGCCCGCACCGAGGGTTGGCGGGACGCCCTGCGTGAGGCCGGCTTGGAACCAGCGGCCCTGATCGAGGGCGATTGGAGCGCTGAGTGCGGCTACCTCGAGGGCCTGAAAATCGCCGCCGACCGTTCCATGACGGCCCTGTTCGTTGCCAACGACCAAATGGCTCTCGGGGTGCTCCGCGCGTTCCATGAAGCGGGCGTGCGGGTCCCTGGCGATATCAGTGTTGTGGGCTTCGACGACCAACCCGAAGCCGCTTACTTCATCCCGCCGCTGACCACCGTGGCCCAGGACTTTGAGGAGCTTGGCCAGCGCTGCATCGGCTTGCTGCTTGATCGTTTGGAGACCGGCACCACGGGTACGCCAGTCACTGTTAAGCCCCGGCTCGTTGTCCGGGCCACCACGGCGCGGCTGGCTGAATAGCCCAAGCAGGTCGCAGATCAGGGCGTTCTGGACGCTCAAAACGGCCTGATCTGCCACCCGGTTGGGCCAGAGTGTCTGAAACAGCCCCACATGACGTCCATCCTCTTGACATCAAAGTTGTGAGCGCTAACAATTGCATCAGACCTTCTTCACTTCTTCCACCCCGACCCCCGGCAATGAGGCCTTGGCCAGCCGGATGGAGACCCCATGAATACCACTGAAAACCTCCCGCTCGACGAGCAGTTTGTCATCGGCGTGGACTACGGCACTTTGTCTGGTCGCGCCGTCGTCGTGCGCGTCTCGGACGGTGCCGAACTCGGCAGCGGCGTGTTCGAATACCCGCACGCCGTTGTGTCCGACCGACTGCCCACAACCGGCCAGCGGCTGCCGGCCGACTGGGCGCTCCAAGTGCCCAACGACTACCGCGACGTCCTGCGCAACGCGGTACCGGCCGCCGTCGCCGATGCCGGAATCAACCCGGAACATGTGGTGGGCATCGCTACAGACTTCACCGCATGCACCATGGTCCCGACGACGGCGGACGGCACTCCGCTGAACGAACTGGAACGCTTCGCGGACCGTCCTCACGCTTACGTCAAGTTGTGGCGTCACCACGCCGCGCAGCCGCAGGCCGACCGCATTAACAAGCTCGCTGAGGAACGCGGAGAGGCATGGCTTCCCCGGTATGGGGGCCTGATCTCTTCAGAGTGGGAGTTCGCCAAGGGCTTGCAGCTGCTTGAGGAAGATCCCGAAGTTTACGTCGCCATGGATCATTGGGTTGAGGCAGCCGACTGGATTGTCTGGCAGTTGTGCGGCAGCTACGTTCGGAATGCCTGCACCGCTGGCTACAAGGGCATCTATCAGGACGGCAAGTACCCGTCGGAGGATTTCCTCGCCGCCCTGAACCCGGACTTCAAGGGCTTCGTTTCTGAAAAGCTGGAGCACACCATCGGCCGCTTGGGCGACGCCGCAGGCTACCTCACGGAGGAGGCTGCCGCCTGGACCGGCTTGCCTGCGGGAATTGCAGTAGCCGTGGGCAATGTGGACGCCCACGTCAGTGCCCCTGCAGCCAACGCCGTTGAGCCGGGGCAACTCGTGGCAATCATGGGCACGTCCACATGCCACGTCATGAACGGTGACGTCCTGCGTGAAGTCCCGGGCATGTGCGGCGTCGTGGACGGCGGCATCGTGGACGGATTGTGGGGCTATGAAGCCGGACAGTCCGGAGTCGGCGACATCTTCGGCTGGTTCACCAAGAACGGCGTTCCCCCTCACTACCACCAAGCCGCCGCCGCCAAAGGCCTGGGCATCCACGAATACCTCACCGAACTCGCAGAGAAGCAGGCGATCGGCGAGCACGGCCTGATTGCCCTGGACTGGCACTCAGGCAACCGCTCAGTGCTGGTGGACCACGAACTCTCCGGCGTCATAGTGGGCCAAACCCTGGCCACAAAGCCAGAAGACACCTACCGCGCGCTGCTGGAGGCCACGGCCTTCGGCACCCGGACCATCGTGGATGCATTCCGTGATTCCGGAGTACCGGTCAAGGAGTTCATCGTGGCTGGCGGGCTCCTGAAGAACAAGTTCCTGATGCAGGTCTATGCAGACATCACGGGCCTCCAGCTGTCCACCATCGGCTCGGAGCAGGGACCCGCCCTCGGCTCGGCAATCCACGCCGCTGTAGCCGCCGGGAAGTACAAGGACATCCGCGAAGCGGCAGCATCCATGGCAGCTGCCCCGGGTGCCGTCTACACGCCGATCCCTGAAAATGTCAGGGCCTACGAGGCACTCTTCCAGGAATACCGCACCCTGCACGACTACTTCGGCCGCGGGACCAACAGCGTCATGCACCGCCTGAAGGCAATTCAGCGCGCTGCCCACACCGCCATCACAGAAGGGGTCAACGCATGAGCACGCTCTTGGAAACCATCGCGAAAGTCCGGCGCGAAGTCTGCGAACTGCACGCCGAGCTGACCCGCTACAGGCTGGTTGTCTGGACTGCGGGCAACGTCTCCGGCCGGATCCCTGGCTACGACCTCATGGTCATCAAGCCCTCCGGTGTCTCCTATGATGAGCTGACGCCCGAGCAAATGGTGGTCACGGACCTCTACGGGACTCCCGTCAGGGGCATCAACATCGGAAGCGGCGGAACCGTTGACTGGGGCAACCCGGACCTCTCGCCGTCCTCTGACACTGCAGCCCATGCCTACGTCTACCGGCACATGCCCGAGGTTGGCGGTGTGGTGCATACGCACTCCACCTATGCCACGGCCTGGGCAGCCCGCGGCGAGGAGATCCCCTGCGTACTGACGATGATGGGCGACGAATTCGGCGGCCCGATCCCGGTAGGCCCGTTCGCGCTGATCGGAGACGATTCGATCGGACAGGGAATCGTGGAGACCCTCAAGAACTCCCACTCCCCCGCCGTGCTCATGCAGAACCACGGACCTTTCACCATCGGCAAGGACGCAAGGTCCGCGGTCAAGGCAGCCGTGATGTGCGAGGAAGTGGCAAAGACGGTGCACGTCTCCCGGCAACTCGGCGAACCCCTCCCCATTGACCAGGCCAAGATCGACTCGCTCTACAACCGCTACCAAAACGTCTACGGCCGCTAAAGCGGACGTCCACCACACTTTCAGGAGCCATCAAAATGCCCAGCGCCAACAACACGTCCCTTGATCAGTACGAGGTCTGGTTCCTCACCGGCAGCCAGCACCTCTACGGCGAAGATGTCCTCAAGCAGGTCGCCTCGCAATCGCAGGAGATTGCCAACGCCCTCAACGGTTCCTCGGACGTGCCGGTCAAACTCGTGTGGAAGCCGGTCCTCACGGATTCCGACGCCATCCGCCGCACCGCGCTGGAAGCAAACTCGAACGACTCCGTGATCGGCGTGACCGCCTGGATGCACACGTTCAGCCCCGCCAAGATGTGGATCCAGGGCCTGGACGCCCTGCGCAAGCCGCTCCTGCACCTGCACACCCAGGCCAACCGTGACCTGCCGTGGGCCGATATCGACTTCGACTTCATGAACCTGAACCAGGCAGCCCACGGCGACCGCGAATTCGGGTATATCCAGTCGCGCCTCGGCGTGCCGCGGAAGACCGTCGTCGGGCATGTCAGCAACCCTGACATTGCCCGCCAGGTGGGCGCTTGGCAGCGCGCTTCGGCCGGTTGGGCCGCTGTACGGATGCTGAAGCTGACCCGTTTCGGTGACAACATGCGCAACGTCGCCGTCACCGAAGGCGACAAGACCGAAGCCGAGCTGCGCTTCGGCGTCTCGGTCAACACCTGGTCCGTGAACGAGCTTGCCGACGCCGTACACGGCGCTGCGGAGTCCGACGTCGACGCCCTGGTTGCCGAGTATGAGCGCCTCTACGAGGTGGTTCCGGAACTGCAAAAAGACGGCGCGCGCCACGAGTCGCTGCGCTACAGCGCGAGGATCGAACTCGGTCTCCGCAGCTTCCTGGAAGCGAACGGCTCGGCCGCGTTCACGACGTCGTTCGAGGACCTCGGCGAACTCCGCCAGCTCCCCGGCATGGCAGTCCAGCGGCTCATGGCTGACGGCTACGGCTTTGGCGCCGAGGGCGACTGGAAGACCGCCATCCTGGTCCGCGCTGCCAAGGTCATGGGCGCGGGGCTGCCCGGTGGCGCCTCGCTCATGGAGGACTACACGTACCACCTTGAGCCCGGCTCGGAGAAGATCCTGGGCGCGCACATGCTGGAAGTTTGCCCGTCCCTGACCGCAAAGAAGCCGCGTGTGGAAATCCACCCGCTGGGCATTGGCGGCAAGGAAGACCCCGTACGCATGGTGTTCGATACTGACGCCGGCCCCGGCATTGTGGTCGCACTGTCCGACATGCGCGATCGATTCCGCTTGGTAGCGAATGTGGTGGACGTCGTCGATCTCGAGCAGCCACTGCCGAACCTCCCGGTGGCCCGCGCACTCTGGGAGCCCAAGCCCAACTTCGCTACGTCAGCCGCAGCCTGGCTCACTGCCGGGGCCGCCCACCACACGGTACTGTCCACGCAGGTGGGCCTGGAGGTGTTCGAGGACTTCGCCGAAATCGCCAAGACTGAACTCCTGACCATCGACGAGGACACCACCATCAAACAGTTCAAGAAGGAACTGAACTGGAACGCCGCCTACTACAAGCTGGCCGGCGGCCTGTGAGCACCGAATTCACGCTGCAGTCCGGCGGCTACCGGGCTGTCATCACAGCCCGGGCCGCGGCGCTGCGTGTCTTGCAGTTCCAGGGCCGCGACCTCGTGGTTCCTTTTGCGGCCGGCGAACCAATCCCGGATTACCGGGGAATCATCGCTGCGCCGTGGCCCAACCGGATTGCCGACGGTGCCTATCGTTTCAATGGCAAGATGCATCACTTGCCCGTCAACGAACCGGACCGGGGCACATCCTTGCACGGCCTCGCCTTCCCGCTGGATTGGGTCTCGAAAGAGTCCGACGCCGATTCACTCACGTTGACCTGCACGGTTGGGCCCACGCCGGGATATCCGTTCGTGCTGGAGCTCTCGGCTCGGTACGTGTTGGACGCCGCCGGGCTGCACTCGTGGGTAACTGCCCGTAACGCTGGTGACGCTCCAGCACCGTACGGCGTGTGCCCGCACCCTTATCTTGTGGCCGGGTCGTCGCCTCTGGATCAGTGGGTCCTCGATTTTGCTGCGGATAGCTTCCTTGAGGTAACCCCTGACAGGCTGCTGCCCGTGGGTGTTGTGGGAGTTGAGGGCCACGCTTTCGATTTCCGGACCCCGCGCGCCATCGGCACCACTGAGATCGACCATGCGTTCACAGGAATAGCGTTCGACGGCGGGGTGGCGCGGCTTTCGCTGCGCGACCCGGCGGGCACCGGCGTCGGGATGTCCTGGGACGAAAGCTGCCCGTGGCTGCAAATCCATACGGCAGACAAGCCGGCACCGCTTCCGAACCGGTTGGGCTTGGCCGTAGAGCCGATGACCTGCCCGCCCGACTCGTTCAACAGCGGTACGGACCTGATCCGGTTGGAACACGGCGCGGAGCACACTGCAGCGTGGAGCATCTACGCCCTCTAGTTGCCCAACCAGGTCGCATTAGTGCGCGTTTTGAGCGTTCAAAACGCGCACTAATGCGACCTACTTGGGTGCGCCGGCCGTTAACTGTCGGCGCCGGCCGTGCTTTGACGCACCACGAGCTCCGGCGTGAACACCACGGCCCGGTGTTTGGTTCCGCCACTCTCCTGCTCCTCCGCCAGCAACTCGATCGCTGTACGGCCCAAGGCCTCCGTGGGCTGGCGGATGGAGGACAGAGGCACCACGGCTGAGACGGCGAAGTCGATGTCGTCGTAACCAATCAGGGCAATGTCCTCAGGGATCTTCACGGTCCGGAGCATGGTCAGGGACTGCATGACCCCGAGCGCCAGAAGGTCGTTGGAACAGAACACGGCTTCCGGCCTTTCGGCTGGCGCCCGCTCCACCAGAGCGTTGCCCACTTGGCGTCCGGCAAGGACGGTCTGCCCTGCGGAGTCAAGGACCTCGATGGTCGCCCCTGCTATTTCCGAGACGGCCCGCTGCGCCCCGTTGAGTCGGTTGGCTACCTGGCGAATTGATGGGGTACCAACAAAAGCCAGACGACGCCGGCCCGTGTCCAGCAGGTGCCGGGCGGCAAGATATCCGCCTTCTTCGTCATCCACGGAGACTGAGCTGCACCGGTCGGTGTCGGCGAGTTGGTCCACCAAGACAGTTGGCACGCCACGGTCGCGCAGCGTATCGATCCGATCCCCAACGTCCCCCACAGGCGAGATCAGCAGGCCCTGGACACGCTGTTCCTGGAACAGGTCCATGTAATGCGCTTCCCGGGAAGCGTCCTGGCCGCTGTCCCCTACCAGCACCACGCTACCGAGGGCTGTGGCTGCATCTTCCGCGGCACGGGCAACGGAGGAGAAGAACGGGTTGCCCACATCCAGCACAATCAGTCCGATGGTCCGGCTCTGCCCAGCCCTAAGTTGGCGGGCGGCGTCGTTGCGGACGAAACCGAGTTCGGCGATGGATTTGAGGACGCGCTCCTTGGTCCTTTGCGATACGCGGTCCGGATAATTCAGCACGTTGGAAACAGTTCCCACGGCTACTTGTGCGTGGGTGGCAACGTCTTTGATGCTCGCTGTCTGGGACATGCTTTCCAATCTCCGCTGGTTGTCATCGATTTGCAGGAAACGCCTTGACACCCTCCTTCTTGCGAGGGTAATTTGAATCGTAACAAATGAAACGATTCAAAGACGAGTGACCTGGAGAACCGCACATGAGGGTCTGTTTCCGCTCTTCCGTCCAGCCGGAGCTGATGGACGAATACAAGCGCCGGCATGCAGCCGTCTGGCCGGAAATGCTGCACGCCCTCAAGGACGCGGGATGGAACAACTACTCCCTCTTCCTGGCTCCCGATGGCCAGTTGATCGGATACCTGGAATGCGATGACTACCAAGCCGCCCAAGCCCGCATGGCCATAACGGACGTCAACGCCCGCTGGCAGGCCGAGATGGCAACCCTGTTCTCGAACAGCGACGTGCCTCCGGACCAGGGATTCGAAATCGTCGAAGAAGTTTTCAATCTTGAGGATCAACTGGCCAAGGCCAGCACCGTCGCAACCCAGCAGAAGGAACAAGCATGAACACCACAGAGTCGGCGCTTGGCCGCTTGGGAGAACTGGCCATTGAAGTGCCATCCTGGGCCTACGGGAATTCGGGCACCCGCTTCAAGGTCTTCGGCACCCCGGGTACGCCGCGCACCGTCCAGGAAAAGATCGCCGACGCCGCCAAGGTCCACGAGCTGACGGGCCTGGCCCCCACCGTTGCACTGCACATTCCGTGGGACAAGGTTGATGACTACTCTGCGCTGCGCGAATACGCTGCAGGCTTGGGCGTTGGACTGGGCACCATCAACTCCAACACGTTCCAGGACGACGAGTACAAATTCGGTTCCCTGACGTCCTCCAACGAGTCTGTGCGCCGCCGGGCGATCGACCACCACCTTGAGTGCATCCACATCATGGATGCCACCGGATCAAAGGACCTGAAGATCTGGTTGGCCGATGGCACCAACTACCCCGGCCAGGACGATATGCGCGGCCGTCAGGATCGCCTCGCGGAATCCCTCCAGGAGATATACGCAGCCCTCGGCGACGCGCAACGGCTGGTCCTGGAGTACAAGTTCTTCGAGCCGGCTTTCTATCACACCGACGTTCCGGACTGGGGTACTTCCTACGCCCAGACCCTTGCCCTCGGCGATAAGGCCTTCGTCTGCCTGGACACCGGCCACCACGCTCCAGGTACCAACATCGAATTCATCGTGATGCAGCTCCTGCGCCTGGGCAAGCTGGGATCCTTCGACTTCAACTCCCGCTTCTACGCCGACGACGATCTCATTGTGGGCGCGGCCGATCCATTCCAGCTGTTCCGCATCATGTACGAGGTGATCCGCGGCGGCGGCTTCGGCAAGGAGTCAGGCGTTGCCCTGATGCTGGACCAATGCCACAACCTGGAAGAGAAGATCCCGGGCCAGATCCGCTCGGTTCTGAACGTCCAGGAAATGACGGCCCGCGCATTGCTCGTGGATACCGCAGCATTGTCCGAGGCCCAGCGAGCCGGGGATGTCCTGGCCGCCAACGGCATCTTCAACGATGCCTTCTACACCGACGTCCGACCGGTCCTGGCCGAGTGGCGTGAATCCCGCGGCCTGCCCGCCGACCCGATCGCTGCCTACAAGGCCAGCGGCTACCAGAAGAAGATCAACGAGGACCGCGCAGGCGGCCAGCAAGCCGGATGGGGCGCATAAAGCATGAACGTGCAAGAGACCAACAAGACCGTTGAAGACCTGATTTCCCGCTCCAACCGCCTCGGCGCGGACAAGCGGAACACCAACTTCGCTGGCGGCAACACCTCCGCCAAGGGGATCGAGAAGGACCCGGTCACCGGCCAGGACGTCGAGCTCCTCTGGGTCAAGGGCTCCGGCGGCGACCTTGGCACGCTGAAGGCGGAGAACCTCGCTGTACTCCGGCTGGACCGGCTGCAGGCACTGAAGTCCGTTTACCCCGGCGTCGAGCGTGAAGACGAAATGGTGGCCGCCTTTGATTACTGCCTCCATGGCAAGGGCGGCGCTGCGCCGTCGATCGATACTGCCATGCACGGCCTGGTGGACGCTGCGCATGTTGACCACCTGCACCCCGATTCGGGCATCGCGATTGCCACGGCGGTGGACGGCGAAGCCCTGACGTCAAAGGTCTTCGGCGAGAAAGTTGTGTGGGTTCCCTGGCGTCGCCCCGGCTTCCAGCTCGGCCTGGACATCGCCGCGATCAAGGAAGCCAACCCGCAGGCGATCGGCACCATCCTCGGCGGTCACGGCATCACCGCCTGGGGCGCCACGAGTGAAGAGGCTGAGGCCAACTCGCTCTGGATCATCGACGCTGCCGAGAACTACATCAAGGAAAACGGCAAAGCCGAGCCCTTCGGCGCCAAGCTTCCCGGCTACAGCGCCCTCCCCGAAGCTGAGCGCAAAGCCAAGGCAGCCGCCCTCGCCCCGGTGATCCGTGGCCTGGCCTCCACGGACAAGCCGCAACTGGGGCACTTCAGTGATGACGCCGTCGTGCTTGAATTCCTTGCCTCGGAAGAGCACCCGAGGCTCGGCGCGCTGGGCACCTCCTGCCCGGACCATTTCCTGCGCACCAAGGTCAAGCCGCTGGTCCTGGACCTGCCCGCCGATGCTTCGATTGAGGACTCCGTCAACCGGCTGAAGGACCTGCATGCAGACTACCGCGAGGACTACCAGGCGTACTACGACCGCCACGCTGACGAGAACAGTCCGGCCCTCCGCGGCGCCGACCCGGCCATCGTGCTGGTCCCGGGCGTCGGTATGTTCTCCTTTGGCAAGGACAAGCAAACCGCCCGTGTTGCCGGCGAGTTCTACATCAACGCCATCAATGTGATGCGTGGTGCCGAGGCGATCTCCACCTACGCCCCGATCGAGGAATCCGAGAAGTTCCGCATCGAGTACTGGGCGCTGGAAGAAGCCAAGCTCGCCCGCATGCCCAAGCCCAAGTCCCACGCCACCCGCATCGCGCTGGTGACCGGTGCGGCGTCGGGCATCGGCAAGGCGATCGCCACCCGATTGGCGTCCGACGGCGCGTGCGTCGTGATTGCCGACCTGAACCTTGAGAACGCCCAGGCCGTGGCCGCGGAACTGGGCGGACCCGACGTCGCCATCGGCGTCCAGGCTGACGTGACCGACGAAGCCCAGATCGCGGCAGCGATCCAGGAAGCCGTGCTCGCGTTCGGCGGCCTGGACCTGGTGGTCAACAACGCTGGCCTCTCCATCTCCAAGCCACTGCTGGAAACCACCGAGAAGGACTGGGACCTCCAGCACAACGTCATGGCCAAGGGCTCGTTCCTGGTGTCCAAGGACGCGGCCAAGGTCATGATCGAGCAGGGCATGGGCGGGGACATCATCTACATCTCCTCCAAGAACTCCGTGTTCGCCGGCCCGAACAACATCGCCTACTCCGCCACCAAGGCCGACCAAGCCCATCAGGTCCGCCTGCTCGCTGCTGAACTGGGCGAGTACGGAGTCCGCGTCAACGGCATCAACCCCGACGGCGTGGTCCGCGGCTCCGGCATTTTCGCCGGAGGCTGGGGTGCCAAGCGCGCTGCGGTTTATGGCGTGGACGAGCAGGAACTGGGCAAGTACTACGCCCAGCGCACGCTGTTGAAGCGAGAGGTGCTGCCGGAACACGTTGCCAACGCAGTCTCCGTGCTCACCAGCAACGAACTGTCCCACACCACCGGCCTCCACATCCCCGTGGACGCGGGCGTGGCTGCTGCCTTCCTGCGCTAGGACTGCCAGATGAGCAACGGAACGCCCGCGAACAGCAAAGCAGTCTTCGCGGCAGTGGATATTGGCGCCTCTTCCGGTCGCGTCATGCTGGGCCGGGTGTCTCCCACAGCAGGGGTCTCGCTTGAGACGATCCACCGCTTTGCCAATGGTGTTGTTGAGCTCGACGGCGGCCTCCGCTGGAACTTCGACGCCCTGTTCGCGGAGGTGCTCAAGGGCCTTTCCGCCGCCGCTGCCGTTGCACGGGGGAATGGTGAGCGCATCCTCAGCATCGGCATCGACACCTGGGCTGTGGACTATGGCCTGGTGAACGACGCCGGGAAACTCACCGCGCAGCCGTACAGCTACCGGGACGAGCGCAGCCGTGCGACGGTGGGACGCGTGCACTCCGCGATCTCCCCGGAAAAGTTGTATGCCACAACGGGTTTGCAATACCTGCAGTTCAACACGCTGTACCAGCTGGCGGCGGAACCAAAGCTGAATGGTTTGCAGGCTCTCCTCATCCCGGACCTGATCGCCTTCCTGCTCACGGGAGAGCGCCGGACGGAGGCTACAAACGCCTCAACCACAGGGCTCTTTGATGCTGAGGCGGGAGAGTGGGCTACCCAGTTCCTGGACTCACTGGGCCTGCCCGGTGACATCTTTCCTCCGCTCATTCAGCCGGGCGAAACCGTGGGCACGCTGCTGCCAGCCATCCTCGAAGAAACGGGATTGCCCGCGGGCGCAAAGGTGGTTGCGGTTGGATCGCACGACACCGCCTCAGCCGTGGCCGCTGTCCCCGCTGAAGTGCCGGACTTCGCCTACATTTCCTCGGGAACGTGGTCCTTGGTTGGCATTGAGTTGGATAGCCCAGTGTTGAGCGAGGCAAGCCGCAAGGCCAACTTCACCAACGAACGCGGCGTGGACGGAACCATCCGATACCTGAGGAATGTCGGCGGGCTCTGGCTTCTCAGCGAGTGCCAACGTGCTTGGGCGGCACAAGGGTTCGACCAATCGTTGTCCTGGCTGCTGGACGCGGCCGCAGCCCTCCCCGCAGGCGGTCCGCGAATCAACGCCGATGACCCCGCCTTCACGGCACCCGACAACATGCCGGACCGCATCCGCGCAGCCGTGCGGAACACAGGTTCCGTGCTCGCGGACCGGCCTGCCGCCGTCGTGCGTTGCATTATGGACAGCCTCGCGGCCGGTTACGCCCGCACGCTGGCGGACGCTGAACGGCTCGCGGGCCGGAGCGTGGACGTGGTTCACATTGTGGGCGGCGGTTCGCAGAACCGGCTCCTGTGCCAACTGACGGCGGACGCCACGGGCAAACCGGTTATCGCAGGACCCGTTGAGGCGACTGCACTGGGCAACGTCCTGGTTCAGGCACGCGCTGCGGGTGTGGTGGAAGGTGGGCTTCCTGAACTGCGCGCCCTGGTAGCCGCTGGGACGGACCTCGAACGCTACGAGCCGGCCCAGACGGTCAGTGCCGTACCTTCCTGACCTGTTTTGAACTGATGGCAGCCCCGAAACAACCGAAAGAGGATGTTTCGGGGCTGCTTCCTTGTCAAAGAGGGTCAGGAAGCAGCAGGCCGCCGAACGTCTGGTACGTCACAGCGCCGGATGAGGGTGCCGCGCTAAACTGATCGCATTATGATCCGCACAATGTTCAAGTCCAAGATCCACCGCGCAACGGTGACCCATGCCGATCTTCACTACGTCGGTTCGGTCACTGTCGACCTTGACCTGCTGGACGCGGCTGACATCCTTCCGGGCGAACTCGTCTCCATCGTTGACGTGACCAACGGCGCCCGGCTGGAGACCTACACTATCGCCGGCGAGCGCGGTTCCGGCGTCATCGGGATCAACGGCGCGGCAGCCCACCAGGTTCACGTAGGGGATGTCGTCATCCTCATCACCTATGCCGAGATGACCACCGAAGAGGCGCGCGCTTATGAGCCCAGGGTTGTCCATGTCAGCAAGGACAACAAGATCCTGCAGCTCGGAAACGACCCCGCTGAGGGCCACACCCCGGGGCTGATGCGCCCGCCGCATGCCCTGAGCAACGCCGCGCACCTCAGCTAGCACGGCCAAAAGCCAACCCTCGACGTCGGTACCCACCTGAGTGCCGACGTCGCGCTTTTGGTGTCCGTATGACGGAACTCTCGCCAGAAAACGCTTACTCAGCGAAGCGATGTGGCTAGGCTGTTGTTCGTGACCCGCCACCTCCCCGCCCGCACGCCCGCATGATCGGCGTCCTGTCCGGGTTCTTCGTGGTGTGGGCCATCATCCTGGTGGGCATGTTCGTCGGACGTCGCGGAATCCTGGGTGAGAATGCCCGCTCGGTCCTGAGCTCGTTGACGTTCTTCGTCGCAAGCCCAGCACTGCTGTTCGAAACCCTGAGCAAGGCCAAGCTGCACGAGGTGTTTGCCGCCCCGCTGCTGGTAACCGCGGTGGGTGCCATCATCACGGGTTTGCTGTTCTTCCTGATCGTAAAGTTCTGGCTGAAGCGCAGTATGCCCGAGGCCCTGATGTCATCGATGAGTTCTTCCTTGGCGAACTCCGCGAACCTGGGCATCCCGATTGCAGTTTTTGTCCTGGGTGATGCGAGCTACGTGGCGCCGCTGCTGATCTTCCAGCTCGCCTTCTTCACACCCCTGTACTTGATGGCCCTGGACGCCAGTACGAGTACCCACCGCACCACTCCCCTGCGATTCCTGCTCATGATTGTGAAGAACCCAATGATCGTGGGCTCGGGGCTTGGACTTCTGGTGGCAGGAACGGGTTTCCAGGTGCCCACGCTCATTCTGGAGCCGATCCACCTGATTGGCGGCGCCGCGATTCCGGCCATGCTGATGGCGTTCGGCATGAGCCTGAACGGATCGAGGCCTTTGCAGAAGGACGCCGGACGACGCCTGGACACGCTGCTGGCCAGCGGGTTCAAGCTGTTCGTGCATCCTTCCATCGCCTACGTGTTTGCCCGCTTTGCCTTGGGGATGGACGGGCACGCCCTCTTCGCCGTGGTGGTGACGGCGGCGCTCCCGACGGCCCAGAACGTGTTCGTGGCCGCCACGCGCTACCGCGCCGGCGTCACCGTTGCCAAGGACACCGTGCTCATCACGACGATCGTGGCGGTGCCCGCGATGATCGCCGTGGCGCTACTCCTCACGTAACCTTCCCTCGCCCAACTACTCCACGTCTGCGCTGGCCAGGTAATGGTCCAGGAGCTGTGCACACCGGATGAAGCCCAGGTGCGAGTATGCCTGCGGGTGATTGCCCAGGTGGGTTTCCGAGGCAGGATCGTATTCCTCCGGAAGCAGACCCGTGGGACCGAACAAAGCCACCAGCTGGTTGAACAGCTCCAGCGCGTCGTCCAATCGTCCAACAGCAAGGTATGCCTCGATCAACCAGGTGGTGCAGATGTGGAAGCCGCCCTCCAAACCCGGCAGGCCGTCGTCGTACCTGTACCGGAAAACGGTGGGACCCACACGCAATTCGCGCTCAACGGCCGTAACTGTATCCAGGAACCGCTGGTCTTGGACATCCAGCAGGCCGGACAAGCCGATATGCAGGACGGCGGCGTCCAGGTCGGGGCTGTCGTAGGCCACGGTGTAGGAAGCCGCAGATGAATCCCAGCCCTCGCGGAGGACTTCCTTCCGGATCCTGGCGGCGGTCGGCGCCCAGTCCTCGTGTGCCACACGATCATGCAAAGCAGCGGTTCGCAACGCCCGGTCCAACGTCACCCAACACATGACCTTGGTGTACACGTGGTGCCGTGGGGGTCGGCGCGCTTCCCAGATTCCGTGGTCTGGCTCGTGCCAACGGGCAATGACGGCGTGGGCCATCTGCTCCATCAGGAACCAGTGCTCATCCGGGAGGTACCCGCGCCGCTCGCCAAGATCGTGAATCAGCTCGGCAATCGGGCCAAAGACGTCCAACTGCACCTGGTGGTCGGCCGCGTTCCCGATCCTCACCGGACGCGAACCGGCATAGCCTGGGAGGCTCTCGACGATCGCTTCCGTGGACAGCGGAGCACCGGTCACCGAGTACAGCGGGTGGAGCCACTCCGGGCCGGGAGCAGTTTCCAGGATGCGGCCAAGCCAGCGCAGGAATCCGTCGGCCTCGTCCGTGGAGCCCAAGCTCACCAAGGAATTAACGGTCATGGACCCGTCGCGCAGCCAGCAATACCGGTAGTCCCAGTTCCGCGTCCCGCCAATACCCTCCGGCAGGGAGGTAGTTGGTGCCGCCAGGACAGCACCTGTTGGCTCATGCACCAACGACCTCAGCACCAGGGCCGACCGTCGTACCAATGACGTCTTGATAGTGGGAAGCTGCAGCGTCCTGACCCACTCCCGGGCGGACTGCCCGACGGCGGCACGCCGGGTCGGCTCTCCAGTCGGGTCTGCGGGCGGCGGCTCAGTGTCACCGCAGCGCAGGTTCAGCACAACGGGACCATATTGCAGCGGCACTTCAGCGGTGGCGGTGGCGTACCTGCCGTCACTGGTGATCTGGAAGGCAACGCCGGGCGCCGAGAGGATGATGGGATCCGAGGTGCCCATGATGTGGACTTCCTCGCCACGGATCTCCATGCTGAACGGCGCAGTGGCATAGTCAGGCCGAGGCGCGAACACTATCCGAGCCGTGCCCGTGCCGGACAGAACACGGACCAGGCTGGTGATGCCTTCAGGCGCGGGCTCAAGGTAGTCCGTCACTGTGACGTCAGCCCAGCGGGTCTCCACGATCATGGTGTTGTCCACATAGCGCTGGGCGAGTACCTGCGAACGCTTGACTGGCTCGACGCTGAAGTGGCCTGCCGGCTCACCGCCCAGGATATGGGCAAACAGGGACCCCGAATCCGGCAAGGGGTGGGTCATCCAGCAAACCTTGGCGTCAGGGGTGAGCAACGCCGTCGACGTGCCGTTCCCGATCATCGAATGCCGCTCGAGCCCCACGGCGTCCTCGCCGAACAGCCACGCCCGGCGCAGTTCGAACAACAAAGCCAGCACACGCGCAAAGGCTTCCGGGTCCGGAATGGTGTGTGCCGCCGTCGTACTCCCGGGACCGACGTGAAGGCCAAGGTCTGGGCCGCGCAGGGTGGCGAGCGCCTTTTCGTCGCTTGCGGCATCGCCCGCGTAGAGGGCAGCGCTCACACCCAGACGCGAGCGAAGCTGCTCCAGCGCCTGGCCCTTGGCCGGTTCCTCAACGGTAAGGTCCAGCACGGAGCCGTCGATGATGAAGTAGAGCCCGTACTCAATGGCAATCTGCTGGGAACGGAAGATGACGCGTTCCACCACCTCCGGCGTTGCAGGCCGGGTGTGGACAGCAACGCCCACGGGTTTGCGGACGATGCTGATGCCCTTCTCGAAGGCGACCGCTTCAGTCAATGCCGTGGCTACCTGTTGGAGCAGGGTTTCCGTGGCCAGCGACAGGGTGTACGCATAGCCCATGTCGAACTCAACGCCGTGCGAGCCCACCAAATGAACTTCTGCCGGCAACCTGGACACGGCAGCAAGATCGCGCAGGGAACGGCCGGAAATGATGGCCGTATGCGTATTGGGGAGTGCTGCGAGCGCACGGAGAGCCACAGCCGCACTGTCCAGCGGCAGGGTCTCGGTGGAGACGCCTTCAGCTGCACAGAGAGTGCCGCCATAGTTGCACGCCACCAGCAGACCCGGGACGCGGGCAATGGCCCTAAGCTCCGTCATCAACTGCGGTGTGATGCCCTGCTGCGCGTCCGTCCGGAGCAAGGTCCGGAGCAGGCCAAGCGGCAGCGAATTCATCAGCAGCGCAGAGTCTGCGGCTGATTGATTTAGGGGCGTGGGCATAGCGGATCCTTCCACTGCGGATAGCTATAGTCTCCGCCTGTGGAGTTTCGGCGTCATGCCTAAATCATTGCAAATGCGTAAAGCTTTCGAATTTATTTTCGATGCCCGTCCCTACGCCCTTACAAGCCCCGCAACTTCGGCAACCAGTTCCACAGATCGCAGGCGCTCGTCGGTGCCAATGCTCTGGTGGGCAACGATGAGTTCGTCCGCATCAGCGTGGTTGGCGAACTCGTCAAGGTAGTCGCGCACAACGTCCGGGGTACCGACGGCGGAGTACTTCATCATTTGCGAAATGTGCTGGCCTTGCGGGGAATCCAGCACCATATCCGCTTCGTCGTCCGTGAACTGTCGGCCGCCGCCAAAGAACAGGGACACACGGGCGCGCTTCACGGCGAGGTGGATCGCCTGGGCCTCGGCGTTGCTGTCCGCTGCGGTGACGTTAACCCCTGCAATCACGTGCGGTTCGGACAGCTGTTCCGAGGGCTTGAAGTCCCTGCGGTAGATGGCCACGGCATCCTGCAAGGCGGCAGGCGCGAAGTGCGAAGCGAAGGCGTAGGGCAGCCCAAGCTGCGCAGCCAACTGTGCTCCAAACAGCGAGGAACCCAGGATGTACAGCGGCACGTTGGTGCCCTTTCCCGGAGTCGCCTCGACGCCCTGGATGCGGGTAGGTCCGGTGAGGTAGCCCTGCAGTTCCAGGACATCCTGCGGGAAAGCATCCGAGGACGTATGGTCCCGGCGAAGCGCACGCATGGTGTTCTGGTCACTGCCCGGCGCACGGCCAAGTCCCAGGTCTATGCGTCCCGGGTGCAGCGTCTCCAAGGTGCCGAACTGCTCAGCAATGGTCAGCGGTGAGTGGTTCGGAAGCATGACGCCACCTGCACCAAGCCGGATGGTGTTCGTGTGCGCGGCGACGTGCGCGATCAGCACACTCGTGGCCGAGGAAGCGATGGCTGACATGTTGTGGTGCTCGGCGTACCAGACCCGGCGATAGCCCAGCTCTTCGGCCTTCTGTGCCATGGCCACGCTGCCGGCGAGACTTTCCGCCACGGTCTGGCCCTTTCCGATGGTTGCCAGGTCCAGGATGGAAAGAGGAACAGTCACGGGGAATGCCTTTCGGTACGTTTCGCGGCACCCGCACTGTTGGTTGGCGGGCACTCTAGCGACAACGACGGCGGCCCCCGGCTTATTTCTGTGAGTTGCGTCGCGCAGGGGCTTCTTCCGGTTTTTCCTCCGGACATTTGTGACCTCGTTCGACCTCCGATTAACTGCAATTACCCCCTGTATCCCAGCGTTTCAGAGTGCTTTGACCGCGTTCCTGCCCTGCTGGATAGTTGCAGCCACAAGCACGCATCAGACACCCCCGGTAGGGGAAAATAAGGGGAAACAATGGCACGTTTTGCAGCCAAGACCGGCCTGACCGCGGCGCTGGCCGCTACGGCTCTACTGGGGCTCGCCGCCTGCTCGGATCCGGGCGCGACGGCGGCGACAGCACCGTCGTCGGGCTCTTCAACGGCATCCTCCAGCGCGGCCAAAGACTTCAACCTGTCGCCCGAACAGGACCGCATCAAGGTAACCGTGGACTCCGCGGCCGCGGCCCTGGTTCCGGAAGCCATCAAGGCCGATGGCAAACTGACGGTGGTTTCAACCGGTGGGACCCCGCCGCTGAGCCTGTTCGCCACGGACAACAAGACCCTGATCGGCAGCGAGGTTGACCTCGCGTACGCCATCGGCGAGAGCCTCGGCCTGCAGGTTGAAGTATTGCCGGTGGCGTGGGCCGATTGGCCCCTCGGCATCGAATCCGGCAAGTACGAGGCCGTCCTCTCCAACGTCACAGTCACCGAAGCACGCAAGGAAAAGTTCGATTTTGCGACCTACCGCAATGACCTCCTGGGCTTCTATGCCAAGGCCGATTCGGATATTTCAGAGGTCAAGGAGGCCAAGGACGTCGCTGGCAAGCGCGTGATCGTCGGCTCCGGCACCAACCAGGAAGCCATCCTGGTGCGGTGGGACGAGGAGAATAAAAAGAACGGACTGAAGCCGGTTGAGTTTCAGTACTACGACGACGACTCCGCCTCCCAGCTCGCCCTCCAGTCCGGACGCGCGGACCTGACGTTCGGGCCCAACGCCTCCGCCGCCTACAAGGCGGCCAAGGATGGCAAGACCAAGGAAGTGGGCACGCTCAACGGCGGCTGGCCGCTGAAGGCTGAGATCGCGTTCACCACCAAGAAGGACAACGGCCTTGCTGCGGCTGCGCAGGCGGCCATCAACCACCTCATCAAGGACGGCAGCTACGGCAAGATCCTGGACCGTTGGGGCCTGTCCTCCGAGGCCATCCCGACGTCCGAATTGAACCCGGCAGGCCTGCCCAAGAAGTAGGAACCGCTGTGGCAGGGCAGACCTGCCGACGTCGAATCCCCGCCGGACACCAACCGGCGGGGATTCTTGCGCTGGACGCTGCTAAAAGTGTGCTGGATCGGTGTTGGCGCCGCAGAGAATGACCGCGACCGTCTCACCATCCTTGGGCACGTAGGCGCCGGACAGCAGGGCGGCATAGGCTGCCGCCGCACCATGTTCCACCACCATTCGGTACTCCTCCCACAGCTTGCGGCGGGCCTGGACGATGTCTTCGTCGCTGACCAGTACGCTCTGCACACCCGTGCGACGGGCAACACCAAATCCAATCTCGCCAATTCGCCGTGCGCCCAGGGAATCAACGGCGATACCGGAAACGGCCACATCCACCGGCTCTCCCTTGGCCATGGCCGTGTGCAGCGTGGGAACCGTCTCAGGCTCGACGCCCACCACATGGGCCCGGCCTTCAACCGCCGCGGCAATGCCACCCATCAATCCGCCGCCGCCTACAGCAACGAGGATGGTATCGACGTCGGGCAGTTCGTCCAGCAGTTCCAGGCCAACGCCGCCTGCGCCAGCCACAATCTCGGGTTGGTCATAGGCGTGGCAATAGACCGCGCCGGTTTCCTCGGCGAACTTCACAGCTGCAGCGTAGGCCTCGGCGTACTCAGAGCCTCCCTGAACCACGCGGGCCCCGCTGGCGTACAACTTGTGGACCTTGGTGGCGGGCGCAGCCTCGGGGACGAACACCGTAGCAGGGACTCCGAGCTTGGACGCTGCGTAGGCGTTGGCCAGGCCCGCATTGCCCCCGGACGCCACCACAATGCCTACCTCCGGGTTCAGTTCGCCATTCTCCCGCGCCGTCAGCAACCGGTTGAAGGCGCCCCGGGCTTTGAACGTTCCCGTGTGCTGCATGTACTCGCATTTAAACCACAGGTGATACGGCTCCTGGTTGCCGCTCTCAGCCACCGGTGTATGCCGTACCCAGCCTGCCGTCCGTGAGTATGCTGCCTCTACATCTTCGCGTGTGACCATCGTGTGCTGCACCTTTCGTCCGTTTCATCCTATGGTTCGGGCGGTGGTGCTGGGGTTGGAAGTTTCGGGTTTCGGACTCAGGCCTCCGGGATCACCATAGCGAAGCGCTCCGGGCGGGCGACGTCCGGATCCGGGCCATTGCGGACGCCGAGGTCCAATGCGTCGATGGCCGCGAGTTCTTCTGTGCTGAGCTCGAAGTCAAAGACATCGAAGTTCTCCGCGATGCGTTGTGGGTTGGTCGACTTGGGAATGGCTGAGCGGCCTTGCTGCAAGTGCCAGCGGATCATGACCTGGGCCGGTGTCTTGGCGTGTGTCCGCGCGATCGCTGCAATAGCGGGATCTTCCATCACGTTCCGTCGGTCTCCGCCCCAGCCCGGGTAGAAAGTGATTCCGCCAATGGGTGACCAGGCCTGGGTGAGGATACCGTTTGTTGCATCCGCGTCCTGGACATCGGGCTGCGTGAAGTAAGGGTGCAGCTCGATCTGGTTTACCGCTGGCACGATGTCAGTTGAGGCGAGCAATTCCTTGAGGTGGTGCGGCATGAAGTTGCTGACACCGATTGAGCGGACGCGCCCGTCCTCGAGTAGTCGCTCAAGCGCCTTGTACGCTTCGATGGTCTTCTCGAACCGGTCCGGGGCGGGCTGGTGCAGGATGAACATGTCCAGGTAATCGACACCGAGCTTGCCGGCTGCCTTGTCCCAGGCATGCAGCGTCTGCTCGTAGCCGTAGTCACTGACCCAGACCTTGCTCTCGATGAAAACTTCATCCCGCCGCAAGCCTGATGCAAGGATGCCCTGGCCTACCTCCCGCTCGTTGCCGTACGCGGCGGCGGTGTCGATGTGTCGGTAGCCTGTGCCAAGGGCTGTCTCGACGGCGGCAGTGGTTTCCTCGGGTGCGCTCTGGAAGACGCCCAAGCCGAGTGCCGGCATCGTGACGCCATTGTTCAGGGTTAGTTCAATAGTCATGATGTTCACGCTATTCAGGCCTGCCGGGCTGTGGGAGTGCCCGTCATTACCCCCTTGGGCGTCCCAAGTAATACCAGACCCTCCCTCGCTCCCTTGCTGACGGCGTAGCGTTGCTCTCATGAGTCATAGCGAGGACGTACGGAAGTTCCTGACCTCCCGGCGTGCAAGGATCAAGCCCGACGCCGCAGGATTGCCGGCCTATGGGGGCAACCGCCGCGTGGCCGGGCTGCGCCGCGAGGAAGTGGCGATGCTGGCCGGGATGAGCATCGATTACTACATACGGCTCGAGCGAGGAAACCTTTCCGGAGCCTCGGACAGTGTCCTCGAGGCGCTGGCCCGCGCCTTGCAGCTTGACGACGCCGAGACAGCGCACCTCTTCGACCTGGCACGCGCGGCCACGGCCGCGCCGCGGGTGAGGCGGAAGCACAGCCCAAGGACGGTCCGGCCAAGCGTGCAGCGGGTCATTGATTCCATCACCGCGGCACCGGCGTGGGTTCGGAACGACCGCGGCGATGTCCTCGCTGCCAACGAACTTGGCGCAGCTCTCTACATGGACCTGATGGCCGAAGAAACCACCCCTCCAAACAGCGCACGGTTCACCTTCCTCAACCCCAAGGCACGCCAGTTCTTCGCAAATTGGGAGCGCAGCGCCGACGATATTGTTGCCGTCCTGAGGTCCACCGCCGGGAAGAATCCTTACGACAAGGACCTTACTGACCTGATCGGGGAGCTCTCCACGCGCAGTGAGGAATTCCGGGTCAGGTGGGCCAGGCACGATGTGAAGTACCACCGCACGGGTCGGAAAAGACTCCACCACCCGATCGTCGGCGATCTTGACCTGAGCTTCGAAGCCCTTGAGCTGTCCGCGGACCCCGGGCTGCGGATCAACGTGTACACCGCGGATCCCGGCACACCTTCGGAAGACGCATTGAAAGTGCTCGCCAGTTGGGTGGTTACCCAGCGGATTAGCGAAGAGGCAAGCCAAGACGCCTCTCTTCAGGATTAGTGCCCGTCCGCAAACAGGGCTGAACCATCTAGGCTGGGAAACGTGCTTCCAGAGTTCACCTTGCGCCCCTCTTACAGTTCCGATGCCATCTGGATCGCCGAGCTTCGTGCCGTGGTGATGCGTCCGGACCTCGAACGGCTGGGCCGCTGGGATCCAGTGCGTGTCCGGGAGCGCTTCCTGAAAGCCTTCCAGCCGCAGCACACCTATGTGATCCATACTGCAGGCGTGGATGCCGGGGTGATCGCAGTCCGCCAGGAGCCGGACGCCCGGTGGATTGAGCATTTCTATGTGGCTCCGGCGCATCAGGGCAAAGGGCTGGGCAGTGCTGTACTTCGGCACGTCATGGCGGCCTCCGTGGACGAGAGGCCATTCCGTTTGAACGTACTGCAGGGAAGTGCGGCACGGCACTTGTATGAGCGGCATGGTTTTGTTCTGGAATCCGAGGACCAGATCGACGTCTTCATGCTGGCGGCCGGCAACCCCTGACCGGTGCACCCCCTAACCAACGCAACCCCTAACCAACGCAACCCCTGATCAGCGCACCCCAAATACGGTAACGTCAACACATCGACGCCAGCTTCCGGGGGGAACACAATGGGGAACGTTCAAGCGCGCACCAAACTATTCACAACGGGCTCAGCGATCGCGGTGGCCATGGCGTTGGCAGCAGGGCTGCCTGCCGCCGGAGCGCCGCCCTCCGTCGCGGCGTCCCAGCCGACACCCTACATCGACGGCGTACCGTATGTCGGCGCGGAGCTGCGCCGCCAGTACAACTACGACTACTCAGCTTGCAGAAATCCCGACGGCACGGGTGAGGGCATCACCCTGGAGTGGTTGAGGGACGGCGTGCCACTTCCTGCTGAGCGGCAGGGGGAAACCCTGCAGGTCCTTCCCGAAGACCAGGGCCACCGTATTGCGATGAAGGTCTACCCGCTCACCCCGGGCCAGTCGGGTTGTCCGACGGGTTCCCAGGTAAGCCCGGAAACACTGCCCGTCAAAGCCTCCAGCAGGGCCATGGGCTGGACAGGCCGCGGCAACTTTGAACCACTCGCCCGTACCCACGATGGTCGCCTCATCCTGTATCCGCGGACTTACACCTATTACAAGGGAAGTTGCGAGGGCGCGTGCCCTACGTACTGGGGTGCGTGGGACGAGCCCGTGCAGGTTGGCCAAGGCTGGAACGTGTTCAACATCGTCTTCTCACCCGGCGACTTCGATGGTGACGGCTTCAATGACCTCCTCGGCAGGGATGCGGCAGGCAACCTCTTCCTCTATCCGGGTGATGGCGAGGGTGGCTGGCTTGAGCGCCAACAGGTAGGCCAGGGTTGGAACGTTTTCAACATGATCGTTGGACCGGGTGATTTCAATGGCGATGGAACCAATGATGTCCTTGCGCGAAACCCGGCGGGAGATCTCTTCCTTTACCCCGGCGATGGCAGCGCAGGGTGGCTCGCCCCCACGAAGGTGGGCCAAGGCTGGCAGAGTATGAACAAGATCATCACTGCCGGCGACATGAACGGTGATGGCCCCGTGGAGGTCTATGCAAGGGATGGCAATGGGCGCCTCTTCCTCTACCCGGCTGATGACGCTGGCGGCTGGCAGCCATCGTCCCTCATCAGCGGCGGTTGGGATGTCTTCTCCGAGATTGCAGGACTCGGCAGTTTTCCGCACTCCAAGTACAACGACCTCGCTGCCATCAACGGGAACGGAGATTTGGTCACCTATTCTGCCGGAGCATCCACCACAGTCCTCTGGGGACCCTATGGTCCCGTAGGCCGCGGTTGGGATGTCTTCAAGGAACTCCTCTAGCTTCCTGCGTTTAGAGCGTTTGCCCCCACACCGCCAACTGCAGGCGGATGGTTGCTCGCGACTCGTCAACCACTGCTGAACAATTTTGCTGGATCATTCCACCATCCACGCGATGGAACCCGCGTGGATCCGGGCGCCTTCCGAGCCGCCGAAGGAACGATCCAGCAAAAAATGCCGCCAACATCAGGCCGGCACCGACTCAGTGGAACGCACGGGTGTCTCAAGCCCCAGGTTTTCGCGCAGCGTGGTTCCGCGGTAGTCCGTAGGGTAGACCCCGCGTTCCTGAAGTTCCGGTACCAAGTGGTTCACGATGTCGTCCAGGCCAGTAGGGATAAGCCACGGTGAGATGTTGAACCCGTCCACTGCGCCAACGCGGGCGTACTCAGAGAGGTGGTCGGCAATGGCGGTATAGGAACCGGTAAAGGTCGCGTCCACCCGCGCTGTGCGGGAAGTGACGAACTGGCGGATTGAGAGGCCCTTGTCCTTGGCCTCAGCCCGCCACTGGTCCGCGAGCTGGCGCGCCTTCGCGCCATGGAAGCCGCTGCCGCGCGTCTCCGATGTCTCCTCGACTACCGGATCAATCTCCGGGAGCGGACCATCGGGATCGTACTCAGTGAGTTCGCGGCCCCAGAACTGCTCCAGGTACGCGATGGCTTGCTGCGGCCCAATCTGGAGGCTGCGGACCCAGGCCTTCTTCTCTTGGGCTTCCTTATCGGTGGCGGCCAGGATGAACTCGCTGGCCGGCATAATCTGCACCGCGTTGGCTCCGCGGCCGGCAGCGACGGAGCGTGCCACAATGTCGCGGCGGAACTCCACGGCGTCATCGAACTTTGGGTGGGCGGAGAAGATCACGTCAGCCTGGCGCGCTGCGAAATCACGGCCATCCGGGGAGTCACCGGCCTGGAAGAGCACGGGACGGTACTGGGCGCTGCGGGGCAACCGGGGGGTGACGTCCACCGTGTAGTGCTGGCCGTCATGAAGCACAGGGCGTGCCGGCCCCGAAGAGGTCTCCCACGAGTCCCAGATGCGCTTGGCCGTCTCAACAAATGCTTCGGCATGCTTGTACCGGTCGGCATGATCGAGGTATCCCCCGCGACGAAAATTGGCTCCAGTCCAGGCGTTGTCCGTGGTGACCACGTTCCAGGCAGCCCTTCCGCCGGAAATCAGGTCCAGGGAGGACAAGCGGTGTGCGAGGTCAGCCGGATCGTTGTATGTGGTGTTCTGCGTTGCTACGAGTCCGATGTTCCTGGTGACCGCTGCCAGGGCCGCGAGCATGGTCTGCGCATCAGGCCGCCCAGCGACGTCCAAGGCATGTGGGCGGCCGAGGTGTTCGCGCAGGCGCAACCCCTCTCCGAGGAAGAACGCCGCGAACTTCCCCCGCTCGGCGGTCTGGACGATGCGGCGGAAGGATTCGAAATCGGTTTGCGAACCCGATTCCGACGCCTTCCAAATCGTGCCGGAGTTGACGCCCTGGAAGAAAATGCCGAACTGGATCCGACCCGTCGGCTGAAAAATAGCACGGTTGTGCTGTGTCATGGTGATCCCCTTTAGTTTTCCGAGCCAACGGCTGCAACGGTCGTATTCGCGTAGCGGCTCGCTGGACGTTCCAGGCCCAGCAGATCGCGGAACGTCCCAGCCTGCAGAGGCGCACGCAAGGATCCACGCCGGCGGAGTTCGGGCAGCACCACGCGGGACAGTTCTTCCAAGTCCACGTCCAAGACGGCTGGGTGGAGACGGACGCCGTCGGCCTCCTTGAGGAGCGAATCGAGCACGTCAGCCAGACCAGCCGACGAACCAACAAACCGTGCCCGGCCCGCTTTCGCAGACGAACCGCTTTCCGCCGAGGAAGCGAAACGCGAAACGGCAGGCTGCCCGCGCGAGTCAAGAACGACGTCGAGCTCTGCAACAATCGCAACCCCAGATCCAAGCCGGGCCCGCACATCGCGAACCTCGGCAACGAGCAGTTCGGGCGTCGGAGCAGACACCAGCACAGCATCCACGGAATCTATCGGAACCAAGCCCTCGCCCACCAAGGAGGCAGCGGCGAACACAGGCAGCTGACCTTGCAACGGCCGGGGAATGATGGACGGACCCTTGATGGAGTAAGCGGGACCGGCGAAATCGGCAGGAGTTTCGAAGTCCACATAGTGCAGCTTGTCGACGTCAAGGTAGCGACCCGTGGCGACATCGCGGATCACGGCGTCGTCCTCCCACGAATCCCACAGTCTGCGGCCGACTTCGATGGACGCAGCCGCTTCCTGCGCCAGCGCTTCGCCGCTCACATGGGAACGCCCGACGGCGGCCGCGGCCTCGGACGAGTCCGCTGCGGTGACGATCCACCCGGCGCGCCCGCCGGACACGTAGTCCAGGCTGGCAAGCTGCGTGGAGATGTGGAAGGGCTCCGTATATACAGTGTCGACTTCCGGTACCAGTGCAATGTTCCGCGTCACCGGCCCGGCAAAGGCTGCACGCTGCAGGGCGTTAACCCGCCCCGGGGCCGGCGCGTCGGCGAAGGTTGCCGCGTGGAAACCAGCGGACTCCGCTGCCAGGACGGCAGCTGCAAGGTTCTGGTACCCCGCGCCGTCGAGTTCAATGGCCAGGAACCCGGCCTTGCGTTCTTCGAAGGTGCTCACTTCTGGTCCTGCCGTTCGTAGGGAATCTTTTCGCCGGCTTCGATGGCCACGGGAAGCCGGTTTTCGGCGGGCGGCAACGGGCAGGTGGCGAGGTCGGTGTAGGCGCAGGGGAGGTTGACGGAACGGTTGAAGTCCAGCTGCACGGAGCCATCAGCCGCGGGGACCACGGAGAGCGAGCGGTTGGCCGCGTAGGTTGTCTTGCCGGAGGTCTGGTCCGTGAACAGCACAGACAGCGAACCCGGGGCGTGGCCGTTGAACGCCGTCAACGCCAATTCCTGGCCCGCGAGCTTGAAACGGATCTCGCCCGGGGCCTCGTACACATGCTGGATGCCCTCCACCGCGGCACCCACCGTGGTGGGGCGCGGCGTCTCGAACGGCACGAACGTACCGGCAACGGCAAACGCCGCATTGGGTGCGTACGCGGGCGTGCCCTGGTACTCCTGCAAGAGGGCATTCGACGGGTTCCGTGGCCGCACGATGTACTCGCCGCCGCGCTTGGCTAGCTCGATTACGGTGTCGCCGGAGGCCAGGTTGATGCCCCCGCGCTCCTCGATAGGCCCGAATTCAAGCGGCTCTGCTTTGCCTGTGTTCAGTTCAACGCCGTCCTGCTGCAGGCTCTCGCCTGGTTCGAGAACAACGCGTACGACGTCGGCTTCCACACTCCAGGTACCAGGCGCACCTTCCAACCGGGTCGGGTCGCTGTCCAGCCAGTGGAGATGGGTCACGGCGAGGAAGCCGTGCGGATGTGCCCGTTGGCGCTCATGGGCGGCGTGCCAATCCTGCCACTCCTCGGCAAAGGATTCGAGTGCTGTTTCAGTGTGCGTGGACATGTGCGTAGTCGCTCCTGTTGAAGGCGTGGTCTGCTGTGACGGTTGCTGCGGCGTGTCGGGTTCGGTGGCGCCGGCGAACGCGGGTCGTCCGGCGAACGGGTCTCCGGATTCCCATAGCGTGGTTGGGGCTGCGGCGCGGACGGCCGGGATGACCTCCAGCGCGAAGCGTTCCAGGATGTCGAGCTGCTGTTCGAACGGCAGCGTGGTGGGCAAGGAGATCGACTGCAGGTCATGCTGATACAGCGAGTGGTAGCTGAGGATTTTGTCGATCACCTGCTCCGGGCTGCCCACAAGGGCGGGCCCCTCGGCCACAGCGTGCTGGATGTCCCGGAAGGGTGAGTTGTTGCCCGGAACGTTGCGGCTGGCAGTCAACGCCTCATACACGGGTCCGTACTGGCGGATGGCTTCCTGCGTGGTGTCGGCGATGAACACACCGCCGGCCCCACTGCCTGAGCCCAGATACTGGTGCCGGGGATCGTGACCGTGGCGCTGGTACTCCTCGCGGTAGTGGTCGATCAGGACCTTGTAGTTCTCCCGGGGCTGGATGGCGTTCGCGGTGAACAACGGATCGCCCCACTTGGCCGCCAGCGCCGCTGCCGCAAGAGTTGTAGCCGAGCCGTGCCAAATCCGCGGCGAGCCCACGGAGAAGCAGTCGAACCCCAGTTCCTCGGCCCGGCAGGCCGTTTCCACCACCTGGTTCAGGCGGTCAGCTGCAGAGACGATCTCCCCCGTCACCGGGTTCTTCAGATGGGGAATGATGTCAAGAACCTGGAACTTCACTTGCCGGTCCCAAAACTTGCTTCGGTAACGGTCTTGGACTCGGGCAGGGCTTCTTCGGAGAGGCCCCAGCGTTCCAGGACCTTGGCGTAGGAGCCGTCCTTGATGGTGGAGTTGAGGGCATCGGTGATGGCTGGGGCCAGCCCGTTGCCCTTGAGCGTGGTGGCGGCAACCAGGGTTTCCGACGGCCAGCCGGCGTTGACTTTGCCCACTACTTTGAGGTCGTCACGGGTATTCTCGCGGTACGTCACCGACGGGTAGGGCGCCAGGTTCAGGTCCGTGCGGCCGGAGGACAATGCCAGGATCGTATCGGCGTCGGACGAGTAGTACTGCAGCGTCGCCGGGGTTTTGCCCTTGGCTTCAAGCTCCTTGTTCCACGCCAGCAGGATCTTCTCCTGGTTGGTACCGGAGCCCACGGAGATTTTCAGCCCGGAGATATCGTCCGAACCTTTGATGTCGTAGGTGGAGCTCCTCTTAGCCTCAAAGCCCATGTATGCAGCCCTGTAGGTGGAGAAATCGAACAGCTTCACCCGTGCGGCGTTGATTCCCACATTGGAGAAAACGGCCTCAAAATCACCGGACTGGGTCTTCAACGGCCAGTTCTCCCACGAGGTCACTTGGAGGTCCAAGTCAAGGCCCAGCTTGTCCGCCACAAGTTGTGCGATGTCCACCTCCACACCGATCGGCGTTTTGTCGTCAGTCGCGTGGAAGGACAGTGGAATGGAACCCGCGGTGGTGCCAACGGTCAGCTTGCCATCCTTGGCGATGGCAGCCGGAACAGCAGAAGCCGCAGCATTGTCTTTTTCGCCACGGATCCGGTTCTGGTCTACTGAGGTGTTGTAGACGACGCCGTTCTTTGCGGCTTCGCTCCCGGGTTTGGCTGCCGAAGCGCCAGGATCGGAGCATCCGGCGAGCGCAGGAAGTACGACGGCGGGCAGTACAGCAAGTGCCAGGAGTTTGGTTTGGGTGATGCGAAACATGGAGGGCTACTTCCTAGATGTTGAAAGCCGGTTCGATGACCTTGGAGAAGAAACTTCTGGTGCGTTCTTCACGGGGGTTGCCGAAGATTTCCTGGGGCGTGCCGGACTCAACGATCTGGCCCTGGTCCATGAACACCACGGTGTCCGCGACGTCCCGGGCAAAACCCATCTCGTGGGTCACGATGATCAACGTGGTTCCTGACTTGGCGAGTTCGCGGATGACGTCCAAAACCTCGTTGACCAGTTCGGGGTCCAACGCTGAGGTGGGCTCGTCGAAGAGCAGGATCTTGGGGTCCAGTGCCAGTGCCCGCGCAATCGCGACCCGCTGTTGCTGGCCCCCGGAGAGCTGCCGCGGGTAGGCATCGGCCCGGTCCTTCAGGCCCACCCGGTCCAGAAGTTCCAAGCCACGCTTCCTGGCTTCGGCCTTGGATCGCTTCTGAGCGACGATTGGCGCCTCGATGACGTTTTCCAGGGCGGTGAGGTGCGGGAAAAGATTGAAGCTCTGGAACACCATGCCGATGTTGGTGCGCTGCTTGAGGATGTCCTTCTCACGCAGTTCGTGGAGCTTGTTCCCGCGGACGTGGTAGCCCACCAGCTCGTTGTCGATGGTAATGAAGCCGCCATCCACCTTCTCCAGGTGGTTGATGGTGCGCAGCAGTGTGGACTTTCCGGAGCCGGAGGGGCCCACGATCACCGCGACACCGCCTGGCGGCACGGACAAGGAGACACCCTTGAGGACTTCGGCAGTGCCGAAGGACTTTCGGACGTTGGTGATATCGACCTGTCCGCGGGTGGCGGGCTTGTCAGTCGTGGCGGGCTTGTCCCTCAAGGCGGGCTGCGCCGCCGTCGGACTGGCCGAGGCCTCAGCCGGGGCGTCAGCCTGCGTTTCGTCGGCAGCCTGGGCCGCCGTCGTGGTTTCTTTGCGCGCGGCGAGGATGCTCATCGGCTTTCCTTGGTCTGTGAGACTGCAACGTGGGTGGCGAAGAACCTGCGGGCCTTCTGCAATGGAGTGAGCGGCAGGTTCCGCAGGGCACCCTTGGAGAAGTGCCGTTCGATGTAGTACTGGAAGACACTGAGCACTGACGTGATGACGACGTACCAGAGTGTTGCGACCAGCAGCAGCGGCAGAACCTGCTGGGTCCGGTTGTAAATGACCTGGACCGTATAGAAGAGTTCCGAGTACGCCAGGACGTAGACGATCGACGTGCCCTTGACCAGGCCGATGATCTCGTTGAAAGCGTTGGGCAGGATGGCGCGCATGGCCTGTGGCAACACGATCCGTGTGGAGCGCTTCCAGGCGGGAATGCCCAGTGCGGAAGCTGCCTCGAGCTGGCCTTGGTCCACCGAGAGGATGCCGCCACGAATGATCTCTGCGGAGTAGGCGGCCTGGTTGAGGGTCAGGCCCAGCACTGCTGCAGCGAACTGGCTGATCAGCGTGGTGGTCTGGGCTTCGAAGAAGCGAACATCAGTGAAGGGGATGCCCAGGCTGATCTTCTCGTAGAGGTAGCCCAGGTTGTACCAAAGGAGCAGTTGGACCAGCAGGGGCGTGGAACGGAAGATCCAGGAGAACGTCCAGGAAACCGAGACCAGCAGCGGCGACGCGGACAAGCGCATGAGGGCAAGGATGAATCCCAGGACGAATCCCAACACTCCGGAGATCGCCGTGAGCTTGAGCGTCTCCACCAGGCCATTCACCACGGACTGGGCCGTGAACCACTGCGCCACCACTCCCCACTCCCAACGCGGGTTTGTGACAAGCGACCACGCAATGGCTGCGACGCCCGCAGCCACCAGGACAGTACCCACCCATCGCCACGGATGCCGGGCAGGGACCAGTTTGTAGTCGGAGTAATCCGTGGTGGCAGGTGCAGTTTCTGCCGTGGCAGGCGGTGCGATCGCACTCATGCGCCACCTCTTTTCAGATCGGTTGTTGACTATCGGATGGCTGCCAATCTAGGTGCGCACAGGACAGCCAGCAAGGCGGAAATTTGCACTTCTTCACTGGACTTAGCGCGGGTTCACGGGACTTCACGCAACGCCATATGAGTCCGAATTTTGCGCCCGTTAACGCTGGATGACGCGCAGTGAACGGCCGTTACCAGCTCCTCGACCGGGGCGGCATCGCCTCCCTAGATTGGGCTGCACCACTCGATGTATTTTCAGGAGATTCCATGCCGTCACCAGTTCCCGCCATCGCCTTCATCGGCGGCGGCCCGCGCACGGCCGGCGTGCTGGAAAGGCTGGCAGCGAGCCGGCCCGGATTATTCGATGGGCCGCTGCACATTCACATTGTGGAGCCGTACGAGCCGGGCTCCGGGAGGATCTGGCGCTATGACCAGAGCCCGGGCCTGCTGCTGAACTCCACCGCCGCGGACGTCACCATGTTCACCGACGCGTCCGTGGCGTGCGACGGTCCTCCCGTTGACGGCCCCGGTCTGGCCACCTGGGCAGCAGGTGTGCTGGATGGGAGCATCCGCGACGTCCCTGCGCTGGAGCCGCACTTGCTGGCGCAACTCCAGTCCCTCACACCGTCTTCATTTCCCACCCGGCAGCTCCAGAGCAAATACCTCGAATGGTTCTTCCGCCGGTCAGTCGCCGCCCTGGGGCCCGATGTCACCGTGACGGTCCACCGGGACACGGCTACAGCGGTCACGCCGGTTTCCACTTCCGTGGGTACCACAGCCGAGTCCGACGCCGGCGCGCACCGCGTGCGGTTGGCTTCCGGCGCGGAGGTGCTGGCCGACGTCGTGGTTTACGCCCTGGGTCATACCGATTCGTTGCCGGACGACGAGTCCGCCCGCCTCAGCGATTTCGCTGCCCGCCACGGTGGGTTCCATACGCCGCCGTCGTACACAACGGACGTGGACTACTCGGGCATCAAAGCCGGACAGGACGTGATCGTATCCGGCATGGGGCTCGGGTTCGTGGATCTCCTGGTGCTGCTGTTCGAGGGTCGCGGCGGGCGCTTCGAGGAAGCAGCCGACGGCGAACTTAAGTACGTGCCCTCCGGCGCCGAACCGAGCCTCTGGGTAGGTTCACGACGCGGCGTGCCTTACCACTCCAAGATTTCCTCCGTTGTGCGCGGCGAGCCGTTCAGCCGGCCGCGGTACTTCACCGCCGAGGCAGTTGATGCGTTGTTGGCGAAACATCAGGAACTGGACTTCCGCTCACAGCTGTGGCCGTTGATCGCCAAGGATGCCGGCTATGCCTACTATCGGGAGCTCTTCACTGGCTACCCAGCGCGTGTGTCAGGCAACTGGAAGGAATTCGAGGCCCGGTTCGATGCAGTCGACTGGTACAGCACAGCCCGGGAAGAGCTGGTTGCCTTCTCCATCCCTGATGCCGCGCTGCGGCTGGACCTGGAGGCCCTGGACCACCCCCTGAGCGGTTGCGCGTTCGCGGACCATGAGGCGGTGCAGCGTTCGGTGGCCGCGTACATCCAACACGATCTCGCCCTCCGAACCAGCCCGGACCATTCCGAAACGCTCGCGCTCTTCACTGCGTTGTTGTTCGTCTACATGGACCTTGGCCGGCTGGTCCCGCAGGAGCGGCTCAATGCACAGTCGCAACAAGCGATCCACGGCTGGTGGCACGGCTTCTTCAGCTTTGTGGATTCCGGGCCGCCGTCACACCGTCTCCGTGAAATGCTCGCGCTGCACCGCGCCGGGTTCCTGAAGTTCCTGGGGCCGGGAATGTGGGTTCGCACCGACGAATCAACGGGCCGGTTTGTAGCCGGCTCATTCCAGTCACCCGTGGTGGTGGATGCGTCCGCGTACATCGAGGCACGGTTGCCCTCAGCGTCCGTGGAACGTTCGGCGAATCCCGCTTTGGCAGACCTGCACGACGCCGGATGGGGCACCGAGCAGAGGTTGCTCACCTCGGAGGGTCCACACTCCACGGGCAAACTCCTGGTCTCCGGGAATCACCAGGTCCTGTCCCCTGTTGGTACAGCACAGAAGACTTTGTTTGCGGTGGGACCGTGGACGTCCGGTTGGGGCGCGGGAGCGTTTGCCCGCCCCAACACCAATGCGGCACCTTTCCGGGAGAACGATGCCCTGGCCCGGCAGATCCTGACCACCGTTGCTGCTGCCCGCCCAACTGAGTCGCAATTAAGCGCGTTCTGACCGCCCAAAACGCGCTTAATT
Source organism: Arthrobacter sp. 2762 (assembly GCF_040548745.1). Taxonomy (NCBI): domain Bacteria; kingdom Bacillati; phylum Actinomycetota; class Actinomycetes; order Micrococcales; family Micrococcaceae; genus Arthrobacter; species Arthrobacter sp. 2762. Next base: position 133,260 of record NZ_JBEPSI010000011.1, read on the forward strand.
GCTACCTGCTTGGGCTCCAACTACGAAAGGCCTGACATGACCACAACGCCAACCCTGCCGACGTCGGGCCTTTCCGTCCTCAGCCTGCCCATGCGCGATCCCCGCGTTCGTCCCCTCCTGGACGAACTCGCCGTCGAATATGACACGCGCTACGGGACACTCTTCGGCACCGGGGGTGCTGCGGAGGAACTGAACAGGTACCCGGCCGAGGAATTCGCCGCGCCCCACGGAGCACTGATCATCATTCAGGAAAACGGCGAATCCGTGGCTGGCGGCGCATTCCGGCGCTACGACGAGCACACCGCGGAGCTCAAGAGGATCTGGACCCACTCTGCGCATCGTCGTCGCGGCCTGGCACGGCGGGTGCTCACAGAGTTGGAGAATGAAGCACGACGCCGCGGCTACAGGAAGCTCTACCTCACCACCGGTCCACGCCAGCCCGAGGCCAGGAATCTGTACCTAGCCACGGGCTACAAAGCGCTCTTCGACCTCGCCGCCGACCCCGAGGACATCAAGCATTTGGCCTTCAGCAAGGATCTTGCCCGGCCCAGCTAAGCTATGCGCATGGCCAACAAACCCATCGCAACAACTGCTGAAAAACTTGCCACCATCCAGCAGGGGTACGCCCTGGAGGGTGCCACCATCGAGCTGGGTGCGGCGATCGTCGATGGCGAAATCCACAAGGAGGCCCAGGTCCGGCTCCCCTTGGCCATGATGAACCGCCATGGCCTCGTGGCCGGCGCCACCGGTACTGGCAAAACGGTCACGCTGCACATGATTGCCGAACAGTTGTCGACGGCGGGTGTTCCGGTTTTCCTCGCGGACATCAAGGGAGATCTTTCCGGACTGGCCACGTCGGCAACGGGCAGCGAAAAGTTGAGCGCACGAACTGAAGCCCTCGGGCAGCAGTGGCAGGGAAAGAACTTTCCCGTTGAATTCCTCAGCCTGGGCGGTGACGGCAACGGAATCCCGATCCGCGCCACCATTACCTCGTTCGGGCCCATCCTGCTCTCGCGCATCATGGACCTCAACGACACCCAGGAATCCAGTCTTCAGCTGATCTTCCACTTTGCGGACAAGAACAAGCTGGAACTGATCGACCTCAAAGACCTCCGGGCCGTGATCCAGTTCCTCACCTCGGACGAGGGCAAGGAACAGCTGGAGGACCTTGGCGGACTCTCCAAAGCCACAGCCGGCGTCATCCTGCGGGAACTCGTCACCCTTGAGGCGCAGGGCATGGAGAAGTTCTTTGGCGAACCGGAGTTCGATACCGCCGAGCTCCTCCGCACCGCCCCCGACGGCCGGGGCGTGATCAGCTGCCTTGAGCTGCCCACGCTGCAGACCAAGCCCCTGCTGTTCTCCACGTTCCTCATGTGGCTCCTGGCCGACCTTTTCGAAGACCTCCCCGAGGCCGGCGACCTTGACAAGCCCAAGCTGGTGTTCTTCCTGGACGAGGCGCACCTGCTCTTCAGCGACGCCTCCAAGGCCTTCCTCGAGGCCATCACCACCACGGTCCGGCTCATCCGTTCCAAAGGCGTAGGCATATTCTTCGTCACCCAGACACCCAAGGACGTCCCCGCCGATGTCCTGAGCCAACTCGCCAACCGGGTCCAGCACGCCCTGCGCGCGTTCACCCCGGAGGACGCGAAGGCCCTCAAAGCCACGGTTTCCACATTCCCCGTCAGCGATTACGACCTCGAAGAGACGCTCACCTCCGCCGGCATCGGTGAGGCCGTCATTACCGTGATGAACGAAAAAGGCGCGCCCACACCTGTTGCCCTCACCCGGCTCCGTGCCCCCGAATCCGTGATGGGCCCCAGCGCCGATGACCTGATTCGCAGCACCGTCGCCTCGTCCTCTCTTCTGGTCAAGTACGGGACGGCTGTAGACAACGTGTCCGCCTACGAGAAACTCACTGGCAACGCCGCGCCCTCCACCGGCGCCGCCGCACCGGGACTGCCACCGGTTCCGGCCAGCGCTTCAGGTTCTGGCGCTTCCGGTCCCGGCGCTCCCGGTTCTGGTGCTTCCGGGGGTACGCCCTACGACATCGACGCCGAAGCGCGGCGCATCGAGGAAGAGATCCTTGGCCGCCCGAGTTCCCGTCCGGCCCCTTCGCCGGTTTCGTTTCCGGGGCCGTCCTCGTTCCCTGCGCCGGCGCCCACGCCCAAGCAGGCGCCGCAGCAGTCATCCCAGCAGGACAGTGGCATGTTCGGCGACCTCGCCGGGACACTCGGCGGAGCCTTGGGCGGCGGGCTGAAGAGCATGGTCCGCTCCATGGGGACACAGCTTGGCCGCGACCTCATTCGCGGCGTTTTCGGTACCTCCTCGCGGCGCCGCCGCTAGCCGTTTTTGGCTGTCAAAGCCCGACGGCGGGTGGCGGCAAAGCTTGCTGCCACCCGCCGTCGGGACCTCCAGGAAGGGTCTTCGCAGGTCACGCTGGCGCCCTCATGCACAGCTATCGCTGCCGCGGCAGGTAACGTAAAGGGCGTGCAGTTGAGTCAAGCGATAGTCAGGACCGCAGCCGGATGGCTGCTCGGTCTGATGCTTGCTGCCGCCGGAGCCATCGTCTGCATCAACCTGGTGAGCTCCTCCGTGGCCAGTCCGCAACAGCCTGTCCGGGAGTATTTGGAGGCCTTGCAGAAGGGCGAAGGCGAGCAAGCCCTGGGTCTGTTGCGGGCAAAAGTTCCCAGCGCGAATGCCGCCATGCTCGACGGCACGGCCCTGCAAACTGCTGCCTCCAAACTGTCTGACATCAAACTCGGAAATGCCGAGTCCAGGGGCAGCAACCGTGTTGCCGTTCCCGTGGATTACACCTTGGACGGCAACCGGCTCCACACCGAATTCCTGATGGAGCGCACCGGGACCCAATGGTTGTTCTTCGGTAAATGGGCTTTCGTTCCCACCACGCTGCCCACCATTGAAGTCACCGTCGTCAATTCCAGCGAAGCAGCGCTCAACGGCGTCCCCGTGAACATGCCCAATGGCCGCAACACGTTTGCCGTGTTCTACCCCGGCAAATACGAAGCCAGCCTGAACGGCACCTACTTCGAGGCCCCTGCTGCCTCCGCCCTCGTTTCAAGCCGCGACGGCGGCCAGGCACCCTTGAACCTGCAGACCCGGTCAACCAAGGCCATGAACGAAGCCGTTGCCGGTAAAGTGCGGGAGTTCCTGGATACCTGTGCCGCCCAAGCCACCGAACAGCAGCGCCTCCAACCTGATTGCCCGTTCTACCACGCCAGCAATGCGCGCGTGGTCGACGGAACCATCAAGTGGGAAATTACCGAGTACCCCAAGATCACCATCGAGCCCTTCGGCGGTAAATGGGTTGTAGCACCGCTCAACGGCAAGGCAAGGGTTTCCGCCCGCGAGATCAATTTGTTCACCGGCCTGGTCAACGACCTCAACGTCGAGCACGATTTCAGCTTCACCACCCAGCTGGACACTGACAACAACACCGTGACCGTCACCCCGATGCTGACTTTCTAGGCGCCGCACTGGCCCACCTTTCATCACCTGAGGCGCACGGTCTGTGCTTGCGCCGGCTCCGAGCGGCCCAAAACTGGGCTGGTTACACCAGACGACCCCGGCGAAGGACCTCACGAACGTGCCGCAGCATCGCATCCGGCGTGTGGACCACATCGTCGTAGAAGAACCTCAGCACCAGCAAGCCCTGACGGATCGCCTCGTTGTCCCTCCGACGATCCTTCTTGAACTGACGCGGATTCAGATGGAACGCCAGCCCGTCGATCTCGATGATGAGGAAGCCCTCAAGGAGGAAGTCCACTGTTCCTGCGCCGTCGATCCAGACCTGTGTCTCGGTCCGGATCCCCACATCCCTGAACAGGACTCGCGCCAAGGTCTCGATCAAGGAACCCGGGTCAGTTCAGCAGGCTTAGTCCATGCCGCGGAGATCGAGCACCAGCTCTGATTCACCGTCAGCCTGCAGAATAACCGGGATGCCCCAATCCTGCTGGTACAGGTGGCAGGCCGCGTGGTCCGGAATCTCTCCGTCCGCGGTTTCAGGTCCGTCACACGCGGCCGCACGGGCAGTGATGTGAAGGATGCCCTCGGGCACATCGGGCGACAATTCAATGGTGCGCAACAAACCCACCGACGTCCCGCCGCCGGAGACCAGCAGTTCAGGCGGAGTGGAAGAGACCTTCATCTGCGTGGGGTCGCCCCAGCGGTCATCAAGCTTCTGCCCGGTGGGGGCCTTGAAGCGAACAGCAAGCTCCAGGATTCCAGGTGTCACGGGACTCTTGGGACGGTGGGTCTGAGACGCACCCTCGTCCACCTGCTGGGCTTCCTTGGGGATCGGCACCAAAACCAGTTGATGCTTGTTTGACTCAACCACCACCAGCAGCGGCTCACTGTTGCCGTGGTTAACCACGACGACGTCACTCGGCTCAGCCAGGCCACGTGCCAACGTTGACACGGTCTTCGTCGCGGGATCGTACCGGCGAACGGCACCGTTGTAGGTATCGGCGATCGCTACGGAACCATCCGGCAGTACCGTGACCCCCAAGGGATGCTGAAGGCGTGCCTCAGTGGCGTCGCCATCACGGAATCCGAAGTCGAACAGCCCCTGGCCAACGGCTGTCTCCACCGTCACGCCGGTTTCGTCAAGCACCAAACGTCGCAGAGAGGAAGTCTCCGAGTCCGCCACCCAGATGTTCTCATCGGCATCAATGGCCAGGCCGGACGACTGGGCGAACCAGGCGTCCTCTGCCGCGCCGTCCAACAGTCCCTCCAGGCCCGAGCCCGCCAGGATGGAAACCTCCTTGGTTACGGGATCGAACGCAAAGATCTGGTGCGTTCCCGCCATGGCGATCACAACTCGCTGCAGCTTCGCGCTCCACACCACATCCCACGGGGAGGACAAGGAAACCCCGGTACCGAGGCCAAGCGCCCCGACGTCGATTGCGTCGGCAGCAAAGTCAGCCGGACCGCCGTCGTGGTGTTCGGACCAAGCGCCTGCGCCCGTCTCGGTGACACGGGCAGGGCCGGCATCGAGCAAACGCTGCACACCGTTGCCTGCAACAGTCCGGACATGCCCTGAACTCAACGTCACTCCCCGAAGGCGGTGGTTCACCGTGTCTGCGACCACGGCGTCATAACCGAGCGTGGAAGCGAGCTCCGCCGGAAGAACAGCTATGCCTTGCGGCTCGTTGAACTGGGCCGTGTCCGTCTGGCCGTCCGCATACCCCTTGGTCCCCGAGCCAATAACCCGCTCAACGGTTTTCAGGTCCGGGTGCAGCTCCACCAAGCGGTGGTGCCCGGAGTCGACGACGAGGTAATTGCCGTTGGCCAACTGCGTCGTTTTGCCCGGGAAGCGCAAAGTGCCCGACGTCGGCACTGGAGCAACGTACGGACCGTTGCCCCGGTGAAGGGTCCCCTTTGCTTCGTGCTCAGCAACAAGTTCCTCAAGCAGCACGGCGAGGCCGTCTGCGTGGCCTTCGCCGGAAAGATGCGCCACGATGTAACCCTCCGGATCCACAACCACCAGCGTGGGCCATGCACGGGCTGTGTACGCCTTCCACGTGGCCAGCTCAGGGTCGTCCAGGACCGGGTGATGGATCTCGTAACGTTCCACGGCAGCAGCAAGGGCAACAGGATCGGCTTCGTGCTCGAACTTGGGCGAATGCACGCCGACTGTCACCAGGACATCAGAGTACTTTTCCTCCAGGGGCCGGAGTTCGTCGAGGACGTGCAGGCAGTTGATGCAGCAAAAAGTCCAGAAATCCAGCAGCACGATTTTGCCGCGCAGGGATTCCAAGTCAAGGGACTTACCGCCCGTATTGAGCCAGCCGCGGCCCTCCAGTTCGGAGGCCCGGACCCGGAGTTGGGTGCGTACGGTTTCGCTCATCAGCGTCCTTCCAGCTTCGTGTTTCGTTCGGTCTTGCTGCTTGCTTGGTCAGCGTTTTCCTCTGGGGTGGCGCCTGCCGGGGCGTCACTTGTTCGGGTAGCTTTGGTCGTTCGGGTGGGTTGGGCCGGGCGGCCGGCCAATTTGGCATCGCGGTCAGCGAGCCGGGCAAACATATCGTTGTAAGCACTGAGATCGGCGTCGTTATTCCTGTCGGCCGCCCGGTCCACCCTTCGGGTCTCCCGCTCGTCCGAGCGGGACCACATCACGGCTACGCCGATTGCCACCAGCAAAGTGGGAATCTCACCAATGCCCCAAGCCACAGCGCCGCCCATTTGCTGGTCTGCAATGGCCGAGGCACCCCAGGTCCGGCCCAGGTTGCCGAAGTAGTCAGCAGCCAGCAGGCCAGTACCGCCCATAATGGCCACGCCAAAGAACGCGTGGAACCCCATGGTTGCGAGCAGGAGCAGCAGGCGCATGGGGTACGGCGCCCGGCGCGGCAAAGGATCACTGCCGATCATGCTGAGCACAAAAATGTAGCCGGTCAGCAGGAAGTGCAGATTCATGAGCTCATGCCCGACGTGCTCCCGCATCGCCAGGCCGAAAAGGTCTGAGTAGTAGAACAGCACGATGGATCCCGCGAAGTTCGCAGCGGCGAACAGCGGATGAGTCACCACCTGCGAGAACCGGGATTGGACGAACAGGAGCAGCCACTCCCGCAGACCCCGCGAACCGTGGGCGCCTTCACCCCGGGAAGGGAGTGCACGCAGGGCAAGGGTCACGGGCGAACCCAACACCAGGAAGATCGGTGCCACCATGGTCAGCGCCATGTGATCCACCATGTGGGCAGAAAACAGTACGCGGCCATAGACCGCTGGCGGACCCGAGGTGATGTAGGTGAGAATCACCAGTCCAATCATCCAGTTCACCGTCTTGAACCAGGACCAGCTATCCCCGCGCTTCCGGATCTTGATGATCCCGAGGACGTAGGACACGGCGCCGAATAAGGCGACTCCCACCCACAGCCAGTCAAAACGCCATTCCGTAAGCCAGCGCTCTGGCGTAAGTTCAGGCGGAATCTCATAGCCGGACAGGATGAAGGCTGGCGAGGCGTCCGGTGCGTACGTAGTGGGCTGTGGCGGGGCTGAGCGCCCGAGCGCCACGGCGAGGCCCGACGTCGCGCCCATCACCAGTAGCTCAACCAGAACCAGCTGCCACAGCACCCGGCGGGCAGACATCGAACCGCTCTTCCCCAGCTGAGGTATAACCCACTGGCGATGCATGAAGCCAATGCCACCCAGCACCAGGGTGGCAAGTGCTTTGGCAAGGATGAGCTGGCCATAGGCAGAGCCAAACAGATCGCCCAGGTTCGTCACGCGGATGGCTGCGTTTATCACACCGGACGCAAACACGAGGACGAAAGCAAAGCCTGCCAGGGCCGAGAACCTTCGGAGGGTCGGTTCGGTGATGTCGCTCGTCCCAGACCTCGTGGAACCAGCGAGCAATCCGGAAAGGACCGCGAGAATGATGATGCCTCCCACCCACACGGAGACTCCAACCAGGTGAAGGCCCAGCGAGTTGATGGCGCCTTCGTGATCACTGGAGCTGGAGGAGTGACCGATCAGGGCGGTTGGAATCAGCCCGATCAGGGCAAGCAGCAGCGTAAAAGCGAGGCCAGTCAGCGATCGGACGCCGAAGAGCGCGGTGGTGACCACCGCGGCAATGATAGTGATGGACAGCCAAGCCTTGCCCGTATCTATGTCCGTCATGAAGTACACCAGCGAGCGGGTGAATTCAGCGTCGCCGGAGAGTCCCTGACCCGCGACATCCGCGTAGGTCAATACCAGGACCGCTACGGCGGACAGTGTCCAAGCAGCACCTGCCGCGGCGGCAACGGCAAGGGCGCGTGCAAAAGCCGGATGCTCCGGAGCCTCCAGATCCTTTTCACGGGATCGCGACGCTCTAAGGTTCTTGGGCAGGATGCCGACTGCGAAGATCAGGCCACCAATAACTGTGGCTATGGAAACGTTGTGGACGGCTTTCGCCACCGGCAAGCCCCACCGGACCAACGCTCCGGGGTCCGAGACCTGGCGGGCAGAAGATGCACCGGAGAAGATGAGGGCCGCAGCCAAAGTCAGGAAGAGCACCGCCAGTCCAGCAAGCTGCCATGGGAGGGAAATGCCCACGACGGCATTGCCTCCCCGCGCTCCCGGCTTGGGAACAGGCGATGGGGCAGTTGCGGAGCTTCTTGCTGATGGCACCTATCCATTGTCCGTTACGTGTGGCTGGGCTGCGAATCGGGAACCATTTGGGGAGGAGAAGTGGGCACGGGCGAGAGGATGCCGCCTTGGTGTTCGGGACAAGTGATTGCTTAACGGCAAAAGGGGCGGCAACCAGTTGGTTGCCGCCCCTTTCAGGCGTTCGCCGAAGTGGAATTACTTCTTCTTGGCGACAGCAGCCTTCAGCTTGGAGCCTGCGGTCAGCTTAACGCTGTGGCCAGCGGCGATCTGGATGGTTTCGCCCGTCTGGGGGTTGCGGCCGGTGCGTGCTGCACGGTCGGTGCGCTCAACTGCGAGCCAGCCCGGGATGGTGATCTTCTCGCCAGCGGCAACAGAAGTCTCGAAAACTTCGAACAGTGCATCGAGCACGGAGTTGACGGCTGCCTGGCTCGTGCCAGCCTTGCCTGCTACCTCTGCAACGAGTTCACTACGGTTCTTAGCCATTTACGTCCTCCTGGACTAATACGTTTTTTGAGCTTTCAAGCGGAATGCGAGCAAGCCACTGCTCGAAAACTTACCAGCTTGCACCGGCTTGGCCAGCAAATTCCGCGTGTTTCCGCGCTTTTTTGACCAAAATCACCGGTTTTTCAGGGTTTTTGGGGCTGTGGACCGCACATGGCGTACCCTTCGGCGTTGAATAGGCCTCCAGCCACGCGTACGAAATCACGACGCCGACAGCAACCGGCGGGAGTTGCAGGCGGCTAGCCATCCCGGCTTCAGAGCATCCAACCGCCGTGGATCAGAAGAGAATTCGCTGATACAGGACATGGTCCTGCCACTCGCCTGCTATGTGGAGATACGACGGCGCCATGCCGATCCGCTCAAAGCCGGACCGTTTGAGGACCGCCTGCGAGGCTGCGTTATGCGTCAGGGTTGCGGCTTGGATACGGTGGAGTCCCAGATCGTCGCTCGCCATGGAGAGAACCGCCGCCACCGAAGAAGTGGCAATACCCTTGCCGGCGAACGCTTGGTCGACCCAATAACCCAGGTTGGCGTTCATGAACGGTCCGCGGACTATGCCAGTCAAAGTAATCATGCCTATGACATCCCCATCATGGAGAACTACCCACGGCACCTCGGTACCTGCGGCATATTGGTTCAGTTTGCTCCGAACAACGGCCTCTTGCCCCGCCTTGGTATAGAACGCCGCGCTGCGCCGTGGTTCCCATGGGGCGAGGTGCTCTGCGTTCCGGGTATACGCGGCCGCCAAAGGCCCGACGTCGGACAGGGACAAAGTCCGAAGGTGGACTTTCCCGTTCGCGGGGTTCCCAGACGGGACATCGAAAGTTCGGGTCAGGGTCATCCTGCGACTCTAGCGTCTTTGATTGTCTCGTTAATGTGGGAGACCCCCCGTCCCGGTGTGGGTTGGGGGGTCTCGACCTAATGTGTGTCCGGCGGTGTCCTACTCTCCCACACCCTCCCGGGTGCAGTACCATCGGCGCTGTGGGTCTTAGC